>NZ_JBIVXF010000014.1:0-238088 GCF_044769045.1 Streptomyces sp. NPDC090741 | reverse complement strand
TGGTCGTTGGCTCCGCTGGCGGATGATCTTTCGGTCGCGTATGCGGCTCGGGTGGACGGTGGGGTGCCCGGCTGGGCTCCGTTGCCGGTGCAGTACGCGGATTACGCGCTGTGGCAGGCGGAGGTTCTCGGTGACGAGGGCGATCCGTCGAGCCCGGTCGGCCGCCAGATCGACTACTGGCGCTCCGCACTGGACGGCGTACCCGAACTGATCGAACTCCCCCTCGACCGACCGCGTCCGCAGACTCCCTCGTACCGCGGCGGCGTGGCCCGCTTCGGGACCGACGCCGCGTTGCACGGCCGTCTGCTGGCCGTGGCCCGCGAGTGCGGGGTGACCCCGTTCATGGTGGTGCAGGCCGCGGTCGCGGTGCTGCTCTCGCGCATGGGCGCCGGGACGGACGTGCCGCTGGGCACGGTCGTGGCCGGCCGCTCGGACCAGGCGCTCGACGGCCTGATCGGGTTCTTCGTGAACACGCTCGTGCTGCGCACGGACGTGTCGGGCGACCCGTCGGTGCGCGAGCTGCTGGCCCGGGTGCGGGAGACGGACCTGGCGGCGTACGCGCACCAGGACGTGCCCTTCGAGCGCCTGGTCGAAGTGGTGAGCCCGCAGCGTTCGCTGGCCCATCACCCGCTGTTCCAGGTGATGGTCGTCCTCGACAACAACTCCGAGGCCGGATTCGACCTCCCCGGCCTCGACGCCGGATACGAGGGCGCCGACCTCGGCGTGGCCAAGTTCGACCTGACCTTCCACCTGGAGGAGACCTCCGACGGGCTCAGCGGAGAGGTCCAGTACGCCTCGGACCTGTTCGACGGGGCGAGCGCCGACGCGCTGGGCGAGCGGTTCGTCCGGGTGCTGGAGGGGCTGGTCGCCGATGTGGACGGCCCGGTCTCGGCGGTGGACGTGCTGTCGGCCGCCGAGCGCGGCCGGATGCTGGAGGAGTGGGCGGCTGACGCGTCTTGCGATGCGGTGAGTGACGGGCAGTCCTTCCCGGAGCTGTTCGCGGCCCGGGTGGCTGCCGACCCCTCGGCGCCCGCGCTGGCGTTCGAGGGCGACGAGCTGACGTACGGCGAGCTGGCGGCGCGCGTGGACGCGTTCGCCGGACACCTCGCCTCGCACGGTGTGGGGCCGGAGTCCGTGGTGGCCGTGGCGCTGCCGCGGTCGGTGGACCTGGTGGTGTCGCTGCTGGCGGTGCTGCGGGCGGGCGGTGCGTACGTGCCGGTCGACCCGAACTACCCGGCGGACCGGGTGGCGTACATGCTCTCGGACTCCCGGCCACTGCTGCTGATCACCGATGGCGCGACGCTGCCGGGGCTCGGCGAGCGCACGGTCCCCGTCGTGCTCGTCGACGGGCTGGAACCGTCCGGTGAGGTGGCGCCTGCGCACGTGCAGCTGCACGCCGACCACCCGGCCTACGTGATCTACACGTCGGGTTCGACGGGCCGGCCCAAGGGCGTCGTCGTGCCGCACGGCGGCATCGCCTCCCTGGCGCGGGCCCAGCAGGACGCCTTCGGTGTGGGTCCGGGCAGCCGGGTACTGCAGTTCGCGGCGCTGAGCTTCGACGCGGCGGCCTGGGAGATCGTGATGGGTCTGCTGTCGGGGGCGACCCTGGTGCTCGCCCCGGCCGAGCGGCTGATGCCCGGTCCCGACCTGGCCGCGCTGTGCGCGGAGCGGGCCGTGACGCACGTGACCCTGCCGCCCACGGCACTGGCGGTGCTCCCGGAGGACGCCCTGCCGGCCGGCGCGACGCTCGTCGTGGCGGGCGAGGCGTGCCCGCCGGAACTAGTCGCCCGCTGGTCGGTGGGACGCCGGATGATCAACGCCTACGGCCCGACCGAGACGACCGTGTGCGCCACGATGAGCGCGCCGCTGTCCGGCGAGGTCGTACCGCCGATCGGCCGTCCGATCACCGGGGCGCGGGTCTACGTGCTGGACGCGGCCCTGCGTCCGGTGGCCCCCGGCGTCACCGGCGAGCTGTACGTGGCGGGTGCGGGCCTGGCCCGCGGATATCTCGGCCGTCCGTCGCTGACGGGCGAGCGGTTCCTCGCGGACCCGTTCGGCCCCGCCGGCTCGCGGATGTACCGCACCGGCGACCTGGCCCGGTGGAGCGCCGACGGCGAACTGTCGTACCAGGGCCGGGCGGACACGCAGGTCAAGCTGCGCGGCTTCCGCATCGAGCTCGGCGAGGTCGAGTCCGCGCTGAACGCCGTGGACGGCGTGGGCCGGGCCACCGCCGTGGTGCGCGAGGACCGTCCGGGTGACCGGCGTCTGGTGGCCTACTACGTGGGTGACGCGGACCCGGCGGCGGTACGGGCACGGATCGCCTCCGGCCTGCCGGACTACATGGTTCCGGCAGCCCTGGTGGTCCTGGACGAGATCCCGCTGATGCCCAACGGCAAGGTCGACCGGGCGGCGCTCCCCGCACCCCGGTGGAGTGCCACCGCCGCAGGCGGCGGCCGCCGGCCCGCCGACGCCCGCGAGGAACTGCTCTGCCAGATCTTCGCCGACGTCCTCGACCTGCCCGCCGTCGACCCCGACGACAGCTTCTTCGACCTCGGGGGCGACAGCATCATGTCCATCCAGGTGGTCAGCCGGGCCCGGTCGGGCGGACTGCTGGTCGCGACCCGGGACGTCTTCCGGGAGCGCACTCCCGCCCTCCTGGCCCAGGTGGCCACCGAGGTGCCGACCACGGCGGAGGACCGGGACGCGGGTACGGGCACCTTCGCGCCCACCCCGATCATGCGCTGGCTGGAGGACTACGACGCCACCGACGGCTTCAACCAGTCGATGGCCGTACGGGTCCCCGCGGGCCTGGACGAGCAGGCACTGGTCCGGGCCGCCCAGGCCCTGATCGACCACCACGACGTCCTACGGCTGCGGCACCACCCGGACGGCACGTACGAGGTACGCGAGCGCGGCGCCGTACCGGTCTCGGTCGTGCGCGTCGGCTCCGGCGACGGCGAAGCCGCGGAGACGGCCCGCCGGGAACTGTCCCCGGCGGCCGGTGAGGTGGCACGGTTCGTCTGGTTCGACGCCGGACCCGACGCGTCGGGCACGCTGCTGATCGTCCTGCACCACCTGGTCGTGGACGCGGTGTCGTGGCAGATCCTGCTGCCCGACCTCGCCGCCGCGTACGAGACGGCCGCAGCGGGACGGGCCCCCGAGCTCGCCCCGGTGGCCACCTCGTACCGGACCTGGTCGGGGCACCTGCAGGCCGCGGACCGGCGGGCCGAACTCCCGGTGTGGCAGGAGATCGCCGCGACCGCGGATCCGCTCCTCGGCACCCGCCGGCTGGACCCGGCGCTCGACACCGCGGCCACGGCCCGGGAGATCGAGCTGACGCTGGCACCGGAGGTCACCGAGGCGCTGCTCACCAGGATCCCGGCGAGCGTCAACGGCAACGTCAACGACGTCCTGCTGTACGGCCTGGCGACCGCGGTCGCCGAAGGCCGCGGCGCCGGACCGGTGCTCGTCGACCTGGAGGGCCACGGGCGCGAACACGTCGCCGACGGGGTGGACACCTCCCGCACGGTCGGCTGGTTCACCAGCCTCTACCCGGTCCGGCTCCACCCGGAGGGCCGCACGCCCACGGACCGGCTCAAGCGGGTCAAGGAGCAGTTGCGCGCCTTCCCGGACAACGGCGTCGGATACGGAATCCTGCGCCACCTCGGCAAGGAGCCCGGCCTGGCCGTCGCACCGCAGATCGGCTTCAACTACCTGGGCCGGTACACGGACGGCGACGACACGGGCGCCGACTGGCAGACCGTCGACGGGCCGGTGCCCGCACCGAGGTCGCCGGAGATGCCGATGACGCACGCGGTGGAGATCACCGCGGTCACCGAGAACCACGAGGGTCGTCCGCGCCTCGTCGCCACCTGGGCCTGGGCTGACGGGCTGCTCGACGAGTCCGAGGTACGGCGGCTGGCGCACGCATGGTTCGACGCGCTCACCGAGCTCGCGGACGAGCGGCCCGACACGGTCGGGCTGACGCCGTCCGACCTGAGCGACGACCTGACACAGAGCGAGATCGACAGCCTTGAGGCTGAACTGGGGGACTGGTAATGAAGCGCTCGCGCCTCGAAGACGTACTGCCGCTGACACCGTTGCAGGAGGGGCTGCTGTTCCACTCCCTCTACGACGACGAGGCGGTGGACGTCTACAACACCCAGCTCGTACTCGAGCTGTCCGGTGAGGTGGACGGGTCCGTGCTGCGCCGCAGCGCCGAAGCCGTCCTGCAGCGGCACGCCAACCTCAGGGCCGGCTTCCGGCTGCGGGCGAACGGCCGGCCGATGCAGATCATCCCGCGGGACGTGACGCCCGGCTGGTCCGAACTGACCCTTCCGGCCGAGGAACTGGACGCGTTCCTGACGACCGAGAGGGCCACCCGGTTCGACCTGGGCCGGCCGCCGCTGATCCGGTTCAGCCTGGTCCACCTCGGACCCGGCGAGCACCGGCTGGTGATGACCAACCACCACATCCTGCTCGACGGCTGGTCGGCGCCGCTGCTCGTCGGCGAGCTCTTCGAGGTCTACGAGGCGGGCGGCAGCACCGACGGGCTGCCCCGGGTCACCCCCTACCGGGAGTATCTGGGCTGGCTCGGCCGGCAGGACGCGGACGCCGGAGCGCAGGCGTGGCAGGAGGCCCTCGCCGGTCTCGACGGGCCGACCACGGTGGCCCCCGGCGCCCCCGCGGGCACGGTGCTGCCCGAGCGGATCACGGCCGAGCTGTCGCCCGGGGCGACCGCGCGGCTGGTCGGGATGGCGGCCGAGCGCGGCCTGACCGTGAACACCCTGGTGCAGGGTGCCTGGGGAATGGTGCTCGGACAGCTCACCGGCCGCAGCGACGTGGTCTTCGGCGCCACGGTCTCCGGCCGGCCGGCCGACCTGCCCGGCGTCGAGAGCATGATCGGCCTCTTCATCAACACGGTTCCGGTGCGGGTCGGGCTCGACCCCGCCGTGCCGTTCGCCGAGGCCGTCGGCGCCCTCCAGCGCCGGCAGGGCGACCTGCTCGACCACCACCACGTCAGCCTCGCCGAGATCCAGCGGAGGGCGGGCCTGGGAGAGCTCTTCGACTCGATCCTCGTCTTCGAGAACTACCCCTTCGAAGAGGAGGGGGAGGGCCCGGAGGAGAAGCTCAGGATCACCGACATCGACGGCGGCGGCGCGACCCACTACCCGCTCAGCCTCATCACCGGCGTCTTGGGCGACCGTCTCGTCCTGCGGCTCGACGTCCGCCCCGCGCAGTTCGACCGGGCGCAGGGCACCGCCATCGCCGCCCGGTTCCTCCAGGTCCTCGAAACCGTCGCCGCCGACCCCGACCTCCCCGTCGGCCGCATCGACGTGACCCTGCCCGCAGAGCGCGAGCAGGTCGTCCGGACATGGAACGCCACGGATCTCGAACTGCCCGCCGCCGTGCTGCCCGAGCTGCTCGACGCCCGGGCGGTCCGCACCCCCGACCGGGTCGCGCTGGTCATGGAGGGCGAGGAGGTCACGTACGGGGAACTGCACGCACGGGCCAACCGGCTGGCCCGCCACCTCGTCGGCCGGGGCGCCGGTCCGGGTGAGCTCGTGGCCCTCGCCGTGCCCCGCTCGGTGGACCTCCTCGTCGGGCTGCTCGCGATCGTGAAGACGGGCGCGGCGTACCTGCCGGTGGACGTCGGCTACCCGGCCGACCGCATCGCCTACATGCTGGCCGACGCCGCCCCGATCTGCGTGCTGGACAGCGCGTACTTCGCCGGTGCGGACGCGGAGGGACACGAGGACACCCCGCTCACCGACGCCGACCGGAGCCGCCCGCTGCTCCCGGCCGACCCGGCGTACGTCATGTACACCTCCGGATCGACGGGCCGCCCCAAGGGCGTCGTCGTCCCGCACGCCGCGGTCGTGAACCGGCTCGACGGCATGCAGCGCGCCTACCCCCTCGCGGCCGACGACCGGGTGCTGCAGAAGACCGCCACCAGCTTCGACGTGTCGGTCTGGGAGTTCTTCTGGCCGCTGCTGCAGGGCGCCACGATGGTGATGGCCAAGCCGGACGGGCACCGCGACCCCGAGTACCTCGCCGAGCTGATCCGGGCCGAGCGGGTGACGACGCTCCACTTCATCCCCGCGATGCTCTCGGCCTTCGTGCAGACGCCGCAGGCCGCCGGCTGCACCAGCCTGCGCCGCGTGTTCTGCGGCGGAGAGGCCCTGCCCGCGGATCTGCACCGGAGCTTCCGCGACCTCCTCGGCATCCCCCTGCACCATCTGTACGGCCCGACCGAGGCCACCGTCGACGTCACGGCATGGGACGGCGGCCAGGAGATAGGCCCGGGCAACGCGCCGATCGGCTTCCCCGTCTGGAACACCCGCGTCTACGTGCTCGACCGGGCGATGCGCCCGGTCCCGCCCGGCGTCGTGGGAGAGCTCTACCTCGCGGGCGTTCAGCTCGCACACGGCTACCTGCAACGGCCCGGCCTCAGCGCGGAGCGATTCGTGGCCGACCCGTTCGGCCCGGCGGGTTCCCGGATGTACCGCTCCGGCGACCTGGGCCGGTGGAACCCCGACGGTTCCATCCAGTTCGCCGGCCGCGCCGACCGCCAGGTCAAGGTGCGCGGCGTCCGGATCGAGCTCGACGAGATCCGCGCCACAGCGGCCGAGCTGACCGAGGTCGGCCAGGCCGTCGTCACCGTCTCCGACGAGCGCCTCGTCGCGTACGTCGTCCCGGCCGGCCCCTCAGCGCCCGGCGAGGGCGGCGACCGGGTCGGCGACGACCTGATCCGCACCGTCCGGGAGCACCTCGCCGCGCGGCTGCCCGAGGTGCTCGTACCCGGCGCGATCGTGCTCCTGGACGCCCTGCCGCTGACCCCCAGCGGCAAGCTCGACACCGCCGCCCTGCCCACGCCCGAATTCGCGCCCGCCCCGGCGGGACGGGCCGCGGCGACACCGCAGCAGGAGATCCTCTGCGGCCTGTTCGCCGAGGTGCTCGGCCTGCGGCGGACCAGTGCCGACGACGACTTCTTCGCGCTCGGCGGGCACTCGCTGCTCGCCACCCGGCTGGTCAGCCGTATCCGTTCCACCTTCAACGTCGAGCTGCCGATCCGCGCGCTGTTCGAGGCGCCGACGCCGGCCGGGATAGCCGCCCGCCTCGACACGGCGGCCACCGCCCGGCCGCCGATCCTCGTCGCGGAACGGCCGGAGCATCCGCCGCTGTCGTACGCGCAGCGGCGCCTGTGGTTCCTGTACCGGCTCGAAGGGCCCGGCGCCACCTACAACCTGCCGATCGCGCTGCGCCTGACCGGCCGGCTGGACCGGTCCGCGCTGCAGGCCGCGATCACCGACGTGGTCGAGCGGCACGAGGCCCTGCGGACCGCCTTCCCCGACTTCGCGGGCACGCCCTACCAGCAGGTCCTGCCCGCCGACGTCGAGCTGCGGGTGGAACCCTTCTCCCCGCAGGCCCTCGACGCGGCCGTCGCGTACGCCTTCCACCTGGAGCGGGAAGCCCCGCTGCGCGTCACGCTCTTCGAGTCCGGCCCCGAGGAGCACACCCTGCTGCTGCTCCTGCACCACATCGCCGGTGACGGCTGGTCCGCCGCCCCGCTCGCGGGCGACCTCGCGACCGCGTACGCGGCCCGTCTGACCGGTGAGGGCCCCACCTGGCCGGAACTGCGCGTGCAGTACGCCGACTTCGCGCTGTGGCAGCGTGAACTCCTCGCCGGAGAGGAGGATCCGGACAGCCTCATCGCCCGTCAGCTCGACTACTGGCGCACGACGCTGGCCGGTGCTCCCGAACTCCTCGAACTGCCCACCGACCGGCCGCGTCCCGCGGTCGCCGGGAACGGCGGCGGGGTCGTGGAGCTGGCCGTGCCCGCCGCTGCCCACGGTGCGCTCGTGGCGCTGGCCAGGGCCCAGCAGGCGAGCGTGTTCATGGTGGTCCAGGCCGGTATCGCGGCCCTGCTGACCCGGATGGGCGCGGGCGCCGACATCCCCCTGGGCACGGCGATCGCCGGCCGTACGGACGAGGCGCTCGACGACCTCGTCGGATTCTTCGTCAACACGCTGGTGCTGCGTACCGACGTCTCGGGCGATCCGTCCTTCGCCGAGCTGCTGCGCCGCGTCCGCACGGCCGACCTGGCCGCCTACTCCCACCAGGACGTGCCGTTCGAGCGGCTGGTGGAGGTGCTCAATCCGGCCAGGTCGCTGGCCCACCACCCGCTCTTCCAGGTGATGCTGACGTTCGCGAACACCGCGGACGGCGACTTCGGCATGGCCGGCCTGGAGGTCGTCCGGGAGCAGCTCGGCGCGGACAGCGCCAAGCTCGACCTGTCGTTCTTCCTCGCCGAGGAGCACACCGAGGACGGCCGTCCGGACGGGCTGCACGGCGCGATCCAGTACGCCACCGACCTGTTCGAGGCCGAGACCGTGCAGGCGATGGCCGACCGTCTGGTCCGGCTGCTCACCGCGGCCGCGGCCGACCCGGACCTCCCGGTCGGCGATCTTCCGATCCTGTCCGAGGAGGAACGCCACGGCGTCCTGGTCGGCTGGAACGACCCGGGGCACGACGTGCCCCGGACGACCGTGCCGGAGCTGTTCGCCGCGCAGGCGGCCAGGACCCCCGGAGCCGTCGCCGTGGTGTGCGGGGACGACCGCATCACCTACGCCGAACTGGCCGACCGGGTCGAACGGCTGGCGCGGGTCCTGGTCGCGCGGGGGGCCCGCCCCGAGACGTTCGTGGCGATCGCCCTGCCGAAGTCCGTCGACCTGGTGGTGGCGGTGCTCGCCGTGTTCCGGGCCGGGGCGGCCTACCTGCCGCTGGATCCCGAGCACCCGGCCGACCGGCTCGGCTTCGTCCTCGACGACGTCGGTCCGGTGCTGGTGCTGACCACCACGACGACCGAACTCCCCGGAACGCGGCCGCGCCTCCACCTGGACGCGGACCTCTCGCCCGACGCGGACGCGGACGCGGACACCGGCACGGACGCGGCGCGGACGGCACGGCTGCCGGAGTTCGTACCGGACAGCGCCGCCGCGTACGTGATCTTCACCTCCGGTTCCACCGGCAGGCCGAAGGGCGTCGTGGTCGAGCACCGCTCGCTCAACTCGTACCTGGCATGGGCCCGGAACGCCTACGACTCCGTCGAGCGCGGTGCGCTCGTGCACTCGCCGATCTCCTTCGACCTCACCGTGACCGGCATCTTCGCGCCCCTGACGGCCGGCGGCGCCGTGGACCTCGTCGACCTGAAGGGCGACGCCCCCGTCACCCGGCCCGCCTTCGTCAAGGCCACGCCGAGCCACCTCTCGCTGCTGCTGAACCTGCCGGACGCGTTCTCCCCGACCGAGCAGCTCGTCCTCGGCGGCGAGTCGCTGATGGGCGAACTGCTCGACGAGTGGCGCCGCCGCCACCCCGGCGTGACCGTGGTCAACGAGTACGGCCCCACGGAGACGACCGTGGGCTGCACCGAATTCCGCATCGCCCCCGGCGAGGCCGTCCCCAGCGGTGTCATCACCATCGGCCGGCCGGTCTGGAACACCCGGATGTACGTGCTCGACGCGAAGCTGCGGCCGCTGCCCGTCGGAGTGACCGGTGAGCTCTACATCGCGGGCGACCTGGTCACCCGCGGCTACCTCAACCGGCTCGGCCTGACCGCGACCAAGTTCGTCGCGGACCCGTACGGCCCCGCGGGATCGCGGATGTACCGCTCCGGCGACCTGGGCCGGTGGAACCGCAACGGCGAACTGGAGTTCGTTGCCCGCGTCGACCACCAGGTGAAGCTGCGGGGCTTCCGGATCGAGCTGGGCGAGGTCGAGTCGGCCGTCGCCAAGCACCCGGACGTGGCGCACGCCGCCGCCGTGCTGCGCGAGGACCGGCCGGGGGACAAGCGCCTGGTGGCGTACGTGACACCCGCCGGGCTCGACCTGGAGGCCGTGCGGGCGTACGCCGCCGGGCAGCTGCCCGAGTACATGGCGCCGTCCGCGTACGTGGCGATGGACCGGCTGCCCTTCACCGGCAACGGAAAGCTGGACCGGGACGCGCTGCCCGCACCCGAAGCGGTGGTCACCTCCGCCCGGGCTCCCAGGGACGCCCGCGAGGAAGTCCTGTGCGCGATCTTCGCCGAGAGCCTGGGCGTGCCCGAGGTCGGCGTCGACGACGTCTTCTTCGACCTCGGCGGGCACTCGCTGCTGGCCGCCCGGGTCGTCGCCCGGGTCCGCGACGAGCTCGGCGTCGAGGTCGGTATCCGGAACCTCTTCGAGGCCCCCACCGTCGCCGGGCTCGCCGCGCGGATCGCCGAGCTGCAACCGGCCGCGGGGCCGACCCGCCCCGCACTCGCCCCGCGCCCGCGGCCCGAGCGGGTGCCCCTGTCGGCAGCCCAGCGCCGTCTGTGGTTCATGTACCGCTTCGAGGGTCCGTCGCCCACGTACAACGTCCCGCTGGCGCTGCGGCTCACCGGCCGGGTCGACCGGACCGCGCTGCGGGCCGCCCTCGCCGACGTGGTGGGACGGCACGAGAGCCTGCGCACCGTCTTCGGTGACGAGGGGGGCGTGCCCCATCAGCGGGTCGTGACCGAGGAACCGGTTCTCGAGGAGGTCACCGGCGGCGACGTCGTTGCCGCGGCCGGGTACGCGTTCGAACTCGACCGCGAACTCCCCATCCGATCCTGGCTCTTCACCCAGGACGGCGATGAGCACGTCCTGCTCGTGCTCGTGCACCACATCGTCAGCGACGGCTGGTCGATGGGACCGCTCCTGCGCGACCTGGGCACTGCGTACGAGGCCCGCCGCGCCGGACGCGCCCCGCAGTGGACGCCGCTTCCGGTGCAGTACGCCGACCACGCCATCTGGCAGCAGGAGGTCCTCGGCGAGGAGAGCGACCCGGACAGCGTGCTGGCCCGCCAGACCGCATTCTGGCGCGACACCCTCGCGGGCGCGCCCGAGCTGCTGGACCTGCCCGTCGACCGGCCCCGGCCGGCCGCCCTCAGCCACCGCGGTGGCTCGGCGCCGCTGACGGTCGGTCCCGATCTGTACCGCGCCGTCACGGACCTGGCCCGCCGCCGGCACGCGAGCGTGTTCATGGTGCTGCAGGCCGCGCTCGCCGCCCTGCTCACCCGGTACGGCAGCGGTACGGACATCCCGCTCGGCTGCGCGGTCGCCGGACGCGACGAGGAGGCGGCCCGCGACCTGGTCGGCTTCTTCGTCAACACGGTCGTGCTGCGCACCGACGTCTCCGGCAGCCCCTCGCTGCACGAGCTCGTCGACCGGGTACGGGAGACCGACCTGGCCGCCTTCGCCCACCAGGACGTGCCGTTCGAGCGGCTCGTGGAGGTGCTCAACCCCGCCCGCTCGCTGGCCCACCACCCCCTCTTTCAGGTGATGCTCACGCTGCAGAACCTCGACGTCTCGGAGCCGGAACTCGCGGGCCTGGTGGTCCGCGGTGAGCAGGTCGACACGGAGTCCGCCAAGGTGGATCTGGCGTTCGTCCTGGAGGAGGACGAGACCTCGGGGCTGAACGGGATCGTGCGGTACGCCACCGATCTGTTCGACCACGAAACCGCCCGCAGCCTGGCCGACGCACTGGTCCGACTGCTCGCCGCCGCCGTGGCCGCCCCCGACGAGCCCCTCGACCGGCTCGACGTCCTCGGTCCCGAGCTGGGCCGGCTGGTCCTCGACGGGTGGAACGACACGGCTCGCGAGATGCCCCCGCTCACCTGGCCGGAGCTCTTCGCCCGACAGGTGGCCCGGACCCCGGACCACCCCGCCGTGCAGGAGGGCGCCGAGACGCTCAGCTACGCGGAGCTGGACCTGCGCGCCAACCGGCTCGCACATCTGCTGCGCGAGCGGGGCGCGGGACCGGGGGAGATCGTCGCACTGCGGCTGCCCCGGTCGGCCGATCTGGTGGTCGCCGTGCTGGCGACGCTGAAGGCGGGGGCCGCGTACCTGCCGGTCGACCCCGACTACCCGGCCGAGCGGATCGCGTTCATGCTCGACGACGCCCGCCCGGTGTGCGAGCTCTCGCCCGCCTCCTTCCCGGTCCCGGACGGGCTCCCCGGTACGGAGCCGGTCGTTCCGCGGCGCCTCGACGACGCCGCGTACGTCATCTACACCTCCGGTTCGACGGGCCGGCCCAAGGGCGTCGTCGTGTCGCACCGCGGCATCGCGAGCCTGGTCGTCAACCAGGCCGAGCGCTACGAGGCCGGTACGGGCCACCGCGTCGCACAGCTCATCTCCCCGAGCTTCGACGCGAGCGTCTCCGAACTGTGCCTCGCCCTGCTCACCGGCTCCTGCCTCGTGATCCCCCCGGGCGTCCTGGCCGGCGAGGAACTCGCCGCCTTCCTCGCCGACCGGCGCATCACGCACGCGCACCTCACCCCGGCCGTGATGTCGGGCCTGCCGCGGATCGAACTGCCCGCCCTGCGGATGATCGTCACCGGCGGCGACGTCCCCCCGGCGGACTTGATCGCGCACTGGTCCGAAGGCCGCAGGCTCGTCAACGCGTACGGCCCGACCGAGGCCACCGTGGACGTCGCGTCCTGGGTCCACGACGCCCCCGGCCGGCAACCCATCCCGATCGGCCGGCCCATCGCCAACGCGGCCGCGTACGTGCTCGACCCGTACCTGCGGCCGGTCCCGCCCGGTGTGGCGGGAGAGCTGTACACGGCCGGCCCCGGACTGGCCCGCGGCTACCTCGACCGTCCCGGCCTGACCGCCGAACGGTTCGTCGCGAACCCGTTCGTCCCCGGCGGCCGGATGTACCGCACCGGAGACCTCGTCCGGTGGGACCGCGAAGGTCTGCTGGTGTTCGTCGGCCGGGCCGACACGCAGGTCAAGCTCCGCGGCCTGCGCATCGAGCTCGGCGAGATCGAGTCCGCGATCGCCGAGCAGCCTGGCGTCACCCACGCCGCCGCGGCCGTCCACGGCGACCGGCTCGTCGGCTACGCGGTCCCGGCCACCGGGGCGCAGCTGGATCCCCGGGAACTGCGCACCCGGCTCGCCGCGGCGCTGCCGGCGCACATGGTGCCCGGCGTGATCGTGGTGCTGGAAGGCCTGCCGCTGAGTCCCAGCAACAAGCTCGACCGCAAGGCCCTGCCCGTACCCGAGGTGACCGGGGCGACGGCCGGGCGCGATCCGCGCAGCCTGCGTGAGGAACTGCTCTGCGGCCTCTTCGCGGAAGCCCTCGAACTGCCCCGGGTCGGCGTCGACGCGAACTTCTTCGAGCTTGGCGGCCACTCGCTGCTCGCGATGCGGCTCGCCACCCGGATCAGCACCGCGCTCGACGTCGTGACGGATGTGCGGACCCTCTTCGAGGCACCCACCCCGGCCCTGCTCGCCACGCGGCTCGACACCCCCGACGACACCGGGCCCATGGTGGTGCTGCGCCGCGGCGGCGACCGCCCCTCGCTGTTCTGCGCCCCTCCGTCGCTCGGACTGAGCTGGTGCTACGCCGGACTCCTGCGCGGGCTGCCCGAGGACGTGGGCCTGTACGGCCTGCAGGCGCGGGGACTCGACGGCCTGGGACCGCTCCCGCAGTCGCTGGCCGACTGGGCGCTCGACGCCGTCGAGCAGATCCGCGCCGTGCAGCCGCAGGGCCCGTACCACCTGCTGGGGTACTCGACCGGCGGTAACGTCGCGCACGCCATCGCCACCACCCTGCAGGAGCAGGGTGAGCAGGTGGCCCTGCTGGCCATCATGGACGCGAGGCCGGGCGACCCCGCCCAGGAAGGCCCGGTGGAGGGACACCGGCTGCTCACCGCCGCTGACGTGCTTGCCCGGGTGAGCGACGACGCGGGCGGCGACCCGGACGACCGCGGTGACGAGGCGCAGCAGCGGGAGCGGGGACTCGGCCTGGTGGAAGACGTCCTCGGCGGCGAGGCCGACGAGCGGCTCTTCGACGTCATGATCAACACGATCATGGTGGTCACCGCGCACCGGCCCGCCGCGTACAAGGGCGAAGTCTCCCTGATCACTTCGGGCGGGGAGCAGGGGGCGGCGAAGCTGGCCTCCGCCTGGGCCCCCTACGTGGACGGGGAGCTGAAGGTCACCCCGGTCGACTGCTCGCACGACGACCTGCTGGAGCCGGCCCTGCTGCGCGACGTGGCCACAGGGGTCGCGGGGATCTTCGAATGCGGTCCGGAAAGGGTCGTAATAGAGGACCGATAAGGCTCCTCAATACCGTGCGGTGTATTCCTGTTGTCCTGCAGATTTTGAGGCGGCTCGGTCATGCCTGACAGGCTCATAGCAGAAACTCCATTCGTCCGTCGTGCCCGGCGGACGAACCGGAGGATCCGTCTCTTCTGCTTTCCGCATGCGGGAGCGGGGGCGAGTGCGTTCGCCGCGTGGCCGGCCCTCTTCCCGCCGGAGGTGGAAATCGTGGCCGTGCAACTGCCCGGCCGCGAGGACCGCGTCGGCGAACCGCATCCCGCGTCCGTCGACGTCGCCGTCCGCATGGTCGCCGTGGCGCTGCGGCCCTACCTCCAGGGGCCGTACGCGTTCTTCGGCCACAGCGGCGGTGCGCTGCTCGCGTTCGAACTGGCCAGGGCGCTGCGCAAGCGCGGCACCCAGCCCGGCCACCTGTTCCTGTCCGGGCAGCCGGCCCCGGGTACGGACATGGCCGGGCCGGAGCTGCACGGGCTGTCCGACGAGGACTTCAGCGCCGCACTGCGGGACCTGGACGGCACCTCCGACGGGGTGTTCACCGACCCCGAGCTGATGAAGCTGCTGCTGCCCACGCTGCGTGCCGACTTCACCCTCTGGGAGAACCACCGCCACCGCCCTGGCGAGCCGCTCGCCGTACCGATCACCGCGCTCGGCGGGGACACCGACCCGCGCGCACCCGTCAGCGGCCTCCGGGCCTGGGAGGAGCAGACCAGCGGGGCGTTCTCCGTCGAGGTCTTCCCCGGCGGCCACTTCTATCTCAACGACTCCGAGGCGGAGCTCACTTCGGTCCTCGGCAGCACGCTGCTGGGCCGTGAGCCCGTGTACGCGGGCCAGGGGGAGCGGAACCGATGACCATGCCCGGACACGATGCCGTGGCGCTGCTGCGGGCGGCCGCCGAATCCGTCACAGGGGTTCAGGAGGCCGTGCCTCTGCTCCGCCGGGAAGCCCGGCGGGACCGGGTGCGCCCGGTCGCACCCCGCGCCGCGGACGCGCCGCCCGCGGCGGCGGGAACCCCGGCTCTCGCGTACGGCGGCGAGCTGCCGCCCGACCCCGGCTTCCCGACCACCCTGCAGGAAGCCCTCAGGCTCGCCGCCGAACTCGCCCCGGACCGGGGCACCGTCTACCTGACGGGCGGCGACGAGCACTTCCAGAGCTACTCCCAGCTGCTCGCCGACGCACAGCGACTGCTCACCGGACTGCGCGCCACCGGCATCGCCCCCGGCGAGGCCGTGCTGTTCCAGTTCGGCGACAACCGCGCCTTCGTCACGGCGTTCTGGGCGTGCGTCCTGGGCGGGTACCTGCCCACCCCGGTCGGTGCCGCACCCGGCTACGACCGGGAGAACGCCGTCACGACCAAGCTCCGCAACGCCTGGGAGCTGCTGGACCGGCCGCTCGTCCTCACCGACGCCTCCCTCGCGCCGGCCGTGGCCAAGCTTTCCGGCCTGTGGGGCGTCGACGACCTGCGCGTGGCCGTCTTCGAGGAACTGAACGACGGCCCGCAGAGCACGGACTGGTTCCCGGCGACCCCGGACAGCCCGGTCGTGCACCTGCTCACCTCCGGCAGCACCGGTGTGCCGAAGGTGGTCCGGCATGCCAGCCGCAGCGTCCTGGCCCGCACCCGGGCCACCGCGGCGGCGAACGGATTCGACTCCGCCGAGGTCGCGCTGAACTGGATGCCGCTCGACCACGTCGGCGGCATCGTCATGTACAACGTGCGGGACGTCGTGCTGCGCTGCCGGCACGTCAACGCCACCATCGACGCCTTCCTCGCCGACCCGCTGCGCTGGCTCGACTGGATCGACCGGTACGGCGTCACCAACACCTGGGCCCCCAACTTCGCCTTCTCGCTCGTCAACGAGCGCGCCGCCGCCATGACCGATCGGTCCTGGGACCTGTCGACGCTGCGGCACCTGTGCAACGCGGGAGAGGCCGTCGTCAGCCGCACCGCGGACCGGTTCATCGAGCTGCTCACGGCGCACGGGATGCCGGCCGACGCGATGCGCCCGTGCTGGGGCATGTCGGAGACCAGCTCCGGGGTGACGTACTCGACGCTGCGCGCCGGGAAGCCGGACGAGGGCCGGCTGCGGGTGGACAAGGGCTCGCTCGGCGGGGCCCTGCGCTGGTCCACCGCCGCCGACGCCGTCACGTTCACGGAGGTCGGCCCGCCGATCCCGGGCGTGCGGCTGCGCATCGTCGACGCGAACGACGCCGTGCTGCCCGAGGACCATGTGGGGCGGCTCCAGATCACGGGGCCGACGATCATGGAGGGCTACTTCCGCAACGAGGAGGCGAACGCGGAGGCGTTCACCGCCGACGGCTGGTTCAGCACGGGCGACCTCGCCTTCCTGCACGAGGGCCGGCTCACCATCACCGGCCGGGAGAAGGACCTCATCATCGTCCAGGGTGCCAACATCCTGAGCTACGACGTGGAGTCCATCGCGGAGCAGGTCGAGGGCACCGAGGTCACCTACGTCGCCGCCTGCGGCTGGTCCGGCGCGGGCGACAGCACCGACAAGCTGGTGATCTTCTTCGTACCGGCCTCCGACGACCGGACCGCGGTCCACGACACCATCGCCGCGATCAAGGCGCGGGTGGCCGAGGCCCTCGGTCTGCAGCCCGACCTGGTGATCCCGGTCGACCGGGACGACTTCCCCAAGACGGGCAGCGGCAAGATCCAGCGCGCCCAGCTCCTCGCCGACCTCGACGCGGGCACGTACGCCGAATGGTGCGACGAGGCGGACGACTCGTGGTACTTCGAGCGCACCTGGACCGACGGTCCCGCCGAGCGCGGCGAGCTGCCGTCCGGCCCGTGGCTGGTCTCCGGGGCGCTCCGGGAAGAGCTCTCCGCCGTACCCGGCGTCCCCGAGCTCGTCGTCGCCCCGGCCGGCGGCGCCTCCCCGGCCGGACACCTCGGCGCCGTCGTCCACCTGGCCCAGGGACCTGACGCCCAGAGCGTGGCCCTCGACCTGCTGCGACTGGTACAGGACCTGGCCGCGTACGATCCCGCGCCCCCGCTTCTGGTGGTCACCGGCGGTGGTCTGTGGACGGCCGCGGGGGACACCCTCGACCTCGCCACCGCAAGCCTGCCCGGTCTCGTACGGACGGCCGCGGCGGAGCGGGTACTGCCGGCCGTCCGGCAGCTCGACGTGTCGGACCCCGCCGACCGGGCCGCCGCGATCGTCACGGAACTCGCCTGCCACGACGGGGCCGACCTCGTGGCCCACCGCGGCGCGCGACGCATGGTGCCCCGGCTGCGGCCGGTCGTCCTCGACGACCGGGGGAGCGACGCGTTCGTCACCGGCGGCCGCTACCTCGTCACCGGTGGCCTCGGCGGCGTCGCCCATCCGATCGCCGAATACCTGCTGGCCGCCCACGGCGCGAAACTGCTGCTGGTCGGACGGAGCCCGGCCGACGGGGGCGAGCGCGCCGAGCGCCTCGACGACCTGGGCGTCCTGGGTGACGTGGCCTACCGCGCCCTCGACGTGGCCGATCCGGTCGCGCTCGGGGCCGCGGTCGGCGAGGCGGAGGCGCGCTGGGGCGCGCCGCTCGACGGCGTGCTGCACCTGGCCGGAGCCGACGTCTCCCACCAGTGGGCGCAACTGGAACTCCACCAGGTCGTCCGCGAGTCCCCCCGGGCCTTTCACGACGCCTACCGCGCCAAGGTGAGCGGCACCCTCGCGCTCGCCGAGCTGCTGGAGGACCGGCCCGACACGCCCCTCGTGCTCTTCTCGTCGGTCAACGGCGAGTTCGGCGGCAGCTCCTTCGCGGCGTACTCGTCGGCCAACAGCTTCCTGCACGGATTTGCCGACCACTGGGGCCGCGAGCGCGGCCGGCCCGTGCACTGCGTGGCCTGGAGCACCTGGAGCGGTCTGGGCATGAACCGGGGCGCGCCCGAGGGCGCCGCCGCGGCCCGCGGCTTCCGCACCCTGGACCCCGACGAGGGCCTCGCGTCGCTGCTCGCCGTGCTGCGCGGCGACCGGACCACCGTGCTGGTCGGACTCGACGGCCGCAACGAGCACATCGCGCGCGCCCTCGCCCCGGACAGTCTGCACACCGCGGAGGCGATCGTCGTCTACACCGGGCCGGCCTCCGAGGCCGACGTCCGGGCGGCCGTCGCGCCGGTGGCGAGGGAACTCGACCACCCCCTGCGCTGTCTGCGCCTGGAGCGGCTGCCGGCCGACCGGGACCAGCTGCTCGCCCTTGCGGTCGCGGCGCTGGAACGAGGCGGACGGCCGTTCGTCGCACCGGGCACCGAGCTGGAGCAGGCCCTGGCCGCCCTCTGGAGCGACGTGCTCGGTACCGGGGTCGGCCGCGACGACCGCTTCTTCGACCTCGGCGGCAGTTCGCTGCGCGCCGCGCAGCTCGTGAACCGCATCAACAGCGCGCTGACCGTGCGGCTGTCGGTGCACCAGCTTTACGAACACCCCACTGTCGGCTCACTCGCCGCAGTGCTTTCCCCGCAATTGTAAGGAGAACGAGAATGACCAATCCGTTCGAGGACGCGGACGGCACCTACATGGTGCTCGTCAACGACGAGGGACAGCACTCCCTCTGGCCGACGTTCGTCGACGTGCCCGCCGGCTGGCTGACCGCCCACCCTGCCGACACGCGCGACGCCTGCCTCGCCTACATCGAAGCCAACTGGACCGACATGCGCCCGCGCAGTCTGGCCACCGCGATGGACGCGCAATAACGCCATGACCCTGGCCATCGAAGTCGAGGGACTGGTGAAGCGCTACGGCGCCCACCGGGCCCTCGACGGAGTCGACCTCGCGGTGCCCGCCGGGCAGGTCCTGGGACTGCTCGGCCCGAACGGGGCGGGGAAGACCACGACCGTGCGCGTCCTGGCGACCCTGCTGCGGCCCGACGCCGGGCGGGCCCGGATCTTCGGGTACGACGTGGTGAAGGAGCCCCATGAGGTCCGCCGCTGCATCGCGCTGACCGGTCAGTTCGCCTCGGTCGACGGAGACATCTCCGGCAGGGAGAACCTGTACCTCATCGCCCGCCTCCTGGGCGTGCCCGCCCGGCGGGCTCGGGCGCAGGCGAACGGGATGCTGGAGCGGTTCCGGCTCGACGAGGTGGCGGGCAAGCTCGCCCGCGAGTACTCCGGCGGCATGCGCCGGCGTCTCGACCTCGCCGCGTCGCTCATGGGCGAGCCGAGGCTCATCTACCTCGACGAGCCGACCACCGGTCTGGACCCGCACAGCCGCAACGAGCTGTGGGCCACCGTGAAGGAACGCGCCCTCGCCGGCTCGACCGTACTGCTCACCACCCAGTACATGGAGGAGGCAGAGGCGCTCGCCGACTCGGTGGTCGTCGTGGACAAGGGAAGGGTGGTCGCCGCCGGCACGGCCTCGGAGCTCCGGGCCCGGGTGGGCGGCCGGACCCTGGAGATACGGCCCGCGCACCTCCGGGACCTGCCGGTCCTCGTGGGCAGCCTGGCTCTGGAAGGGCTCGACGGCCGGATCGACGAGGAGGCCTGCCTGGTCCGGCTGCCGCTCGTGGAACCGGACGAACTGACCCGTGCGGTGCGGGCTGTCACCGCCTCGGCGGTGGACGTACTGGCCGTGGACACCCGGGTCGCCAGCCTCGACGAGGCCTTCATCGAACTGACCAGGAGCACCGCGTGACCCCGACCACCGACATCGCGCCGACCGTCCGGGTACCCGCTCTCGCCGGTTCCGCCCGCAACGGGCCACGGGACACCGTCAGGCAGTCGCTCGCCATCGCCCGGCGCAACATGCTCCAGCTGCGCGGCGACCCCGGACAGCTCCTCGACGCCGTGGTCATGCCCATGGTCTTCACCCTGATCTTCCTGTACGTCTTCGGCGGTGCCATCTGGGGAGACCGCCCCGGCGACTACCGGCAGTACCTCCTGCCGGGAATCATGGTGCAGACGCTGATGTTCGCGTCGCGTTCGACCGGTTACCTGCTCGCTGTCGACTTCGACAACGGTGTGATGGACCGGTTCCGGTCGCTGCCCATCGCCCGCTCGGCGGTCCTGACCGGCCGGATCGTGGCGGACATGAGCCGGCTCCTGCTGGGCCAGGTCGTGATGCTGCTGTTCGCGGTCGTCATCGGCTTCCGGGTGGAGACCAACCTGCTGTTCGCGGTGGCCGCCGTGCTGCTCACGCTGCTCTACGGCACCGCTCTGGCCTGGGTGTCGGCCTTCATCGGCCTGACGATCCGCAGTCCCAACACCGTGCAGTCGGTGGGCTTCCTGTGGATGATCCCGCTCCAGTTCGGCAGTTCCATCCTGGTGCCGACCAGCACGATGCCCGGCTGGCTGCAGACCTTCGCCGAGGCCAACCCCACGACCCTGGTGACGGACGCGTGCCGCAACCTGCTCGCAGGGGGGCCGGTCGCCGGTCCCGTCCTCGGCACCGTGCTGTGGAGCGTGGGCCTCATGTGCTTCGCGGTTCCGCTGGCGATATCCCGCTATCGACGTCGCTGAAATGTGATCGATAACGGGAGGGAAACCCTCCCGAATACGTTTTCCTCATTCCAACTCCCCGAGTGGAGGAGCCCTCTCATGAGGTCCGGTCATACCGCCGTTCCGCGGTGGCAGACGACAATCGGTACGGCACCGGGCACGGCGACCGTTCGTATTCCGCTGGAATTCGAACCGACGCCGACAGAGCTGTCCGCCGCCCATGCCAAGGTCGTCGCGATCCTCAGCGGTGAGGACGAGGTGGCCTTCGGCCCCGCGCCCCACCTCGTGTCGGTGGCCGGCACCACCTGGGCCGGTCTGGTGGACCGCGTCCGCGACGCGGCCGCCGCACCCGGTCACGGCTTCGAGACCGTGGCCGGCGGGACGCCGGGCGCACTGCCCGACGGCGTCGTGTTCGGGGTGTGCGTCACCGACGGCGCGCTGGCGCTGACGTACCGGACCGAGGACTTCGACGCCGACCACGCGACCCGGGTCGCCGGCTATCACCGCACGGCTCTCGACCGCATCGCCACCGACCCGGACGCTCCGCACGAGGGCCGCAGCCTGCTCTCGGCCGAGGAACGGCACCACCAGCTCGTCGGCATGGCCGGTCCGGCACGGGAGCTGCCGGAGCGCCGCTTCCACGAGCTCTTCGAGGACCGGGTGCGCCTGCACCCCGAGAAGACCGCCGCGATCATGGGCGAGCGCCGGATCACGTACGCCGAGCTGAACGCCCACGCGAACCGGATCGGCCGGACCCTCCTCGACCGCGGCCTGACCGCCGAGGACTCCGTCGCCGTGGTGACCGAGCGCAACCTGGACTGGATGGCCTCCGTCCTCGCCGTGTTGAAGGCCGGCGGCGTGTACGTGCCGATCGAGCCGCACTTCCCGGCGGACCGCATCGGCACCACCCTCGACCGCGCCGGATGCACCCTCGTCCTCACGGAGCCGGGGAGCACGGCCACCCTCGACGAGGCCCTGCGCGAGCGCCCGTCCGTCACCGTACTGCGCATCGACGAGAGCGACGGGGCCGACCCGGCGGACCTCGGGCTCGACATCGGACCCGACCGGCTGGCCTACATCTACTTCACCTCCGGCTCCACCGGTACGCCCAAGGGGGTGATGTGCGAGCACGCGGGCATGCTCAACCACCTCTACGCGAAGACCGACGACCTGCGGGTGGGCGAGGACGACGTCGTCGCGCAGGTCGCTCCGCAGTGCTTCGACATCTCCCTCTGGCAGCTCGTCGCGGCCCTGCTGGTCGGCGGCACGACGCTCATCGTGCCGCAGGAGGCGATCCTTGACGTGGAGAGGTTCGTGGAGGTCGTCCGCGGCGCGGACGTGGCCCAACTGGTCCCCTCCTACCTCGAAGTGGTGCTGTCGCACCTGGAGGAGCACGGCGGCGGCCTCGGCCGGGTCCGCTGCCTCTCGGCCACCGGCGAAGCGCTCAAGAAAGAGCTCGTCGAACGCTGGTTCGCGGCCTTCCCCGGGACCGCGCTCGTCAACGCGTACGGGCTCACCGAAACCTCCGACGACACGAACCACGAGGTGATGACCGAGCCGCCGCGCGGTGACCGGGTCCCCCTCGGACCGGCCGTCGCCAACGTGCGGGTCTACGTCGTCGACCCCGGCCTCGAACCGGTGCCGCTCGGCTCGCCCGGCGAGATCGTGTTCGCCGGGATCTGCGTCGGCCGCGGCTACATCAACGACCCGGAGCGCACGGCCGCCGCATACGGCACCGACCCGCACCGGCCGGGCGAACGGCTCTACCGCTCCGGCGACTTCGGCCGCTGGTGCCCCGACGGCAAGCTGGAGTTCCTGGGCCGCCGCGACGCACAGGTGAAGCTGCGCGGCTTCCGCATCGAGCTCGGCGAGATCGAGAACCGGCTGCTCGGCGTCACCGGGATCCGTGACACCGCCGTGGTCGTCGTGGGCGAGACCTTGGTGGCGTTCTACGCCGCCGCCACCGACGTACCCGTCGACGCGCTGCGGTCGTGGCTGGCAGCCGCGCTGCCGGAGTACATGGTGCCGAGCCGCTTCCATCGCCTCGACGCCCTGCCGCTCACCGCCAACAGCAAGATCGACAAGAAACAGCTGGCGGGGTTCGCGGAGGCGGACGACGACGGCCCGCAGCCGCCGGTCACCCCGACGGAACAGCGGATCGCCGCCGCCTGGGCAGCCGTGCTCGGTGTGGCGCCCGAACGGGTCGGCCGCAGGAGCCACTTCTTCGACTCGGGCGGCACCTCCCTGTCCGCCGTACGCCTCGTCGTGAAGCTCGACCGGGCCGTATCGCTGAAGGACCTCACCCGGCACCCGCGGCTGAGCGACCTGGCCGCGTTCGTCGACGGAACCGGCGACCTTGAAGGGGCGGACACCGGAACGGGCCTCCTGAACCCCCTCCTCACGCCCCCCTCCCCGGCCGCCACCCTCGTCTGCTTCCCGTACGCGGGCGGCAACGCCGTCAACTTCCAGCCCCTCGCTGCCGAGTTGGCGGACAGTGGGCTGGCCGTCCACGGAGTGGAGCTGCCCGGCCACGACCTCACGGTCGAGAGCGAGCCGTTCGCCTCCCTGGAACAGGTCGCCAAGGCCGTGGCGAGTGAGATCGGCCGGCGCGCCGTCGGACCGGTCCTTCTCCTGGGGCATTCCTCCGGGGCCGCCCTGGCGGTGCTGACCGCGCGCCTGCTCGAAGAGCGGGGTCACGAACTGAGGGCCGTCCTGATCGGCGGCCAGCTGGTCGGCACCCCCGAGGACCGGCGCAGGTTCAGCGCCGAGATCAAGACCATGGCCCCCCTGGAGATCGCCGCGCGGCTCAGCGGGGACAGTGGCTACACCGAGCTCTCCGGGACGGACACGAGCCGAGCGGCGCTGGTCGGTGCGGCGTACCGGCACGACGTCCTGGAAGCGAACACGTTCTTCGCGGACGCGGTGGAACATGCGCCGGCCACCCTCGTCGCGGCTCCGCTGACCCTCGTGGTCGCCGCCGACGACCCCGCCACCCAGGGCCACGAGGGCGGCATCGAAGCCTGGCGCCGCATCGCCCGGTCCGTCCAGGTCCGCGAGCTGCCCGACGGTGGTCACCACTTCTTCCGCACCAGGCCGGCGCAGACCGCCGCCGTGGTGCTGGCTGTCCACGACATGCACGAAAGAGAGCGAGTGTGAAAATGCCGCCGAATGACATGGACCCCTTTGCCGGACTCGACGGGCGGCGCGACGAGGGCCGTCCGGCCATCGTCACCGTTGCCGACGCGTCGGACCCGGCGGCCTGGGCCACCGAGCACCGCGAGGCGCTGTACCGGATCGTCGCCTCGCAGGGCGCCGTACTGGTACGCGGTCTGGGGCTGCACGAGGCCGCCGGAGCGGCCGCGGTCCTCAAGATCCTCGGGCACGACCTGATGTCCGAGCGCGAGGCGTTCGCGACCCGCTGGACCTACGAGGACCGCATCTACTCGTCCTCCAAGTGGCCGCCGAACCAGCCGATGTGCATGCACCACGAGCTGAGCTACGCGCTGGAGTTCCCGGCGACCATGGCCTTCGCCTGCCTGAGCGCGCCCACCAGCGGCGGGGCCACCGCCCTGGCCGACGCCGGCCGCGTCCTGCAGGGTCTTCCCGCCGATCTCGTCGAGCGCTTCGAGCGCGAGGGATGGCTGCTCACCCGCAGCTACACCGAGGACATCGGCGTCCCGTGGACGGAGGCGTTCGGCACCACGGACCGTGCCGAGGTCGAGCGGTACTGCACGGCCAACGACGTCACCTTCGAATGGACCGGCGACGGGCTGCGCACCAGCCAGCGCCGCCCGGCGGTGCTGCGCCACCCCGCCGACGGCGAGCGGCTCTGGTTCAACCAGATCGCCTTCCTCAACGAGTGGACGATGGCGCCCGAGGTCCGCGAGTACCTGGTCGACTTCTACGGCCCGCAGGGCCTGCCGTTCAACACGAGCTTCGGCGACGGCGGTGAGATCACCGAGGACATCGTCACGCTGATCAACAAGGTGTACGACTCCGTCACTGTCGCCGAGCCGTGGCGCCCGGGCGACCTGATGCTTGTCGACAACCTGCGCACGGCTCACAGCCGGTTGCCGTACGACGGGGCCCGCGAGGTGCTCGTCGCGATGGCGAACCCCACCACCCGATCGGTCTAGAGGTTCGAGAAGCCAGATGACGAAGCACAGCCCAACTTTCGCAGTGATCTCCGGCCAGCAGGTGCAGCGTGCCCTGAGCGGGCAGGAGAAGCTGGTCACGGAGATCGTCGAGGCGGCCTACATCGCGCACGGCACGGGGAAGACGGTCAACCCGCCGTCGTACTTCCTCCAGTTCCCCGACCGGCCCACCGCCCGCATCATCGCCCTGCCCGCGTCGCTCGGCGGGGACAACGGCGTCGACGGACTCAAGTGGATCTCCAGCTTCCCGGAGAACGTGAGTTCCGGGCTGCCGCGTGCGTCCGCGGTCCTGATCCTCAACGATCCGCGCACCGGCTACCCGTACGCCTGCCTGGAGAGCTCGATCATCAGCGCGAGCAGGACGGCCGCGTCCGCCGCGCTCGCCGCCGACCGGCTCACCCGCGGACGAGTCCGCCCCGCCAGGGTGGGCTTCGTCGGCACCGGTCTGATCGCCCGCTACCTGCACACCTACCTGGCGGGCACGGGCTGGTCCTTCGACGAGGTCGCAGTGCACGACCTGTCCGGCGAGCACGCGGCCGGCTTCGCCGACTACCTGGACCGCTCCGGTGAGAGCGGCCGGGTGACCGTGCACGACTCCGTGGACGACCTGATCCGCAGCAGTGACCTGGTGGTCTTCGCCACCGTGGCGGGCGCTCCACACGTCACCGACCCGGAGCTGTTCGCCCACCACCCGCTGGTGCTCCACGTCTCGCTGCGTGACCTGGCGCCGGAGATCATCCTCGATTCCGTCAACTACGTCGACGACGTCGAGCACTGCCTCAAGGCCAACACCTCGCCGCACCTGGCCGAACAGGTCACCGGCAACCGGGACTTCATCGACGGAACCCTGTACGACGTCATGACGGGACGCACCACGGTGCCGTCCGACCGCACGGTGGTGTTCTCCCCGTTCGGCCTCGGTGTGCTCGACCTGGCCGTCAGCGCCCATGTCTACGACCAGGTGTCGCGCAGCGGCGACCTGCACGTGGTCGAGGACTTCTTCCACGAGATGAACCGGTACGGCGGCTAGGGGCAACTGCCCCAGAACGGGAGGTAGCTGTGCCGATCATCTCAGAGGCGCAGGAGTACCACGAGGAGGACTTGTACGTCGACCTCCGTCGGACCTTCGGGCGCAGGCTCTACCTGAAGTGCGAAGGATTCAATTTCGCCGGTTCGATCAAGCTCAAGGCCGCACGGGCGATGGTCGAGGCCGCGGAGTCCGGCGGGGTGCTGCGGCCCGGCTCCATCCTGGTGGAGTCGTCGTCGGGCAACCTCGGCGTCGCGCTGAGCATCCTTGCCGCCAGCAAGGGCTACGACTTCGTCTGCGTCACCGACAACAGGTGCAACCTGGCCACGAAGCAACTCATCGAGTCCATGGGCGGCACGGTCTACACCGTTACGGAACCCGCGACCGAGGGCGGCTTCCTCGGCGCGCGGCTGCGCCTGGTGCAGGAACTGTGCGAGTCGGACGACCGCTACGTCTGGCTCAACCAGTACGCGAACCCGAACAACGCGCTGGCGCACTACAGGTCGACGGCCCCCGCGATCGCCAGGCGATTCCCCGATCTGAAGGTGGCCTTCGTCGGTGCCGGTACGACCGGCACGCTCATGGGCTGCGCCCGCTACTTCAAGGAGAACCGGCCCGAGGTCACCGTCGTCGCCGTCGATGCCGTCGGCTCGGTCACGTTCGGCGGCCCGTCCCTGCCGCGGATGATCCCCGGCCTCGGCACCGGAGTGCGACCGCCGCTGCTGGACCGGTCCTACGTGGACGACGTGGTCCACGTCAGCGAGGTGGAGACCGTTCGTGCCTGCCACCGGCTGGCTGGGCGCGGTTTTCTGCTCGGCGGCTCCACCGGGACCGTGATCAGCGGAGCCATGCGCTGGCTCGACGAGCACGCTCCGGGCGAAGACCTCACCGCTGTGGCGATCGCGCCCGACATGGGCGACCGCTACTTGGACTCGGTCTACCACCGCGGCTGGGTCGAGGAGATATACGGCAGCTCAGCCCTCGCCGATGAACCCGAGAAAGCTGAGGAAGTACCGATGATGTCCAGTACAGGTGTTGCGCGATGACCGAGTTGCTGCAGACGCACGCTGCCGAAGAGACGGTCTTCGCGCTCGGCGGTGAAGCCGCCCTGGTGGAAGCCGTCGCGCACGGGATACTCGACGTCGCCGACGGCCGGGTGGACTCGCCCGAGTTCGTGGCGGCGGCCCGTGATGCCTGGGAGAACCTGCCCGCCCCGCTACGGCAGGCGATCCGCCGGTTCCGCCGGCACTCCGGACCCCGTGGACGGCTGCTGATACGGGGACTCCCGCTGGGCGACGTCTCACGGGACACCCCGTCGGTCGCCGACTCGGTCCAGCGGGACGCCTCCGTCGCCGCTGCGGTCCTCCTCATGGTGGCCTGCGGACTGGGCGATCCCGCCGCGTTCCGGCGGGAGAAGTCCGGCGCCCTGGTGCAGGACGTCGTACCGGTACCGGGCCGCGAGGAATTCCAGGGCAATGCCGGCTCCGTGCTCCTCTCCTTCCACAACGAGAACGCGTTCCACGAGTACCGCCCGGACTACGTCATGCTGCTCTGCCTGCGTGCCGACCACGAAGGTGTCGCGGGCACCCGTACCGCCTGTGTCCGCGAGGTCCTGGACCTGGTCAGCCCGGCCTCCCGCGAGGCGCTGGCCCGTCCTGAGTTCGTCACCGAGGCGCCGCCCTCGTTCGGTCCCGGCTGCGCCGACGCTCCCCGGCATCCGGTGCTGGGCGGCCCGTGGGAGGACCCCGACTTGCGGGTGGACTTCTCTGCGACCAGGGCGACCACGACGGGTGGCGCTGCCGCCCTCGCCGAGCTGGGCGCGCTGTTCGAGCAGGTTTCGGCGACGTCCCAACTGCTGCCGGGTGACCTGGTCATCGTCGACAACCACGTCACCGTGCACGGCCGCACCGCGTTCACCCCGCGCTACGACGGCAGGGACCGCTGGCTGCAGCGCACCTTCGCGCTCACCGCCCTGCGCCGCTCCCGGGGCTGGCGTCCGGACGACGGCTACGTTCTGGTTGAATGAAGTGCCAGTTGACGGCTACCAGGGGAGCGTGCTGTGCGAGTGGTCATCGCCGAGGACTCGGTGATTCTTCGTGAAGGCATGGTCGAGCTGCTGACCGCCCGCGGCTGTGAGGTCCTCGCCACCGCGGGCGACGCGGACGAACTGCTCGCCGCGGTGGCCGAGCACGCCCCCGACGTCGCCGTGGTCGACATCCGGATGCCGCCGACCCACACCGATGAGGGCATCCGTGCCGCCGTCCAACTCCGCGCCGACCACCCGGACGTGGGCATCCTGGTCTTCTCCCAGCACGCCGAGCCGTCCTGGGCGGCCCGCCTGCTGGCCGACGAGGCGTCCGGCATCGGTTACCTGCTCAAGGAACGGGTCTCCGCCACGGCCGACTTCATCGAAGCCCTGCGCCGGGTTGCGGCCGGTGGCGTAGCCCTCGATCCGGAGATCGTCAGCCGCATGCTGAACAGCGGCGCGCGCCGCCTCGACCGGCTGACCGCCAGGGAACGAGACGTCCTGGACCTGATGGCCCAGGGCCACTCGAACCGCTCCATCGCCGCACAGCTCGTCATCTCCGAGCGGGCGGTGGAGAAGCACGCGGCGTCCGTGTTCGCAAAGTTCGACCTGCCCTCGACCAACGCCGACAACCGACGCGTCAAGGCCGTCGTCGCGTACCTGCAGGAAGTCAGGCCCTAGTACGACGCGTGCAGGTCACCCGGGGGGGCGGATATCCGAACCCCGAAGACGGGAGGTAGCACGGTGTTCCGCACAGGCCGTGCTGCCGAGAATGAAGACATGTCACTGAGCACCGAAGCCACTGTCCGACCCATCGTGGGAGCGGGTCTGGAAATCCGCGCCGAGAACCTGCAGCGCACATACGGCCGTGGCCGCGACGCGGTCAATGCCCTGCGTGGCGTGGACGTCACCTTCGCGGCCGGCACGTTCACCGCGGTGATGGGCCCGTCCGGGTCGGGAAAGTCGACGTTGCTGCAGTGTGTCGCCGGAATGGACCTGCAGACGTCCGGCACGGTCCACTGGGGTCGGACGGACATCACCGCTCTGCCTGAGCGGCGCCTGGCGCAGCTGAGGCGTGCCGAGGCGGGGTTCATCTTCCAGTCGTACAACCTGATGCCGGCCATGACGGTCGAACAGAACGTCGCCCTTCCGGCGCGGCTGGCGGGCACCCGGGTGGACTGGGACGCGGTGACCGAGTCCCTCGCGCAGGTAGGCCTGGCGGACCGGAGGAAGGAACGGCCCGGACGCCTCTCCGGTGGTCAGCAGCAAAGGGTGGCCGTGGCCCGTGCGTTGTTCAGCCGGCCGCGGGTCCTCTTCGCCGACGAACCGACCGGCGCGCTCGACCGCTCCACCAGCAGGGAAGTCCTCTGGCTGCTGCGCGAGCGGGTGGAGATCGGGGGCAGTACCTGCGTGATGGTGACGCACGATCCGGTCGCGGCGAGTTTTGCGGACCGGGTCGTCGTCCTCGCCGACGGCTTTCTGGTCGACGACCTCGTACGCCCGTCGGCGGCGCAGATCGCCGAGAAGCTGAGTGGGCTGGCATGCTGAGGCTCGCGCTGGGGGCCCTGCGGGCCCGGCCCGCGGCCTTCGCAGGGCTTGCCACGGCGCTCTTGCTGGCCGTTGCCGTGATCACGCTGTTCGGCTCTCTCATCGCAACGGCGATCGCCGGCGGCGGCGACTCTCGGCTCGCGATGATCGGTGGAGCGTTCGGCGAGATCGCGATGCTGATGGCTCTGTTCGTGGTCTCGAACACGCTCGGCTTCTCCGTGCGTCAGCAAGCCCGCGACATGGCTCTGCTGCGGACGAGCGGGGCGACGCCGGTCCAGGTCAAGCGGCTCATCAGATGCCAGGTACTGCTGGTGATCCTGCTCGTCTCACCGCCGGCATGGGTGCTCGGCTCCTGGGGTGCGCGGGTTTTCCTGACCGAGCTCGTCGCGCGCGGCCTGGCCCCGGCCGCAGCCGGCGTGCCGTGGTCGCCGTGGCCCATGCTGATCTCAACGGCGGCGACTTCACTCGTCGGCGTCGGCGCAACGAAGCTCGCCGCGCGTCGCACGGTCCGCGGCAGGCCGTCCGCGGCGATGGCGGAGACGGCGGCCGAGCACGGCCGGCTGGGCTGGGTGCGAGGCATCGCAGGGGTGCTCGTCCTCGCGGGCGCCGGCTTCCTGTGCGCATTCACGGCGCGGCAGCCGGCGGACAAGGCCGCTCAGGCGGCCCTCCTCGGGTCGCTGCTCCTCGTGATCGTGGTGGGATTGCTCGGACCCTTGCTGGCGCGTCTGGCGATGGTGCTGCTCGGTCTGCCGTTCCGTCTGGCGGGCAGCCGGCACTTGGGGGACGCCGGTGGCTGGCTCGCCGCCGACAACCTGAGGGGGCACGCCCACCGGCTGGCTTCCGCGGTGGTGCCGATCGCGCTGCTGGTCGGGCTCTCGACGACGTTCGCCGCGGTCACGGGGACGCTCCAGAAGGTCGCCCCGCCCGGCACGTACGCCGAGAGCGACGTCTGGCTGCGCGGGGTGGAACTCGCGATGCTGGCCGGCTTCGGCGCGGTGGCCACGGTGAACACGCTCGTGTCGCTGACGGCGGCCAGGCGGCGGGAGTACGCGCTGCTCACCCTGACCGGTGCGACCCGGCGCCAGATGTTCCGGATGCTGGGCGCCGAGGCGGCGCTGACCGCCATGGCGGGAGTACTGCTCGGGATCCTGGTCGCGGCGCCCGTGAGCGTGTCGTTCGCGGTGGCCGCCACGGACGGCCTGCTTCCCTCGCTCCCGCTGGAGACGTACGGCTCCCTGGTGTTGGGCGTGGTGGTGCTCACCGTCACGACGATCCTCGTCACCGGTGTGAAGGCGACGTCGGAGCCGGCCGTCTCGGCTGCGGCCACGGCATGACGGCGACCACGGCCGTCGAGGACGGGCCCCGACAGAGGGGACTGAGGGTACAGCCGGCGGCGATCGGCTATGCCTTCGCCGGGCTGCCGCTCTCGCTGATCGGCATCGTCTACGTCATGGCCGTCCTCTACATCGGTGGTCTGCTGTCGCTGACCCTGCTCGGACTGCCGGTGCTCGCTGCCGGCCTGAGGGGTGCCCGGTCCCTCGGGCGGGTGCACGCCCGGATGATCCGGGCGCTGCTCGACGAGCCGGTCGACGCCCCCGCGCCCCCGCCGGCGGCCCCCGGGATGATGCGCTGGATTCGGAGCAGCCTGTCCGACGCGACCGCCTGGCGCAGCATGCTGTACCTGACGCTTCGGCTCCCGGTCGACGTCGTCTCCTTCGTGGCGACGATCGGCCTGCCGGCGCTCGGTGTGTGGTCCGCCGTGTGGGCGCTGATCAGCCGGCCGGGACTGTTGCCGGGTGCCGTCGCGGTGGTGGGCGGCCTGGCCGCACTGGCGGTCGTCCCGGCGGCGGTCCGCGCGATGATGAATCTGCATCGGCTGCTCGCCCGGACCCTGCTCGGCCCCAGCGTCGCGCAGCAGCGGGTCCGCACTCTCGAATGGGCTCGCAGCTCGGCCCTCGCCGAGGGCGCGCGCAGCCTGCGCCAGGTCGAGCGGGACCTGCACGACGGGACGCAGGCACAGCTCGTCGCGATCGCCATCACGCTGTCGTTGACGGCGGACGCCCTGGACGGCGACGCCCCGCCCGCCGACCGGACCCGCATGCTCGTCGCACGGGCCCGTACCCAGACCGACGCGGCCATCGCGGAGCTGCGGCGCCTCATCGACGGGATCAGCCCCGCCGCGCTCGACCTGGGACTCGTCGACGCGCTGCCGAAATTGACGGCGCAGGCCGGCGTGCCGGTCACGCTGAAGGTGAACGTGGACGAGCGACCCGACGCGGTGATCGAGAGAGTGGCGTACTTCTGCGTCGCCGAACTGCTGACGAACGTCGCCAAGCACAGCGGGGCGACGCAGGCGTCGGTGGACGCGAATCTCGTCGGGGACCTGCTGCGGATCCGGATCCACGACAACGGCGTGGGTGGTGCCCGGCTCGGGGCGGGAAGCGGTCTGCTGGGCCTCCGTGAACGGCTGGCCGCGGTCGACGGCACCCTCAGCCTCGACAGCCCGGCATCAGGATCGACCACCGCCGTGATCGAACTGCCCGTCCAGATCTGACGGAACACGGCCCGGCAGGGCCCGGCCGTCTCCGCCTGCGGAAGTTGTCGCGGATGCGTATGCCGTGATCCTCACGGCCCGGACATCCCTTGAATTCTCCCCCCACCAGTGGAAGGAAAGCTCTCCATGCGCGCTGCGCGGATCAGACACGGATTACTGATAGCCGCGGCTGCCGGATGCATCGTTGCGTCCGTCACGGCCGCCGCAGCGTCGGCTGTGCCCGGCCTGCCGGAAACCCCTCGACATGCCCCGGCCACCGCGGAGAACCTGTCCGGCCGCTACGCGGCGAACCGGCGGTACATCTCTGAGGCAGCGCAGGCGGCGCAGACGATGGGTGACAGCGGTCGCGCCCAGGTACTCGGCCAACTCGCCGCCGCCGACAGGACCTTCCTGGACGTCAGCGCCGAGGGTGACGGCCAGGCCGTGGAGGTGCTCGGAGACCTGGCGCACGCGCAGCGGATCGCGCTGCTGGTGCCGGGCGCGGACACCACCGTCGACACCTTCGACCACCTCGGCTCCGCCCACAGCTCCGTGGGCGGCGGCGCCCGTGCGCTGTACGACGAGATGCGCTCGCTCGCCCCCGGTTCACGGGTCGCCGTCATCGCCTGGTACGGCTACCAGGCGCCCCGTACGAAGAGCCGTGACACCTTGACCCACTCCCGCGCGGTCCTGGGCGGCAGCCGGCTCCGCGACCAGCTCCGTCAGCTGCGGGAGCTCAACCCCTACGCCTCCACAGCCCTGTTGTGCCATTCGTACGGCAGCGTGGTGTGCGCTGAAGCGCTGCGCGGGACGGACCAGGAGGTGCAGTCCGAACTGACCGGGGTCGCCGTCTTCGGCAGCCCGGGCATGGGCGCCGAGTCGGCCTCCGAACTGGGGATCCGCGTCCCGTTCTGGGCGGGCCGGGGCAGCAGGGACTGGATTGCGAACGTGCCGCACACCCAGGTCTCCCTGTTCAGCGAGAGCGTGGGCTTCGGTGCCGACCCGGCCTCCACGGACTTCGGCGCCCGGACGCTCCCCACCGGCGACAGCCGGCACGGCGACTATCTGAGTCCCGGTGGCCTCTCCCTGCGGAACATCGCCCTGATCAGCCTGGGGCGGGGCTCGGAGGTGGCCCGTGTCTGATCTGCGAGCCCGGCCGGAAAGCACGCCGGCAACCTCTTCATCCGGGGTCGGCCCCTCCCGCGAACAGCCTGCAGAGCGGACCGCATTGGACCGGCTGCACCAGGCGGTGTTGCGCATCGACGCGGCGACCCCATACTCCCGGGACCGCGCGGTTGACACCCTTCGTGCCCTTTCCATCCTCGGGGTGGTGCTCGGCCACTGGCTCGTGAGCGCTGTCGTGCTGAGAGCGGGTGGCCACTTGGGGGGTGACAGCCCGTTGCGCCACATGCCGGGCCTCGCTCCGGTGACCTGGCTGCTCCAGCCACTTGCGGTCTTCTTCTTCGTCGGCGGCCGCGTCGGATCCCAGAGCTACGCCTCCGCGATGGTGCGTCACATCGGCTACCGCGCCTGGCTGGCCCAGCGGTTGCGGCAGTTGTTCCGGCCGGTGGCGGCCCTGTTGGCTGTGTGGTCGCTGGTATTGCTCGGGCTGGCCGCTGCGGGTGTCGCGTACGAGACGATCCGCACCCTTGTCCAGCTCGCCGTGTCCCCGCTCTGGTTCCTCTGCGTGTACGCGGTGATCACAGCGGCCACCCCGCTGATTCGACGGTACGCGGGCCGGCTGGCGGTTGCGGCCTTCATGGTGGTCGCGGCCCTGGATCTGGTCCGCGGACTGGCGGGTGACACGGGATGGGTCGGCATGACCCGGTCGCTGAACGTCCCCGCAGGCTGGCTGGTGCCGTACGCGCTGGGTGTGCTCTGGGCGGCGGACGGTCTCACTCGTCGCAGGTATGCCGTCGGCATGCTGGTCGGCGGCACGGCCGCGGTGGCGGTCCTGGTGCTGTGGTGCGACTACCCGGCGAGCATGGTCGGCGTTCCCGGGGCCGCTCTGTCCAATCTCAGCCCGCCGAGTCTGGCGGCCGTCTGCTTCGGCGTGGCCCAGTGCGGACTGGGACTGCTGCTGTGCGGTCCGATCCGCCGGCTCGCCGGGCAGCCGACGGAGCCGATTCCGGTTCTGCCACACAGCCGGCCCGGGGCGTCGGCCCGAGCCACTGCCGGACAGTTCTGCTGGGCGGCCGCGGCGCTGCTGAACCTCTCGGCCATGACGGTCTTCCTCTGGCATCAGACGGCCTTGCTCGCCACCACCGTCGTCTCAGCCGGCTTCGGACAGCACTTCTTCGCCCTCCACACCGCGCCGGACAACCCGCTCTGGGTGTGGTGCCGCCTCGCCTGGCTTCCCGTGTTCGCGGGTGTACTCGCCGTCTGCTGGGTGGCGTTCCGCGATCTGGAGTGGGCCTCCCGGCGGCCTCGCCGATAAAAGAACATATCCGGACGATTTCAGACCGATATCGCACCGGTGTACGGTGTCCGCTATTTACCCTTCCCTCGGACTCGAGAAAACAAAGGAGAAGTTTCGTGACTGTTTCAAAGGGTGTTGAGAATTCGGTGCCGAACGGCGCCGGGAATTCGACCTCGAAGGGTGCCGAAAATGCGCTGCGGAGTCTCTCCGTGGAATCCGTGGGAGCGCTCTACACGAAGTACCAGGACGATCTGCGCGCCGTCAGGGACCAGCAGCGCAATTTCCTGCAGCAGCGCGGGAAGTCGATGAAGGCGCAGCTCGACGACTACGAGGCCGAGATCACCTATCTGCTGCTTCGCGAACACCGCCCCGAGACCGTGGTCGAGATAGGAACGTTCTACGGCTGGTCCACGATGTGGATCCTGAGCGCGCTGCGGGACAACGGCGTGGGCCACCTGTATTCGTTCGACATGGTCGACCACGTGGTGAGCAATGTGCCGGCAGAGCTTTCGGCGGACCGCTGGACGTTCACCAAGGGAGACGTCCGTGAGCAGCTCGGAGAGATTCCCGCCCGGACCGATTACCTGTTCATTGACGCCGACCACGGTGCCCGGTTTGCCCACTGGTATATCGACAACGTATTCCCGAAGGTTCCCAAGGGGATTCCGACCAGCGTGCACGACGTCTTCCACGGGCGCCGCCCGAAGCCGCTGAGCGAGGGATCGGTCCTCATGAAGTGGCTCACCGAGCGGCGAATCCCGTACTTCACCCCGTCGGCTGCACATGCTCCGGAGGTCATCGAGCAGCTCCGGCAGGTGAAGAGCGGACTGGGGCTCGACGTGCCGGTCCGCGACAGCCGGCACAATCCGATGGTCTTCTTCACCCTCGCCTGACGGCGCCGCCCTTGTGGCGCCACCAGCCCGTCTCGCGGTACATGGCCACCCCCGGTGGTGGCGGACGGCAGGCCGGCGATGGCGCACTGGGCACCCAACGGAGTTCCCTCGCGGGCAGTCGGATCTTGCCAGGCCTTCTGCCCCGCCGGGAGCTCCGTTGCGTTGTCCCGGCCTCGCCCCGCCGGTGAAGATGCGGACGACCGCATCTTGCGGGAGGACGGTGAGCCGGTCCTGCTGGAGTGGGACATCGTGGTGGCCTCCGACGAGGAGAAGGCCCGCCTTGAGGCTTCCTCTCGTGTTCGGGTCGGAGGGGCCGCTATACCGGCAGGCCCGTCGGTTCCTTGATGCGCTTCATGATGATCTGGGAGTTGACCTCGGTGACGCCGGAGAGGGCGGTCAGCTTCTCGATCCAGAGGCGTTCGTACGCGCGCAGGTCCGCCACGGCGATGCGCAGCAGGCAGCCGGGGCTGCCGAAGAGGCGGTACGCCTCGATGACGTCGGGGATGTCCTGGAGGGCGGCCTCGAAGGCCTCGACGGCGGCGCGGTCCCGGCGTACCTCGACGGAGACCAGCACCTCGAAGCCGCGGTCGACCGCCTCGGGGGCGATCACCGCACGGTAGCCCTGGATCACCCCGTCCTGTTCGAGCTGGCGTACGCGACGCATGCAGGGGGAGGGGGTCAAGCCGACACGCTGGGCCAGCTCCTGGTTGCTGAGGCGGCCGTCGGCCTGGAGCTCGCGCAAGATTTCACGGTCAATAGCATCCATGGAGCAATCATCACCCAGTGGATGTGCGCGGGTGGGGTGAAACTGGCAATCGCGTTGCGCGTAAATCTCACTATCATTGCCAGCTCAGCACATCTGTACGAGGTATCACCCGTACGCGAGGAAGGGTGGCCATGGGACGGATCGTCGTCATCAGCACCGGCGGCACGATAGCCAGCCGCTGGCAGGGTTCCGGTTTCGCGGCCGACGCCGACGGGCGCGAGGTCATGGCCACCGCGCCGCTGCCCGAGGACATCACCGTCGAGGTGGTGGACCTGTTCAGCGTGAACAGCCCCCGGCTGACCACCGCCCACCAGCTCACCCTGCTGCGCACCGTGCACGAGGTGCTCGCCGATCCGGGCGTGGACGGCATTGTCGTCACGCACGGCACCGACACCCTGGAGGAGTCGGCGTTCCTCGTCGACCTGCACCACCACGACCCGCGCACCGTGGTGTTCACCGGGGCGCAGCGCCCGATGGGCACGGCCGACGGGGACGGCCCGGGCAACCTCTACGACGCCCTGCTCACCGCGGCGAACACCCGGGGGCTCGGCGTGCTGATCGCCTTCGGCGGGCGGGTGCACGCGGCCCGCGGCACGGTGAAGACCCAGGCCGTGGCGCTGGACGCCTTCGCCGACCCCTCGAAGGAACTGCTCGGGAAGATCGGCTTCGGCAAGGTCACGGTGCTGCGGACCCCGCAGCGCCCGGAGCCGCTGCCGCTGCCGGCCATGCCGGAGGTGCCGCCGCGGGTGGACGTCGTGATGCACCACGCGGACGGGGACCCGGTGCTGCTGAACGCCGCGCTCGCGGCGGGGGCCCGGGGAATCGTCCTGATCGGCACCGGCGCGGGGAACGCGACGCCGGAGATCGTGGACGCGGTGAAGGTTGCCATCGCACGGGGCGTGGTGGTGGCGCTGACCACGCGGGTCCCGGCCGGCCCGGTCACCGAGATCTACACGCACGGCGGCGCCGTGGACCTGGTCGCCGCGGGCGCCGTCCCGACGGGCACCCTCCGCGCCGGCCAGGCCCGCATCGCGGTCCTCTCGGCCCTGCTGGCCACCACGGACCCGGCGGAGCAGACCCGCCTCCTGGCCCGCGCGCTGGGCACCCAGGACACGGCCCTGATCGAAGCCTGACCCGCTCCGGCCGACCCCGGACGCGTGAGGTCAGTTGGCGAACGCCGACAGGATGCGGTCCGCCGCCGAGGTGGGGGTGACCGTGCCCGCCCGGACCGCTGCTTCCAGCCCAGGGGCCACGTCGCGGACCGCCGGGTTTCCGCGCAGGCGTTCCAGGAGCTCCTCGCGGACCATCGCCCAGGTCCACTCCACCTGCTGATCGGCCCGCTTGGCCGCCAGCCGGCCGCCCGCGTCCAGCAGTCGGCGGTGCTGCTCCAGGCGGTTCCACACCTCGTCCAGGCCCGCCGACTCCCGCGCGCTGCACGTGAGTACGGGCGGGGTCCAGGCCGCGTCGGCCGGGTGCATCAGGCGCAGGGCGCCCGACAGCTCCCGCGCCGCCGCCTTCGCGTCGCGCTCGTGCGGGCCGTCCGCCTTGTTCACCGCGAGGACGTCCGCCAGCTCCAGGACGCCCTTCTTGATGCCCTGCAGCTGATCCCCCGTGCGGGCCAGGGAGAGCAGGAGGAAGGAGTCCACCATTCCGGCGACCGTCGTCTCCGACTGGCCCACGCCCACCGTCTCCACCAAGACCACGTCGTAGCCCGCCGCCTCCATGACGATCATGGATTCCCGGGTGGCCTTCGCGACCCCGCCCAGCGTCCCCGCCGAGGGCGACGGGCGGACGAACGCCGCCGGGTCCACCGCCAGCCGTTCCATCCTCGTCTTGTCGCCCAGGATCGAGCCGCCCGTGCGGGTGGAGGAAGGATCCACCGCCAGCACCGCCACGCGGTGGCCCAGCCCCGTCAGCATCGTGCCGAACGCGTCGATGAACGTGGACTTGCCGACCCCCGGCACCCCACTGATCCCGATCCGGCGCGCCCGCCCCGTGTGGGGGAGCAGTTCCGTCAACAGCTGCTGCGCCAGGGCACGGTGAGCGGGCAGGGTGGACTCGACGAGGGTGATGGCGCGCGCGATGAACGCGCGCTTCCCGTCGAGGACTCCCTTCGCGTAGGCCTCGATCTCGATCTTCGGAGGCATCGGCCGCGCCCTACAGCTCGTGGCCCAGATCCGCGGCCAGCCGCGTCACCAGGTCGTGGGCCGCGTCCGTGATCACCGTGCCGGGCGGGAACACCGCCGCCGCGCCCATCTCCAGCAGCGTCGGCACGTCGGCCGGCGGGATCACCCCGCCCACCACGATCATGATGTCCTCGCGCCCCTCCTCCGCCAACTGCTCGCGCAGCGCCGGTACGAGGGTCAGGTGACCGGCCGCCAGCGACGACACGCCCACCACGTGGACGTCCGCCTCGACGGCCTGGCGGGCCACCTCCGCCGGGGTCTGGAACAGCGGGCCGACGTCCACGTCGAAGCCCAGGTCGGCGAAGGCGGTCGCGATCACCTTCTGGCCGCGGTCGTGCCCGTCCTGGCCCATCTTGGCGACCAGGACACGCGGACGGCGTCCCTCCGCCTCCTCGAACCGGTCGACCAGCGCACGCGTGCGCTCCACGTTCGGGGACTCGCCTGCCTCGGTGCGGTACACACCCGAGATCGTACGGATCTGGCTCGCGTGCCGCCCGTACACCTTCTCCAGTGCGTCCGAGATCTCACCCACCGTGGCCTTGGCGCGCGCCGCGTCCACCGCCAGCGCGAGCAGGTTCCCGTCCGCACGGTCAGCGGCGTTCGTCAGTGCCCGCAGCGCGTCCTGCGTGATCGCCTCGTTGCGCTCCTCGCGCAGCCGCCGCAGCTTCTCGATCTGCTGCGTGCGCACCGAGGAGTTGTCGACCTTGAGCACGTCGATCTGCTCGTCGTTCTCCACCCGGTACTTGTTCACGCCGATCACCGGCTGGCGCCCCGAGTCGATCCGCGCCTGCGTACGGGCCGCGGCCTCCTCCACGCGCAGCTTCGGGATGCCCGCGTCGATGGCCTGCGCCATGCCGCCGGCCGCCTCGACCTCCTGGATGTGCTTCCAGGCCCGGCGCGCCAGGTCGTACGTCAGCTTCTCGACGTACGCGCTGCCGCCCCACGGGTCGATCGACCGGCAGGTCCCCGACTCCTGCTGGAGCAGCAGCTGGGTGTTGCGGGCGATGCGCGCCGAGAAGTCCGTCGGCAGCGCGAGAGCCTCGTCGAGGGCGTTGGTGTGCAGCGACTGGGTGTGCCCCTGGGTCGCGGCCATCGCCTCGATGCACGTACGCGTGACGTTGTTGAACACGTCCTGCGCCGTCAGCGACCAGCCCGATGTCTGCGAATGCGTGCGCAGCGAGAGCGACTTCGCGTTCTTCGGGTCGAACTGCTTGACGAGCCGAGCCCACAGCAGCCGGGCGGCGCGCAGCTTCGCGACCTCCATGAAGAAGTTCATGCCGATCGCCCAGAAGAACGACAGGCGCGGCGCGAACGCGTCCACGTCCAGCCCGGCGCCCTGACCGGCGCGCAGGTACTCCACGCCGTCGGCGAGCGTGTACGCGAGCTCCAGGTCGGCCGTGGCCCCGGCCTCCTGGATGTGGTAGCCGGAGATCGAGATGGAGTTGTACCGCGGCATCTTCTGCGAGGTGAACGAGAAGATGTCGGAGATGATCCGCATCGAGGGCTTGGGCGGATAGATGTAGGTGTTGCGGACCATGAACTCTTTGAGGATGTCGTTCTGGATGGTCCCGCCGAGCTTGTCGGGGGAGACGCCCTGCTCCTCCGCCGCCACGATGTAGAGGGCGAGGACCGGCAGCACCGCGCCGTTCATCGTCATCGACACCGTCATCTTGTCCAGCGGAATGCCGTCGAACAGCTGCCGCATGTCGTAGATCGAGTCGATCGCCACGCCCGCCATGCCGACGTCACCCGTGACGCGCGGGTGGTCGCTGTCGTAGCCGCGGTGCGTGGGCAGGTCGAAGGCGATCGACAGGCCCTTCTGGCCGGCCGCGAGGTTGCGGCGGTAGAAGGCGTTCGACTCCTCGGCCGTGGAGAAGCCCGCGTACTGCCGGATCGTCCAGGGCTGGTTGACGTACATGGTCGGGTACGGGCCGCGCAGGTACGGGGCCACGCCCGGGTAGGTCCGGAGGAAGTCCAGCCCCTCCAGGTCCCGGCCCGTGTACAGCGGCTTCACGCCGATGCCCTCGGGGGTCTCCCACAGCAGGTCGCCGGCGGCGGTCCCGGTGGACTCCTTCACCGCGGCGCGCCACTGGTCCTCGGACCCGGCCGCGGTGCCCGCGCCGTTCAGCGCGAGTTCGGAGAAATCGGGGATGCTCACAGGGAGACTCCCATCCGGTCGAGTACGGAGGACAGTACGGCGACCGCGTCGCAGCCCGCGAAGACGTACTCGTCCACGGCGCCGGCCGAGGTGCCGGGCTTGCCCGCGAGGAACACGGTCGTCGCGCCGGCCGCGCGCAGGGCGGCGGCCACCGCCTCGGCCTGCTCCTCGTACAGCGGGTCGCTGGAGCACAGCACGGCCATGCCGTCCGCGCCGCTCGCGGCGTAGGCCTCGGCGGCCGTCGCCGGGTCCACCGACACCGGGTCGTGGACCGGTTCGACGCCGCCCGCCTGGAACAGGTTCGCGGCGAAGGTGGCGCGCGCGGTGTGCGCCGCCGCCGGGCCGAGCGCGGCGAGGAAGATGCGCGGACGGTTCCCCGTCGCGGCCAGGTGCGCGTCGCTGCGGGCGCGCAGCGCCTCGTACGCCTCGTCGCGCCGTACGCGCGGCAGCCCGCCCGTGGGGCCCGCCGGGGCGGGCTCGCGCTCGACGGGCTTCTCCGAGAGCAGCGGGAACTCGCTGACGCCCGTGATGGGTTCACGGCGCTTGGCGAGCCTCTTGGAGCGCTCGGCCCAGGTGGCGGCCAGCCGGTCGGCGACCAGTCCGGAGCGCAGGGCGGCGGCCAGGCCGCCGGCCTTCTCGATCGTCTGGAAGAACTCCCAGGCGGCGTGCGCGAGTTCGTCGGTGAGCTGCTCCACGTAGTACGAGCCGCCGGCCGGGTCGATGACGCGGGCCAGGTGCGACTCCTCCAGCAGGATGGTGGAGGTGTTGCGGGCGATGCGGCGCGCGAAGGCGTCCGGCAGGCCCAGCTCGTGGTCGAAGGGGAGCACGGTGACCGAGTCGGCCCCGCCGACGCCCGCCGCCATGCAGGCGACGGTGGTGCGCAGCATGTTCACCCACGGGTCGCGGCGGGTCATCATCACGGGCGAGGTGACGGCGTGCTGGCGCTGGGCACCCGCGTCGGGGGCCCCGCAGGCCTCGGCGATCCGGGCCCACAGACGGCGCGCGGCACGGAACTTCGCGATGGTGAGGAACTGGTCGGCGGTCGCGGCGTAGCGGAACTCGAGCTGGCCGAGGGCGGCGTCGGCGCCGAGGCCTTCGGCGGCGGGAGCACCCTCCGTGAGGGCGCGCAGGTACGCGACGCCGGTGGCCAGCGACAGGCCGAGCTCCTCGGCGGCCGAGCCGCCGGCCTCGTGGTACGGCAGCGCGTCGACGAGGAGGGAGCGGACGCCGGGCCAGTGCGCGGCAGCCTCCCGGGCGAGGCCGACGGCGCCGGCGAGGTCCAGGACTTCACCCGTACGGGCCTCATGGCCGAGCGGGTCGGCGCCGAGGTTCGCGCGGGCGGCCCCGGGGGCCACCTGCCGCTCGGCGTACAGGCGCAGCAAGGCGCGGCCGGCGTCGGCGTATTCGGCTCCGGCGTCGAGGGAGACGGGGGCCAGGTCGAGGTAGACGCCGTCGAGGGCGCGGGGGAGCGCGTCGACGGGGAGCCCGCCGAGGCCGCCGTCCAGGGACAGCCAGAGTGAGGTGACCCCGTTCTCGAGGTCGGTGAGAACGGCCTCGTTCACCCGTACGGGGTCATTTCCGACGTACCGCTGACGTACGTCCCAGCCAGCGGCGGCACCGCCGGCGGGGCTGCCGCCCCGTATGAACGGAGCGAACCCGGGAAACCCGGTCTCGTCGGCCGTTTCGGGCGCGGTGTACAGCGGGCGGGTGATGAGCCCGTCTTCGAGCTTCGTGGACAACGCGTCTTCTGCGGCTTCGCCGGATACGTCCTTGCCGGACTTGCGTAGAACGCCCTCTACAAGGCGCTGCCACTGCTCATGCGTCGCGTCAGGGAACTCGGCGGCCAAGGAGAGCCCGTCATCAGGCAGGACCGTCATGGCTCGAATGCTAGGGGGGTGGCCTTGTGAACGACTATAACCACCGGATGTGATCTCCCCCTCTCATGTGAGAGGGGACGGGTCACGAAAGAGCGTCCCGAGCGGCGGCGCGGCGCGCAGGAGGGGGAGTCCGGCGGGCGGCTTCGGCCCCGAGGGCATCCGGCTCGGCGGGTGCGTGGCGGTCGCGTTGCGGGGGCGTGAAATCCGGCCACTGTTTTCGGCCGTTCTAGAGCGATGGGTGGCCTCTGACGGCATGGTCGAAGTGCCAGGTCAGAGGTGGTGTGCCGAGGTGGGCGGGGGATCCGCGCAGGGTTTGTTTCGGCGTGCCGGGCGGGGCTTGACCCGTCCCGGAGTCGCTGCCAGGCTCCGAGCCATGTCCGCGTTCGAGCTTCCCGCCCCGCGGTTCCACACCCCCGGCTCCTGTACCGCGCCGGGTGCGTGTCCGGGCCGCTGTCAGGCCCTGTGCCGCGCCTGAGCGCCGCCCCGGCTCCTGCCCGCTGACCGCTCGGCCTTCCGCCGAACCGGCCTTCGGTCCCATCCCGACCCGGGATGGCCCGGCTCCCGGCCGGCTCGTCCGCCGTCGGCCGGTCAGGCCCCTGCCGTTCGCCTTCCGGCCTTCAGCCGGTTCGGCCTGGCCAACCGGCCCGAACCCCGCTCGGCCTCCGGCCAACCAGCCTCCGGCCGCCTGACCCGAGGCTGACCCGGCCCCAGGTCGACCCGATCGGCGGCCCACGGCGGCCCTCTCCCGTCGAATGCCCGGCACCCCCCTGTCCTGTGGGCCGCCGACCGGCCCTGCCCGCAGGCCGGATCCGTCCCCGTCCGGCCCCCGCCTCCGGCCGGCCCCGTACCCGTACCCGTTCCGCGTCCGGTCGCGGCCTTGCGGCCGTCCCCTGTCGAAACCAACCCGAGGGAGTTCCCATGACCACCGCCACCCGCACCCTGCCCACCGTCACCCGGATCGGTGGCCGGATCGGCGCCGAGATCGGGGGTGTGCGACTCGGGGGTGGGCTTCCGGACGAGGTCGTCGCCGAGGTCCGGGCCGCCCTCCTCGCCCACAAGGTCGTCTTCTTCCGCGACCAGGACCACCTCGACGAGGCCGGCCACGAAGCCTTCGCCCAACTGCTCGGCACGCCCGTCGCCCACCCCACCGTGCCCTCCGCCGACGGCCGTTACGCGCTCGGCATCGACTCCCACCACGGCGCCCGCGCCAACCAGTGGCACACCGACGTCACCTTCGTCCCCGCCTACCCCGCCTTCTCCATCCTCCGCGCCGTCACCCTCCCCCCGTACGGCGGCAACACCCTCTGGGCCAACACCGCCGCCGCGTACGCCCACCTCCCCGAGCCGCTCCGCGTCCTCGCCGACAGCCTGCGCGCCGTTCACACCAACGAATACGACTACGCCGCCCTCAAGCCCGACGCGCTCCCCGAGGCCCTCGCCCAGTACCGCGAGGTGTTCACGTCCACGAAGTTCCGCACCGAGCACCCCGTCGTCCGCGTCCACCCCGAGACCGGCGAACGCACGCTGCTCCTCGGCAACTTCGTCCAGCGGATCGACGGCCTGACCGGTCAGGACTCCCGTGCGCTGGTCGACCTCTTCCAGTCGCACATCGAGCGCCCCGAGAACACCGTCCGCTGGCAGTGGCGGGCCGGCGACGTCGCGATCTGGGACAACCGGGCCACCCAGCACTACGGCGTCGACGACTCCGACGACCACGAGCGCACCCTGCGCCGGGTGACGGTCGACGGCGACGTACCCGTCGGGCCGGACGGGGTCCCGTCCCGCCTGATCAGCCCGGAGACCGTCCCCGACCCGTCCTTCGGCATCCCGTCGGGCGCGTCCGCCACCGCCTGACCCGACCGGCCCGGCCCGACCGGCCCCGCCCGACCCGCCCGTACGACGCCCCAGGAGGCACCGTGCCCACCCTGCTCGCCCTCACCGGCAGCCCCTCCCCGCACTCCCGTACCGCCGTCGTCGCCGACCACGTGCTGCGCCGGCTCGCCCACGCCGGGTTCGACACCGCCCACCTCGCCGTACGGGAGCTGCCCGCCGCCGACCTCCTCTCCGCCCGCCGCGGGGAGCCCGAGATCCGCCGGGCCCTCGAAGCCGTCGCGGAGGCCGACGGGATCATCGTCGCGACCCCGGTCTACAAGGCCTCGTACACCGGCCTGCTCAAGGCCTTCCTCGATCTGCTCCCACAGGACGGGCTGGCCGGGAAGACGGTCCTGCCGATCGCCACCGGCGGCAGCCTCGCCCACGTACTGACCCTCGACTACGCCCTGCGCCCGGTGCTCGCCGCGCTCGGAGCCCGGCACGTCACCGCCGGCCGGTTCGTCCTGGACTCCTCCGTGGAGCGCGGGGCCGGCCCCGGCCGGCTGCGGCCCGAGGCGGAGCTGGACCTCTTCCAGGCCGTCGACGAGTTCGCCGGGGCGCTGAACGCCCGAGCCTCCGCCGCCCCCTTCGCGACGACCGCCCCGTAGCTGCCCCGAAACCACCGATTCCCGAACAAGGACCCCCTCCATGCCCGCAGCCCTCGCTCCCACCTCCACCACCCGACGCCAGTTCCTCACCCTGCTCGGCATCTCGGCGGCCGCGGTGAGCTGCGGTACGGCCACCGCCACCGGCGGATCCGCCAAGCAGGTCACGTCCCTCAAGTACCAGGGCGCCGTCGGCGCCGTCCTGCTCCCCGAGCTGGCCGCGGACCTCGGCTACCTGGGCGGACTGACCCTCGACTGGGTCGGCAACACCATCAGCGGCCCCCAGGACATCCAGTCCGCTGCCACCGGCCAGACCCACTTCGGCGGAGCCTTCAACGGCGCGATCGTCAAACTCGCCGCGAGCAAGGCCCAGATCCAGTCGGTCATCTCCTACTACGGCTCCGACAAGGACACCTACCTCGGCTACTACGTCCTGGAGGACAGCCCGATCCGCTCGCCCCGCGACCTGATCGGCAAGAAGGTCGGCATGAACACCCTGGGCGCCCATGCCCAGGCCCTGCTGGACATCTACCTGGAGCGCAACGGCGTCTCCAAGGCCGAGGCCGCGAAGGTCGAGTCCCTCGTGGTCCCGCCCGTCAACACCGAACAGGCGCTGCGCCAGAAGCAGATCGAGGTCGGGGTGCTCAGCGGCGTCCTTCGGGACAAGGCCCTCGCCACCGGTGGCATCCGCCCGCTGTTCAAGGACTTCGAGCTGCTGGGCGCCTTCAGCGCCGGGTCGTACGTGATGACCCGGCGGTTCATCAAGGAGAACCCCGACACCGTACGGACCTTCACGACCGGTGTGGCCAAGGCCATCGAGTGGTCCCGGACCACCCCGCGCGAGGAGGTCATCGCCCGGATGACCGAGATCGTCAAGAAGCGCGGCCGCAACGAGGACACCTCCACCCTCCAGTACTGGCGCTCGTTCGGGGTGGCCGAGACCGGCGGCCGGATCGCCGACAAGGAGTTCCGGCTGTGGATCGACTGGCTCGGTGAGCGCGGCGAGGTCAAGAAGGGCCAGCTGACCCCCGCCGACCTGTACACGAACGAGTTCAACGACCAGGGGAAGGGCTGAGCACCATGGCGAAGATCGTGTTCGAGTCCGTGACGAAGACGTTCCCGAGGAAGCAGAGCAAGGGCAGGCGGACCGGGGGCAGGAGGGCCGGGGCCCTCGGCGAGGGCGGCAGCTTCACCGCTCTCGACGGCGTGGACCTGGAGATCGGGGCCGGGGAGTTCGTGGTGGTCGTCGGCCCCAGCGGCTGCGGCAAGTCCACCCTCCTCGACCTGCTGGGAGGCCTGACCCGGCCCACCTCCGGCCGGATCCTGCTCGACGGCGAGCCGGTCACCGGACCCGGCCTGGACCGGGGCATCGTCTTCCAGCAGTACGCCCTGCTGCCCTGGCGCACCGCGCTCGGCAACATCGAGTTCGGGCTGGAGGCGACCGGCGTCCCCCGCCGTGAACGCGCGGCGCGGGCCCGGGAGTTCCTGGACCTCGTCGGCCTCACCGGCTTCGAGGACCGCCACCCGCACGAGCTGTCCGGAGGGATGCGCCAGCGCGTGGCCATCGCCCGGTCCCTCGCCTACGACCCGGACGTCCTGCTGATGGACGAGCCGTTCGCCGCGCTCGACGCGCAGACCCGTGAATCCCTCCAGGACGAGCTGCGCCGCATCTGGCAGCGGACCGGCAAGACCGTCGTGTTCATCACGCACGGGATCGAGGAGGCCGTGTACCTCGGGCAGCGGGTGGCCGTGATGACCTCCCGCCCCGGCCGGATCAAGGAGGCCGTCCCCGTCTCCTTCGGCGACCGGGCCACCGGCGCCGGCGGGGAGGAACTGCGCTCCAGCCCGGAATTCGCCCGCTACCGCCACGAGATCTGGACCCTGCTCCACGACGAGGTGGCCCGCGCCCAGCAACTGGAGAAGGAGGAGGCCACCGTATGAGCACCGGAACCGATACGAAGAGCACCGCGGCCGAGGCGGGTCCCGAGAGCGGGGTGCGCACGGACGAGCCCGCGCTCGTACGCGAACCCGCGCCGGTACGCGAACCGGAGGCGGTACGCGAACCCGCGCCGGCCCCGCCCGCGCCGGCGGCCCCCGCCCCGGCTCCGGCCGCTCCGGCCGCCCTGCGCGCCGTCGCCCGGTGGCTGCGCGCGGCGGCCCTCCGCTCGGCGGCGATCCTCGCCCTGCTCGCGGTCTGGGAGGCGGCGCCCCGGCTCGGACTGGTGGACTCCACCTTCCTCCCGCCGGTCAGCGAGGTCGCCACGGCCTGGTGGGAACTGGCCGGCAACGGCCAGCTCGCCGAGCACACGCAGGCGAGTCTGGTCCGCTCCTTCGGCGGCTTCGCCATCGCCGTCGTCGTCGCGGTCCCGCTCGGCCTGCTGATCGGCTGGTACCGCCCCGTCGCGGTGCTGCTGGGCCCGCTGCTGGAGGTGTTCCGCAACACCGCGGCCCTCGCGCTGCTGCCGGTGTTCGTCCTGCTGCTCGGCATCGGCGAGACCTCGAAGGTCTCCATCGTCGTCTACGCCTGCGTCTGGCCGATCCTGCTGAACACCATCAGCGCCGTCGGCAACGCCGATCCGACCCTGGTCAGACTCGCCCGGTCCATGGACCTGTCCACGCCGAGGCTGTTCCAGAAGGTGATCCTGCCGGCCTCGGTACCGGCCGTCTTCACCGGTATCCGGCTGGCCGGCGCCGTCTCGATCCTGGTCCTCGTGGCCGCCGAGATGATCGGCGCCAAGGCGGGTCTCGGCTACCTGATCAACGCCTCGCAGTTCAACTTCGCGATCCCGGAGATGTACGCGGGCATCGTCACCATCTCGGCCATCGGCGTCGCCTTCAACCAGCTCCTCATCACCGTCGAGCGCCGCCTCAGCCTCTGGCGCGTCCCCGCCTGACACTCGTCTCTCCCACCCCGAGGAACACCACCATGACCGCACGCCGGACCCTCCACCTCAACGCGTTCCTCATGAACGCCGGGCACCACGACGCCGCCTGGCGGCATCCCGACAGCAGTCCCGAGCGGGTCACCGACCTGCGGTACTTCCAGGACCTGGCGCGGACCGCCGAGCGGGGGAGGCTCGACTCGATCTTCTTCGCCGACGGACTCGCCCTCTGGGGCAAGGCCCGCTACAACGCCCTCGGCGGGTTCGAGCCGCTCACCCTGCTCTCCGCCATCGCCGCCGTCACCGAGCACATCGGGCTCATCGCCACCGTCTCCACCACCTTCAACGAGCCGTTCCACCTCGCCCGCAAGTTCGCCTCCCTCGACCACATCAGCAACGGCCGTGCCGGCTGGAACATCGTCACCTCCGGCACCGTCGACGAGGCCCGCAACTTCGGCCAGGACGAGCACCTCGAACACGGCCTCCGCTACGACCGCGCCCGCGAGTTCCTCGACGTGGCCACCAAGCTCTGGGACAGCTGGGAGGACGACGCGATCGTCCTCGACAAGGAGCGCGGCATCTACGCCGACACCGACAAGCTCCACCCCGCCGCCCACCGCGGTACGTACTTCGGCGTCGCCGGCCCGCTCAACGTGCCCCGCTCCCCGCAGGGCCACCCGCTGCTCGTGCAGGCCGGCTCCTCCGAGGACGGCAAGGAGTTCGCCGCGCAGTACGCCGAGGCCGTCTTCACCGCCCAGCAGACCCTCGCCGACGGGCAGACCTTCTACAAGGACCTCAAGTCGCGCCTCGCGAAGTACGGCCGGGCCGAGTCCGACCTGCTCGTCCTGCCCGGCATCGCCCCCGTCATCGGCTCCACCGAGGCCGAGGCCAAGGCCCTGGAGCAGCAGCTCACCGACCTCCAGGTGCCGGAGTACGGGCTCGCACAGATCTCCGGCATGCTCGGCACCGACCTGACCGGCCTGCCCCTCGACGGCCCGCTGCCCGAGCTCCCCGAGGAGCGGGACATCAACGGAAACAAGAGCCGCTTCACCCTCGTCGCCGAGCTGGCCCGCCGCGACGGCCTCAGTCTGCGCGACCTGATCGCCCGCCTCGGCGCCGGCCGCGGCCACCGCGTCTTCGCCGGTACGCCCGAGCAGATCGCCGACCAGCTGGAGGAGTGGTTCACCCAGGGCGCCGCCGACGGGTTCAACGTCATGGCGCCCGTGCTGCCGACCGGCCTCACCGACTTCGTCGACCACGTCGTGCCGATCCTCCAGCGGCGCGGCCTGTTCCGCACCGAATACACCGGCACGACCCTGCGCGAGAACTACGGGCTCGCGCGCCCGGCGAACCGGTACGCGGAGGCCGCCACCGCCGCTGCCGCCGGCTGAGTCCGCGGGCCGCCGGAGCCTCGTACTCCGGCGGCCGTCGCGTGTCGTCAGACGGTGAGGACGATCTTGCCGCGGGTGCGTCCCGCCGCGCTGAGCTCCCAGGCCTTCGCGGCCTCGGCGAGCGGCAGCGCGTGCTCCACGTTGACCGTGAGCCTGCCCGCGTCGGCGAGTTCCGCCAGGAACGTCAGGTCGGTCGTGTCCGGGCGCACCCACAGCTGGTGCGCGCCCTTGGCGGCGGCCTCGTAATCGGCGATGGAGACCACCCGGCCGCGCTCCTTGACGAGCGACTGGAGGATGTCGACCGCGCCGTCCCCGAAGAAGTCCAGCCCGGCGTCGATGCCTTCGGGGGCGAGCGCGCGGATCCGGTCCGCCAGGCCCTCCCCGTACAGGACCGGTTCGGCGCCGAGCGAGCGCAGGTAGTCGTGGTTGTGCGCGCCGGCCGTGCCGATGACGCGCAGGCCGAGCGCGACGGCGATCTGCACGCCGAAGGAGCCGGTGCCGCCCGCCGCGGAGTGGATGACGACGGTCTCGCCGGCCTTGAGGCCCACGCGGGTGAGGGACTGGTACGCGGTGAGGCCGGCCAGCGGGAGGCCCGCGGCCTGCTCGAAGGTCAGCTCGCGCGGCTTGCGGGCCAGCGTCCGGACGGGGGCCGCGACGAGTTCGGCGTAGGTGCCGAGCTCGACCCATTCCTTGCGGACGTATCCGTACACCTCGTCGCCGACGGCGTAGTCGAAGGTGTCGGGGCCGACGGCCTCGACGACGCCGGCCACGTCCCAGCCGGGTATGACGGGGTACCGGACTTCGAGGATCGGGTCGAGGTATCCGGCGGCGAGCTTCCAGTCGACCGGGTTGACGCCGGCGGCCTTGACCCGGACCAGCACCTCGCCGGGGCCGACCTTGGGCTGCGGTACGTCAACGAGCTTGAGGTTCTGGGTAGTTCCGTATGCGTTGTACGTGATTGCCTTCATGATCGTCCCCAACGGGACCCCGGGTGGAGCTATTCCCGTACGGGTTCCTCACGCGGGGAGGCTGTTGCGGTGCGAGCGCCGCCGGGCCGCGCTGAACAGGGCCTGGATCTGCACCCCGGACTGCTCGACGTCGTCCAGCGGAGAGGGGAACGGCAGCCGTACGTCGTGGTGGCCGCGCCGCAGTTCGAGGCGAAGGGTGATCCCGTACCGGTCCATGGCGAGCGGCAGCACGCGGACGATCGCGGCGGCGGGCAGCGGCCGGACCAGGCGCAGGAGGAGCGTGACGAGCTCGGCGTGGTCGTCGAGGAGGTGCGTGAGCATGCCGGCCTCGAACGCGGCGAGGGGGTCGGGGCAGGCCGCGTCGAGCTCTTCGAGGCCGACGTACGTGCGGCCCTCGGCGGTCTCCAGGACGGCCCGGCCGAATTCCATGCAGGTGGAGTCGGCGCCTTCGTCCGTGTAAGGCGTGAGCAGGCGGCCGGTGATCGTGACGCGGGCGCGCACCCGGTCCCGTACGGGGGTGGGGGCGATGTCGGTGAACTCCAGCCGGATCGGGGGCCGGTACTCGCATTCGCCGCCGGGCTCGGCGGGGTGCAGGTGCAGCCGGCCCATCGGGTCCGACCCGTCGAGGTGGCGGATCTCGCTGCTCAGCCCGTCGGTGACCACGGTCATGGAGTGGGCGGCGGCCAGGATCGACCGGACCTGCTCGGCATCGGAGGGCCGGCCGGCGGCCGGGGTGGCGGGGGCGGCACCGGACATGCGCATGCGGGATCTCTCCATCGTCCTGGGCAAGTGACTTAGGTATGCCTAACCTAACCCATTCGCCTCTACGGGAGTACCCCGGTGTCGCTCGTGTCGTTGTTGGGCTGAACGGGTGAAACGCGAGAGGATGGGGGGATGCACATGAAGCGCACGGCCGAGGCGGCCCGGTGAGCAGGTACGACGTCACGGACGAACAGTGGGAGGGGCTCGCGCAGGTGGTCCCCCTGCGCAGTCGCAACGAGTGGCCCTCCCGGGTGGACCACCGCACGATCCCCACGGCGCCGGCGGCGTCCGCGGCGGAGCAGCGGCGCTTCGTCGTGATCCGGGTCCAGGTCTTCGCCGACGCGCGGGAGGTGGCCGAGTACCTGATCGCACAGATCCCGGTGCTGCTCGACCTCACCGGCGCGGACAGTGAAGTGGCCAAGCGGATCCTCGACTTCAGCAGTGGTGTTGTCTTCGGGCTGGGCAGCGGGATGCACCGGGTCGACCGGAACGTCTTCCTGCTGGCGCCCGTCGGTACCGAGGTCGAGGGGATCGCGGCCGCCGCCGTCCCCCGATCGTAGGAAGGTCGCCAGGGCGGAACGGTTCGCCGTGCCCACCGGGGGCCCGGCGGCCCGTACCGTCCGGCGCATGGACGCCACCATGAACGCCCCAGCCTTGGACCCGGACCCGGACGCGGCGGGGGCCACGGCCCCCGCCCGCGTCGCGTTATCCGCTGCGCCTGCCGACGATGCGCTCCCGCCCGCCGCCGTGCCGGTGGACCGTGCGCTCCCGCCCGCCGTCGTGCACCACCGGCCCGTCGTCACCGAGTTGCGGCTCTCCGCGTTCGGGAGGCACCGCGGCGCCGTCTTCGCGCTGGAGCCCGTGACCTTCCTCGCCGGGCCCAGCGGCAGCGGCAAGTCCCAGGTCCTGGCCGCCTACGAGGCCCTGGCCGGGCTCGGGGCCGGGGCCACCCTGGAGGAGGTGTTCCCCGATCCGCGGGCCCGGATCCCCGACGGGGCCCTGCCCGACGGCCAGGGGCGGCGCGGCTTCCGCATCGGCTGCACCGTCGACGGACCCGCCGGGCCGGTCCGCCTCGACCTCGCCGTACAGGCCGAGCCCACGCTCCGGATCGTCGGCGAACGGCTCGCGGTGGACGGGCAGATCCTGCTCGGCACCGCCCTGCGCGACCCCGGCCGGCGCTCCGTGCAGGCCTCCTGGCTGACCGGCGGAGCCGTCGGCGTCACCCGGGCCCCACTGCCCGACGACCGGCTCGGCACGGCCCTCCTCCCGCTGCGCGTCGCCGGTTCCACGGCCGGGCAGCGCCAGGTGCTCGCGGCGGCCGAGCAGGTGGTGGTGGCGCTGCGCTCGGTGTTCCCCTGCGACCCGCGCCCCGACCGGATGCGCGCACCCGTCCCGCCGGGGGAGGGCCGGCTGCTCGGCGACTGCGCCAACCTGGCCGATGTGCTGCGCCGGACCCGCCACGAATGCGGCACCCGCCACGCGCTGCTCGCCGCGGCTGCGCGGACCGGCTGCGCGGGCCCGGTGGAGGGGCTGGACGTACGGGCTCCCGCGCACGGCCCGGTCACCGCGGTGCTGGACCGCGGCCGCGCCGGACCCGCCACGGAACTGGGCCGGCTCGGCGCGGGCGAGCTCCGCTTCCTCGCGCTGGCGCTGGTCCTGCTGACCGGCCCGGGGGTGCTCGCCATGGACCCGGCCGCCGAGCTGCTCTCCGCCCGGCAGGCGCTGACCGTCATCGCCGACGGCTTCGACCGCGATCTGGACCGGCGGCAGAGCGCCGAACTGCTGCGGCTTGCCCTGCTGTCCTGCGGTCGCGGCCATGTCCGGCTGCTCGCGGCGGTGGGGGAGGGGGCGGCCGCGGCCGCCCGCGTGACCCCGGGGGTGACGGTGGTAGACCTGACGCCATGAGCGATGAGCAGGACGTACAGCACGGGGACGAGCCGCAGCCGCACGAGCGGCTGCACCAACTTCAGCGGCGGCTGGCCGAGTTCGCCGCCGCGCGCGGCTGGGAGCCGTACCACACGCCCAAGAACCTGGCCGTGGCGCTGAGCGTGGAAGCGTCCGAACTGGTCGAAATCTTCCAGTGGATGACCCCCGAACAGTCGGCGAAGGTCATGGAGAAGCCGGAAACCGCGCACCGCGTGGCCGATGAGGTGGCCGACGTACTGGCGTACCTGCTGCAATTCTGTGAGGTTCTCGGGGTGGATGTGCTGGATGCGCTCGCCGCGAAGATCGAGAGGAACGAGCTCCGCTTCCCGGTGACAGGGCCTCCGACATCGAATTGTCACTCTTCGGAGTGATGGCGTCGTCCACAACCATGTTTGTGTCCACAGATTTCCGAATACCCCTGGCTTTACTGGCCCATTGCCCTCACTCTGGGTAGTGGTGAGGACGGCGGATGTCGTGCGGACGGGGGACGGCATATGGATGCGGTAAGGCTCATCGCGGCCGGCCGGCACGCGCTGGCACAGAGCGGGGCGGCGATGGACATCGTGGGCGAGGCCTGGCAGGCCCAGGCGCTCGCACAGGGGATCGGGAGCTGGCTGGCGGTCACGGGGCCGCCGGAGCTGAGATCGGAGGCACGGGGACTGGGTGAAGCGGGGGGCAGAGGCTGCGGGGTGCTCGACAGAGCTGCCCTGCACGGAGAGGGCAGTGCGCCCGACTATCCGCCGAGAGCCGCGCAGCTGACCGGGGTGGCGGATGTCCGCCAGGCTCTGCTCGGACTGCAGGCGCTGCTCGGCGAAGTGGGGATAGCCCTGGTCGGGGTGGCCTGCGCGACGGACGACGAAGGCCTGTACTGGCAGTGCATAGAGTCCATAGACGCGGCCGACGAATCGAGCGACCGGGTCCGGGCCGTCCTGCGCAGGCTGACGGTCCGCGAACGGGGGTCCGCCTCCGGCGTGGCCTGACGGGAGAGCGGTGCGAGCGGAATCGGGGGTCCCGCCGCGCGCGACGGGACCCGCACGTTCATCCGACCGGCACGGTCAGTACGACCGGTAGGGCGGGCGCTCGCTCTCGGGGGTGCGGCTGCCCGGGGTCAGCGGCGTGCCGGGGGCGCGGTCCGTGGAGGACTGGAGGTCGGCGTCGAGCTGCGACAGGTCGGCGTTCAGCGCCGCCATCAGCTCTTCCATCTGCTGGAGCAGGCCCTTCGGCGCGCCGCCCTGGGCGGCCGCCGCGGGCTCCTGACGTGCATGGTCGTATGCAGCCTGTCCGGTCTGTCCGGTGTGCTCGGGCACGGACTCGTGGGACATGGCGGCCTCCTCGGCCCTGGCCCTTCCAAGGTGGAAGGGGGCGGTGGACGCGTCGGCGAAAGGCCGCCGGCGCGCGGGCCGGGCGGTCCGGCTCCGTCCGAGCCAACGATCCCCATCCGGGCTGGTCACTGGCCGGGCCGGGGGTGGACCGTCCGGTTGACGCAGATTCACCCTGCCGGGGTGGGCGAGGCAGGATGGGAGTCATGGATCTCCGCATTTTCACCGAGCCCCAGCAGGGCGCGAGCTACGACACCCTCCTGACCGTTGCCAAGGCCACCGAGGACCTGGGCTTCGACGCGTTCTTCCGGTCGGACCACTATCTGAAGATGGGTTCGGCGGACGGCCTGCCGGGGCCCACCGACGCCTGGATCACCCTCGCGGGCCTGGCCCGGGAGACGCGGCGGATCCGGCTCGGCACGCTGATGACGGCCGGGACCTTCCGGCTGCCCGGCGTGCTTGCCATCCAGGTGGCGCAGGTCGACCAGATGTCCGGCGGACGGGTCGAACTGGGCCTGGGCGCGGGCTGGTTCGAGGAGGAGCACAAGGCGTACGGCATCCCGTTCCCGGCTGAGCGGATGGCCCGGCTGGAGGAACAGCTGGCCATCGTCACCGGCCTGTGGGCGACCGAGCCCGGCGCCACGTTCGACTACGCCGGCACCCACTACCAGGTGGAGAAGTCCCCGGCCCTGCCCAAGCCGGCCCAGGCCAAGGTGCCCGTGCTCATCGGAGGCCACGGCGCGAAGCGCACCCCGCGCCTCGCCGCCCGGTACGCGGACGAGTTCAACATGCCGTTCGCGTCGATCGCGGACAGCGAGCGGCAGTTCGGCCGGGTGCGCCGGGCCGCCGAGGAGGCCGGGCGCAGGGCCGACGACCTCGTCTACTCCAACGCCCTGGTGGTGTGCGTCGGCAGGGACGACGCCGAGGTCGCCCGCCGGGCCGCCGCCATCGGGCGGGACGTGGACGAGCTCAAGGCCAACGGCCTGGCCGGCTCCCCGGCGGAGGTGGTGGAGAAGATCGGCGCCTACGCGGCCGTCGGCAGCTCCCGCGTCTACCTCCAGCTGCTCGACCTCGACGACCTGGACCACCTGGAGCTGATCTCGGCCCAGGTGCTGTCCCAGCTCGGCTGAGGGAGGCGCAGGAACCGTGCCCCGTGCGTCCGGCCCGCTCGCCGAAGCCCTGGCCCGCAGGGTCGTGCTCCTGGACGGCGGGCTGAGCAACCAGCTCGCCGACCAGGGCTGCGACCTGTCCGGCGGGCTCTGGTCGGGCCGGGTGCTCGCCGAGCGGCCGGACCAGGTGGAGGCCGCCCACGCGGCCTACGCGCGGGCCGGGGCCGAGGTGCTGATCACCGCCAGCTACCAGGTCGGGTACCAGGCCTTCGCCGCGCACGGCCACGACCGGGCCGAGACCACCGGCCTGCTGCACCGCAGCGTCGCGCTGGCCGCCCGTGCGGCCGAGGCCGCCGACCACGAGGTCTGGGTCGCCGCCTCGGTCGGCCCGTACGGAGCGGTGCTCGCGGACGGCTCCGAGTACCGCGGGCGGTACGGGCTGAGCGTGCGCGAGCTCGCCGCCTTCCACCGCCCCCGTATCGAGGCGCTGCTCGCGGCGGGCGCCGACGTCCTGGCGCTGGAGACCATCCCGGACGCCGAGGAGGCCGAAGCCGTCCTCGGCGTCCTCGCCGGAACGGGGGCGGCCGCCTGGCTGAGCTACACCGTGGCCGGCGCCCGCACCCGCGCCGGCCAGCCCCTCCCCGAGGCCTTCGCCCTCGCGGCCCAGGCACCGGAGATCATCGCGGTCGGCGTCAACTGCTGCGATCCGGCGGACGTGCTCCCCGCCCTGGAGGCGGCCGCCTCCGTCACCGCCGCACCGCTCCTGGCCTACCCCAACGACGGCTCCGTCTGGGACGCGCCCACCGCCACCTGGCAGGCTCCGGCCCACCCCGCCCCCTGGCCCGTCGAGGCCTGGCGCACCGCGGGCGCCCGCCTGATCGGCGGCTGCTGCCGCATCGGCCCGCCCGACATCGCCGAACTGGCCGCGGGGATTGAGGGGGACGGGACCGGTCATTGGCGCCAGCGGGGCTGACCGGGACCCTTGCAGGTGTAGGAGACGCCCTTCTTGCTGACGCCGGTTGCCCCGGCCGGCGAGCAGAACGCTCCGGGCGTCACGGTGGCCGCGCCCCCGCCGCCGCTGTCGGAGCCGCCGGAGGAGGACGACCCACCGGAAGAGGACCCACCGGAGGAGGAAGACCCCCCGGAGGAGGACCCTCCCGAGGACGAACCCCCGGATGCGGATCCCCCGGAAGAGGACCCGCCCGATGCCGTGCTGCCGGAGTCGTCGTCCTCATGCGTCGGCACCGGCTCGGGGTGGAGCCGGGTGTTCGGCGCACTCGGGCAGGCGGTCCCGGGGGACGCGAGCTTCAGGGAGGCGGAGGTGGTACCGGGCGCGCTGATCTCCTTGCCCTCTTCGGGCTCCTGGAAGCAGACGACCCAGTCGTCCACGGCGGCCGGCGGGGTGACGTCCGTGAACGCGCTCTGCGGCTCGATCTTCTGGAAGCCGATCGGCCTGAGCGTCTCGGACGCCTTGGCGAAGGCCAGGCCGACGACCTTGGGCATCTTCGGATAGGGGATCGGATCCCCGTCCTTCGCGGGGCACGGGGCATCGGTGCGGACCACGCCGAAGTCGAGCGTGGGTATCGCACCGGCCTTCTCGGCGACCATGCTCTGGAAGCACACCTTCCAGTTGTCCTCGGCCACTTGGGCGGCGTTCCCCTCGGAGGCGTCGTGCGAGAGCACGCCGAATCCCGCGGTGAGCGCCGCGGCCCTAGCCTCCTTGAGGTTCCGGCCGACGAGGGCGGGCGGCTCGGCACGGCCGGGGCTCGCGCCGGGCGGGGCGGACGCGAGAGCGGCCGGCTTGGAGTCGGCCTCGGCCTTCTTCGGCGGGTCGCCCAGGAAAGGAGTGAGGAACCACAGACCTGCGAGAACCGTTGCGACGATCTTCTTGGCCTGCCCCCACCGGCTCGTCCACGCGAGCGCGACACCCGCGGGCGGGATCACGACCAGCAGAGCGATGATCAGGGCGGGATGCTGCCACCAGCGGCGGACGGGCGCGGGCATGGGTGGGTAAGGCTGCGGCGGGTGCACGAGGGGAAGCCCTCCTGGGCGACGGGGCTGCTGTGGCACGGGGAACGACGTGTTCCGGGGACCGTACAGCGCCCGCCGCACGGGTGTCGGGCACTTGCCCGGATCGGGATCCGCGGGATGGGCGAGGGGCGGCGGAGGGGGGAAATCCAGTGGCCCCCGGTAGCGGGCTGCGTCCATGCTGAGCTGCATGTTCCTGACGATCTCCACCACTGGCGGTGCCGAGCACCCGGCTACCGACCTGGGCTTTTTGCTGCACAAGCACCCTGGGAAGGTGCAGGCGTTCTCCACCTCCCACGGCGTGGCCCACGTGTTCTATCCCGAGGCCGCGCAAGAGCGGTGTACGGCTGCGCTGTTGCTGGAGGTGGATCCCGTCGCGCTCGTGCGCCGCGGGCAGGGCAAGGGGCGGGGCGGGGCGCCCGACGCCGCGCTCGCGCAGTACGTCAACGACCGCCCGTACGCGGCCTCCTCGCTGCTCGCCGTCGCGCTCAGCTCCGTCTTCCGCAGCGCCCTGGCCGCCAAGTGCGCCGCCTGGCCCGAGCTGCCGGAGCAGGTGCGTCCGCTGCGGATCGAGATACCGGCGCTGCCCGCGCGCGGCGGGGCGGAGCTCGTCCACCGGCTGTTCGATCCGCTCGGCTGGGACCTCGTACAGGCCGAACCCGTACCGCTCGACGAGCAGTTCCCCGAATGGGGGGACTCCCGGTACGTACGGCTCGTCCTGGAGGGCGAGCTGCGGCTCGCCGACGCCCTGCGGCAGCTCTACGTCCTGCTGCCCGTGCTCGACGACGCCAAGCACTACTGGGTCGCGCCCGACGAGGTCGACAAGCTGCTGCGCGCCGGGGACGGCTGGCTCGCCGCGCACCCCGAGAACGGACTCATCAGCGCGCGTTACCTCGCCCGCCACAAACGGCTGACCCGCGACGCCCTGGAGCGGTTGGAACTGCTGCGTCTGGCCGAGGCCGACGGCAGTGAGGTCGAGGAGCTCGACAACGCCGTGGAGGAGACCGACGAAAGGCCGCTGCCGCTCGCCGTGCAGCGCCGCGAGGCGATCCTCGCCGCACTGCGCGCCTCCGGTGCGGCCCGGGTCCTGGACCTCGGCTGCGGACAGGGCCAGCTGGTGCAGGCCCTCCTCAAGGAGCCGGCCTTCACCGAGATCGTCGGTGTCGACGTGTCCATGCGGGCCCTCGGCATGGCCGCCAAGCGGCTGCGCCTGGAGCGGATGGGCGAGCGGCAGAGCAGCCGCGTCCAGCTGCTCCAGGGCTCGCTCGCGTACACCGACAAACGGCTGGCCGGTTACGACGCGGCCGTGCTCAGCGAGGTCATCGAGCACCTGGACCTGCCGCGGCTGCCCGCCCTGGAGTACGCGGTGTTCGGCGCGGCCCGCCCCCGTACGGTCCTGGTCACCACCCCCAACGTCGAATACAACGTCCGCTGGGAGACCCTGCCCGCCGGGCACGTTCGGCACGGCGACCACCGCTTCGAGTGGAACCGCGCGGAGTTCCGCGGCTGGGCCGCCTCCGTGGCCGGCCGCCACGGGTACGAGGTCGCCTTCGTACCCGTCGGCGACGACGACCCCGAGGTGGGGCCGCCCACCCAGATGGCCGTCTTCACACAGATCCAGACCGACACCGACACCGACACCGCCAAGGAGGGAGAGGCCGCATGACCAGTACCGGCAACCGCGTACTTCCCGTCACCGATCTGTCCCTCGTCGTCCTGATCGGGGCCACCGGATCCGGGAAGTCCACTTTCGCCCGCAGGCACTTCAAGCCCACCGAGGTCATCTCCTCCGACTACTGCCGGGGCCTCGTCGCCGACGACGAGAACGACCAGAGCGCGAGCCGGGACGCCTTCGAGGTCCTCCACTACATCGCCGGCAAGCGCCTCGCGGCCGGCCGCCTGACCGTCGTCGATGCCACCAGCGTGCAGGCCGAGGCCCGCCGAGGGCTGGTCCAGCTCGCCCGCGAGCACGACGTGCTGCCCATCGCCATCGTCCTCGACATGCCCGAGGAGGTCTGCGCCCAACGCAACGCCACCCGCCCCGACCGGGCCGGGCTGCCCCGTGCCGTCATCCAGCGGCACCGCCGCGACCTGCGCCGCTCGCTGCGCGGACTGGAGCGCGAGGGCTTCCGCAAGGTGCACGTGCTGCGCACCCCGGCGGAGGCAGAGGCCGCCGAGGTGGTGCGGGAGAAGAGGTTCAACGACCTCACCCACCTCACCGGCCCCTTCGACATCATCGGTGACATCCACGGCTGTTCCTCCGAGCTGGAGACCCTGCTCGGCAAGCTCGGGTACGAGGACGGAGTCCACCCCGAGGGCCGCACCGCCGTGTTCGTCGGCGACCTCGTCGACCGCGGCCCGGACAGCCCCGGCGTCCTGCGCCGGGTGATGGGCATGGTCGGCTCCGGCAACGCCCTGTGCGTGCCCGGGAACCACGAGAACAAGCTCGGCCGTTACCTCAAGGGCTCCAAGGTCCAGCAGACCCACGGGCTCGCCGAGACGATCGAGCAGCTCGGCCGCGAGCCGGAGGAGTTCGTCCAGGAGGTACGGGAGTTCATCCGCGGTCTCGTCAGCCACTACGTGCTCGACGGCGGCCAGCTGGTGGTCTGCCACGCCGGCCTGCCCGAGAAGTACCACGGGCGCACCTCCGGCCGGGTCCGCTCGCACGCCCTGTACGGGGAGACCACCGGCGAGACCGACGAGTTCGGCCTGCCCGTGCGCCATCCGTGGGCCGAGGAGTACCGCGGCAAGGCGGTCGTGGTCTACGGCCACACCCCGGTCCCGAACACGGCCTGGATCAACAACACCATCTGCCTGGACACGGGCGCGGTCTTCGGCGGGAAGATGACCGCCCTGCGCTGGCCCGAGCGCGAACTGGTCGACGTACCGGCCGAGAAGGTCTGGTACGAGCCGGTCAGGCCGCTCGCCACCGAGGCGCCGGGCGGACACGACGGGCGCCCGCTCGACCTGGGCGACGTGCACGGGCGCCGGATCGTCGAGACCCGGCACCTGGGCAACGTCACCGTGCGCGAGGAGAACGCGGCGGCGGCCCTGGAGGTCATGAGCCGCTTCGCGGTGGACCCGCGGCTGGTCCCGTACCTGCCGCCCACCATGGCGCCCACCGCCACCTCGAACGAGAGCGGCTACCTGGAGCACCCGGCCGAGGCCTTCGCCCAGTACCGCAAGGACGGCATCGCCCAGGTCGTCTGCGAGGAGAAGCACATGGGCTCCCGCGCCACCGTCCTCGTCTGCAAGGACGCCGAGGCGGCCCGCGCGCGCTTCGGCGTCGGGGGCACCTCCCGCGCCGAAGGCGGTGAGGGAGGACCGACCGGTTCCGTCTACACCCGCACCGGACGGCCCTTCTTCCAGGACCCCGAGGTCACCGAGGAGGTCCTCACCCGGCTCCGCGGTGCCATCACCGACGCGGGCCTGTGGGAGGAACTGGCCACCGACTGGCTGCTGCTGGACGGGGAGCTGCTGCCCTGGTCGCTGAAGTCCACCGGCCTGCTGCGCAACCAGTACGCCGCCGTCGGCGCGGCCTCCCGCGCCGTCTTCCCGGACGCCCTCGCCGCCCTGGCCGCGGCCACCGGGCGGGGCATCGGCACCGGCGACCTGCTCGCCCGCCAGCGGGACCGGGCCGCCGACGCCGAGCGGTTCACCGACGCCTACCGGCGCTACTGCTGGACCACCGACGGGCTGGACGGCGTACGGTTCGCGCCGTTCCAGCTGCTGGCGGCAGCCGGGCGCTCGCTGGCCGCCGTACCGCACGACGAGCAGCTGTTCTGGCTGGACCGGCTGGTCGCCGCGGACGAGGCGGCCGGCACCGGACTGCTGCGCCGCACCGGCCGGATCCTGGTCGACACCGCCGACGAGGACTCCGTACGGGCGGGCACCGACTGGTGGCTGGAGCTGACGGCCGCGGGCGGGGAGGGCATGGTCGTCAAGCCGCTCCAGGCGTACGCTCGGGACGGCAAGGGCAGGCTGGTCCAGCCCGGGGTCAAGGTGCGCGGGCGCGAGTACCTGCGGATCATCTACGGTCCGGAGTACACGCGTCCGGAGCAGCTGGAGAAGCTGCGCCAGCGGTTCCTGGGGCACAAGCGCTCGCTGGCCCTGCGCGAGTACGCGCTCGGGCTGGAGGCCCTGGACCGGCTGGCGGGCGAGGAGCCGCTGTGGCGGGTGCACGAGGCGGTCTTCGCGGTGCTCGCCCTCGAATCGGAGCCGGTCGACCCCCGGTTGTGAGTGGAGGACGGTACGCGGAGCCGTAAAGGTGAGGCCCCTGTACGGCCCCGAATTAGGTCGTATGGGGGAACTTTCCCGGAGAACGCCGGGAAAACCACCGGCGGGATCGTTCATCCAGGGCAGCGGAATGTCCGCGACCCTGGAAGGACGGAACGTCACCTATGAAGATGACCGCGCGCGGAAGCATTGCGGCACTCATGACCTGTATGGCCGCGGCCGGCGCGGCCACCCCGGCCGTGGCCGACTCGGTGCCGGTGGGTGTCCCCCTGGACGCCGTGAAGACCACACTGGGCGTGGACACCCCGCGCGTGGCCACCGCGGTGCCGGTGCCCGTCGTCGGCGCACCGGAGGCCCCCCGCCACCACACCGGTGATCTGCTCCCCAGCCCGATCCTCCCGTCGATGCCGATCACCACCCAGCTCGGCAGCACCCTGGTCGGGGCGCCGGTGCCGAACCTGCTCGGCGACCCGAAGACCGACGCCGAGGGCTCACTGGAGTCCCCGGCCACCGATCTGCTCGCCCGCACCCCCGGTGCGGTCGTCGGCGCCCCGCTGACGATGCCGGACGGCAGCAACTACGGCATCCCGAACCTGACCACCCCCAAGCTGGGCCTGACCGCCCCGGAGCTGATCGGGGCCCCGTCGGCGCTCCTCGGTCTGCGCTGATCCCCGCCGGCGCCGCCGGCGCCGCCGGGACCGCGGGGGGATGCCTGCTGCGCCGCGTCTCCTGAGCGAACGCCACGTCAAAAAGCCGTCCGGTCTGCGAACGTGTACGCCATGGGATTCCATGTCGACTCCGAGACCGGGCGGCTTCGCCGCGTCATCCTCCACCGGCCCGATCTGGAGCTGAAGCGGCTCACGCCGAGCAACAAGGACGCGCTGCTCTTCGACGACGTGCTGTGGGTGCGCCGGGCCCGCCAGGAGCACGACGGTTTCGCGGACGTCCTGCGCGACCGCGGCGTGGAGGTGCACCTCTTCGGCGACCTGCTGTGCGAGGCCCTGGACATTCCGGAGGCCCGACACCTCGTACTGGACCGGGTGTTCGACGAGAAGGAGTACGGGCCGCTCGCCACCGACCACCTGCGCGCGGTCTTCGACCAGCTGCCGGTGACCGGGCTGGCCGAGGCCCTGGTCGGCGGGATGACCAAGCGCGAGTACCTGGAGCGGCACGCGGAGCCGGTGTCGGTCCGCTTCCACGCCATGGAGCTGGACGACTTCCTGCTGGGGCCGCTGCCCAACCACCTGTTCACCCGGGACACCTCCGCCTGGATCTACGACGGGGTGTCCATCAACGCCATGCGCTGGCCGGCCCGGCAGCGGGAGACGGTGCACTTCGAGGCGATCTACAAGCACCACCCGCTCTTCACCTCCTCCGGGGCCTTCCACTACTGGTCGCAGGGACAGGCGGACTACCCCTCGACCATCGAGGGCGGGGACGTGCTCGTCATCGGCAATGGCGCGGTGCTGATCGGGATGAGCGAGCGGACCACTCCGCAGGCGGTGGAGATGCTCGCGCGGGGGCTGTTCGCGGCCGGGTCGGCGACCACCATCGTGGCGCTGGACATGCCGAAGCGGCGGGCCTTCATGCACCTGGACACCGTGATGACGATGGTGGACGGAGATACGTTCACTCAGTACGCGGGCCTCGGCATGCTGCGCTCCTACACGATCGAGCCGGGGGAGGGCCTGCAGGAGCTGAAGGTGACCGACCACCCGCCGGAGCACATGCACCGGGCGATCGCCGCCGCGCTCGGGCTGGACTCGATCCGGGTGCTGACCGCGACGCAGGACGTGCACGCGGCGGAGCGCGAGCAGTGGGACGACGGCTGCAACGTGCTGGCCGTGGAGCCGGGGGTGGTGGTGGCGTACGAGCGGAACGTGACGACCAACACCCACCTGCGCAAGGAGGGCATCGAGGTCATCGAGATCCCCGGCAGCGAGCTGGGGCGGGGGCGGGGCGGGCCGCGGTGCATGAGCTGCCCGGTGGAGCGGGATCCGGTCTGAGACCCTCTGTATATCAATACAGGGGATCGTATAGACTTCCAGCATCCCCTGTCAGCGCGACCCTTGGAGTGTCCCCATGGCCACCGACCTCGTCGGCCGCAGTTTCCTCAAGGAGCTCGACTTTTCCGCCGCCGAGTTCCGCGGCCTGATCGAGCTCGCGGCCGACCTCAAGGCGGCCAAGAAGGCCGGGGCCGAGCAGCGCCGCCTCCAGGGCAGGAACATCGCGCTGATCTTCGAGAAGACCTCGACGCGCACCCGCTGTGCCTTCGAGGTCGCCGCCGCCGACCAGGGCGCGCACACCACCTACCTCGACCCGGCCAGCTCCCAGATCGGCCACAAGGAGTCGGTCAAGGACACGGCGCGGGTGCTGGGCCGGATGTTCGACGGCATCGAGTACCGGGGCGACAGCCAGGAGGCCGTCGAGGCGCTGGCCGCCCACTCCGGCGTGCCGGTGTTCAACGGCCTCACCGACGACTGGCACCCCACCCAGATGCTGGCCGACGTACTCACCATGACCGAGCACTGCACCAAGCCGCTGGAACGCATCGTCTTCGCCTACCTCGGGGACGCGCGCTTCAACATGGGGAACTCGTACCTGGTCACCGGCGCGCTGCTCGGCATGGACGTACGCATCGTCGCGCCGAAGGCCTACTGGCCGGCCGAGTCCGTGGTGTCGCAGGCGCGCGAGCTCGCGGCCGCCAGCGGAGCCCGGATCACGCTGACGGAGGAGGTCGCCGAGGGCGTGGCCCACGCGGACTTCGTCGCCACCGACGTGTGGGTCTCCATGGGCGAGCCCAAGGAGGTCTGGGACGAGCGGATCGCCGCCCTGGCCCCGTACGCCGTCACGATGGACGTGCTGCGCGCGAGCGGGAACCCGGACGTGAAGTTCCTGCACTGCCTGCCGGCCTTCCACGACCTGGGCACCAAGGTCGGCCGGGAGATCCACGAGCGGCACGGGCTGGACTCGCTGGAGGTGACGGAGGAGGTGTTCGAATCCGCGCACTCCGTCGTCTTCGACGAGGCCGAGAACCGGCTGCACACCATCAAGGCCGTGCTCGTCGCGACCCTCGCCGGGCCGGTCGCCGGTTAGGAAGTTTCTTGTCCCGCATAGTCATGCGGGCCGCGCCGCCAGGGTGAACCAGACGGCCTTCCCGTCCGCCGTCGGGCGGTGGCCGCAGGCCGAGCTGAGGGCGCGGATCAGCGGCAGCCCGCGGCCGTGCTCCTGCCACGGGTCGGGGAACAGGGTGTCCGGGCGGGCGGCCGGAGCGCCGGCCGCGCCGAGGGTGCCGAGAGTGCCGGGCGGTCGCGGATCACCGTCGTGGACCTCGACCTGGCAGCCGTTCGCCCGCAGCTCCACGACCAGCTCGATCGGAGCCTCCCCGGCGGTGTGCTCCACGGCATTGGCGACCAGCTCCGCGGTCAGCAGCTCCGCCGTATCGCTGTCTGCGTGCACGACGGGGGTGTCGGTGAGCGCCGTACGGACGAGGGCGCGGGCGAGCGGCACGGCGGCCGTCGTGCGGGGCAGCGGGATCCGCCAGGCGGAGACGTCGGGCATGCGGGACCGTCCGTTCCGGGAGCGGGGGCGAGGGGCGAGGGGCGCGAGGGGTGGGGCAAGCGGCGGAAGGGGAACTTCCACTTTCAACGATACGGAGTGCCGTTTCGATCCCGCACGGCACCCCTCACCCATGTGTCGCGTTTCTGTGACGGCAGTCACGATGCAGTGATACCGTCGATCGTGTGAGCCCCTTCATCGGTTCCACAACAGCGACCGAACGGTGGCGCCACCTGCGGGTGACCCGGCAGGACGGCGTGGCCACCGTCACCCTCGACCGCCCCGAGAAACTCAACGCCCTCACCTTCGGGGCCTACGCCGACCTGCGCGACCTGCTCGCCGAGCTCTCCCGCGAGCGGTCCGTACGCGCCCTCGTCCTCGGCGGCGAGGGGCGCGGCTTCTGCTCCGGCGGGGACGTCGACGAGATCATCGGCGCCACCCTCGCCATGGACACGGCCCAGCTCCTCGACTTCAACCGGATGACCGGCCAGGTGGTGCGGGCCATCCGCGAATGCCCCTTCCCGGTCATCGCGGCCGTACACGGGGTCGCCGCCGGCGCCGGCGCCGTCCTCGCCCTCGCCGCCGACTTCCGCATCGCCGACCCCACCGCCCGCTTCGCGTTCCTCTTCACCCGCGTCGGCCTCTCCGGCGGGGACATGGGCGCCGCGTACCTGCTGCCCCGCGTCGTCGGCCTCGGCCACGCCACCCGGCTGCTGATGCTCGGAGAGCCGGTACGCGCGCCGGAGGCCGAGCGCATCGGCCTGCTCAGCGAGGTCACCGAGGAGGGCAAGGCCGGCCTGCGGGCCGCCGAACTCGCCGCGCACCTCGCCGCCGGCCCGGCCCTCGCGTACGCGCAGACCAAGGCACTGCTGACCGCCGAACTCGACATGCCGCTGGCCGCGTCGGTCGAGCTCGACGCCAACACCCAGGCCCTGCTGATGAACGGCCGGGACTACGCCGAGTTCCACGCCGCCTTCACCACGAAGCGGCCTCCGGAGTGGAAGGGCAGGTAGCGCCATGCCGGCAGGCAGCGCATTGCGGGTCGCCGTCGTCGGCGGCGGGCCCGGGGGCCTGTACGCCGCCGCGCTGCTGGCCCGCCAGGGCCACACGGTCGAGGTCTGGGAGCGCAATGCCCCCGACGACACCTTCGGCTTCGGCGTGGTGCTCTCCGACGAGACCCTCGGCGGCATCGAACAGGCCGACACCGCGGTCTACGCCGCCCTCGGCGCCGAGTTCGTGCGCTGGGACGACATCGACATCGTGCACCGGGGGCGGCTGCTGACCTCCGGCGGCCACGGCTTCGCCGCCCTCGGCCGGCGCAGGCTGCTGGAGATCCTCCACGAGCGCTGCGCCGGACTCGGGGTCGGGCTCCGCTTCCGCACCCCGGCGCCGGCCGCCGCGGTCCTGGCGGCCTCGTACGACCTGGTCGTCGCGGCCGACGGGGTGCACAGCGCGACCCGGCAGAGCGGCGCCGCGCACTTCCGCCCGACGCTGACGAGCGGGCACTGCCGGTACATCTGGCTCGCCGCCGACTTCGCCTTCGACGCGTTCCGCTTCGAGATCGCGGAGACCGAGCACGGGGTCATGCAGCTGCACGCCTATCCGTACTCCGCGGACGCCTCCACCGTGATCGTGGAGATGCACGAGACGGTGTGGCGGGCCGCCGGCTTCGACATGTGCGACGAGGCCGAATCGGCCGCCCGCTGCGCCAAGATCTTCGGCGAGGCCCTGCGCGGGCGCCCGCTGCACGGCAACCGCTCGGCATGGACCGAGTTCCGTACGGTCGCCAACGAGCGGTGGTCGCACGGCAACGTCGTCCTGCTCGGCGACGCGGCGCACACCGCGCACTTCTCCATCGGCTCGGGCACCAAGCTGGCGGTGGAGGACGCGCTCGCACTCGCCGAAGCGGTGGCGGCGGAGCCGGACGTACCCGCCGCCCTCGCCGCGTACGAGGCCGCCCGGCGCCCGGCGGTGGCCTCGACCCAGCGGGCCGCCGCCGCCAGCATGCGGTGGTTCGAGGAGATCGCCGGGTACGTGGACCAGCCCGCCCGGCAGTTCGCCTTCAACCTGCTCACCCGCAGCCGCCGGGTGACCCACGACAACCTGCGGCTGCGCGACGAGCGGTTCACCCGGGCCGTGGAGCGGGACTTCGGCTGCCCGGACGAGCACACCCCGCCGATGTTCACACCGCTGAAACTGCGCGGGCTGACCCTGCGCAACCGGGTCGTGGTCTCCCCGATGGACATGTACTGCGCGCAGGGCGGCGACGGGGTGCCGGGGGACTTCCACCTGGTGCACCTGGGCGCGCGGGCCCTCGGCGGAGCCGCCCTGGTGATGACCGAGATGGTCTGCGTGTCCCCGGAGGGCCGGATCACCCCCGGCTGCACCGGCCTGTACACGTCCGAGCAGGCGGCGGCCTGGACCCGGATCGCGGACTTCGTGCACACCTCCGCGCCCGGCACCGCGCTCGGCGTCCAGCTCGGCCACTCGGGTCGAAAGGGCTCGACGCGGCGGATGTGGGAGGGCATGGACGACCCCCTCCCGGAGGGCAACTGGCCGGTGGTCGCCCCCTCCGAACTGCCCTACCGGCCGGGCGTCTCGGCCGTTCCGCGCGCGCTGACGGCGGCGGACCTCGCGTCGATCCGCTCCGATTTCGCGGCCGCCGCCGTACGGGCCGCGGGCTGCGGCTTCGACCTGCTGGAACTGCACTGCGCCCACGGCTACCTGCTGTCCGGCTTCCTGTCCCCGCTCACCAACCACCGTACGGACGCCTACGGCGGGCCCCTGGAGAACCGGCTCCGCTTCCCGCTGGAGGTCTTCGACGCGGTCCGCGCCGTCTGGCCCGCCGACCGGCCGATGACCGTCCGCATCTCGGCCACCGACTGGGCCCCCGGCGGCACTTCCGCCCAGGACGCGGTGGACATCGCGGCCGCCTTCGCCGCGCACGGCGCCGACGCCATCGACGTGTCGACCGGCCAGGTGGTGGCGGAGGAGCGCCCCGAGTACGGGCGCTCGTACCAGACCCCGTACGCGGACCGGATCCGCAACGCGCTGGGCGTCCCGGTCATCGCCGTCGGCGCCATCTCCTCCTGGGACGACGTGAACTCCCTGCTGCTGGCGGGCCGCGCCGACCTCTGCGCCGTCGGCCGCCCCCACCTGTACGACCCGCACTGGACCCTGCACGCGGCCGCCGACCAGTCCTACGAGGGCCCGGCCGCGCCCTGGCCCGCCCCCTACCGCGCCGGCAGCCGCAAACCCCCGGCCGGGCGCGGCTGAGGGAGGCTCACCGCGCGGCCACCTCGATGCGGTCCTCCACCGGGGTGTAGCCCAGGCGCTGGTAGACGCCGTTGCTGGTCGGGTTGGCCAGGTCCGTGAAGAGCAGCACCTGCGAGGCGCCGGCCGCGTACGCCGCTTCGCTGACCGCGTGCGTGACCCCGGCCGCGTACCCGCGGCCGCGCAGCTCCGGCGGGGTGTAGACCGGGCCGACGCGGGAGGCCGAGCCGATCGCCCGGAAGAACCCGGCCATCGACACCGGCGTGCCGGCGTCCTCCCAGAGCAGCATGCCCCTGTACGAGAGCCGGTCGCGCAGGAAGGCTTCGGAGGGGCCGCCCGGCTCCCCGGTCTCCCGCTTGAAGGCCCCGGCCCAGTCCAGCAGCAGCGGCAGGTCGGCCTCGGTGGCGGTCCGGGCCCGCCCGGCCGGGGCGGGGTCCGGGGCGAGCAGTCCGGCGAGCCGGTACAGCCGGTTCTCCTCGGTGACCTCGCTCGGCCTGCACCAGGCCGCGGCCAGTGCCTGCCCGTCGCGGCGCCGGGCGTTCAGCACGTCGACCCCGGCGAGCAGCGGCTCGGTGGCGAGCGCGGCCCCCAGCTCGCGCACGGCCTGCGCGGGCAACGCCCCGATCAGCAGCGGGCGCGGCGGGGTGCACAGCAGGGCGCCGGCGACGCCCCCGTCGGCTCCGGTCCACCAGCCGAAGAAGGGCTCGGCGGATCCGTAGGCGTCCAGGCCGTGCCGCTCCAGCGCGTCGAGCACGGTCAGCAGGATGGTGTTGGCGATGGGCTCGGCGGCCACGGCCGGCCCCGCCGCGGCCCGATAGGCCGCCAGGTCATGGGTGAACGTCCACGTCATGGCTCATGATGGCGCCGGACCGTTTCCCCGCGCACGCCGATTTTACGAGGGGAGCCAGGACGGCCACCACGGCGGCACGTTGTCGGGCCCGCACAGCCCCGAATGCGAGGGATAGCCGTCCAGGGTGCCCGTGACCGCGAAGTACCAGACCACCACCGCGGCCAAGGCGGCCAGGATCGGCACGGCCCGCACCGGCAAGGGCAGGCGGCGGGTGAGCAGGGCGAGGATCAGCGCGAGGAGCGCGCAGCCCGGCACGAGGAACAGCATCTCGAAGTTCAGCTCGAACTTCCCGCCCGACTCCCAGCCCGCGTCGCAGTACGCGCGGGCGTTGGCGGCGAGCCTGGAGGCCGTGAACCCGGCCACGGCACCCACCAGCGCCGATCCGGCCAGTTGCAGGCGGGCGGCCCGCTGCCCGGGTGGGGTCACGGGCGCGTGGTACGAGGTCCGGGGCCGGGGCTGGGGCGTGGGCTGCGGCGGGTACGAAGGCCGCCGCGGGGTCGCAAGCGGTGGCGGTGGAGGAAGATCACGATGTGTCACACCACCTCGTGACGTGGCCGCCGTCCCCTACGGTTCCACGAACCCCGCCCCGATGTCCCGCAGCCGGGCGTGCAGTTCGGTGAAGACCGCCGCCGCGCGGTCGCCCGGCCAGTCCGCGGGCAGCAGCTCCCGCGGCAGCCCCGGGTCGGCGTACGGGAGGCGCCGCCAGGTGTCCAGGGCGAGCAGGTAGCCGCGGTAGGCCTCCTCCGCGGTGGGGGCCGGGCACGACTGCAGGGCGCGCAGCACCGGCTCGTGCAGATCGAGGAACTCCTCGTGCTGCTTGGCCAGCGAGGTCAGGTCCCACCACCGGGCCACCGCCTCGGCGGTCGGGGCGAAGCCGAGGTGGCCGCCGCGGAACAGCTCCACGTACGCCGTCAGGTGCAGCCGGTCCAGGGTGTGCCCGGTCTCCTCGTACAGGTGGGCCGGCGCGATCCACACCCCCGGTGCCACCGCCCCGAAGCCGAGGCGGGCGAGCCGCGAGCGCAGCAGGTGCCTCTTGTGCCGCTCCTGCTCCGGTACGGAGAACACCGCCAGCAGCCATTCCCCCGCCGGGTGGGCACCGCGCTCCCCGTAGATCCGCCGGTCGCCGTCGTCCAGCAGCTGCCGGGCCTCCGCGGAGAGCTCGTACCCCGCCGAGCCGTCCGCGGCGCGCGCGGGCAGCAGGAAGCCGCGCCGCTTCAGCCGGGACACCGACGAGCGGACCGACGGGGCGTCCACCCCGGCCGCGCCCAGCAGGCGGACCAGCGCGGACACCGGGACCGGACCCTCGAAGGCCCGCCCGTAGGCGCCGTAGAACGTGACGATCAGGGATCGCGGGGTGTGCTGCTCGACCACGGGCCTACTCTAGATCGCGCAGCCGGAACCGCTGCAGTTTCCCGGTCGCCGTCCGGGGGAGGGCCGGGAGGAAGACGAAGGCGCGCGGGCACTTGTACGGAGCCAGCTCCGCCCGCATGAACGCGCGCAGGTCCTCCTCGCCCAGCACCGCGCCCGGCCGCGCGACGGCGTACGCCACCACGATCTGCCCGCGTCGCTCGTCCGGGCGGCCCACCACCGCGGCCTCCACCACGTCCGGGTGGCGCATCAGGACTTCCTCCACCTCCGGGCCCGCGATGTTGTAGCCGGCCGAGACGATCATGTCGTCGGCCCGGGCGACGTACCGGAAGTAGCCCTCCGGATCGCGGACGTAGGTGTCCCCGGTCAGGTTCCAGCCGTCCCGTACGTACTCCTCCTGCCGCGGATCCGCCAGGTACCGGCAGCCCACCGGGCCGCGTACGGCCAGCAGCCCGGGCTCGTTGTCCGCGACCGGCCGGCCGGAGGCGTCCACCACCCGGGCCTGCCAGCCCGGCACCACGCGGCCGGTCGTTCCGGGGCGGATGTCCTCGTCGGCCGCCGAGATGAAGATGTGCAGCAGCTCGGTGGCGCCGATGCCGTTGATGATCCGCAGTCCGGTGCGCTCGTACCAGGCCTGCCAGGTGGCCTCCGGAAGGTTCTCGCCCGCCGAGACGCAGCGGCGCAGCGCGGACAGGTCGTAGGTGCCCACGTCGTACGGGCCCAGCTCGTCCAGCATCGTCCGGTACGCGGTGGGCGCGGTGAACAGCACCGTGACCCGGTGCTCGGCGAGGGCGGGCAGCAGCCGGCGCGGGACCGCCTGGTCGAGCAGCAGCGCGGAGGCGCCCGCGCGCAGCGGGAAGACGACCAGGCCGCCGAGGCCGAAGGTGAAGCCGAGCGGCGGACTGCCCGCGAAGACGTCGTCGGGGCGGGGGCGCAGGACGCTGCGGGAGAAGGTGTCGGCGACGGAGAGCAGATCGCGGTGGAAGTGCATGCAGCCCTTGGGCCGGCCGGTGGTGCCCGAGGTGAAGGCGATCAGGGCCACGTCGTCGGCGGAGGTCTCGACGGCGGGGAACGGTGCCGGGTGCCGGTCGGCCAGCCGCAGCAGATCGTCCGCCCCCTCGCCGCCGTACGGGGTGATCCGCAGGCCCGGCACCTCGGCCCTGGCCAGGTCGTCCACCACGCCCACGTGGCACAGCGCGTGCTGCACCCGGGCCATCGCGCAGACCGTGGCCAGTTCCTGCGCCCGCTGCTGGGCGAGTACGGTCACGGCCACCGCGCCCGCCTTCATCACCGCCAGCCAGCACGCGGCGAGCCAGGGGCCGGTGGGGCCGCGCAGGAGCACCCGGTTCCCCGGGACCACGCCGAGGTCGGCCGTGAGCACGTGGGCGATGCGGTCCACGCGCCTGCGCAGCCCGCCGTACGACCACACCTCGCCGGCGCCGCTGCGGAAGGCGGGGCGGTCGGGCCCGAACCGGTCGATGGTGGCGTCGAGCAGCTCGGCGCCGCAGTTGAGCCGGTCCGGGTAGGCCAGTTCGGGGAGCTCGAAGAGGAGCCGCGGCCAGGCGTGCGGCGGCGGCAGATGGTCGCGCGCGAAGGTGTCGGCGTGGGCGGAAGGCTTGAGCTCCAAGGCGGGTTCGCCCCCTTGCAACGACAGCGGCTCCCCGGGTGGGGGACCGAAGTGGCGGAGCAGGCCGTACGGGTGCGCTCTGAGCGTATCGTGATGGTGACGGCAGTCAACAGGACGCGATAGAAGCGGGGATGTTCGGATGAACGGATTCGCGCTCGGGGTGGAACAAGAGGAGTGGTGCGGGCGATTGCGCGCACTGGCGGCGGACCGGCTGCGGCCGCTGGCCGACAAGGGGGAGCCTGGTCGGGTCAACCGCCCGCTGCTCGCGGCGCTGGGCGAGCTGGGCCTGCTGGAGCGGGTCTTCACCTCGGGGGCGCTGGAACTGTGCCTGCTCCGCGAATCCCTCGCGTACGGGTGCACGGAGGCGGAGACGGCCCTGGCCCTGCAAGGTCTGGGGGCGCATCCGGTGCTCAGCTCGGGCACGCCGGAGCAGCGGGCGCGCTGGCTGCCGGAGGTACGGGCCGGGCGGGCGGTGGCCGCCTTCGCGCTGAGCGAGCCGGGTGCGGGCTCGGACGCGGCGGCGCTGGCGCTGGAGGCCGTACGGGACGCGGGCGGCGGCTGGCGGCTCGGCGGCGAGAAGTGCTGGATCTCCAACGCCCCCGAGGCTGACTTCTACACGGTGTTCGCCCGGACGGGCGAGGGTCCGGCCGCCAAGGGGGTCACGGCCTTCCTGGTCCCGGCCGACCGCCCCGGGCTCTCGGGCGAGCCCCTGGACATGCTCTCCCCGCATCCGATCGGCCGGCTGTCCTTCGACGGGGTCCCGGTCGGCCCGCAGGACCTGCTCGGCGAGCCCGGGCGGGGCTTCCGGGTGGCGATGGACACCCTGAACCTGTTCCGGCCGAGCGTGGGCGCCTTCGCCGTCGGCATGGCCCGGGCCGCCCTGGACGCGACCCTGGCGTACACGGCGGCGCGGCGCGCGTTCGGCGGGGTCCTGGGCGACCTGCAGGCGGTGGGTCACCGGGTGGCCGAGATGGCCACCCGTACCGAGGCCGCCCGGCTCCTGGTCTACGCGGCGGCGGGGGCGTACGACGCCGGCTCGCCGGACGTCCCCCGCCGGTCGGCGATGGCGAAGCTGCTCGCGACGGAGACGGCCCAGTACGTGGTGGACCACGCGGTCCAGCTGCACGGGGCCGTCGCCCTCCAACGCGGCCACCTGCTGGAACACCTGTACCGGGAGGTCCGGGCCCCGAGGATCTACGAGGGCGCCAGCGAGGTCCAGCGCACGATCATCGCGAAGGAGCTCTACCGGTGAGCGTCGAGCGGATCAATCCGGCGGAGCTCTCCCCGCCGACGGGTTTCTCCCACGCCGTGGCCGCGAGCGGCTCCCGGCTGGTCTTCCTGGCGGGCCAGACCGCGCTCGACGCCGAGGGCAAGGTGGTGGGGGACACCCTGCCCGAGCAGTTCGAGCGCGCCCTGGGCAACCTCCTGACGGCCCTCGCCGCGTCCGGGGGCGCCCCGGCGGACCTGGCCCGGGTGACCGTGTACACGGTCGACGTGGAGGCGTACCGCATCCACGCGCCCGAACTCGGCCGTATCTGGCGCCGGCTGGCCGGGCGCGACTACCCGGCCATGGCGGTCATCGGGGTCGTCCGGCTCTGGGACGGGCCCGCACTGGTCGAACTGGACGGTATCGCCGTACTCGGAACGGCCCAGCCCAAGTTGCCGGATCGCTGACCAGGTGCTTTTGACAGCGGAGCAGAGAGGGGTGAGGGTGGAAATGACCTTTTTGTAAGGAATGTCTCAATCCTCGGAGGTGCATGGTCATGCGCCGTGTGATCACCGCGACGGTCGTGGCAGGAGCCGCGGGCCTCGCGCTCGGCCTGATGCCTGTCGGCGGGGCGGTTGCCGCGGGTCTTCCTCAGACCCAGCAGAACAACACGGGATGGTGCTCCGACGACTGGCGCGGGGACAACAACGGGCGTGACTGCTGCGACTCCTCCCGCTGGAGCAACTGGAACGACCGCCCCAGCTGGTGCTGGGACAACGACTCGAACAACGGCCGCCACAACAACGCCAACTGGAACGACAACTGGAACAACGGCCGTTGGAACGACAACCGCTCCAACCATGACAACCGCAACGACAACAACTGGAACGGCGGCCACGACAACGGCTGGAGCGACAACGGATCCGGCCGCGGCCACGACGGTGGCGGTGGCGGCGACGGCGGTGGCGGCGGTGGTGGCGGCTACGGCGGCGGCGATGGCGGCGGTGGCGGTGGCAATGGTGGAGGCGGCGGCGGCACCGGCGGCGGCGGGGGCGGCGATGGCGGCGGTGGCGGCGGCAACGGTGGGGGCGGCGGCAACGGCGGCGGTGGAGGAGGCGACGGCGGCGGAGGCGGTGGCGGCGGCCGCTGACCCCCCGTCGGCGTCCAGGTGAGCGGACCCGGAGCTGCCGTGAGCCGGTGGCGCCGGTGCCCGCCCTGCGGACGGACGGGACCGTCTCACGCCGTCCCAGGGGTGTCCCGGAAGCCCGTCGCGTCCTGTTTCCCGTGACCGGGTCAGGGGTTGATCGAACCCAGCGGGGAGCACTCCTGCTCCTTCCGGCTGGGAATCGCCCCGCGGATCGTGACGGTCTGCCATGTCGCATCCGGGGTGACGGCCGGCATCCGCGTGTAGGTGTCGTGTTCCATCCGGATCGTGGCCTCGTCGGACGAGCTGCGCCGATGCTCATGCCGCGCAGGAAGGTCTGGCGCACCGTGATCGCGTCCCACTGGCAGTCCTCCGCCTGCGGCTCACGGCGCATGCAGGTGTCGCTCTTGCAGCCGACCTTGGTCTGCGCGGGAGCGGCGGCGGGCGAGCCCGTCGCCCCGGCGGCGGGGCCCTGGGCGGTGCCCGCGCCGGCCGGTTCGATGAGGAAGACCGTCAGCAGGCCGGTCCTCGGCGGGGGAGCGGGGAGGGAGGACGGCCAAGGCGGGCCGCATGAGGCCCGGGACCGTCCGACGCGAGCAATCCAGACGACGCTCCCTGATCCGGCCTGATCCGTAAGACACCCCTTGGTGTTCCGGCTGTCCGGCTGTCCGGCGGTGCCCTGTCGAGCCCGTCCGGTACCGGAGCGGGCGCGGGATCCCGCCGGCCGGGCATCCACCTCCACGGGGGCGGGGCTGATGCTCAGCCGGTCAGCAGGTTCCCCATCCACTCCTCGATCCCCGCCACCGTGCGGGGCAGGGCGCCCGACATCAGTCGGGCGCCCGTCGCCGTGATGACCAGGTCGTCCTCGATGCGCACGCCGATTCCCCGCAGCTCCGGCGGCAGGGTCTCGTCGTCCTGCTGCAGGTACAGACCCGGCTCGACCGTCAGCACCTGGCCCTCCTCCAGGACCCCGTCCAGGTAGGTCTCCGCGCGCGCCTTCGCGCAGTCGTGGACGTCCAGCCCCAGCATGTGGCCGCTGCTGCACAGCGTGTACCGCCGGTGCAGATCCCCCCGCGCGTCCTTCAGGACGCCCCACTCCGCCAGGCCCTCCGCGATCACCCGCATCCCGGCCCGGTGGAAGTCCCGGAAGCTCGCGCCCGGGCGCAGCGCCGCCATGCCCGCGTCCTGCGCCGCCAGCACCAGCTCGTACACCTGCCGCTGGACGGGGGAGAAGCGCCCCGAAAGCGGGAGGGTGCGCGTGATGTCCGCCGTGTAGAGGCTGTCGGTCTCCACGCCCGCGTCCAGCAGCAGCAGTTCGTCCCGGTCGAGCCGGCCGTCGTTGCGGATCCAGTGCAGGACGCACGCGTGCGCGCCCGACGCCGCGATCGTGTCGTACCCGGTGCCGTTTCCCTCCGCCCGGGCGCGCAGGCCGAAGACCCCCTCGATCCACCGTTCGCCGCGCGGGTGCGCCAGTGCGCGCGGCAGCGCCCGTACGACGTCCTCGAACCCGGCGGTGGTGTGGTCGACGGCGAGCTGGAGCTGCCCGACCTCCCAGGCGTCCTTCACCAAGCGCAACTCGGAGAGGACGGCGGCCAGTTCGGTATCGGTCGCGGCGTTGCGGCCGGCCGGGGAGCCGAGGTCGTCCAGGTGGGCGCAGCGCAGGCCGGTCAGGCGCTCGGCCTCGCCCAGGTCGGGGCGGCGGCCGACCCAGAACTCCCCGTACCGGCGGTCCCGGTAGAACTCCTCGTTGCCGTCCGCGCGCGGGGAGCGGGGGCGCAGGTACAGCACGGGCTCGTGGCCGTGCGGGCCCGAGGGCTCCAGCACCAGGACGTGGCCCACCTGGTCCTCGCCGGTCAGCCCGGTCAGCCAGGCGTACGCGCTGTGCGGGCGGAAGCGGTGGTCGCAGTCGTTGGAGCGGACCTTGAGCTCGCCGGCCGGGATGATCAGCCGCTCGCCCGGGAAGCGCGCCGAGAGGCGCTCGCGGCGGACCGGGGTGACCTCGTACGCGGGGACCCGTGCGGTGCCGGGGAGGGGTGACGGCGCCCAGTCGGCGGCCATGAAGCGGGACAACTCCGGTGATACCGGCAGGTCGTGGCTGCCGATGTTGAGGCGGGAGGGGGTGTCGGTCATCGGGGCTCCCTCAAGAAGATGCGAACTGGTGGGCGCACAGGTCTTGTCAGTGCAATTTCACATTACTATGTTACAGCTCACACCGCGGCACGTTAATCCCCGTCAAACGCCGCGTGACGCAGGGCAGTTCACGCATTTCACGTATCACGCACCACCTTGCGCACCACTTCCCCCACCTCCCTCCCAACCAGGAGTCCTCGGTGTCTCAGCACAGAGCTGTGCGTACGTCTCTCCTCTCCGCCGCGGTCGCGGTGACGCTCCTCGCCTCCGCCGGCCAGGCCGTGTCCCAGACCGCGGACCGGGCCCCCGCGGCCGCCCCCGCCCCGGCCGCCGTGCCCGGCACCTTCACCTCCGGAGCGCCCGGCGCGAACCCGTTCGACGAGGTCGAGCACCGCGCCTCGCCCAAGGAGGCCGCGCCGGCGACGGCCCAGGCCCCCGGCGGGATCGCCGCCGACGGCCGCGTCCCCGGAGCCGCCCCGGCCGCCGCCCAGGCAGCGCGCCTCACCGAGCGCAGCGAGAAGAGCCGCGAGCGCGCCGCCGCCCAGGCCGCGCCCACCGCGCAGAGCGTCGCCGCCGGCGTCCCCTGCACCCTCGACGGGATCACGGGCCTCAGCCCCGAGCAGTTCGCAGACTTCCTGGCCGACCCGGCCGTCACCGCCGACGGCTGTCTGCGCGGGCTGATCTGGACCTGGGACGCCCGCCTCGCGCCCGTCATGGACGACGCGCACGTCCAGGCCGTCTCCCGCCGGATATCCGGCCTGGCCGCCGCCCACGACGGCCGTAACTCCTCGCACCTGGAGGAGATGTTCACGTACCTGCACGCGGCCATCTACCACGACTTCTCGCGCGAGGAGATCGACCTCACCGACGCCGCGACCGCCGACGCCATGAGCCGGGCCGTCACCGACTTCGGCAACGCCGCACGCACCTTCGACGCCACCGCCTCCAACGGCCGGACCCTGCGCGAGGCCCTCTACGCCACCGGCCCCGGCATGCGCCAGACCCAGCTGGGCCTGATCAAGAAGGTCCTGGCCACCCTGGACGCCTCGCACCCCGCCACCAGCGGCGACGCGAACTGGGGCGGTGCGGCCCTCGCCGCCCTCACCGTCAACTACCTCGGCGTGTACCCGGGCAACCAGGACGCCGCCTTCCACGCCGCGGCCAAGGCCGACCCCGCCTACCGGGCCGCGTTCAAGGCTTTCGCCGGATACACCCACCTCAAGGGCACCACCAACGCGTGGGTGGTGCGCGACGCGCTCGGCGAGTACGGCCGCTTCGGCCAGATCGAGGGCCTCCAGGACCAGACCGCCGCCGACCTCGGCGCCCTCCTGGAGCCGGTCAAGGCCGCGTGGGGCAACGGCAGCGAGCCCTGGGCCAAGATCGTCTCCTGGCTGAACACCTACAACGCGTGCAAGCAGTACGGGGTGTGCAAGGAGGACATCGAGAAGATGCTCTTCCCGAACACGTACACCTACGACAACGGAGCCATCAAGGTCCGCACGGCCCTCGACCGGGCCACCGTCGACCAGCTCTACTACGCGAGCAAGCAGGTCAAGACGCAGTTCCACCGCGTCCTCGGCACCGACCAGCCGCTGGCCGGCGACCCCAACACCACGCTGAACATCGTGCTGTACGCCTCCCGCGCCGACTACGTGACCTACCAGACGATGCTGTACGGCTACGGCACCGAGAACGGCGGCATGTACATCGAGAACGGCGCCACGTTCTACACCTACCAGCGGCGCGTCCCGCAGGACTCCTCCCTCACCCTCGAGGAGCTCTTCCGGCACGAGTACACGCACTACCTCAACGGCCGGTTCGCCGTCCCCGGGTTCTTCGGAGAGGGCCCCTGGTACGAGGGCGACCGTACGACCGCGATGGACGAGGGCACCGCCGAGTTCTTCGACGGCGCCACCCGGGACAACGGCATCGCCGTCCGCAAGTCCCTGGTCAAGGGCATCATCAACGACACCGCCGGCGGCGGCCCGCGGATGACGGTCGAGCAGCTGCTCAACGCCACGTACGACGGCGACGGCTTCCGCTTCTACAACTACGCGGGCACCTTCTTCGAGTTCCTGTGGACCGAGAAGCCCTCGCTGCTGCGCGAGATGTACACCCATCTGCGGGCCAACGACGTGGCCGGGTACGACGCCTGGCGCCACCGGATGGGCGCGGACTCCTACCTCCAGCGCGACTACAACCGCTTCCTGGACGCGCAGATCGCCAAGGTCGACCAGCTGTACGTGCCGAACACCAGCTTCACGCCCAACGACCGACTGCGCGACGCGGCACTGGGATCCGTGAAGTCGTCCTTCGCGACCGCCACCTACAACACCCCGGACTGCGTGGAGAACGGGGACGCGGGCAAGCGCCGGTTCACCTGTACCGGCCGGATCAGCGCGAACCTGAAGGACTGGCGCAGCGACGACCAGAACTTCAAGGACATGTCGGAGACGGTGGACTACTTCATCCTCGACCGGGCGGGTGCGGCCTCCAACAACCTGGCCGACATGAACTGCTCCTTCGGCCCCGTGGAGATCTGGACCGACCACAAGGCGGGGACGTCGAGTTACAGCTGTGAGGGCCCGCTGCGCAGCTGATCCGGCGCCGGTGGCCGGTCCGAATCCGAACGGGGGGCGGACCGGCCGCCGGGTCCTTCGGCGACCCTAGGCACCTACTAAAGAATGTGACATATTACTGCCGTGCCCAAGAGACATCCCCTGGACGTCGTGATCATCGGCGCCGGCGTCGTCGGAGCCGCGATCGCGTACTACGCGGCCCGCGCCGGACTCTCCGTGGCCGTCGTGGACCGCGGCCCCGTCGCGGGCGGCACGACGGGAGCCGGGGAAGGCAACCTGCTCGTCTCCGACAAGGAGGCGGGCCCGGAGCTCGACCTGGCTCTGCTGTCGGCCGGCCTGTGGCGCGAACTCGCCGCCGTCCTCCCGCAGGAGATCGAGTACGAGGCCAAGGGCGGGCTCGTCGTCGCCCCGGACGAGGCTTCGCTGAGGGCGCTGCGGGACTTCGCCGAAGGCCAGCGCGCCGCCGGGGTCGAAGCCGTCGAGGCGGGGCCCCGAGACCTCCGCGAGCTGGAGCCCCATCTGGCCCCGGGTCCGGTCGGCGGCTTCCTGTACCCGCAGGACGCCCAGGTCCAGCCGGCCCAGGCGGCGGCGAGGCTGCTGGCCGCGTCGGGGGCTTCGGTGCACCTCGGTGAGGAGGTGACGGGGATCCTCACGGGCCCCGGGGGCGTCCGCGGGGTCCGCACCCGCGGCGGTGAACTCCTCGCCCCGGCGGTGGTGAACGCGGCCGGGACCTGGGGCGGGCGCATCGCGGAACTGGCCGGGGTGTCCCTCCCGGTGCTTCCGCGCCGCGGATTCGTCCTGGTGACGGAGCCGCTGCCCAGGGTGGTCCGGCACAAGGTCTACGCCGCGGACTACATCGCCGATGTGGCGAGCGGTTCGGCGGCACTCCAGTCCTCGGCGGTGGTGGAGGGGACGCCGGCGGGGCCGGTGCTGATCGGGGCGACCCGGGAGCGGGTGGGCTTCGACCGGAGCCTGTCGGTGGAGGCCCTGCGCCGCCTTGCCGCGCAGGCGGCGGCGCTCTTCCCCGTCCTGGCGGACGTCCGGGTGCTCCGCACCTACCACGGCTTTCGCCCGTACCTCCCGGACCACCTCCCGGCGATCGGCCCGGACCCCCGGCTCCCGGGCCTCCTGCACGCCTGCGGCCACGAGGGAGCCGGCATCGGCCTCGCCCCGGCCACCGGAGTCCTGATCACCGCCGCCCTGACGGGCTCGCAACCCCCGCTCCCCCTGGCCCCGTTCCACCCGGCCCGCTTCGACCAGGACCCGGCCCGATGACCGTCCGATCCCGGCCCCGCCGGCGTTCGAGGCGCGGGGTCCGGGGCGGGGCCGCTGGGGGCACCCCCAGCGGTAGCTGGGGGAGATACGGAGAAAGGGCGGGGCGGGGAGAAGACCCGCGCAGCGGCAACCGGTACCGCCCCGTCACCTGCACCACGCCGCCCAAGGAGAACCCCCGATGAGCCCAACCCCCCGCACCCTCGTCGGCGGAGCCCCCTCGGCCACGTACGTCCTGCGCTTCGACGGCCGCGAGCTCACGGCCCAGGCGGGCCAGAGCGTCGCCGCCGTGCTCTGGGGCGCCGGGATCCTCGCCTGGCGGACCACCCGCCAAGGCGGCACCCCGCGCGGAGCGTTCTGCGGGATCGGCAGCTGCTACGACTGCCTCGTCACCGTCAACGGCCGCCCCAACCAACGCGCCTGCCTCGTCCCCGCCCGCCCCGGGGACACCGTCACCACCCAGGAGGGAACCGGCCATGCCGAGCTCGGCGTCTGACACCGCCCCGCCCGACCTCGCGATCGTCGGCGCCGGCCCCGCCGGGCTGGCCGCCGCCGTCACGGCCGCGGGCCTCGGGCTGCGGGTCGTCCTCCTCGACGCGGGAGAGCGCCCCGGCGGCCAGTACTACCGCCACCCCGCGCCGGGGCTCGGGGCGGACCGTCCCGAAGCCCTGCACCACGGGTGGGCCGCCTTCGCCTCGCGCGAAGCCGCCCTGCGCGCCCACGCGTCGGCCGGCCGGATCACGTACCTGCCGGCCCACCACGTCTGGGCCGTGGTCCCGGACGGCGGCCCCGGCTGGACGCTGCACGCCGTCGCCGGTCCCGAGGAGGCGGCCGCGACCCTGCACGCCCGGGCCGTGCTCCTCGCCACCGGGTCGTACGAGCGGCAACTGCCCTTCCCCGGCTGGACCCTGCCCGGGGTGGTCGGGGCCGGCGGGGCCCAGGCCATGCTCAAGGGCGGGCTCGTACTGCCGGGCAAGCGCGTCGTGGTCGCCGGGAGCGGCCCGCTGCTCCTGGCCGTCGCCGGGTCCCTCTCCGCCGCCGGGGCCCGGGTGCCGGCCGTGGTCGAGGCCGCCGCGTACACCGCGTACGCCGGCCACCTCCCCGCCCTGCTCCGCAACCCCGGCAAGCTCGCCGAGGCCGCCACGTACAGCAGCGCCCTCCTGCACCGCCACATCCGCCTCCTCACCCGGCACGCCGTGACCGAGGCCCACGGCGCCGACCGGGTCGAGGCCGTCACCGTGGCCCGCCTGGACCGGGACTGGCGGCCCGTGCCCGCCACCGCCCGCCGGATCCCCTGCGACGCCCTCGCCGTCGGCCACGGGCTCGTCCCGCAGCTGGAGCTGGCGACCGGCCTCGGCTGCGCCACCCGCCCGGCCGCCGACGGCACCGTCGCCCTGGCGCTGGACGCCGAGCAGCGGACCTCGGTCCCCGGGATCTGGTCCGCGGGCGAGACCGGCGGCATCGGCGGCGCCCAACTGGCGCTCCTCGAAGGGGAGATCGCCGCCCACGCGATCGCCGGCCGGCCCGCGCCGACCGCGCTCGCCCGCCGCCGCGCCCGTCTGCGCGTCTTCGCCGAGGCCATGGGCGCCGCCCACCGCCCCGGCGAAGGCTGGACCGGCTGGCTCCGCGACGACACCGACGTGTGCCGCTGCGAGGAGGTTCCGGCCGGCCGGATCCGCGAGGCCGTCGCCGACCTCGGCGCGCGCGACGCCCGTACGGTCAAACTCCTCACCCGCTCCGGAATGGGCTGGTGCCAGGGCCGAATGTGCGGGCCGGCCGTCGCCGCCCTCACCGGCGACGGGCCCGCGGCCGACCGGCGGCCCCTGTCCTGCCCGGTCCCGCTGCGCCACCTCGCGGAACTGCCCCCGGCGGACGGCTGATCGGGCGGCCCGGACCCTTGTGGCCGCCTCGTACCCACTAGTAAAATGTCACACACCACTCTAGGGAGCTCTCTCATGACCGACGCGCACACCCCCGCGCCCACCACCGGTACGGACACCCGCACCCGCCCCTGGCGCGGCATCATGGTCGCCACCGCGCTGCCGCTGCGCGAGGACCTCACCGTCGACCACGACGCCTACGCCGAGCACGTGGCCTGGCTCATCGCCAACGGCTGCGACGGCGTGGTCCCCAACGGCTCCCTCGGGGAGTACCAGACCCTGACCGACGAGGAGCGGGCCCGCGTGGTCCGTACCGCTGTCGAGGCCGCCGGCGACGGCGCCCGCGTCATGCCCGGCGTCGCCGCCTACGGCAGCGCCGAGGCCCGCCGCTGGGCCGACCAGGCCGCCGAGGCCGGGGCCGGCTCCGTACTCCTGCTGCCCCCCAACGCCTTCCGGGCCGACGAGGCGACCGTGCGCGCGCACTACGCCGACGTGGCCCGCGCCGGGCTGCCCGTCGTCGCGTACAACAACCCCATCGACACCAAGGTGGACCTGACCCCCGGCCTGCTCGCCCGCCTGCACGGCGACGGCAGCATCGTCGCCGTCAAGGAGTTCAGCGGGGACGTCCGCCGGGCGTACGAGATCGCCGAACTCGCCCCGGGCCTCGACCTGCTCATCGGCGCCGACGACGTCCTCCTCGAACTCGCCCTCGCCGGCGCGGTCGGGTGGATCGCCGGCTACCCCAACGCCCTGCCGCGCTCCTGCGCCGAGCTCTACCGGGCCGCCGTGGCCGGGGACCTCGCCACCGCGCTGCCGCTGTACAAGTCCCTGCACTCGCTGCTGCGCTGGGACTCCAAGACCGAGTTCGTCCAGGCCATCAAGCTCTCCATGGACCTCGCGGGACGCCCCGGCGGCGCCACCCGCCCGCCCCGCTTCCCGCTCACCGGGGAGATCGAGGCGGCCGTCCGCGCCGCCACCGAGAAGGCCCTCGCCGAGGGCCACAACTAGTCCCCCCGGGGGACCGGAAGGGCACTGGAATGCGTACGCGCCACATCTACCACGCGGTGGACTCGCACACCGAGGGCATGCCGACCCGGGTGATCACCGGAGGCGTCGGGGTGATCCCCGGCGCCACCATGGCCGACAAACGGCTCCACTTCATCGAGCACCTGGACCACGTCCGGACCCTGCTCATGTACGAGCCGCGCGGGCACTCCGCGATGAGCGGTGCCATCCTGCAGCCCCCCACCCGCCCCGACGCCGACTTCGGCGTGCTGTACATCGAGGTGTCGGGCCTGCTCCCCATGTGCGGGCACGGGACCATCGGGGTCGCGACCGTCCTGGTCGAGACGGGCATGGTGGAGGTCGTCGAGCCGGTCACCACCGTCCGGCTCGACACCCCGGCCGGGCTGGTGAGCGTGGACGTCCGGGTCGAGGACGGGGCGGCCACCGCCGTCACCCTCACCAACGTCCCCTCCTTCTGCGTCGGACTCGACCTCAAGGCCGAGGTCCCCGGCTTCGGCACGGTCACCTACGACCTCGCCTACGGCGGGAACTTCTACGCCTTCGTCGAACTAGACGCCCTCGGCCTCCCCTTCGACCGGGAGCGGAAGGACGACCTGCTCGCCGCCGGACTCGCCGTCATGGACGCGATCAACGCCTCCGGCGACCGGCCCGTCCACCCCGAGAACTCCACCATCTCCGGGGTCAAGCACGTCTACCTCGCCGCCCCCGGCTCCGACGCCCGCCGCTCCCGGCACGCCATGGCCATCCATCCGGGCTGGTTCGACCGCTCGCCCTGCGGTACGGGGACCAGCGCGCGCATGGCCCAGCTGCACGCCCGGAGCCTCCTCGGCCTCGGCGCGGACTTCGTCAACGAGTCCTTCATCGGGACGGAGTTCACCGGCCGGCTGGTCGGGGAGACCACGGTCGGCGGGTTCCCGGCCGTTGTCCCCACCGTCACCGGGCGGGCGTGGATCACCGGCACCGCCCAGTACTTCCTCGACCCGTCCGACCCCTTCCCCGCGGGGTTCCTGCTGTGACCGCCGTACGCACCGTGGACTACCACACCGCCGGGGAGCCGTTCCGGATCGTCGACACCGCCGCGGCCGGCCTGCCGCCCGCACCCGGGGACACCGTCGCCGAGCGCTGCTCCACCGCCATCGGCCCCGGGGGCTCCGGGACGGCTCCGCGCCGCAGCCCGCTGGACGACGTACGGCGGCTCCTCGTGCAGGAGCCGCGCGGGCACGCCGGGATGTACGGCGGGTTCGTCGTGCCCCCGGACGACGACGGGGCCCACTTCGGCGTGCTGTTCTGGCACAAGGACGGCTACTCCACCGCCTGCGGCCACGGCACGATGGCCCTCGGCGTCTGGGCCGTGGACACCGGCCGGGTCGCCGCGCCGGACGACGGGGACGCGCAGGTACGGATCGACGTGCCGTCGGGGCGGGTCGCCGCGACCGTGCACCGCGCCGGCGGCCGGACCACCGGGGTCACCTTCCGCAACGTCCCGGCCCGGGTCGGCGCCCGCAAGGTGCCGGTGGCGACCACCCTGGGTCTGGCGGAGGTGGACATCGCGCACGCCGGAGCCTGCTACGCGTCCGTAGCGGCCCGGGACCTGGGCCTGGAGGTCACCCGGGCCGCCCTGCCCGAACTCGTCCGCGCAGGGCAGGAGATCAGGGCCGCGCTGGCCTCCCACCCCGGGACCTGGCACCCCGGCGGGCCGCTGCTCTCCGGGGTCTACGGGGTGATCCTCCACGAGGAGCTGCCCGGCACCCCCTTCGGGCCGCACCAGCGCAACGTCACCGTGTTCGCCGACGGGCAGATCGACCGCTCGCCCTGCGGTTCGGGCACCTCGGCGCGCCTCGCGCTGCTCGCGGAGGACGGCCGGATCGGGCCGGGCGAGGACCTGCTCCACGAGTCGGTGACGGGCACGGTGTTCACGGGCCGGGTGGTGCCGGTGGGATCCCTCGACGGTCTGGTCACGGAGGTCACAGGGACGGCGTACCGCACCGGCGAGCACGCCTTCGTCCGTGATCCGCAGGACGCCCTCGGCGCGGGATTCCTGCTGTGATCCCGCAGTTCGAGGCCGCGGAGACGGCCGCGCTGCTCACCCCGGCCGCGGCCGCCGACGCGCTGGCCGACGTACTGCGGGCCGGGCTGGACCCGGAGTCCTGCCCGCAGCGCTCGGCGCTGGCCGTACCGGGCGGCGGCGAGCTGCTGCTGATGCCGGCCGCGGCGGGGGCGTACGCCGGGGTGAAGATCGCCGGTGTGGCGCCCGGCAATCCGGCCCTCGGGCTCCCTCGCATCACCGGCTCGTACCTGCTGCTGGACGGCCCGACGCTGCGCCCGCTGGCCCTGTTCGACGGCGCGGCGCTGACCGCCCTGCGCACCCCGGCGGTCTCGGCGCTCGCCCTGCGGTACCTGGCGCCGGCCGGGCGGGCCCTGCGGCTGGTGCTCTTCGGCGCCGGCCCCCAGGCGTACGGACACCTCGAAGCGGTACGGGACGTACGGGAGTTGGCGGGGGCGGTGGTCGTGGGCCGCAACCCCGGGGCCGCGGAGCGGCTGGCGGCGCACGCCCGCGCCCTGGGCGTGCCGGCCCGTACGGGCACCCCGGCGGACGTGGTGGACGCGGACCTGGTGCTGTGCTGCACCACGGCCCGCGAACCCCTCTTCGACGGGCGGCTGGTGGCCCCGGGAGCGACGGTCGTGGCGGTCGGCTCGCACGAGCCGGACGCCCGGGAGACCGACACCGCGCTGGTGCGGCGGGCCGCGGTGTACGTGGAGTCGCGGGCGGCGGCGCTGCGGGAGGCGGGGGATCTGCTGGTGCCGGAGGCGGAGGGGGCGATCGGGCCCGGTCATATCAACGGCACCCTGGCCGACCTGGTGGCGGGCCGGATGCCGGCGGCCGGAGCGCCGGGTTGTCCACAGCTCTTCAAGAGCGTGGGCATGGCCTGGGAGGATCTCGCTGTGGCGGTGGCGATGTATCGCGCCGCGGGATGCACCACCGCTCGGAGAGCAAGCGCAACGTGACATTGTACGCTGTTCCTCTGCACTCGGTGGTGCGAAGGGTTTCGGAGGAATGGCAAATGGGTGACCTGAAGCAGCACAGCCTCATCAAGGCCCAGGAACGGCTCCGCGACCAGGTCGGCCACGCCCTCCGAGCAGCCCTGATAGCGGGTGAACTGCGCCCCGGCAGCGTCTACTCGGCGCCCGGCCTGGCCGCCGAACTCGGGGTCTCCGCCACGCCGGTCCGCGAGGCGATGCTCGACCTGGCCCGCGAGGGCCTGGTGGAACCCGTCCGCAACAAGGGCTTCCGGATCACCGAGGTCAGCGAGCGCGACCTGGACCAGTACACCGAGCTGCGCACGATGATCGAGGTGCCGACCATCGGCCGGATCACGAAGATCGCCACGGCGGAGCAGCTGGAGGCGCTGCGGCCCGTCGCCGAGGAGATCGTCACCAGCGCCCGCGAGCACAACCTGATCGGCTACCTGGAGGCGGACCGCCGCTTCCACCTCTCCCTGCTGGCCCTGGCCGGCAACGACCGGCTGGTCGAGACGGTGGGCGACCTGCGAAAGCGCTCGCGGCTGTACGGGCTGACGGGCCTGGACGAGGCCGGAAAGCTGGTCTCCTCGGCCGAGGAGCACATCGAGCTGCTGGACCTGATGATCGCCGGCGACGCGGAGGCGGCGGAAGCCTGCATGGTCCGCCACCTCGGCCACGTCCGCTCGCTGTGGGCCCAGGGCCGCGACGAACCGGTGGGCCGCATCCCGGGAGGCCTCGGCTCGGGCGTCTAGGGGGTGTCGTTCGGATCACGCCGGGCCCGTCGGACCGGTGAGGGGGAGAGTGCGCCGGGCGGGTGGACCTCGTGGTGCCCGCGGGTGACGGCTGCGAACGGAGGTTGATTCCGCCCGGAATCCGTCTACCAACACAGGGTCCTGTGCACCGAGCGATGGGTTGTGCCGACTGTGTTGAAGACTGCGTTTCGGATCACTTCCGCCACTGTCCTGGTCACCGTCTCGTTGGCGTTCGGCTCACCCGCCGGCGCCGCGGCGGATCCGTACCCGGGTACCCCGCAGCAGATCCGCGATACCGGCCCCTGCGGCCCGACCGGCGGCTACAGCGCGTCGGAGTGGATGCAGACCACGAAGGACCCCGGGATCCGGCCGGAGGTGGACCTCGCCGCGGTGCGCGAGGCCTGGTACTGGCGGCACGACGGGAACACGCTGTGGCGGGGCGACACACGGCCCCCCCAAACGATCTTCGCCAGCGGCTTCGCCGCGCGGGGCTCGGACCTCACCCCGCTGTCGCAGTGGATCATCGGGGGGAGCGGGCAGCAGAACGCCGCGCACGTGAGCACCACTTGTGAGCGCTGGGTGGCGCAGGAATTCGCCACGGGGGGCGGGAACGACGGCTGGGTCTACGCGATCCAGGCTCCCGGCGGGATCGACATCAACGCCACCGCGCGGCAGACGGGCCTCCAGTCGCAGTTCCTGTGGAACAAGGAGATCGATTTTCCCGGCGGCGTCGAAGCCAGGTTCATCGAGGGGGCCTGCCAGTACCACCTCGTCGGCTTTGACCCGCAGACGAACGACAGGATCTACACCAACCTCGGCTGTGTGACGAACAGTAACTTCCGTCCGGTTCTGAGCAAGCACAAGGGCAAGGAAAAGGAAAAGGAAAAGGCCGGTTCGTCGCATTGAGCTGATCCCCGGCGGCAGCGGGTACCGCTCGGGTCGTTCGTCGTGACGCGCAGCGCCAGGTGGTGACGGACTACCGTCGACCGCCTGGCGCTGCGCGTCGTCGGGCAGTTGCCGCGTTCAGGCTGTCCGACGGCCTCGACTCCCGTTCGAGGGGCCGGATTTGGGCACGGCTGGATAACGGCGGCGCCAACCTCTTGTCAGTGCAATTTCACATTACTATGTTACCGGTCACATCATAGAGCGCGGCCCTTCACTGGAGTGACCCATGACCAAGCGCACCCAACTCGCCCTCGCCACCGCCCTCGTGGCGGCACTCGCACTCGGCGCCTCGGGCTGCTCCGACCCCAAGAAGGGCTCCACCGTCGCCGGCGCGGGCAACCCCGCCGCCGCCAACGACGGCAAGATCCTCGGCGGGGCCCCGGTCAAGGGCGGGACCCTGACCGTCCTGTCCAACCAGGACTTCGCCCACCTCGACCCCGCCCGCAACTGGGTCATGCCGGCCATGGACTTCGGCACCCGCCTCCTCTACCGCACGCTCGTCACCTTCAAGGCCGAGCCCGGCAAGGCCGGCAGCGAGCTCGTCCCCGACCTCGCCACCGACCTCGGCACCCCCTCCAACGGCGGCAAGACCTGGACCTTCACCCTCAAGGAGGGCGTGAAGTACGAGGACGGCACGCCCATCAAGGCGCAGGACATCAAGTACAACGTCGAGCGCTCCTTCGCCCCCGACCTCACCGGCGGCCCCGACTACGCCGCCCAGTACCTGGCCGGCGGCGAGGGTTACAAGGGACCGCTCCAGGGGCAGCACCTCGACTCCGTCAAGACCCCCGACGACCGCACCATCGTCTTCGAACTGAAGCGCCCGGTCGCCGAGTTCTCCGCCACCGCCACCCTCCCCACCTTCGCCCCGGTCCCGCAGTCCCAGGAGAAGGGCACCCAGTACGACGCCCGCCCGTTCTCCTCCGGCCCGTACAAGATCGAGTCGTACGACCGCGACAAGAAGCTCGTCCTCGTCCGCAACGAGCACTGGGACCCGAAGACCGACACCGTCAGAAAGGCCTACCCCGACAAGTTCGTCGTGGTCATGGGCCTCAAGGGCGGCCAGATCGACGACCGGATCATCGCGGGCGAGGGCGCCGACGCCTCCGCCGTCCAGTACATGGACATGCGCCCCGAGAGCGCCCCCAAGGTGCTGCCGAAGCCGGAGGTCAGGGCGCGCCTGCTCGCCGAGTCCCAGGGCTGCACCGAGATGCTCGCCCTGAACAACTCCCGGGCGCCCTTCAACGATCCCAAGGTCCGCGAGGCCATGCAGTACGCCGTCGACAAGGAGGCGGTGATCACCGCGGGCGGCGGTCCGGCCCTCAACGAGATCGCCACCGCCTACCTGCCCCCGGCGCTCTCCGGCGGCAAGCAGGCCGACACCCTGAAGATCGCCCCGGCGGGAGACCCGGCCAAGGCCAAGGAACTCCTCAAGGCCGCGGGCAAGGAGTCCCTGAAGGTCTCCCTCGCCGTATCCACCGGCGACAAGGGCAAGGCCGAGGCCATCCAGCAGGGCCTGTCCCGCGTGGGCATCGAGGTCGTCGTCGACACCATCGACCCGGGCGCGTACTACGACGTCATCGGCGACCTCTCCACCACCCCCGACATGACCCTCGCCGGCTGGTGCCCCGACTATCCCTCCGGCTCCACCTGGATCCCCTTCGTCTTCGACGGACGCACCATCAAGGAGAAGGGCAACCAGGGCAACAACAGCCAGTTCCGCGACGAGGCCACCATGAAGCGGATCGACGAGATCAACGCCATGGCCGACGCCAAGCAGGCCAACCAGGCCTGGATCGACCTCGACGCCGAGATCATGAAGAAGTCCCCGTCCGTCCCGGTCCTCCTGGAGCGCAAGCCGCTGCTCGTAGGCCCCAACATCGCCGGCGCCTACGGCCACCCCGTGTGGACCGGCACCGTCGACTACGGGACCGTCGGCCTCAAGGACCCCTCGAAGAGCCAGGGCTGAGGGATACGGAGCCCCCGACACCATGACCACCACCGCACCCGGCGCCGCCGAGGCCGGTCTCGCGGCGGCAGCGGCCACCGGCAGCAGCCCCTGGCAGCTCGCCCGGCGGGAGCTCCGCCGCCGCCCCGCCGTCCGCGTCAGCCTCTGCGTCGTGCTCCTCTTCGTGCTGATGGCCGTCACCGCGCCCTGGCTGGGCGGGCTCGGCGGCTGGTCCCCCGAGGAGTTCGACAAGTCCGCCATCGACCCCTACCTCGGCGGCCAGCCCCTCGGCTCCCTCGGCGGGATCAGCCCCGAGCACTGGCTCGGCGTCGAACCCGTCACCGGCCGCGACCTGTTCGCCCGGGTCGTCCACGGCGCCCAGGTCTCCCTCCTCATCGCCTTCACCGCCACCGCCATCGTGGTCATCGCGGGCACCGCCGCCGGGATCGCCGCCGGCTACTTCGGCGGCCGCACCGACACGGTCCTGTCCCGGCTGATGGACCTGACCATGTCCTTCCCCTCCCTCATCTTCATGATCGCGATGCTGTCGGTGGCCAAGGACGTCAACCGGATCGTGCTCATGACCACCGTCATCGGTGTCTTCGGCTGGCCCGGCGTCGCCCGCGTCGTCCGCGGCCAGACCCTCTCCCTCAAACACCGCGAGTACGTGGACGCCGCCCGCGTCGGCGGCGCCGGCTCCTGGCGGATCCTGACCCGCGACATCCTCCCGGGAGTCTCCGGCCCGGTCATCGCCTACACCACCCTGCTCATCCCCGGCATGATCAGCACCGAGGCGGCGCTCAGCTACCTCGGCGTGGGCGTCCGCCCGCCGACCCCGTCCTGGGGCCAGATGATCGCCGAGTCCGTCGCCTTCTACGAGACCGACCCCATGTACTTCGTCATCCCGAGCACCTTCCTCTTCCTCGCGGTACTCGCCTTCACCCTGCTCGGCGACGCCCTGCGCGACATCCTCGACCCGAGGGGCGGCCGCAGTTGATCCTCTACCTCGCGCGCCGGCTGCTCGCCCTCGCGGGCGTTCTGCTCGCCATCGCCGCCGTCACCTTCCTCATCTTCTACGTCCTGCCCACCGACCCGGCCGCGGCCGCCTGCGGCAAGACCTGCAGCGCCGAACGGCTGGCCGACGTACGGGAGTACCTCGGCCTGGACCAGCCGGTGTGGCGGCAGTTCGCCGACTTCCTCACCGGCATCTTCACCGGCCGCACCCTCGGCACCGGCCAGTACGCCGTCCAGTGCGACTTCCCGTGCCTGGGTTACTCGTACGAGAACTCCCTGCCCGTGTGGGACCTGCTGATGGACCGCCTCCCGGTCTCCGCCTCCCTCGCCGTCGGCGCCGCCGCGCTGTGGCTGCTGCTCGGCCTCGGCGCCGGGGTCACCGCCGCCCTGCGCAAGGACACCGCCACCGACAAGGCCCTGATGGTCGGCGCCGTCGCCGCCGCCTCGCTGCCCGTCTACTTCACCTCCGTGATGCTCATCTACGGGGTCATCCGGGTCGCCGGGCTGCTGCCCTACCCCACCTACCAGGCCTTCACCGACAACCCGTTCGCGTGGGCGGCCAACCTGCTGCTGCCCTGGACCGCGCTCGCCCTCCTGTACGCGGCCATGTACGCCCGCCAGAGCCGCGGCTCGATGATCGAGGCGATGGCCGAGCCGTACATCCGTACCGCCCGCGCCAAGGGCATGCCCGAGCGCACGGTGGTCGTCAAGCACGGCCTGCGCTCCGGGATGACCCCGATCCTCACCATCTTCGGCATGGACCTCGGCGGGCTGCTCGCCGGCGCCGTCATCACCGAGTCCATCTTCGGACTCCCGGGCATCGGGCGGCTGTTCTACGGGGCCCTGGTCAGCTCGGACCAGCCGGTGGTCCTCGGGGTCACGCTGCTCGCCGCCTTCTTCATCGTCGTCGCCAACCTCGTCGTCGACCTCCTGTACGCCGTCATCGACCCGAGGGTGAGGTACTGATGGCCGTTCTCCCCGACGCGCCGCGCCCCGAGGCCCCGCGCCCCGAGGCCCCGCTCCTCGAAGTACGCGACCTGCACGTCACCTTCGCCACCCCGCGCGGCCCCGTACGGGCCGTCGACTCGCTCGGCTTCACCGTCGAGGCCGGGCGCACCCTCGGCATCGTCGGCGAATCCGGATCCGGCAAGTCCGTCACCTCGCTCGCCGTCATGGGCCTGCACCGGGGCGCCGAGGTCGGCGGCTCCATCGCGCTCGCCGGGCAGGAGCTCACCGGGATGTCCGACAAGGAGCTGTCCCGGCTGCGCGGCCGGAAGATGGCCATGATCTTCCAGGACCCGCTGTCCAGCCTGCACCCCTACTACACGGTCGGCGAGCAGATCGCCGAGCACTTCCGCGTGCACTTCAAGTCAGGGAGGGCCGCCGCGCGCAAGCGGGCCGTCGACATGCTCGGCGAGGTCGGCATCCCGGAACCGGCCCGCCGGGTAGGGGAGTACCCGCACCAGTTCTCCGGCGGCATGCGCCAGCGCGTGATGATCGCCATGGCCCTGGCCTGCGAACCCGATCTGCTGATCGCCGACGAGCCCACCACCGCCCTCGACGTGACCGTGCAGGCGCAGATCCTGGAGCTCATCGCCCGGCTCCAGCAGGAGCGCGGCCTCGGCGTCGTGATGATCACCCACGACCTGGGGGTCGTCGCCCGCGTCGCCCACGAGGTACTGGTCATGTACGGCGGCCGGGCCGCCGAACAGGCCGGGGTCGACGAGCTGTTCGCCGACCCGGCGCACCCGTACACCCGGGGCCTGCTCGACTCGCTGCCCCGGCTGGACGACGCCGACGACGATCCGCTGCGGGCGATCCCCGGCTCCCCGCCCTCCCTGCTCACGCTCGCCCCGGGGTGCGCGTTCGCCCCGCGCTGCGCGGTCGCGGCCGCCGGCACCGGGGCGGAGCGGGAGCGCTGCACGGGCGAACGGCCCGAGCTCCTGCCGTACGGCGGCCCCGGCCGGCTGGCCGCCTGCCATGTCGCGGGGCGCACGGCACCGGCCGCCGGCGCCGCGGCCGTTGCCGCCGCGACCGAATCGGAGGTGTCCCGATGAGTACGCTCGTACCCGCCCCGGCGCCCGGGCCGGCCGCCCCGGACCGGACCCCGCCGGCGCTGCTCTCCGTACGCGACCTGACCATGGCCTTCCCCGGCAGACGCGCCGCGTCCGGGCGCCGGGGGGCGCCCGTGCGCGCCGTCGACGGGGTCTCCTTCGACCTCGCGGCCGGCGAAACACTCGGCCTGGTCGGGGAGTCGGGCTGCGGGAAGTCCACCACCGGCCGGATGCTGGTCCGGCTGCTGGAACCCACGTCCGGCAGCATCACGTTCGACGGACGGGACATCACGAGGCTGTCGCAGCGCGGGCTCCGCCCGCACCGGCGCCACCTCCAGATGGTCTTCCAGGACCCGCACTCCTCCCTCAACCCCCGCCAGACGGTGTCCCGGATCATCTCCGACCCGCTGCTCGTGCAGGGCTGGTCGGCCTCCGACGCGCGCCGCCGGGCGGCCGAGCTGATGGACCTGGTCGGGCTGATCCCGGAGCACATCGACCGCTACCCGCACGAGTTCTCCGGCGGCCAGGCCCAGCGCATCGGTATCGCCCGCTCGCTGGCCACCAGCCCGCGGCTGGTCGTCGCCGACGAGCCGGTCTCCGCCCTCGACGTCTCCGTCCAGGCGCAGATCGTCAACCTGATGGAACGGCTGCGCCGCGAACTGGGTCTGGCGTACTTGTTCATCGCGCACGACCTGTCCGTGGTGAAGCGGGTCAGCGACCGGGTCGCCGTCATGTACCTCGGCCGGATCGTCGAGATCGGCGCGAAGCGCGCCCTGTACGAGAACCCCCAGCACCCGTACACCCGGGCGCTGCTCTCCGCCGTACCGCTGCCGGACCCGGCGGCCGAACGGCGGCGCGAGCGGATCGTGCTGCTGGGCGATCCCCCGAACCCGGCCGCCCCGCCCCCGGGGTGCACCTTCCACCCGCGCTGCCCGAAGGCGCAGGACGTCTGCCGCACGGACCGCCCGCTGCTGCGGATCGCCGCCTCCCGCGAGGTGGCCTGCCACTTCCCCGGTGACTGACGGGGATCCAGGGGAAGAAGGAGGAGGGCCCCGGCGCCGACACGATCGGCTCCGGGGCCCTCCGCCGTCCGAGCCGGCCGAGGGCCGCCCCGCGGCGGACCGCCCGCCGGGCTGATGGCATGATCACGGCGTGACCAGCGAAATCACCCGGCCCGGCCCCGCGAAGTTCGTCCTCTTCGACGTCGACGGTACGTTGATCGACGCGGTGGCGAACCAGCGCCGGGTCTGGGCGACGTGGGCGGCGCGGTACGGACTCGACCCCGAGGCGGTCCACCGCGTGGCGCTGCGGACCCGTCCCATGGAGACCTTCGCCGAGGTGGCGCCCGGGCAGGACCCGCAGGCCTGCCTGACCGCGCTCCACGAACTGGAGGACGAGGACGTCCGCTCCGGCACCTATGCCGCCTTCCCCGGTGCCCCGGAGCTGCTGTCCGGCCTGCCCTCGGGACGCTGGGCGCTGGTGACCTCGAACTACGAGCACCGGGTGCGCGGGCGGTTCGCCCGGACCGGACTGCCGGTGCCGGGCGTACTCGTGGACGCGGCCGCCGTCGCCGAGGGCAAGCCGTCGCCGGTCCCCTACCTGCTGGCCGCGGAGCGCCTCGGTGCCAGGCCGCAGGACTGCCTGGTCATCGAGGACGCGCCGTCCGGCGTCGAGTCCGGGCTGCGGGCCGGCATGACGGTGTGGGGGGTCAACACACCGGCCCCGGTGGACGGGGTGCACCGTCACTTCGCGAGCCTGCACGAGGCGGCGCCCGCTGTCCTCGCCTTCGCGGCCGGGTCGTCCGCCGCTTAGGCGAGTTCCCGCTCTCAGGCCAGTTCGCGGCGGAAGAACTCCAGCTCCAGCGCCGTGATCTTCTCGCGGGCCCCGTTGGGGGTCATGTGCGTGACCCCGGGGAGGGCCAGGAGCTGGTGGGGGCGGCCCGCGTCGGTCAGCGCCTGCGAGAGCCGCAGGGTGTGCGAGGGGTGGACGTTGTCGTCGGCCAGGCCCGTGATCAGCAGCAGTGGCCGGGCCAGGTGCGGGGCGTCGGGGATCAGGGAGTCCCGCTCGTAGACGTCCGGGTGGTCCTGGGGGAGGCCCAGGTAGCGCTCGGTGTACGCCGTGTCGTACTGGCGGAAGTCGGTCGGCGCGGCCCCGGCGGCAGCGGCGTGGAAGACGTCCGGGCGGCGCAGCACCGCCATCGCGGAGAGGTAGCCGCCGTACGACCAGCCGCGCACCCCGACCCGCCCGAGGTCCAGGTCGCCGTGGCGGGCGGCGAGTGCGTGCAGGGCCGCGACCTGGTCGTCCAGGGTGACTTCGGAGAACCCGCGGTACATGGCGTGGGTGAAGGCGGGCGAGACGTACGGGGTCCCGCGGTTGTCGACGGTCACCACCGCGAAGCCCCGGTCGGCCCACCACTGGCGCTGCTGCCAGCGGCGCGGCTCGGCGGACACGTCCTGGTAGCCGGGGCCGCCGTAGCTGTCCATCAGCACGGGCAGCCGCCGGCCGGGGACATGGCCGCGGGGGAGTACGAGCGCGGTGGGGATGCCGTGCTCGGTGACCCGCTCCAGCACCGGGACCACCCGGTACGGCAGCGGCGCGGACAGGTCGCCTGCTACGAACTCGCGCCCGTCGGCGGTGCGTACGCCGTGCCGGATCCCGTTGGCGTCGGCGCTGGTCAGGAGCAGAGTCCCGGCCGAGGCGCGGACGCTGTGCACGCCGGGTCCGTCGGCGAGCGGGGTCAGCTCCCCGGTGGCGGGGTCGAGGAGCAGCACCTGCTGCTCGGCGGGGTCGCGTCGCCCGGCCTCGATCAGCAGCCGGCCTTGGTGGACCCCGGCCACCCGGCGGACCTGGATCCCGTTCCCGGTCAGCAGTTCCCCGTCGAGGGCGAGGCCGCGGGCGGCGCCGCCCGGAGTGTCGGCGGCGGTGAGCATCCGCCCGTCGGCGAGCCGGGCCGGGGTGCCGGGCAGCAGCGGGTCGACCCAGTGGGGGTGCACGGTACGCGACAGCTCCCGGGTACGGCCGGTGGCCGGGTCGGCGGTGAGCAGCAGCACGTTCTGCTGGAGCCGGTCCTGGACGGTCAGCAGGATCTCCGTCTGCGACTCCCAGTCGGCGTCCGAGACGTACGGGTACGCCTCCGCGTCCCAGTCGAGCCGTACCGGGGCGCCGTCCGGGCGGAGCACCCACAGCTGGACCCCGGCGTTGGGCCCGCCCGCCTCGGGGTACGCGAAGTCCTCGGCCGGGAGCTCGGGGTGCGCGGGGTCGGCGAAGTGGCGCCGCTGGAGGGCGGATTCGTCCACGCGGGCGGCCAGCAGGGTCTGGCCGTCGGGGGACCACCAGTGGCCCCGGTCCCGGCCCAGCTCCTCGGCTGCGGCGAACTCCGCGAGGCCCCAGCGGGCTCCGTCGGCGGGGCTGATCCGGCCGCCGGGGGAGGTGTGCAGGGCGTCGCCGGTGACGTACGCGGTGCGGGAGCCGCCGGCGTTGAGGCGGGGATCGAGGGCGGGCCCGGCGGCCGGGATCTCCTCGGCCGGCTGTCCGATCCCCTCGCCGGGCCCCTGGTAACCCACCCGGTACAGCCGCCCGTACAGAGGGAACACCGCGCTGCGGCCGTCCCCGGAGAGCGCGTACGAGCCGATCCCGGCGGCCACGAGCCGGGTCCGCTCCCGCAGCCGGCGCTCGGCGGCCGGCAGGGCGCCGGGCTCCGGGGACAGCTCGCGGGGGTCGGCGAGCCGGGTTTCGGCGCCGGTGGCGGTGTCCAGGACCCAGAGGCTGTCGAAGGCGTCGGTGGGGCCGGTGGAGCGGAGGAACCAGAGCAGCCGGCCGTCGTCCCCGAAGGAGAACGCGCGCGGGGCGCCGTACGTGAAGCGGCCGGTGCTCGCGGAGAGCCTGAGGAAATCATCCATGATCGTAGTGTGTCATGTGAAATGGCACACTGTACATGTCATGCAGCCTAGGCCATTCGAGTGGTGTACCCCCCGCTCCAGGTTTAGCGTCGAAAAGGTGGATGGGAAGGCAACGCCGACCAGCAAAGGGACCGACGGCAAGGTCCGAGGAAGCGGCAACGGGCTCGCGCTGTTCGTCATCGCGTCCTGCCAGCTCATGGTCGTTCTCGACATCACCATCGTGAACATCGCGCTCCCGCACATCCAGACGGCCCTCGGCTTCTCCACCGAGAGCCTGTCCTGGGTCGTCAACGCGTACACCCTCACCTTCGGCGGACTGCTCCTGCTCGGCGGCCGCACCGGCGACATCCTCGGCCGCAAGCGCGTGTTCATCACCGGCGTGCTGCTCTTCGGCCTGGCCTCGATGCTGGGCGGACTCGCGCAGAACGAGGGCCAGCTGATGGGCGCCCGGGCGCTGCAGGGCGTCGGCGCCGCCATCGCCTCCCCGACCGCGCTGGCGCTGATCTCCACCACCTTCCGTGAAGGCCCGGCCCGCAACCGGGCGTTCGGCGTGTTCGCGGCGGTCTCGGCGGGCGGCGGCGCGATCGGACTGCTGGCCGGCGGCGTCCTCGTCGAATGGCTCAGCTGGCGCTGGGTGCTCTTCGTCAACGTTCCGATCGCCCTGGCCATCGCCTTCATGGCCAGGCGGGTCATCCGCGAGTCCGAACGCCATCCCGGACACTTCGACCTGGCCGGCGCACTGCTGTCCACCCTGGGCATGGTCGCGCTCGTCTACGGTTTCATCCGCGCCGCCCAGGAGGGCTGGACCGACCCGATCACCCTCGGTTCCTTCGGGGCGGCCGTGGTCCTGCTCCTGCTGTTCTTCCTCAACGAGCGGCGTTCGCCGCAGCCGATCACGCCGCTGCACATGTTCGCCGACCGCAACCGGGCCGGGTCCTACGGGATCATGCTGTTCCTCGCCTGCGCGATGTTCGGCATGTTCTTCTTCCTGACCCTGTTCGTGCAGAACGTGCTGGGGTTCAGCCCGCTGGAAGCGGGCCTCGCCTTCCTGCCGGTGAGCGTCGTCATCGCCGTCGGCGCGGGCATCACCTCCCAGCTGCTGCCGAAGCTCGGGCCGAAACCCTTCATGGTGACGGGCGCGCTGTGCTCGGCGGCCGGCCTGGCCTGGCTGACGCAGACCGACATCCACTCCACGTACCTCGGCAGCATCCTGGGTCCGATGCTCGTGTTCAGCCTCGGCATGGGCATGCAGTTCGTCTCGCTGACCCTGATGGCCCTGTCCAACGTCGCCGACCGGGAGTCCGGCGCCGCCTCCGGACTGCTCAACACGACGCAGCAGGTGGGCGGATCGCTGGGCCTGTCCATCCTGGTCACCGTGTTCGGCACGGCCAGCCGCAACGAGGCCCACGACCAGGTCCCGGCCTTCCTGAGCCAGGCCGATCAGGCCCAGAAGGCCATGTTCCTGCGGACCGGCCGGCTGCCCGACCCGTGGGGCGACCAGGTGCTCACCTCCGGCGTGAGCGCCGCGTTCGTCGTCGCGGCGTGTTTCGCCCTGATCGCGGCGGTCATCGCGCTGCTCGCGATCCAGGTCCGGCCCTCGGACCTGGAACGTCTCAAGGGCAACCACACGCCGGCGGCCGTCTAGCGCGTCATCCGGTCACGTCCCGGATGCGGCAGCGGATCGGGCCGTCCGCCCGCAGGGTGATTCCGGCGCTGACCGGGACCTCGGTGTCCACGGCCTCGAACTCGTAGGTCCGCAGGATCATCGCCAGCGCGATCACCGACTCCAGCATCGAGAAGTGCTGCCCGATGCAGGCGCGCGGGCCGCCACCGAACGGGAACCACGCGTAGCGGGGGCGGCCGGCCTCCGCCTCCGGGGTGAAGCGGTCCGGGTCGAAGCGGTCCGGGTCCGGCCAGTAGCGGGGATGGCGGTGCGTCACCCACGGGGCCAGGATCACGTCCGCGCCCGTCGGGATGACCAGGCCCCCGACCTCGGTGGCCGCGACCGAGCTGCGACCGATCACCGGGGCCGCCGGGTAGAGCCGCATCGCCTCCTTGAGGACCTGTGTGAGGTACGGCAGCCGGTCGAGGTCGGCGGCCTCCGGCGTACGGTCGGCCAGGACGCGGGAGACCTCCTCGCGGGCCCGCGCCTGCTGCTCGGGGTGGCGGGCCAGCAGGTGCAGGGAGAAGGCGAGCGAGGTGGCGGTCGTCTCGTGCCCGGCGAGCAGGAAGATCAGCACCTGGTCGCGCAGTTCGGCGGCGTCGAACTCCCCGTCGTCCGTGCTGGAGGCGGCTGCGAGCAGGCTCAGCAGGTCCTCGCCGGGGCCCGAGCCGGAGGCCGTATCGCCACTGCGCCGTGCGGCGATGATGGTGTCGCACGCCGCGTACAGCTCGTCCATCGCGGCGGCGGCCCGCTTGTTGGCCGGAGTGGGCCAGCTGCGCGGGAGGTTGGCGGGGGAGTACCCGCGGCGCAGCACGTACTCCGTGATGACCGGAAAACACCGGTCGACGACGTCGACGGTGGTCTCCACGTCGGTGCCGAAGAGGATGCGGGCGACCGCGCGCAGGGCGAGCCGCATCATCTCCTCGCCGACGTCGACCACCGCGCCCGGAGCCTGCTCCCAGCCCGCGAGGACGGCCCGGGTCTCGGCGGCGACGGCTCCCGCGTAACCGTCCACCCGGCGCTTGGTGAACAGCGGCTGGACGAGCCGCCGCTGACGCAGGTAGTCCTCGTCCTGGCTGGTCAGCAGGCCGTTCCCGAAGGAGTCCCGGAGCTCCTGGTAGAAGGTGTTGTCCTTGCGGAAGTTGGCGGACTCCGAGGCCAGGACCTGCTGCGCGCCCTCGGCGGAGAAGACGCCGTAGAGCTCGGCGCGCAGCCCGGGCGGCCCGGCGGTGATCCGTACGACGTCGCCGTGCCGCTGCTGGGCACGCAGATACGTCCCGAGCGAGTCCGATTTCAGGTCGAAGAGGGAACCGAGCAGCGGGACCCCCGCGAGCGCGGGAACCTCCGTACCACCGGTTCCGCCGTCCGTCCGTGTTCCCACTGCCATGGCCGCCCCCTCGACACCGTACCGACGGGCCCGATTCTGCACCTCCGACGGCCGCCACGCCGAGGAGGCCGCCGCCGACCGGCTGAATCCAGCCGGTCCAGCCGGTCGGCCGGCGCCCCTGTGCGAACGGCTACTTGTCGCAGGCGATGCCGTCCTTGTCCCGGTCGAGGGCCTCGCGGTACCCGGGCCGGCCGCGCCGCATGGGCGCCGCTCCGGCGGCCTTGGCCTCGGCGCATGTCTTGTAGTACGCGCCGCTCCCCGCACCGCTGCCGCCCCCGTCGCCGCCGGTGGAGCCGCCGTCGGTCGGGGGCGAGGTCTTCGGCTTCGGCGGGACGGGAGTCGGGCTCGCCGCCGGGGCCTTGGAGGGGGCGAGGGCGGCGCCGGCCTTGTCCGGGCAGGGCCGGCCGGGCGCGACGAGGGAGAGCTCGACGGTGGACGCCGGCTCCACGGGGACCCCGGCCGCCGGGGTCTGGAAGCACACGGCCCAGGCCGTGTGGTCCGCGGCCAACGGCACGTCGGAGTAGGCGCTGCGCGCTTCGACGGGCTTGGTGACCAGCTTCTTCGCAGCGCCCTCGGCGGCGGCGAACTTCTGCCCGACCAGCGAGGGCATGGCGGGCGTACTGGGCGAGGGCGTTGGCGTGGCGGCGGCAGCGCTGCTCACGCCCGCCGGGCCCTTCTTCGGCGCCGGATCCTCGCACCCGCTCCCGAGCACGACCACCGCCCCCACGACCGCTGCCACGGCAAATCCCCGACGGTGGAACATGGATGACCCCCCGAGATCAACACTCTGCGGAACCGCCGCATCGTACGCGTGCCACTCGCCCCGCATGAACCCCTTTCACGTCAACTTCCCGGCAGCTCCGGCAGCACACGCCGAAACCCCGCCGCTCCCGCGGGGCGGGGGGACGGCGGGGCTTCGGACTGCGAGCCGGGCGCGGACTAGATGTCGCGGAAGATTTCGATCTGGGCGCCCACCGAGTTGAGGCGTTCCGCGAGTTCTTCGTAGCCGCGGTTGATGACGTAGACGTTGCGGAGGACCGAGGTGCCCTCCGCCGCCATCATCGCCAGGAGGACGACCACCGCGGGGCGGAGGGCCGGCGGGCACATCATCTCCGCCGCGCGCCAGCGCGTCGGGCCCTCGACCAGGACGCGGTGGGGGTCCAGGAGCTGGAGGCGGCCGCCGAGGCGGTTGAGGTCCGTCAGGTAGATGGCCCGGTTGTCGTACACCCAGTCGTGGATCAGCGTCTGGCCCTGGGCCGAGGCCGCGATGGCCGCGAAGAAGGGGACGTTGTCGATGTTCAGCCCGGGGAACGGCATCGGGTGGATCTTGTCGATCGGGGCTTCGAGCTTCGAGGGGCGGACCGTCAGGTCGACCAGGCGGGTACGGCCGTTGTCCGCCGTGTACTCCGCCGAGCGGTCGTGGTCGAGGCCCATCTCCTCCAGTACCGCGAGCTCGATCTCCATGAACTCGATCGGGACCCGGCGGATCGTCAGCTCCGACTCCGTGACCACCGCGGCGGCGACCAGGCTCATCGCCTCGACCGGGTCCTCGGAGGGGGAGTAGTCCACGTCCACGTCGATGTTCGGGATGCCGTGGACGGTCAGCGTCGTCGTGCCGATGCCGTCCACGCGCACGCCGAGCGCCTCCAGGAAGAAGCACAGGTCCTGGACCATGTAGTTGGAGGAGGCGTTGCGGATGACGGTGGCGCCGTCGTGCCGGGCGGCGGCCAGCAGCGCGTTCTCGGTGACCGTGTCCCCGCGCTCGGTCAGCACGATCGGGCGGCCGGGGGAGACCCCCGCCTCGACCTTCGCGTGGTAGATGCCCTCGGTCGCGGTGATGTCCAGGCCGAAGCGGCGCAGCGCGATCATGTGCGGCTCGATGGTGCGGGTACCGAGGTCGCAGCCGCCGGCGTACGGCAGGCGGAACTGGTCCATCCGGTGCAGCAGCGGGCCCAGGAACATGATGATGCTCCGGGTGCGCCGGGCCGCGTCCGCGTCCATGGCGTCCATGTCGAGGCGGACCGGCGGGACGATCTCCAGGTCCACGCCCTCGTTGATCCAGCGGGTGCGGACACCGATGGAGTTCAGGACCTCGAGGAGCCGGTAGACCTCCTCGATGCGGGCGACCCGGCGCAGCACCGTACGGCCCTTGTTGAGCAGCGAGGCGCACAGCAGCGCCACGCAGGCGTTCTTGCTCGTCTTGACGTCGATGGCGCCGGACAGCCGGCGGCCGCCGACGACCCGCAGATGCATCGGGCCGGCGTAGCCCAGAGAGACGATCTCACTGTCGAGAGCTTCACCGATTCGGGCGATCATCTCAAGGCTGATGTTCTGGTTGCCGCGCTCGATCCGGTTCACGGCGCTCTGACTGGTTCCCAGTGCGTCCGCGAGTTGACTCTGCGTCCAGCCCCGGTGCTGCCGGGCGTCACGGATGAGCTTGCCGATGCGTACGAGGTAGTCGTCTGCCATGGGTGCACCGTATCTCAGATATGAGATGCCCCCTGCGTCGGGTGTGGCAGACGGGTGTTACCGACCGTCAGATCCACCCGCCTCCCAACACATCACTCCCATTACGGACATCCAGCTCATTGTGTCGATTAGTGGCCGCACGCGTGGTGGCGGCCGCCGTGCACCGCCGTGCACCGCCGTGCACCGCCGCGTACGCCGCCGGGCGCGGTCCGGACCCCCCCCGCGGGCCGCCCGGGCCGGCGCGGCGCGGCCCGCCGCCGAGTCCGCGTCGTGCACCACCCGGCCGCCGACCAGGGTCATCCGTACGCCGGTCCCGCTGATGTCGGCCACCGGACAGCGGGTCACATCCCGGTCCAGCAGCACCAGGTCCGCCGCCTTGCCCGGCTCCACCGTCCCCGTCAGCCCCTCCTGCCTCAGCTGCCACGCCGTCCCGGCCGTGTGCATCCGCAGTACCGAGCTCCGGCTCAGCCCCTCCCGCTCCCGGTACAGCTCGCCCGTCCCGTACGCGCCCTGCCGGTCGGTCGCGGTCCGCAGCTGGTTCCACGCCTGGAGCGCGTCCACCGGCCAGTCCGAGCCGCCGGTCAGCCGGGCCCCCGCCCGCTCCAGGCTGCGCGCCGGGTACATCCACCGGTGGCGCTCCGGACCGATGTACGGGAGCGGCGCGTCCATCGTCCAGGTGTCCTGCGCCGCCCACTGGAGCTGCATGCACGCCGCGACGCCCAGCTGCGCGAACCGCCGCAGATCCGCCGGGTCCACGATCTGCAGGTGGGCGACGGCATTGCGCGCGTCCCGCTGCCCGGTCACCCGGCGGGCGTACGCGTATCCGCACAAAGCGGTCCGTACCGCCCGGTCTCCGAGCCCGTGGGCGTGCAACTGCCGGCCGGCCTTGTTGAACGCCGCCGTCAGCCGACCGTAGCCGGCCGCCGAGGTGTACAGCTCGCCCCGGTTCGCCGTCGGCTTCCCGTTCCCGTCCAGGTACGGCTCCAGCGGCGCGGCCGTCTGCGCCGGGTACTCGATGACCCCGTCCAGGAACGCCTTGACCATCCCGAACCGCAGGCCCCGTACCCCCTCGAACTCCCTGCGCAGCCCGCGCGCGTACGCCGGCGCGCCCGCCGGGTCCTTGGTCTGCCCGGCGTCGAGCCGGATCGCCGGCACGATCCGCTGCGGCAGCTTCCCCGCCGCCGCCAGGGCCTGGTAGAGCTCCAGCCCGTGCCGCCCGACCAGCGCGTCCATCATCGTGGTGACCCCGGACCCCGGACGCCGCCGCCGGCTCCAGCACCTTCGCGCAGGCCGCGACCAGTTCGTCCCGGGAGGGCTCCGGGACGTGCCGCTTCACCAGGCCCTGCGCGTCGTCCTTCAGGACGCCCGTCGGCTCCCCGTCCGGCCCCTTCACGATCCGGCCGCCGACCGGGTCCGGGGTGGCCGCCGTGATCCCGGCGATGTCCAGGGCCCGCCGGTTCACCCAGAGGTTGTGCCCGTCGCCGCCGACCAGCGCGACCGGTCTGCGGGTCGCCGGCGCGTCCAGCATCGAGTGGTGCGGCACGCTCCCGGTCGGCAGCAGCCCGACCGGATTCCAGTCCTCCACCACCACCAGCCGGCGGTCCGGCTCCGCTTCCGCGCCCCCGGTGTCGGCGAGGAAGCCGGCCAGCAGCTCCCGCAGCTCGGGCAGCGTGGTCTGCGCCCCCTCCAGCGAGGGCCGCAGGGACCGGTCGCCGGCGCCCAGCGGGTGCACGTGGCCGTCGTGGATGCCGCTCGTCACGGTGTTCCCGCGCGCGTCGACGACCTCGGTGTCCCGCCCGACGTGCCGGCGCACCGCCGAACCGCTCCCGGTGGCCAGGACCTTCCCGTCCCGCCCGACCGCGACCGCCTCCACCGGCGCCCCGCCGCCCGTGGTCCCGGTGAACACCCGGGCGTTGTGGATCACCAGGGCGGCCGGGCCGCGCCCGCCGGAGGCGGTGGCCGAGGCCGCGGCCGCGGGCCCCGCGCCCCGCGCCCCGCGCCCAGCGGTCCGGCCGCACCCGCCGCCCCGACGGCCCCGAGAAGGCCCCGCCGGGACAGGGGGGAAGAGCAGGAGGGAGGTCATGGCCACTCCAAACGCCGGTGTGGCCAGGACACTGTTTGATTAACCCCTTAACCAGAACCCGCCGCGGCCCACGAAATCCGCACCGCCGTCCGTACGATGACCCCGCGCCCGGCCCCGGACCGACCGTCGCCGACATCGCGCGCGCCGCGGAGGTCTCCACCGCGACCGTCTCGCACGCGCTGGGCGGCACCGGCCGCGTCGGCGAGTCCACCCGCCGCCGGGTCCGCGAGGTGGCGGCCGCCCTCGGCTACAGCGCCCGCCGCGGCCCCCGCACCCGCAGCTCGGCCTCGCCGTCACCACGTACGCGGGCTCGGCCTGGAACTGCGTGGAGATCGCCTACTTCTCCCGGCTGCGGTGGTCTTCGGCGGCCGTCCCCCGGACCCGCGGCCCGAGGACGTGTGGGTGGACAACGACCACGAGGCCGCCACCCGTGAGGTCCTCGACCACCTCGCGGCCGCCGGGGCCACCCGGATCGCGCTGCACTCGGCGTACGGCCGCGAGTACTGCACCGAGGCCGCCACCTCGGCCTACACCCGCTGGTGCGCCGAGCGCGGGGCGCAGCCGCTGGTGGTCCCCTTCGACCCCGAGGACACCCCGGGCCACGCCTTCGACCCCGTGTTCGCCGGGCCCGGCCGCCCCCGCCCCGACGCCGTGTACTGCGTGTACGACCCGGGCGGCCGCCAGGTGCTGGCCGCCGCCGCACGGCACGGGCTGCGGATACCGCATGAGCTGCTGCTCGTCCGCGCGAGCGAGGACCCCTCGTACGCCGCGGGCGACCCGCCGGTGAGCACCGTGACCCTGCGCCCGGAGGTGATCGGGGAGAGCGCCGTCGCCGCACTGGTGGCGCTGCTGGAATCCCCGGAGGCAGCAGCGCCCGGCCGGCTGACCGTCCCGGCCGCACTGACCGTACGTACGTCGTCGCGTACGCCTCCACGCGCGGACGCGGGCAGGCCTTCGGTGTGATCTGGCCCATGCCGTGCATGACCAAGGGGCGGCAATGCATTAGAGTTATCTCGACATCGAGATATCTGCCGAAGGCGTACCGCATCCGCCCCTGCTGGTAAGGCTCACCTAACTTAGCCTTACCTTAGCGGATTGGCCACAGGGCGTGGCGGCAGGATTGCGGTAAAACGCGCGAATTTCATGCATGAAGGAGACTGTCGTGTCGGCGAACAGCTTCGACGCCCGCAGCACGCTGCAGGTGGGCGACGAGTCGTACGAGATCTTCCGGCTGGACAAGGTTGAGGGCGCTGCCCGCCTTCCCTACAGCCTGAAGGTGCTGCTGGAGAACCTGCTCCGCACCGAGGACGGCGCGAACATCACCGCCGACCACATCCGGTCGCTCGGCAACTGGGACTCGCAGGCCCAGCCCAGCGAGGAGATCCAGTTCACGCCGGCCCGCGTGATCATGCAGGACTTCACCGGCGTCCCCTGCGTCGTCGACCTCGCCACCATGCGTGAGGCCGTGAAGGCCCTCGGCGGCGACCCGTCGAAGATCAACCCGCTGGCCCCGGCCGAGCTGGTCATCGACCACTCGGTCATCGCCGACAAGTTCGGCACCCACGAGGCGTTCGCCCAGAACGTCGAGCTGGAGTACGGCCGCAACAAGGAGCGCTACCAGTTCCTGCGCTGGGGCCAGACCGCCTTCGACGAGTTCAAGGTCGTCCCCCCGGGCACCGGCATCGTCCACCAGGTCAACATCGAGCACCTGGCCCGCACGGTCATGGTCCGTAACGGTGTGGCCTACCCCGACACCCTCGTCGGCACCGACTCGCACACCACGATGGTCAACGGCCTGGGCGTACTGGGCTGGGGCGTCGGCGGCATCGAGGCCGAGGCCGCGATGCTCGGCCAGCCGGTCTCCATGCTGATCCCGCGCGTCGTGGGCTTCAAGCTGACGGGCGAGCTGCCGACCGGCACCACCGCCACCGACCTGGTGCTGACCATCACCGAGATGCTGCGCAAGCACGGCGTCGTCGGCAAGTTCGTCGAGTTCTACGGTGAGGGCGTCGCCGCCACCTCCCTCGCGAACCGCGCCACCATCGGCAACATGTCGCCGGAGTTCGGCTCCACCGCCGCGATCTTCCCGATCGACGACGAGACGCTGAAGTACCTGCGCCTGACCGGCCGCGACGCCCAGCAGGTCGCGCTCGTCGAGGCGTACGCCAAGGAGCAGGGCCTGTGGCTGGACCCGGCCGCCGAGCCGGACTTCTCCGAGAAGCTGGAGCTCGACCTCTCCACGGTCGTCCCCTCCATCGCCGGCCCGAAGCGCCCGCAGGACCGCATCGTCCTGGCCAACGCCTCCGAGCAGTTCACGCAGGACGTGCGCAACTACGTCAGCGAGGACGAGGAGGCCGGCAAGGAGTCCTTCCCGGCGTCCGACGCCCCGGCCTCCGCCAACGGCGTGCCGACCCGCCCGACCCAGGTCACCCTGGCCGACGGCACCTCCTTCGAGATCGACCACGGCGCCGTCACCGTCGCCGCGATCACCTCCTGCACCAACACCTCGAACCCCTACGTCATGGTCGCCGCGGCGCTCGTGGCCAAGAAGGCGGTCGAGAAGGGCCTGTCCCGCAAGCCGTGGGTCAAGACCACCCTGGCCCCGGGCTCGAAGGTCGTCACCGACTACTTCGACAAGGCCGGTCTGACCCCGTACCTCGACAAGATGGGCTTCAACCTCGTCGGGTACGGCTGCACCACCTGCATCGGCAACTCCGGTCCGCTGGACGAGGAGATCTCGAAGGCGATCAACGAGCACGACCTCGCGGTCACCTCGGTGCTCTCCGGCAACCGCAACTTCGAGGGCCGGATCAACCCCGACGTCAAGATGAACTACCTGGCCTCCCCGCCGCTGGTCGTCGCGTACGCCATCGCGGGCTCCATGAAGGTGGACGTCACCAAGGACGCCATCGGCATCGACACCGAGGGCAAGCCGGTCTTCCTCCAGGACATCTGGCCGTCCGAGGCCGAGGTCAACGACGTCGTGGCGAACGCCATCGGCGAGGACATGTTCAACAAGTCCTACCAGGACGTCTTCGCGGGCGACGCCCAGTGGCAGGCGCTGTCGATCCCCACCGGCAACACCTTCGAGTGGGACCCGCAGTCCACCTACGTCCGCAAGCCCCCTTACTTCGAGGGCATGACGATGGAGACCACCCCGGTCTCCGACATCGCCGGCGCGCGCGTGCTGGCGAAGCTGGGCGACTCGGTCACCACCGACCACATCTCCCCGGCCGGTGCGATCAAGGCCGACACCCCGGCCGGCAAGTACCTCACCGAGCACGGCGTCGAGCGCCGCGACTTCAACTCGTACGGTTCCCGCCGCGGCAACCACGAGGTCATGATCCGCGGTACGTTCGCCAACATCCGCCTGCGCAACCAGATCGCGCCGGGCACCGAGGGCGGCTTCACCCGCGACTTCACGGTCGAGGGCGCGCCGGTCGCGTTCATCTACGACGCCTCCCAGAACTACCAGGCCGCCGGCATCCCGCTGGTCATCCTGGCGGGCAAGGAGTACGGCTCGGGCTCGTCCCGCGACTGGGCCGCCAAGGGCACCGCGCTGCTCGGCGTCAAGGCCGTCATCGCCGAGTCCTACGAGCGCATCCACCGCTCGAACCTGATCGGCATGGGCGTGCTCCCGCTGCAGTTCCCGGAGGGCGCCTCGGCGGCCGCGCTGGGCCTCACCGGCGAGGAGACCTTCTCCTTCACCGGTGTGGAGGAGCTGAACAACGGCACCACCCCGCGCACCGTCAAGGTCACCACCGACACCGGTGTGGAGTTCGACGCGGTCGTCCGCATCGACACCCCCGGTGAGGCGGACTACTACCGCAACGGCGGCATCATGCAGTACGTGCTCCGCAACCTCATCCGAGGCTGAGTTCGCCAGCGGCACCAAAGGGCCGTATCCCCGTTAAAGGGGGTACGGCCCTTCCGCTTTTTCCGGCCCGGTCCAGGTTTCGGGGAGGTCTCAACTCGGAAAAGCTGACGGACAACCGTGTGCATGATCTTGCTCACATGAACGGAAGTGGACTATACCTGTGCCTCGTCCGGATCATCGCGTTACGAGCGGCACCGGACCCGGGGGATGGCGGGGCCTGCGGTGATGTCCGTATGTGCGGACCACGGGCATTCGTCGAGTCCCGGCCTCCTTCACACTTCTGACGAAGGCGAGGACATGAGCATGGGATCCACTGGTGAGGGCATCGGCCGCCGTGACCTGATCAAGCGCTCCGCGGCACTGGGACTGATCTCGGTGCCCACGATGAGCTTCCTGTCCGCCTGCGCCTCCGGCGGCGAGGACACCACGAAGGGGCCGGACAAGGGCGCGGTGACCAAGGAGAACCCGTTCGGCGTCGCCAAGGGCGGCAAGCTCGACGTCGTCGTCTTCAAGGGCGGGTTCGGCGACGACTACGCGAAGGCCTGGGAAGCCGCCTTCGACAAGAAGTGGGGCACCACCAGCTCCCACCTGGGCACGCAGGAGATCGCCGCCAAGCTCCAGCCCCGCTTCAACGGGGGCAACCCGCCGGACGTCATCGACGACTCGGGTGCCCAGCAGATCAAGGTCGACGTCCTCGCCAAGGGCGGCCAGCTCGCCGAGCTCACCCCCGTGCTCGACGCGCCCTCGCTCGACGACCCGGCCAAGAAGGTCCGGGACATGCTCATCCCCGGCACCGTGGAACAGGGCACCCAGGGCGGAAAGTTCGTCGCCCTCTACTACGTCTACACCGTGTTCGGCTTCTGGTACTCGGGCAAGCTCTTCAAGGAGAAGGGCTGGGCCGAGCCGAAGACCTGGGACGAGTTCCTCGACATCTGCACCAAGGCCAAGGCCGCCGGCATCGGCGGACTCGCCCACCAGGGCAAGTTCCCGTACTACATCAACGTCGTCATCATGGACCTGATCGCCAAGAAGGGCGGTCTGGACGCCATGAAGGCGATCGACAACCTGGAGCCGAACGCCTTCGAGGGCAACCCCGCCGCCCTCGCCGCCGTCGAGGCGCTCTACGAGATCGTCGAGAAGGATCTGCTGATGGCCGGCACCAACGGCCTCACCCACACCGAGTCCCAGACCGCGTGGAACCAGTACAAGGCGGCCTTCATCCCCTCCGGCTCCTGGCTGGAGAACGAGCAGCTCAAGCAGACCCCGGACGACTTCGACATGAAGTTCCTGCCGGTGCCGACGCTCGCCGACAGCAAACTGCCCTTCGAGGCCATCCGGGCCGGCGCCGGCGAGCCCTTCATCGTCCCGGAGAAGGCCGCCAACAAGGCCGGCGGCCTGGAGTTCCTCCGCTCGATGCTGTCCCGCGAATGGTCGACCCTCTTCGCCCAGCAGGCCAACTCCCTCACCGTGGTCAAGGACGGCGTCGACCCGAACGTCAAGCTGCGCCCGGGCACGGCGTCGGCGGTCGCGGCCGTCAAGACGGCCGGGACGAACACCTTCAGCTACCTGTACCCCGACTGGTACAGCGAGATGGACACCGAGATTCAGAACGCGTCCAATGAGCTGATGGCCAAGCGGATCCAGCCAAAGGAATGGATCAAGCGGGCCCAGGCTGCGGTAGACAAGGCTGCCAAGGACCCGAACGCCAAGAACAACCACCGCAGCTGACATCGTCCAAGGGACGGACACCATGAGCCAAGTAGCCCAGGGCAAGGGAAGTATCGGCTTCATCGCCGGCTTCCTCATCCTGCCGCTCGCGCTGTACCTGACTTTCGTCATCTGGCCGTACATTCAGACGTTCGGCTACTCCTTCACCAACTGGTCCGGACAGTCGCCCACGTTCGACTTCGTCGGCCTGGACAACTACTCCGCGCTGACGAAGGACGAGGTCTTCCGCGGAGCCCTGTGGCACAACCTGCTGCTCCTGGTGTTCGTCCCGACCATCACCATCCTGCTGGCCCTCTTCTTCGCCTTCATGGTGAACGTGGGAGGGCGCAGCGGGGCGGGCGGGGTGCGGGGCGTCCGCGGCTCCTCCGTCTACAAGATCGTCTACTTCTTCCCGCAGGTCCTGTCGCTGGCCATCCTCGCCGTGCTGTTCGGCGCGGTGTACCGCAGCGACGAGGGCGGCCTGCTCAACGGATTCCTCACCAAGCTGGGCCTGGTGGACCCGGCCCACCCCGTCGAATGGCTCAACCAGCCGAACCTCGTGGTGTGGTGCCTGCTCCTGGTGGTGGTCTGGCACGGAGTCGGCTTCTACCTGGTCCTCTTCTCGGCCGCCATGCAGTCCGTACCCAAGGACATCTACGAGGCCGCCCTGCTCGACGGCGCCGGCCGGGCCCAGACCTTCCTCAAGGTCACCCTGCCCCTGCTGTGGGACTCCGTACAGACCTCGGCGGTCTACCTGGGCATCGCCGCCATGGACATGTTCGTGCTGGTGTCGACCATGACTTCCGGCCAGTTCGGCGGCGGGCCCGACCACCACAGCGAGGTCATGGCCACGGTGCTGATGCGCAACTTCCTCTACTTCGGCAAGAGCGGCTACGCCTGTGCCATGGGCGTGGTCATGCTCGTCCTGACCATGATCCTCTCCGTCGTCACGCTGCGCGCCACCCGCCGCGAGCGCATCGAGTTCTGAGCGGGAGACCACGATGACCACAGTGATCAAGGCACCGGGCGAGGCCTCGGCCGAGCGGTCAGGCGGCAGCGGCCGCTCCAAGGAGGGCGCGAAGAGCGGCTCCGACGGCACGGTGCTGAACGTCTTCTCCCACGGGTTCCTCGCCGTCTGGGCGATACTGATCGTCCTGCCCCTGATCTGGCTGGCGCTCGGCTCGTTCAAGACCGACGCCCAGATCGGCGGCTCGGCCCTCAGCTGGCCCTCCAACTGGCACTTCGACGCCTTCTCCCGGGCCTGGGACAAGGGCATCGGCGACTACTTCGCCCACACGCTGATCGTGATGGTGTTCTCGGTCCCGCTGACCATGCTGCTCGGCTCGATGGCGGCGTACGTACTGGCCCGCTACCCCTTCCCGGGGAACCGGCTCTTCTACTACTTCTTCGTCAGCGGGGCCATGTTCCCCGTCTTCCTGGCGCTCGTCCCGCTGTTCTTCATGGTCAAGCGCCTGGACATGCTCAACACCTACCAGGGTCTGATCCTGGTGTACGTGGCCTACTCGATGCCGTTCACCGTCTTCTTCATGCACTCGTTCTTCCGCACGCTGCCGACGGCCGTGCACGAGGCGGCGGTGATCGACGGGGCCTCCGACACCCGGATCTTCTTCCAGGTGATGCTGCCGATGGCCAAGCCCGGCCTCATCAGCGTGGGGATATTCAATGTCCTGGGCCAGTGGAACCAGTACATCCTGCCCTCCGTGCTGATGCAGCCGCAGACCGGATCGGACCCCGAGCGCTACATGCTCACCCAGGGCCTGATCCAGCTGCAGTACCAGATGGGGTACGAGACGGACCTGCCGGTGCTGTTCGCCGGCGTGACCATCGCGATGATCCCGATGCTGGTGGTGTACCTGTCCTTCCAGCGGCAGATCCAGGCCGGCCTGACCTCGGCCACCCTCAAGTAGCGCCACCCTCAAGCAGCGCCACCTTCAAGCAGCGCCCGGACTCACGCAGCGTCCGGCACGACCGACCAGCTGACCGCCGAGACGGACGGGTCGAGCGAGAGGTTGCTGACCGCTTCCTCCAGCATCCGGCCCCCCACCGCCCCCTCGGCGGTCAGCAGCGCCGCCACCGTCACCAGGCCGGCCTTCGGGCCGTCCTGGCTGCGGATCGAGCGCAGCGTGTAGCCGGGTCGGCCGAGCGCGTCGACCAGCCGGTGGCGGATGTGGGCCTCCTCCGCCTCCAGGCACACGGCCTCGAAGTGGAAGTCGGTGGCCACCTCCGCCCCGCCGCGCGGTTCGCGGTCCAGGCGCCGGCCCAGCGGGCGCAGCAGGAGGTTGGCCCCCACCACGCCCGCCGTGCCGAAGGCCGCCAGGACGAACATCCCGGTGCCGGCCAGGCAGCCCACGGCCGCCGAACACCACAGGGTGGCGGCCGTGTTCAGGCCCCGTACGCTCAGCCCGTCGCGCATGATCACGCCGGCGCCGAGGAAGCCGATGCCCGACACGATCTGGGCGGCGACCCGGGAGCCGTCGTACCGGACCTCCGAGACGGCGCCGATGAACCCGTACTGCGAGAGCAGTACGAACAGCGCGGCCCCGCCCGCCACCAGGGCGTTCGTCCGCAGTCCGGCCATCCGGGCGCGCCACTGCCGTTCCAGGCCGATCGCCGCTCCGAAGCCGAGCGCGGCGGCGAGGTGTCCGGCCATTTCCCATTCGTTGAGCAGCATCGGCTTCTCCCCTCCTCTTCCGGTCTTCTGCCGGGCGTTACAGCCAGGTGCCGAACTTGCGGATGTACAGGGTCTTCAGGAGCTGAGTGAGCGTGCAGTACGCCAGCAGCACGCCGATCAGCCACGGGAAGTAGCTCGCCGGCAGGGCCACGAAGCCCAGCGAGGCGGCCAGCGGCGAGAAGGGCAGGTACAGCCCGGTCAGCACCGCGAGGACGGTCATCACCATCACCGGCCAGGAGGCGCGGGACTGGATGAAGGGGATCTTCCGGGTACGGATCATGTGGACGATCAGGGTCTGCGAGAGCAGGCCCTCGATGAACCAGCCGGACTGGAACAGCGCCTGGTGCGCCTCGCTGTCGGCCGCGAACACGTTCCACATGATCACGAACATCGCGATGTCGAAGATCGAGCTGATCGGGCCGATGCAGACCATGAACCGGCCGATGCCCTTGGCGTCCCAGTTGCGGGGCTTGCGCAGGTACTCCTCGTCCATCCGGTCCCACGGCGTCGCCAGCTGCGCGATGTCGTAGACCAGGTTCTGCACCAGCAGCATGATCGCGACCATCGGCTGGAACGGGATGAACGCGCTCGCCACCAGGACCGAGAAGACGTTGCCGAAGTTCGACGACGCCGTCATCTTGATGTACTTGATCGTGTTGCCGAACGTGGTCCGGCCCTGGATCACGCCCTGCTCCAGGACGGTCAGGTCCTTCTCCAGCAGGATGATGTCCGCCGACTCCTTGGCGATGTCGACCGCGGTGTCGACGGAGATGCCGACATCGGCGTCGCGCAGCGCGGCGGCGTCGTTGATGCCGTCCCCGAGGAAGCCGACGGTGTGCCCGTCGGCCTGCAGGGCCCGTACGATCCTGGCCTTCTGGACCGGGTTGACCTTGGCGAAGACCGTCGTACGGGCGGCCAGCGCGCGCAGCGCCGCGTCGTCGAGGGCGTCGACCTCGGTGCCGAGAACGACGTGCCCGACGTCGACGCCGACGTCCGCGCAGACCCGGGCGGCCACGAGGTCGTTGTCGCCGGTGACGACCTTGACCGTGATGCCCTTGTCGGCCAGGGCCTGCAGGGCCCGGGCGGCATCGGCCTTCGGCGGGTCGAGGAAGGCGAGGAAGCCGACCAGGGTCAGCCGCTCCTCGTCCGCGACGGAGTAGGTCTCGCGCGGGGTGCCCATCGTGCGGGTGGCGACGGCGAGGACGCGCAGGCCCCGGCGGTTGTTGTCCTCGGCGATGCGGGTGACGTGGCTGCGCAGCTGCTGGGTGAGTTCGACCTTCTCGCCGCGGTCCCGCATGTGGGTGCAGAGGTCCAGGACCTCCTCCACCGCACCCTTGGTGATCATGATGTGCTCGGGGCGGCCGAGGCCGCCGACGATGCTGTTGCGGTCCAGGACCACGGACATCCGGCGGCGGGCGAAGTCGAAGGGGATCTCGTCGACCATCGAGAACCGTGCGTCGACGACAACCTCCTCGGCCTCGTCCACCCGGTTGATGACCGCCTGGTCCATCAGGTTCTTCAGGCCGGTCTGGAAGTGGGAGTTGAGGTACCCGTACTCCAGGACCTCGTTGTCCTCGTCGCCGTGCACGTCCAGGTAGCGGTCCAGGACGATCCGGTCCTCGGTGAGGGTGCCGGTCTTGTCCGTGCAGAGCACGTCCATGGCGCCCAGGTTCTGGATCGCGTCGAGCCGCTTGACGACGACCTTGCGCTTGGACATGGCGACCGCGCCGCGCGCCAGGTTGGCGGAAACGACCATCGGCAGCATCTCGGGGGTCAGGCCGACGGCGACGGCGACGCCGAAGAGGAAGGCCTCGTCCCAGTCGCCCTTGGTCAGGCCGTTGATCGCGAACACGACCGGGACCATGACCAGCATGAAGCGGATCAGCAGGAAGCTGACCTTGCGCACCCCGTTGTCGAAGTTGGTCTGCGGGCGCTCGCCGACCAGCGAGCCGGCCATCGAGCCGAAGTAGGTGTCGGCGCCGGTGGCGACGACCACGCCGGTGGCGGTGCCGGAGGTGACCGAAGTCCCCATCAGGCAGAGGTTGTCGGCCTCGACCGGGTCGGTGGTCTCGAACTGGCCGAGGTCCTCCGTACCGGGGGTCCCCCCGGCGGAGCGAGGGGGAGCATCGGCCTTGGCGACCGGCAGGGACTCGCCGGACAGCGCGGCCTGGCTGACCATCAGGTCCTTGGAGGTGATGAGCCGCAGGTCGGCCGGGATCAGGTCGCCGGCGGCCAGCTTCACCACGTCGCCCGGGACCACCCGGTCCATGGGCACCTCGAAGGTGGTGGGCGCCGAGCCGCTGCCGGCCCGGCGCTGCACCGCGCAGGTGGTGGTGACGAGCCGCTTCAGCGCGTCGGCGGCCCGGCCGGAGCGGAACTCCTGCCAGAAGCGCAGCAGTCCGCTGATCCCCACCATCACGGAGAGGATGACGACACCGGGATCGGCCGGGTCCTGCCACCACATGACGGCGGCGAGGAAGACGAGGACTCCGATGAAGGGGTTCCAGAACGCCTTCGCCAGCTGCACCCACCAGCGCGGGGCGCGCTCGTGGGCGACGATGTTGGCACCGTGCCGCTCCAGGCGCAGGGCCGCCTCGGCGTGGGTGAGTCCGCTGCGGGTGGCGCTCAGCTCCTGGAGGACCGAGGCGCCCGGGCGGGCGCTGAATCCGGCGAGCTGCTCGCCGGCGAGCCGGGTACGGCTCTCCAGCTCGGCGGCCTTGCGCTCGCGGCGGCCCGTGCCCGGCGGGGCGAGCTTGGTGGGGGTACGGGGGGTGAGCATGGTCATGACGAATACCTCCCTCCACTGCGTCCGGGCAGCGCGAAGCCGCACGGTCACGTGGAGTGATCATGGGTCGGCGCGGGGCGGCGCGAAACGCCGCCGGGCACGCCGAGGGGCATGGATGACGCACGCCCGGCGGAAGCGCGGGGGCATGCGGAAGGGAAGGGAGGGGGAGAAAGAGAGAAGGAATGCAGAACCGCACGGGGCAGCGGCGTGTGCCGCAGCCGCACCGCGGTGTACCGCGGCCGTGCGCACTCAGGGAAAGATCGGCCGATCAGGTCAGCCGACGAGAGCGCTGCAAGGACTTCGATCGGGACTCATCCCGAACACCTCCTTGCGTAGCGCCGTCATTACGAGGCACCCGATCCGGCCGGAAAGCCGCAGAGAACCGGTTGCCTCAGCGACCGTAACACGATCCAGAGGGATGTCTCTCATACTTATGACCGGTACTGACCGATTCGTTCTGCGTCAGCCTCTTGACGTCTGGAGGGCCAAAGGCTCGACTTAAGGTTCACAAGTTGGAGAGACGCCGGGGTCTCGGAGCACCAAGCCGCGACCGCCGGCTCGGGGGGCGACGGTCAGCCGTCGCTAATGGGCAGGAGTGGATGAGTCGTGCAGACTCCCGGATCGCAGTCTTCACTGCACCGCGCGAATCTCGAACGGGTCGTGCGGGCGGTGCGGCTCGCGGGTTCGCTGACCCAGGCGGAGATCGCCCGGTCCACCGGACTGTCGGCGGCCACGGTCTCCAACATCGTCCGCGAGCTCAAGGACGGTGGGACCGTCGAGGTCACGGACACCTCGGCCGGCGGTCGGCGGGCGCGCAGCGTCTCGCTCAGCGGCGACGCGGGCATCGTGATCGGCGTGGACTTCGGCCACACCCACCTGCGGGTGGCCGTCGGCAACCTCGCCCACCAGGTCCTGGCCGAGGAGTCCGCCCCGCTGGACGTGGACGCGTCCTGGGCGGACGGCTTCGACCGGGCGGAAGCCCTGGTCGGAGAACTGATCGCGGGCATCGGGGTGGGCCTGGAGAAGGTCATCGGCGTCGGGCTCGGCGTCCCGGGCCCCATCGACGTGGAGTCCGGGACCCTGGGCTCCACCGCGATCCTGCCGGGCTGGGCCGGGATCAACCCGCGCCAGGAGCTCTCGCAGCGCCTCGGCGTGCCCGTGTACGTGGACAACGATGCCAACCTCGGAGCGCTCGGGGAGCTGGTGTGGGGGAGCGGCCGGGGGGTCAAGGACCTCGCGTACATCAAGGTCGCGAGCGGTGTCGGCGCCGGCCTCGTGATCAACGGCCAGATCTACCGGGGGCCCGGCGGCACCGCCGGCGAGATCGGGCACATCACCCTGGACGAGTCCGGGCCGGTCTGCCGCTGCGGCAACCGCGGCTGCCTGGAGACCTTCGCGGCGGCCCGGTACGTCCTGCCACTGCTGCAGAGCACGCACGGGCCCGAGCTCACCATGGAGCGCGTGGTCGAACTCGCCCGGGAGGGCGACCCCGGCTGCCGCCGGGTGATCGCCGACGTGGGCCGCCATGTGGGTAGTGGTGTCGCGAACCTGTGCAACGTCCTCAATCCGAGCCGCGTGGTGCTCGGCGGTTCGCTGGCGGAGGCCGGTGAACTGATCCTGGCCCCCATACGTGAGTCCGTGGGGAGGTATGCGATCCCCAGTGCGGCACGCCAACTGTCCGTGCTCACGGGGTCGTTGGGCGGCCGGGCCGAAGTGCTGGGCGCGCTGGCCCTGGTACTGAGCGAGATGGGCGATTCGACCCTTCTGGCCGGTTCGCCGACCCTCAAGCTCTTGCCTTCAGTTAGATAACGGATGGCACCGTTGTCATCTCGTTAAGGATTCACTCCTTGACGGCAAACTGCGGCCGAGGTTGACTCACGTCCACCTCGGCCGCAACGTTGCGGCCTCGTCAGGGAGGTTCAGGAAATGAACACGCGTATGCGCAGAGCCGCCGTTGCCGTAGCCGCCACCGCCATGGCCGCTTCCCTTGCCGCCTGTGGCAGCGCCAAGGAGGCCGGCGAGAAGCCGAAGGAGTCCGGCTCCGCCGCCGCGGGTGGCGCGATCAAGATCGGTCTGCTCCTGCCGGAGAACCAGACCGCGCGTTACGAGAAGTTCGACAAGCCGCTCTTCGAGAAGAAGGTCGCCGAACTCACCGGCGGCAAGGCCGAGGTGGTCTACGCCAACGCCAAGCAGGACGCGACCACGCAGAACTCCCAGGTCGACACCATGATCACCAACAAGGTGAAGGTCCTGGTCGTCGACGCGGTGGACTCCAAGGCCATCGCCGGCTCGGTCAAGAAGGCCAAGGAGGCGGGCATCCCCGTCGTGGCCTACGACCGCCTCGCCGAGGGCCCGATCGACGCGTACACCTCCTTCGACAACGAAGAGGTCGGCAAGGTCCAGGGCAAGGCCCTGCTGGAGGCCCTGGGCGACAAGGCCGGCTCCGGCGAGATCGTCATGATGAACGGTTCGGTCACCGACCCGAACGCCGCCCTCTTCAAGAAGGGTGCGCACTCCGTCCTCGATGGCAAGGTGACCATCGGCAAGGAGTACGACACCAAGGAGTGGAAGCCGGAGAACGCCAACACCAACATGGCGGGTGCGATCTCCGCGATCGGCAAGGACAAGATCGTCGGCGTCTACTCCGCCAATGACGGCATGGCCGGCGGCATCATCACCGCCCTCAAGGCGGCCGGCATGAACCCCCTGCCCCCGGTCACCGGCCAGGACGCGGAACTCGCCGGTGTCCAGCGGATCGTCGCGGGCGAGCAGTTCATGAGCGTCTACAAGCCGTACGCCCCCGAGGCCGAGGCCGCCGCGAAGATGGCCGTCGCGCTCGCCAAGGGCGAGAAGCTGGACGGTGTCACCACCTCCACCGTCGACAGCCCCACCACCAAGGGCGTCCCCTCGGTCCTGGTCCCCGTCGTCTCGCTGACGAAGAGCAACATCAAGGACACTGTCATCAAGGACGGTGTCTACACGGCCGATGAGATCTGCACCGACAAGTACGCGGCCGCCTGCGCCACCCTCGGCCTGAAGTAGGCCCCCCGGGCCTGACCCAGGTCCTCCGGGCCTCACCCAGGCCCCGTCGTCCCGCCGGCCGTAGGCCCGCCCCCCGCGGCCTTCGGTCCACCGGGACCCCCGCGCCTGCCCGGCGCCCCGCCCCTTCTTTCCCCGCCACCCGCGGGGCGCCGGGCAGAAACGATTCCCCCACCCCACCCCGCTCCTGCACTTACTGCACGACATCCCCGCCGGTCAGGCGGCGAAGGAGATGGTTCATGTGTCCGCTGCGCCCGTGCTGGCGTTGCGAGGGGTCTCGAAGCGATTCGGTGCCGTTCAGGCGCTCACCGATGTAGAGCTCGAGATCCATTCCGGCGAGGTGGTCGCCCTGGTCGGCGACAACGGCGCCGGCAAGTCCACGCTCGTCAAGACGATCGCCGGCGTCCACCCCATCGATGACGGAGTCATCGAGTGGGAAGGCAAGCCGGTCTCGATCGGCAAGCCCCATGACGCCCAGAACCTGGGCATCGCGACGGTCTACCAGGACCTCGCGCTGTGCGACAACATCGATGTCGTCGGCAACCTGTTCCTGGGCCGCGAGCTCAAGCGCCGCGGTGTCCTGGACGAGGTGGAGATGGAGCGCCGCGCCCGCGAGCTCCTGACCACCCTGTCCATCCGGATCCCCAGTGTCCGCATCCCCATCGCCTCGCTCTCCGGCGGTCAGCGCCAGACCGTGGCGATCGCCCGTTCGATGCTCGGCGAGCCCAAGCTCGTCATCCTCGACGAGCCCACGGCGGCCCTCGGCGTCGAGCAGACCGCCCAGGTCCTCGACCTGGTGGAGCGGTTGCGCGAGCGCGGCCACGCCGTCATCCTCATCAGCCACAACATGGCCGATGTGAAGGCCGTCGCCGACAAGGTGGCGGTCCTGCGGCTGGGCCGCAACAACGGCGTCTTCAACGTCAAGGACACGTCGCAGGAAGAGATCATCTCCGCCATCACGGGTGCCACGGACAATGCCGTGACCCGTCGTGCGGCCCGTACCGGGGAGGCTCAGAAGTGAGCACCGAACACCACACCTCGGCGGAAGAGGTGGCCCAGCTGGCCAACCCCGCCGCCCCGGCGGACGCCATCCCCGCGGTGGACCCGCGCCTGCTCGTGCGCGAGCGGGGCCTGTCCGGGTACCTGAGCGAGTTCGGCCGCAAGATGAAGGCCGGCGACCTGGGCTCCGTCCCGGTCGTCCTCGGCCTGGTCATCATCTGGGCCATCTTCCAGGGGCTGAACGCGAACTTCCTGTCCCCGGAGAACCTCACCAACATCGCGATCACGATGGTCGCCACCGGCATGATGGCCGTGGGCATCATCTTCGTGCTCCTGCTCGGCGAGATCGACCTTTCGGTCGGCTCCGTCAGCGGTGTCTCGGGTGCGATCTTCGCGGTCCTGGCCGTCACCCACGGGGTCAACCAGTGGGTGGCGATCCTGGCCGCGGTCGCCGGCGGCGCCCTGATCGGCGCAATCCACGGCTTCTTCTTCGCCAGGATCGGTGCACCGGCCTTCGCGGTCACCCTGTCGGGCCTGCTCTTCTGGTCCGGCGCCATGCTGCAGATCCTCGGCAGCAACGGCACGATCAACATCGACCCCGACGGTCCGGTGGGCCGGCTCACCACGTACTTCTTCACGGACGTGGCGGCCGGCTACGGCCTCGCCGCGGTCGCGGTGATCGGGTACTTCCTGGCCAGCTTCTTCGACAACCGCCGCCGCGAGGCCGCGGGGGTCCCGTCCCGCCCGATGAGCGAGATCGCCCTGCGCACGGGCCTGCTGGCCCTGTTCACCTTCGGTCCCGCCGCGGTGTTCAACCAGTACAAGGGCCTCCCGCTCGCGGTGGTGCTCTTCGTGCTGGTGCTGGTCGGCACGGACTTCCTGCTGCGCCGTACCTCGTTCGGCCGCAACATCTTCGCGCTCGGCGGCAGCGTCGAGGCCTCCCGGCGCGCGGGCATCAACGTGACCGGGATCCGCATCGCGGTCTTCGCCATCGCGGGCACCTTCGCCGCCATCGGCGGGCTCTTCTGGGCCTCCAAGATCGCGGCGGCCAACCAGAGCGCCGGCGCCGGCGACCTGCTGATGAACGTGATCGCGGCGGCCGTGATCGGCGGCACCAGCCTCTTCGGCGGCCGGGGCCGGACCTGGAACGCCCTCCTCGGCGTCATGGTCATCACCTCGATCCAGTACGGTCTGGCTCTCCAGGGCATCGCCACCCCGATCCAGTACATGATCACCGGTGCGGTGCTGCTGGCCACCGTGGTGATCGACTCGGTCACCCGCAAGACCCAGAAGTCGGCCGGACGCGCCTGACGACGCGCCCGATGCGGTAAGAACGGTCACAGTGCCCGGTGCCACTTCGTGTGGCGCCGGGCACCCGTGCGTACATATGTGCGTACGGCTGTGCGGGTATGCGCCCGTTTGGGATGTGTGACCTCGTGATGGTGTGTACATGTATGACAAAGGTGTGACCCGCCAAGGGCCGCCCGATGACCGCCGCCGCGAGCGGAACATTAGACTCGACAGACCAGCAAGCAACTGCAAGGAGGCACGGGTGCTGCTGACCCGCATCAAGGGACCGCGCGATCTGGACCGGCTCAGCCAGGAGGAGCTCGACCAGCTCGCCGCCGAGATCAGGTCCTTCCTCGTCGACGCCGTCTCCAAGACCGGCGGGCACCTCGGCCCCAACCTCGGGGTGGTCGAACTGACGATCGCCCTGCACCGGGTCTTCGACTCGCCCAAGGACAAGGTCCTTTTCGACACCGGCCACCAGGCCTACGTCCACAAGCTGCTCACGGGCCGCCAGAACTTCGGCGGCCTGCGCACCAAGGGCGGCCTGTCCGGCTACCCTTCGCGCGCCGAGTCCGACCACGACGTGATCGAGAACTCGCACGCCTCCACCGTGCTGGGCTGGGCCGACGGCCTGGCCAAGGCCAACGAGGTGCTCGGCCGCGAGGACCACCACGTCGCCGCCGTCATCGGCGACGGCGCCCTGACCGGTGGCATGGCCTGGGAGGCGCTGAACAACATCGCCGCCGCCAAGGACCGCCCGCTGGTCATCGTCGTCAACGACAACGAGCGCTCGTACGGCCCCACCATCGGCGGCCTCGCGAACCACCTGGCCACCCTGCGCACCACGGACGGCTACGAGCGCTTCCTGGCCCGCGGCAAGGAGCTCCTGGAGCGCACCCCGGTCGTCGGGAAGCCGCTCTTCGAGACCCTGCACGGCGCGAAGAAGGGCCTCAAGGACTTCATCGCCCCGCAGGGCATGTTCGAGGACCTGGGCCTGAAGTACATCGGCCCCATCGACGGCCACGACATCGAGGCACTGGAGTCCGCCCTGACGCGCGCCAAGCGCTTCAGCGGCCCGGTCATCGTGCACTGCCTCACCCAGAAGGGCCGCGGCTACACCCCCGCCCTGGAGCACGAGGCGGACCGCTTCCACGCGGTCGGCGTGATCCACCCGGACACCGGTCTGCCCGTCAAGACCGCGGCCGCCAGCTGGACCTCCGTCTTCGCCGACGAGATGGTCAAGCTCGGCCACGAGCGCCCGGACATCGTCGGCATCACCGCCGCCATGCTCCACCCGGTCGGCCTCAACAAGTTCGCCGAGGCCTTCCCGGACCGGATCTACGACGTGGGCATCGCCGAGCAGCACGGCGCCACTTCGGCGGCCGGCCTCGCCACCGGCGGGGTCCACCCGGTCTTCGCGGTGTACGCGACCTTCCTCAACCGCGCCTTCGACCAGGTCCTGATGGACGTCGCCCTGCACAAGTGCGGGGTCACCTTCGTCCTGGACCGCGCCGGTGTCACCGGCGACGACGGCGCCTCCCACAACGGCATGTGGGACATGTCCATCCTCCAGATCGTCCCCGGCCTGCGCCTCGCCGCCCCGCGCGACGCCGAGCAGCTGCGCGCCCAGCTCCGCGAGGCCGTCGAGGTCAAGGACGCCCCGACCGTCGTGCGCTACTCCAAGGGCGTCGTCGGCCCGGCCGTCCCGGCCGTCGGCCGGATCGGCGGCATGGACGTACTGCGCGCCCCGGCCCCCGAGGTCACCCGTCCGGACGTACTGCTCGTCTCGGTCGGCGCGCTCGCCCCGATGTGCCTGGAGATCGCCGACCTGCTCGACAAGCAGGGCATCTCCACGACCGTCGTCGACCCCCGCTGGGTCAAGCCCGTGGACGAGGCCCTGGCCCCGCTCGCGGACCGGCACCGCGTGGTCGTCACCGTCGAGGACAACGGCCGTACCGGCGGTGTGGGCTCCGCCGTGGCGCAGGCGCTGCGCGACGCGGGCGTCGACGTACCGCTGCGCGATTTCGGTATCCCGCAGCGCTTCCTCGACCACGCCCTGCGCAAGGAGATCATGGCCGAGATCGGCCTGACCGCTCCGGACATCGCCCGCCAGGTCACCGGTCTGGTGGCGAAGCTGGACGGGCGCTACGACAGCGAGCCGGCCGCCGCGGTCGACTAGTCGACTATTCGACCGAAACGCGCGGTTGCACGTCACGGGCCGGGAGATCACCCTGGAAGGGTGGGCCTCCCGGCCCGTTCGTGTGCGTCGTCACCTGTCGGAGGTGCGTCGGTGAGCAAGGACCTGAACAGCGTCTTCCGCACCAAGACGGTCGAGCAGTCCATCCGCGACACGGAGGAGCCGGAACACGCGCTCCGCAAGTCGCTCTCCGCCTGGGACCTGACGGTCTTCGGCGTGGGTGTCATCATCGGCACCGGCATCTTCGTCCTCACGGGCATCGCGGCCCGGAACAACGCCGGGCCCGCCACCTCCCTGGCCTTCGTCGCGGCGGGCATCGTCTGCGCCCTCGCGGCGCTCTGCTACGCCGAATTCGCGTCCACCGTGCCGGTGGCCGGATCGGCGTACACCTTCTCGTACGCCTCGATCGGTGAGCTGCCCGCCTGGATCATCGGCTGGGACCTGGTGCTGGAGTTCGCGCTCGGCACGGCGGTCGTGGCGGTCGGCTGGTCCGGGTACGTGCGCCATCTGATGCACACCAACCTGGGCTGGGACCTGCCCACGGCGCTGGCCGGACCGGACGCGGGGGGAAGCTTCGACCTGCTGGCCTTCCTGCTGATCCTGGTGCTGACGGCGATCCTGGTCATCGGGACGAAACTCTCGGCGCGGATCACCGCGGTCGTGGTCGCCATCAAGGTCTTCGTGGTCCTGCTGGTCATCGTCGCGGGCCTGTTCTTCATCAAGGCCGACAACTACTCGCCGTTCATCCCCCCGGCCCAGCCGCAGGAGGCGGGCGGCGACCTGCACGCGCCACTGGTCCAGCTGATGTTCGGGTACGCGCCCACCAACTTCGGCGTCATGGGCATCTTCACCGCGGCCTCCCTCATCTTCTTCGCGTTCATCGGCTTCGACGTCGTGGCCACCGCCGCCGAGGAGACCAAGAACCCCCAGCGGGACATGCCGCGCGGCATCCTCGGCTCGCTGCTGATCTGCACGGTGCTCTACGTCGCCGTGACGCTGGTGGTCACCGGCATGCAGAAGTACTCGGAGATGTCACCGACCGCGCCACTGGCCGAAGCCTTCAAGTCGGTGAACCAGCCCTTCTTCTCCGGTGCCATCAGTCTCGGGGCGGCCGTCGGCCTGATCACCGTGTGCATGATCCTGCTGCTCGGCCAGACCCGCGTGTTCTTCGCGATGAGCCGTGACGGACTGCTGCCGCGCGTCTTCTCCGTCACCCACCCCAAGTACCGCACCCCCTACCGGGCGACCCTGCTGCTCGGCGGGATCATCGCCATCGTCGCGGGCTTCACCAGCCTGGAGAAGCTCGCGGAACTGGTGAACATCGGCACCCTGTTCGCCTTCGTGCTCGTCGCCCTCGGCGTGGTCATCCTGCGCAAGACCCGCCCCGACCTGCACCGGGCCTTCCGCACCCCCTGGGTGCCGGTGATCCCGATCCTCTCGATCGCGGCCTCGTTCTGGCTGATGCTCAACCTGCCGGCCGAGACCTGGATCCGCTTCGGCGTCTGGATGGCGATCGGCATCGTCGTCTACTTCGCCTACGGACGCTCGCACAGCCGCCTCGGCAAGGTCGGCGCCGACGCGGAGTTCTAGCGGTGGAACGACGGAAGCCGGCCGTACGGGTCACCCGTACGGCCGGCTTCCGCGTGCGCGGGCCCGTCAGCCCTTGGCGGGGGAGTTCTTGGCCTCCGCCGGGATCTTCCGGTCGGCGCGCAGGGCCTCCCACAACAGGCCCGCCTGCGGTTCCGCCACGACCACGCGGTTCGGGTCCACCTTGTCGTAGGCGACCGGGAGCATGATCGTCTCCATGGTGTCCGGGTCCACGCCCTTCATGCTCTGCGCGAAGTCGGCCAGGGAGGTGAGGGAGGCCAGGTCGGAGTCGGTGGTCAGCGACTTCGTGCCGGCGTCGGCCAGCTTGTAGAGCCGGGCCGGGTTGCCGAGCGCGTCCTGCTTCTTGATCTCCGACAGCATCGCCATCATGAACTGCTGCTGGAGGCCTATGCGCCCGAGGTCGCTGCCGTCCCCGTAGCCGTAGCGGGTACGGACGAACTTGAGCGAGTCGGCACCGTTCAGCCGGTGCGTGCCCGCGTCGAGCTTGAGCCCGCCCTTGGCCCCGCTCATCGGCTTGTCCAGGGTGACGGTGACCCCGCCGAGGGCGTCCACCAGGCCCTTGAACCCGGCGAAGTCGACCTCGACGAAATGGTCCACGCGGATCCCGGACATCTGCTCCACGGTCTTGACCACGCAGGCCGGACCGGCCAGCGAGTAGACCGAGTTGAACATGACCCGGTTCGCAGCCTTGACGGTCTTGCCGTCGGCGTCCTTGCATTCGGGCCGGCTGATCAGGGTGTCGCGCGGGATGCTCACCGCGGTGGCCTTGGACCGGCCCTCGGGTATGTGCACCAGCATGGCGGTGTCCGAGCGGGCGCCGCTCACGTCGCCGTGGTCGAGGTCCGCGTTGGCCCCGGCGCGCGAGTCGGAGCCGAGCACGAGGACGTTCTGCGCGCCCGCGACGACCTTCTTCGGGCGGTTGTCACCGATGGCCTGGTCGAGGTCGACGCTGTCGATGTTGCCGTTGAGGTGGCTGTACGCCCACCAGCCGGCGCCACCGGCGGCGAGGATGAGCAGGGCCACCGTCAGCAGCACGATCCGCAGGGCACGCCCGCCGCCGCGCCGCCGCCTGCGCCGGGAGGAAGGAGAGCTGGCAGAGGGCAGGTCGGTCATGGAGGCAGGGCCCTTCTATTATCGATGGGGTGCATCATAAGACACACTTTCGAGTGGCTGGTTCTTTCCGGTGAAGAGCCGGGCCGGTTGAGCAGGACATTCTCGGCAGAAGGGTGAAGAGCGGCGTGGTCCGAGGCAAAAGCGGAAGCCGGGGCGCCACTTCCGTCCGCGCGGCGCAGGACGCAACCCCGGGCGGGCCAGGTTCCCGCCGGTCCTCGCCACCGGCCGGAAACTGGCTGTTCAAAGGAGGCGACGGCCGTCTGACGGCCTACGCCTGCACCCCGCACGGCCTGGTGCGCTGGACCGAGGCCGCGGCGCCCCGCACCGGCTGGACCGGCCCGGACGCGTTCGAGGTCGAGGGCTGGACGGGCACCGCCGCGATGGCGCAGAGCCGCGAGGGGTACGTGCACTTCGTCGCCCTGCGGGCCGCCCAGGACGGCTCGGGGCGGCCGGAAATCATCGTCGCCACCCAGTTCCAGCCGGGCCGCCCCATGACCGAGTGGCACAGCCTCGGCACCCCCGGGCTGCGCGGCGGCCCCGCCGACGACCGGCTCGCCGGCCCGCCGCGCATCGCCGTCAACCAGCGCTCCGGCTCCACGCACGTCCTCGTCTCGATGCGCCACGGCGGCGTCCTGCGCCGCAGCCGCAACGCCGAGGGGGCGTGGGGCGGTTGGAAGCAGGTGGCCCCGGAGCGGTACGGGGGTGACGTGGCCCCGCTCATGTCGTCGGGCGGGCCCCTCGAACTGCTCGCCCTCAGCCCGGCCGGGGCCGATCGCTGGGTGGGGGTGGGCCAGGGCCGCTTCCAGCTCGCCGACCGCATCCCCACGCCGGTCGTCCCCGGCACCCCGGTCCTGTGCGAGACGGGCCCGCGCAGGGTGACGTACTTCTGGCGCTATCCGGGAGACGGCTCGCTGGTCGCCTGGCGGGCCGGACACCAGGGCGCGCCGGGCGGCCTGATGGGCCTCGGCGGCGCCGGCGGCAAGGGCGCGCCGGGCGTGGTCCGGTCCGTCATCGGCGGCTACGACTGCACGGTGCTCGCGCAGACCGGTGCCGAGGGCGACATCGAACTCACCGCCTACGTCACCGAGAACGAGGGCTACGGCACCTGGTGGGCCTCCCTCGGCGGCCACGGTGCGTACGCCCCCCAGGTGGCTGTGGACGCGGCGGGCCGCATCGTCGTAGCCGCCTTCGACGCGGACGGCGCACTGATCTGCACCCGCCAGGACACCACCCAGCAGGGGCTGGTGTTCGGCCCCTGGGAGGCCGCCTGAGGCCTGGAGCCCGGCGCTCGGCGCCCGGCCTCAGGCCTGCCGCGGCAGCGGCAGCGGCGTGCGCCGGGACACCTCGATGCAGAGACCGCCGGACTCCGTGTAGTACGGGGTGGCCGCCAGCTCCATGCCCTGCGCATCCGGCGCCGACCCGATCGGCACCGGCATCCGGGCGGTCGTGTCCAGATCGGCGGAGCGCTTCGGCCCGAGCCGCACCTCCTGCGTCACGCCCTCGAAGCCGACCGCGAGGTGGAGGTCCCAGGTGCCCGGCGGGAGCGGCCAGCCGCTCGACGTCTGGCCCAGGTTGACCCGGCAGGAGAACCGGCCCATCGCCCTCGGCCGGCCCTTGGCGTTGGTCAGCGCGTCGTCCCTGCGAGCCGTGACGGAGCAGCTCTCCTGCGCGCCGCTCGTCCGCTCGCGCAGCACGACCCGGGTGGCGCGGTCCTTCGTCGACAGCTGCTCGAAGAAGGCGAAGCCCTCCAGCAGCAGCATCGGCCCGTCCCAGTTCGCCTTCTCCAACTGGTGGGTGACCGTCATATCGCCCGTGATGTCGAACAGCTCGTCCGGCAGGGCCACCTGCGGGTCGCGGAAGAACGGCAGCGTCGTGAACACCCGCCCGTCCTCCACCGTCTTGCGCACCGCCGGCCGGTCCTTGTCCGCCTCGAAGGCGGCCATCCGCTGCGCCTCGGCGAAGCGGCCCTGCGCCAGCAGGGCGAACCGTACGGCCACCATGCGCGGCAGCAGCGCCAGCGCGCCGGGGGAGGCCTGGGTGCGCAGCACCTCGGCCGCGGCCCACAGCGCCTGGTCCCGCTCCGCCGCGTCGGTGGCGGACAGCAGCGCGGCCGCGGTCGCCTTGCCGAGCTCCACCTCCAGGTGCCGTGACTGGAGGCTGTCCCGGCGCGGCCCCTCGGGCAGCTGCGAGGCGACCAGCGCCAGCATCCGGGAGGCAAGGGCGACCCGGTCCGGCAGCGTCGCCCGCCCCGCCGGCGAGGGGCCCTTGACCACACAGGGCGCGTCGCCCACGACCGAGACGTTGTCCGCCCCGATGAGGGCGCGGGCCGTGAAGGCCTGGTCGTCGCCGATCAGCATGTCGGTGGGGAACGCCAGCCCGCGGCGCTGCAGCAGGCCGGTGCGGAACAGCTTGTCCGGGGTCAGCGACCAGTAGACGCGCGAGGCGTACAGATCGGTGTAGGCCTGGTTCTTGCGGAACATCGAGGTCTCGACCGTGTGCCGGCCGGAGCTCTCCAGCTTGCCCAGTACGACGTCGGCCTCGTACGCGTCGCCCGCCGAGACCATCCGCTCCAGCGCGTCGGGCGCCAGCCGGTCGGTGGCGTCCAGGAAGATGACGTACCGTCCGCGCACCTGGCTCAGCGCCCAGTTGCGGGCCCCGGCCGCGCTCAGCCCCGGCGAGACCTGCCCCGCGCGGACGAAGGCGGGGTACTGGTGGGCCGCCCGCGCCAGGACGGACCCGCTCTCGTCCGTCGACCCGTCGTCGACGCCGATGACCTCCAGCCGGTCCGTGCCGATGGACTGTGCGAGGACGGAGGCCAGGCAGGCGTCGAGCGCGGCGGCCTGGTTGCAGACCCGGACGGCGACCGTCACGTCCTTGACGTCGGTGGCCCCGACGACGGCGGTGTTCATGATGGGGGGATCCTCGTCAGTTCTGCGGAGCGGCGCGGCGGGGCCACGGCATCTCACCGGTGAGTTCGGGCCATTGCCAAGGGCGCGGGGTGCTGTCCGCCGGATGCTGCGGGAAGGCGCCCGGGATGTGCTCCAAGGAGCCCACGAAGACGTTCACGTGCGAGGTCAGCTGCCCGGCCGCGGCGGCGCCCACGGTGTACTCGAACCGGTCGTAGCCGGTGAAACCGGGGGCGGGCGCGTACGTGACCCAGCCGTCCGGCGAGAGCTGCGCCCTGCCTCCCCGCGGCTGCGTCACGGAGACGGCGGTGCTGCCCGCCGGGGCCGCCGAGAGCACGTTGAGCGTGCCCGGCGCTCCCGGTTCGGTCACGAGCCGCAGCCCGCGCGCGGTGGCCGGCCGCAGTGGCAGGGGCTCGGCGGCGAGCTTTCCCGTACGTACGAGCTTGCGGCCCGAGGCGTCCGGGATGCCCACGGCCATCCGGGCCCGGATGCTGCGCGCCGTGGCCGAGTCACCGACGCGCAGGTGCAGCACCCCCGTCGTCTGCTCCCCGGCGTCCGCGCGGGCCCGGAACCAGCGCTGGCGGGGGAAGTACTCCAGCCCCTGCACGCCGACGATCTCGCCGACGGCGCTCAGCGGTTCCTCCGGCAGGTACGCGCAGCCGCGCGAGGCGCCCTGATCGGGTGCCACGGACAGGCCGAACTGGACGGTCTCGCCCGGGGACACACCCCGTCGCGGGTCGGCCGAGGTGTACAGGGCCGCGTACACGGTGCCCAGCGACGGGGTGTCGCCGACGGCCTGTCCGCGGAGGAGGAGGTTCACGCGCCGGACTCCTTGCGTGCGGGGGGCTCGGACACCCGGGACTTCGTACGGTGCGAGAACGTCTCCTCGTCCAGCCAGCCCATCTCCTCGTAGGAGAACCGGCGGCGGTCGAGGTCGCGGACCCACGGGTAGGGGACGACGCCCTGCTCGGCGAGGCTGCGCGCGACGAAGCGGGCGCACTCGATCGCGCCCTCCGCGCGCAGGTGCACGTTGTCCCCGTCCTGGACCTTCTCCAGCAGCGGCTCACCGGGCCGAAGATGGGTGAAGACGAGCTTGGACGACTCCGGCCCGAGCTCCTCCCACCACTGCAGGCTCTGGCCGTACAGGTCGACGACGGGCACGTGCTCGTCCTCGGCCAGCTGCCGGGCCGCGAGCGGGTAGTCGCCCAGGAAGCGGGCGACGTTGCCGTGTGCGTCCATGCGGCGACGCTCGTACGGCAGCACGATCACCGGGTGGGCCCGGCGCTCGCGCGCGCCATGGACGTACGCGGCCATGTGCTGCTGGAACGTGGAGAACGGCTTGGTGTGCAGGCCGGGGTCGGTCTTCCAGTCGATCTGGCCGAAGCCGAACAACAGGAGGTCGTCCGGCTCCAGGTGGTCGAGGATCCACTGGAGCCGTCCTCGCTCGCGAAAGCTCTTCGAGCTCGCCCGGGCGCGGGCACAGTTGACGACCTCGACCGCATCGGTGAGGAAGAGGGGCAGGGCCTGGGCCCAGCCCGCCATCGGCAGGTAGCTGTACGGCCGGGTGACCGCCACGGAGTCGCCGGCCACGAAGATCCTTCGCGGCGACGGCGGCTGCTGCGGTCCGGGTGCGTACGTCATGCCTAGACCCCCTGGTCCTCCGTGGTCTGGATCAGCACGGACGCCAGCGCCGCCTCGAAGCCGGAGCGCTGCGCCGGGGTCGTGGTCGGGTCCTGCTTGCGTACGTCGATGACGTGGCCGGTCATCTCGGAGACCAGTACGTCCAGGGAGGTCAGGGCGACCGACTCGGACGTGAGCAGGGACGCCGAGGGCTCCTGGCCGAACGCCTTGGTGCGCATCGGGGTGGCCGTGCGCTCCGGGTTCACACAGTTGACGCGGATGCCGTCCTCGGCCCACTCGTCGGCCAGCGCCTGGGTCAGGTTGACCATGGCGGCCTTGGTCGAGGAGTACAGGCTGTACTCGGCGCGGCCGCGGGTGTAGCTGCTGGAGGTGAAGAGCAGCAGCTGGCCCCGGGTCTCGCTGAGGTACTTGTACGACGTCCGGGCGATGTTGACGGGCGCGAGGTAGTTGACGTCGAGCGCTTCGCGGATCGTCTCGTTGTCGGTCTCGTCGAGGCGGCCCACGCGCAGCACGCCCGCGGTGTTGACGACGTAGTCGATGCGGCCGGTCTCGGCGTAGGCGCCCGCCAGGGCCTCCTCGACGTGGTCGAGGTTCTCGACGTGCGTGCCGGTGGTGGAGCGGCCCAGGGCGAAGACGCGGGCGCCGAAGCCCTCGGCGATGCGCGAGATGTCGGCGCCGATGCCGTACGAGCCGCCGAAGACCACCATCGTCTTGCCGGCCAGCTGCTCGCGGTACGCGGCCTCGCCGGCCTGGGCGGGCGCGGCGTGGGAGGCGAGCTGGAAGAGCTTGTCGGCGATGAAGACGTCGACGGGCTGGGTGACCTTCATGTTGTAGTCGTCGCCGGTGACGATGTGGACCGGGACGTGGGGCAGGTACTTGACGACGACGGAGCAGTCGTCGGTGGCCTGGAAGAAGGGGTCCGCGGCCGCCCGCTCGTACGCGGCGCGGATCGTGGAGAGCCGGAAGCCCTGCGGGGTCTGGCCGCGGCGCAGCCGGGAGCGGTCGGGGACCTCGGTGATGAACTCGCCGTCGTTGCCGTGGGTACGGGTCACGATGACGGTGTCGGAGGACGGGATGGCGACGTCGACGGCCTGGTAGCGCTCCAGGGACTCGACGCATTCGCGCACCACGCGCTGCGAGAGCAGCGGACGGACCGCGTCGTGGAACAGGAGGTTGCAGTCCTCGCCCTCGCCGAGCCCGGCGGTCGCGGCTTCGATGGCGATCCGGGTGGTCTCGCTGCGGGTCGAGCCGCCCGCCAGGACCCGGGTGACCTTGCCCAGCTTGGCCCGCTCCACGATGCGGCGGGCGTCCTCCACGTACGCGGGCGTCATGAGGAGGATCACCTCGTCGACGTCCGGCGCGTTCTCGAAGACGTGGAGCGTGTGCTCCAGGATCGGCTTTCCGGCGATCTTGAGCAGCTGCTTCGGTATTTCGAGCCCGATGCGCTGGCCGGTGCCACCCGCGAGAACGACGGCGACGGTGCGGTGGGGGACAGGTCTGGAGGACAAGGCTCCTTCTTCCTGAGTGAGGGGTGCGGCACGGCGGTGGTGCGGGGCGATGCGGGGCGGTGCGGGGCTGGGCGGCGGTCGGTGGACGGGCGGTGCGACGCGGATGCCCGGGGGAGGTCCGCCTACACGGGGTGGGGGACCTGATCCGGGTATTCGATGGGGAAGTCGCGCAGCCCCCGCCGGTAGAGGTTGTTGGCGGCCGCGTTGAAGCGGACGATCGAGGGCGGGTACTCCTCGCCCAGGAGGTATTCCTTCAGCTGTTCGCGGTAGGGCGCCATGACGTCCTCGCGCGGGTTCAGCGTCGCCTCGATGGCCTCGGCCAGGCCATTGCAGTCGCCGTCGAGCAGGTAGGAGGCGTACGCCGTCCGCTGCTCGTTGCGGAACTGGTCGTCGGGCAGGCCGTCGAGGTTGAAGATGGCGTACGGCTTCAGGGTCGCGACGAAGTCGGAGACGACGCTGGACATGTCGCCGATGAGCAGGTCGGACTGGTTGAAGCAGTCGTACAGGGCCGGGATCCGCTCGGTCACCACGTGGTGCGCGGCGTCGGGGACGGCGTTCCAGTACAGGGCCCCCGCCTGGTTGCGGCTGCGCCGGATGCGCGCGGTCCGCTCCTCCTCGGTGAGGTCCGGGTACTTGGAGCGGACGCCGCGCTCGGAGAGGTCGGCGATGCGCTGGTCGATCCGGGCGAGCTTCTTGGCGGCGGCCTTGGAGTCGGTGAGGTTGCGGCCGAAGCGCCGGGCGTTGTCCTCTTCGAGGAGGGCGATGACGCGGCGGTGCGCGGCGGCGGCCTCGGCGGAGCGCGAACCGGTGAGCGGGTGCGGCTTGTAGATGATGCGGATGTCGCGCTCGTAGTCGAGCAGCGCCTTGATCAGCTTCTCGCCGGCCGGGATGACCGAGGTGTAGCAGGCGTCGTCGGTCCAGCCCTCCCAGGTGGGGGCGTAGATGACGGTGGGGACGGGGGCGGCGACCCTGCCGGTCCAGCGGTGCAGGGGCATCAGCTGGGGGCGGCCGACCTCGACGATCTGGTGGTGCGAGACGGCGTGCTTGATGCGCTCGTAGCGGTCGCGGCCGGCGCGGCCGGCCACCCAGATCTCGTCGAAGACCTTGCTGACCCGGTTGCTGCTCGCGAGCTTGTCGCTGTCGCCGTGGCCGATGAAGACGTGCTTGACCTCGGCGCGCTGGAGCATGTGGACGTTCTTGCCCGCGTTGCCGGGGTAGAGGGCGACCCGGAGCTCGTTCATCTCGATCCGGGCGAGGTTGTCCGCCTTCGGGATGCAGATGACGGGGACCGAGGTCGCGTCCAGGTAGCGCAGGGTGGCCCGCTCGCGCAGCACGATGATGGGCCGCAGCTCCAGTGCCTCCAGCGACTCCAGCCACATGTTCACCTGGTACATGAAGTCTTTGGAGACGGCCGCGAAGGTGAAGTAGAGCGCCACCTGTGGTCGGTATTCGGCCAGCTGGTGGTTGAGCTCCTCGATGGCCTCGTCGGTGGTGGGGAGCTTGAGCGCGTTGCGCGCGTCGGGCACCAGCACCAGCAGCGAGAAGTAGGCCAGGAAGACGGTGATGATCATGCCGTACGTGACGAAGCGCCAGTCGTCCGTGGAGATGGTGGCGAGGGCGCCGGCCACCAGCGGGATGTCCAGGTGCAGTGTCTTGCGGACGTGCTTGTTCATCAGGAACGGGTGCGGCATGCGGCGGATGCCGAGCGCCTCCAGGTCCAGTCCGCGCGTGGTGAACGGCAGTTCGTTGCGCATCTTGCGGACGTGCTTGAGGAGCGCGCCGTACGCGAGCTGCAGGATGAACAGCAGGAGCAGGCCGATGGTGGTCATCTGCGCCACGAACGACTCGATGTCGGCGATGGCCCCGCACAGGCCGAGCAGCAGGAACTGCCGGATGAGGAAGCGCATCGTCAGGCCGAAGCGCGAGTCGCGCAGCTTCTCCAGCGTCGGCGACTCGGTGTTGTGGAGCATCAGGTCGGCCACGTAGCTGAGCGCGGCGCAGCCGGCGAACAGGGGGAGGGAGACGAACGCTACGGCGACCAGCATTCCGACGAAGCTGAGGATGAGCCCAGAGGTGATCAGAACGCCGAGCACGGCACGCAGCCGCTTGGAGCCCATGGTGCGGTTCCTCCCCCATGGAGGTATAAGGATCCTGTGAAGTGTCGCAGTAGTATAAGCAGCACTATGGACGGCCCTGGAACGCAGGGTTAACCAAAGGTCAATGCCGTCAGGCCGTGAAGCGATACAACGCCAGCTCACGCCGGTCCTGCGTCTTCACGGAAAAGCCGATGCACAATGCCGGCCGTCCGCCGGCCATGGCGACCGCGATTCCCTCCGGCTCCCGGTACACCAGATCCGGTGCCACGGTCACGTGGTGACGGCCTTGCGCCTTCCCCGTGTGCACGTCAATTGCGGAGACATACGTATTTCCGCCGGACTTCCGTGGATTGTCCCCGTCCTTGCCGGTGTAAGGGCTGCCGGTCAGCACATAGACGTGGTCCCCGTACAGCGCGCAGCCCTGGAACCACTCCTCCTGCTTGACCTGCACCCCGGCCTTGAGGACCTGGGCGGCGACGAAGCGCCCGGCCAGGAAATCCGCCATCCCGTACACCGAGAACCGGTGCACGCCGTCCTCCTCGTGACTCACCAGCACCCGCCCGCCGGGCAGGTCGAGCGCGGGGGAGACGTCGGTGGACCCGGGAACCGGGTCGAAATGGCGGACGGAGTCGTCCGAACTGTCGAGGACCGAGCCGTCCTTGAACGGGATCCGGACCACGGTGCGGCCGTAGCCGCTCTCGGTGTCGGCGCGGGCCTCCACCCATATGTACGTACGCTGGCCCGTGGGCTCGACACCGCAGGAAATTCCGTGGCCGAAGCCGCGCAGATACATATGCCCGAGCGTTTTCCCCGAACCGCTCAGCCGGGTCAGGCACATATCCCCGGAGGTCTTCCGATCGCCCGAGTCGACCGGGTCCTCCTCGCCGTCGAGCCGGATACCGCTCTCGACGGTCTGCAGTACGTAGACCTGCCCGTTCGTATCGTCGAACGCGAACGACTGCGGGCCCGTCGTATTGAAGAGCGGAGTCGGAGCGAGCAGTTGCGCACCGGTCCGCATGTCGAACGCCCCGGCCATCGGGCCCGCGGCGACCGGGCCCGCGTCGTCCTGCTCGTCGGCCCCGGCGCGCAGCGCCCAGGACAGACCGCCCACCGTGAGGCCGGCGGCCACCGCACCGCCCGCGAACAGCAGGTTCCGGCGGCTGAAATGTGTCGTGCCATCCGCCATGGACCGCATTCTGCCAGCCCGGACGGGAGGGTTCCGCGCCGGGCCCCCGCCTCGTCCCGTCGAACGGCGGACGCCCGCCCCCCGAGAGGGGGACGGGCGTCCGGGGCGTTCAGGTGCAGCGGCCTCAGACCGGGACGCTCGCCAGACCCGGGGCGAGGAACTTCTTGCCGTTCACGCGCTCCGAGACACCCTCGCGGTCCAGGTACGGCGTGACGCCGCCCAGGTGGAAGGGCCAGCCGGCGCCCGTGATGAGGCAGAGGTCGATGTCCTGGGCCTCGGCCACGACACCCTCCTCCAGCATCAGGCCGATCTCCTGCGCCACCGCGTCCAGGACGCGGTCGCGGACCTGCTCCTCGGTCAGGACGACATCGCCCTGGACCAGGAGCGCGGCGACCTCGGGGTCCAGCTCCGGCTTGCCGGAATCGTAGACGTAGAAGCCGCGCTTGCCGGCCTTGACCACGGCCGCCAGGTTCGGGGAGACGGTGAAGCGCTCCGGGAAGGCGCGGTTCAGGGTCTCGGAGACGTGCAGACCGATCGCAGGTCCCACGAGCTCCAGCAGCACCAGCGGGGACATCGGCAGGCCGAGCGGCTCGATGGCCTTCTCCGCCGTGACGACCGGGGTGCCCTCGTCGATGACGTTCTGGATCTCGCCCATGAAGCGGGTCAGGATGCGGTTCACGACGAACGCCGGGGCGTCCTTGGTGAGGACCGCGGTCTTCTTCAGCTTCTTGGCGACACCGAAGGCCGTGGCCAGCGAGGCGTCGTCGGTCTGCTCACCGCGGACGATCTCCAGCAGCGGGAGGATCGCGACCGGGTTGAAGAAGTGGAAGCCGACCACGCGCTCCGGGTGCTGGAGCTTCGAGGCCATCTCCGACACCGACAGCGAGGAGGTGTTGGTGGCGAGGATCGCGTGCGCCGGGGCGACCGCCTCGACCTCCGCGAACACCTTCTGCTTGACGGACATCTCCTCGAACACGGCCTCGATGATGAAGTCCGCGTCCGCGAAGCCCTCGGCCTTGTCCAGGACACCGCTCACCAGGGCGGTCAGGCGGTTGGCCTTGTCCTGGTTGATGCGGCCCTTGCCGAGCAGCTTCTGGATCTCGGCGTGGACGTAGCCCACGCCCTTGTCCACGCGCTCCTGGTCGATGTCGGTGAGGACCACCGGCACCTCCAGACGGCGCAGGAAGAGCAGCGCCAGCTGCGAGGCCATCAGGCCCGCGCCGACGACGCCGACCTTGGTGACCGGACGGGCCAGCGACTTGTCCGGGGCACCGGCCGGGCGCTTGGCGCGCTTCTGGACCAGGTTGAAGGCGTAGATGCCCGAGCGCAGCTCGCCGCCCATGATGAGGTCGGCCAGGGCCGTGTCCTCGGCGTCGAAGCCGGCCTGGAGGTCCCCGTCCTTGGCCGCGGCGATGATGTCCAGCGCGCGGTAGGCGGCCGGAGCGGCGCCGTGCACCTTGGAGTCCGCGATGAAGCGGCCCTTGGCGACGGCCGCGTCCCAGGCCTCGCCGCGGTCGACCTCGGCGCGTACGACCTCGGTCTCGCCCTTCAGGACCTTCGCGGTCCACAGGAGGGACTGCTCAAGGAAGTCGGCGCCCTCGAAGATCGCGTCGGCGATGCCGAGCTCGAAGACCTGCTTGCCGCGCAGCTGCTTGTTCTGGTTGAGCGAGTTCTCGATGATCACCGAGACCGCGCGCTCCGCGCCGATCAGGTTCGGCAGCAGGGCGCAGCCGCCCCAGCCCGGAACCAGGCCGAGGAAGACCTCGGGGAGCGAGAAGGCCGGGATGGCCTTCGAGACGGTGCGGTAGGTGCAGTGCAGACCGACCTCGACACCGCCGCCCATCGCCGCACCGTTGTAGTACGCGAAGGTGGGGACGGCCAGCGCCGACAGGCGCTTGAACACGTCGTGGCCGCCCTTGCCGATGGCGAGGGCGTCGTCGTGCTGCTTCAGCAGCTCGACACCCTTGAGGTCGGCGCCGACCGCGAAGATGAACGGCTTGCCGGTGATGCCCGCGCCGATGATGGAGCCCGCGAGGGCCTCCTGCTCGACCTGGTCGATCGCCGCGTTCAGGTTGGCGAGGGACTGCGGGCCGAAGGTGGTCGGCTTGGTGTGGTCGAAGCCGTTGTCCAGCGTGACGAGCGCGAAGCGCCCGGCGCCGAACGGCAGGTCCAGGTGGCGGACGTGCGCGGACGTGACGACCTCGTCCGGGAACAGCTCGGCCGCGCCCTTCAGGAGCTCAGCGGTGGTGCTCACTTGGAGTCTCCCTCGGCGTTGAAGTTCGGGTTCTCCCAGATGACCGTGGCGCCCATGCCGAAGCCGACGCACATGGTGGTCAGGCCGTAGCGGACGTGCGGCTGCTCCTCGAACTGGCGGGCCAGCTGCGTCATCAGACGGACGCCGGAGGAGGCCAGCGGGTGGCCGAACGCGATCGCGCCGCCGTACTGGTTGACGCGGGCGTCGTCGTCGGCGATGCCGTAGTGCTCCAGGAAGGCGAGCACCTGAACCGCGAACGCCTCGTTGATCTCGAACAGGCCTATGTCCTCGATGGACAGACCGGCCTGGGCGAGGGCCTTCTCGGTGGCCGGGATCGGGCCGTAGCCCATGACCTCCGGCTCGACACCCGCGAAGGAGTACGAGACGAGGCGCATCTTGACCGGCAGGTTGTTCTCGCGGGCGAAGTCCTCGGACGCGATGATCGCGGCGGTGGCACCGTCGTTGAGACCGGCGGCGTTGCCCGCGGTGACCCGGCCGTGCGTACGGAACGGGGTCTTCAGGCCGGCCAGGTTCTCCAGCGTGGTGCCCGGGCGCATCGGCTCGTCGGTGGTGACCAGGCCCCAGCCGGTCTCGCCGGCGGCCTCGTTGGTGTTGCGCACCGAGATCGGCACCAGGTCCTGCTGGATCTTGCCGTCGGCGTACGCCTTGGCGGCCTTCTCCTGCGAGCGCACGGCGTACTCGTCGGCGCGGAGCTTGGTGATCGTCGGGTACCGGTCGTGCAGGTTCTCGGCGGTCATGCCCATGAACAGGGCGGACTCGTCGACCAGCTTCTCGGAGACGAAGCGCGGGTTCGGGTCGACGCCCTCGCCCATGGGGTGGCGGCCCATGTGCTCGACACCGCCGGCGAGGGCGACGTCGTACGCACCGAAGGCCACGCCGCCCGCGACGGCGGTCACGGCGGTGAGTGCGCCGGCGCACATGCGGTCGATGGAGTAGCCCGGGACGGACTGCGGGAGGCCCGCGAGGATGCCGGCGGTACGGCCCAGCGTCAGGCCCTGGTCGCCGATCTGCGTGGTCGCGGCGATGGCGACCTCGTCGATCTTCTTGGGGTCCAGGTCCGGGTTGCGGCGCAGCAGCTCCCGGATCGCCTTCACGACGAGGTCGTCGGCGCGGGTCCCGTTGTAGATGCCCTTCGGGCCCGCCTTGCCGAACGGGGTGCGGACGCCGTCGACGAAGACGACGTCCCTGACGGTACGAGGCACGTTGGCTCTCCTCCAGGTGCGGGTGTGCACTGCTGCGCGGGGGCGGTCGGCATCTGCTGCTGAGCGCCCGCTCACCCGGCCATGCTACTTGCCGGTAACCGGTGTGCACACCCCCTCCGGGAACAGCGGCGAAGGTCACACCGGCCGACGCCGCGTGAGCCCCCTCGCGCCCTGCCGTGCGCCCGGCCGATCGGCGCGCCCCGGGCTACCCGAACGGGTCGGACACCCGGCCCCCGCGGCCGCGTCGACGACGCAGGACGCAAGCGCCTCCGGATCCTGGCCCGGTCCCGGGCGCCCGCCCCGGACCGGAACGACGGAACGGAGCACCGCGATGGCGGCGCCTACGCTCACGAATCATTTCGTGGAGCACAAATCGACCATCCCGGCGAACGCCGGCGAGCTCGTCAAGATCCACGTGCGGGAGCGCGACGGCACGCATACGGGCCCGCGCAGGCCGGTCCTGATGCTGCACGGCAGGAGCGTCCCCGCCATGGCCGGCTTCGACCTGCAGTACAAGAAGTACAGCTGGGCGGAGGAGCTGGCGAAGACGGGCTTCGACGTCTTCGTGATGGAACTCCAGGGCTCCGGGCTGTCGACCCGCCCGATGATGGACGACCACAAGAACGTCAGCCCGGCGCCCGCTCAGCGGGCACTCCTCGTGCCCCACCCGAACGCGAGTGCGTACACGGGCCCGGTGAGCTACGCCGCCCAGCCGAACAACTCCCAGAGCGACTGGGACGAGGTCGACAGGGTGGTCGACTACATCCTCGCGGAGACCGGCGCCTCCCAGGTCGACCTCATCGGCTGGTCGGCGGCCGCCCAGCAGTTCGGGCCCTACGCCATCCAGCACCCCGGCAAGGTCCGCAGCCTCTTCCTGCTGGCGCCGATCTTTCCGCCGCAGGGCAGGGCGAGCGCGCCCGGAACCGACTTCGGCGCACCGGTGCCGCTGCCGGTGTCCAAGCCGGAGGCGGCGTTCGGCTACCCGATGACCGTCGGCACGAAGGGCGGCCTCGACGCGTCGTGGCAGAAGGACCTGAAGTGCCCCGGCCAGCGCGAGGACAAGATGGTCGACGAGGTCTGGAAGGCGATCATGGCCGTCGACCCGGTCGGTGCCACGTGGGGAGGACCCGCGGGGCCCCCGGAGGGGCTCAACCGCATCCGGAACTCGTACTGGTGGGGCTGGAACCTCAAGACCGTGCCGCTGCACAACGTCCTCGGCGGGACGGTTCCCGTGTGCATCGTGTACGGGGAGAACGACTCGATCGTGAACACCGCGCCGGACCTGGGTCTGCTGTACTTCTCGGTCCCCGAGCTCTACAAGGCCATCCCCGGGCCGAAGAAGCTGATGCTCCGGATCGCCTGCGCGGGGCACCAGGCGCCCTGGGAGCGCGTGGCGAACGACCTTCACACCATGTCCGAGCACTGGCTCAAGCAGGGCAAGGTCGAGGGAGCGAGCTCCGGGAGTTACTACAGGGACGAGGACGGGGCCCTCACTCCCCTGGAGTGAGGGCCCCGCGCCCGATTCCGGCAGGCCGAACGGTCAGGCGGTCGCGGCGAGGGCCGTGACCAGCGCGGGCGTCACCTGTTCGATCTGCCACGGGCGGGCGCCGTAGCCCGCGAGGGCCTGCGCCACCGCCTCGGGCTCCAGCCGCTGCGGCGGCTCCCAGCACAGCCGGCGGACCGTGTCCGGGGTGATCAGGTTCTCCTGGGGCAGGTTCAGCCCCTCCGCCAGCGCCGAGACGGCGGTCCGCGCCGCCGCCAGCCGCGCCGCGGCCGCCGGGTCCTTGTCCGCCCAGGAGCGCGGCGGCGGCGGACCGGCCGGGGTCGCGCCCGGCTGCGGCAGCTCGTTCTCGGGCAGGGCCTTGGCCCGGTCGACGGCCGCCATCCACTGCTCCAGCTGGCGCCGGCCCATCCGCTGCCCGTACCCGGGCAGGGCCGACAGCGCGTGTACGTTCGCCGGCAGCGCGAGGGCGGCCTCGACGATCGCGGCGTCCCCCAGCACCTTGCCGGGCGACACGTCACGCCGCTGGGCGATCCGGTCCCGGGACTCCCACAGCTCCCGTACGACGGCCATCTGCCGGCGCCGGCGCACCTTGTGCATGCCGGACGTACGGCGCCACGGATCCTTGCGCGGCGGCGCGGGCGGGGCGGCTGCGATGGCGTCGAACTCCTGCCGGGCCCATTCCAGCTTGCCCTGCCGGTCCAGTTCCTTCTCCAGCGCGTCCCGCAGGTCCACCAGCAGCTCCACGTCGAGCGCGGCGTAGCGCAGCCACGGCTCGGGGAGGGGGCGGGTGGACCAGTCGACGGCGGAGTGGCCCTTCTCCAGCGCGTAGCCGAGCACGCTCTCGACCATCGCGCCCAGCCCGACCCGGGGGAAGCCGGCGAGGCGGCCGGCCAGCTCGGTGTCGAACAGGGAGGTGGGCACCATGCCTATTTCGCGCAGGCACGGCAGGTCCTGGGTGGCGGCGTGCAGGATCCACTCGGTACCGGACAGGGCCTCGCCCAGTGCGGACAGGTCGGGGCAGCCGACCGGGTCGATCAGCGCGGATCCTGCGCCCTCGCGGCGCAGCTGCACCAGATAGGCGCGCTGGCCGTAGCGGTATCCGGAGGCGCGTTCGGCGTCGACGGCCACGGGTCCGGTGCCCGCGGCGAAGGCCGCGACCACCCGGGCGAGGGCGTCCTCGTCGGCAACCACCGGAGGGATCCCCTCGCGGGGCTCGAGCAACGGAATCGGCGCCTTTTCGACGTCGTCCGGGGGGCCGCCCCCGGTGGTGGTGCGCAGGTCTGCTGCGGTCTCTTGGGCGTCGGTCACCGCTCAAGGGTATCCGTGGATACGGCGCACCCGTCGCCGGAACGTTCCGTCGACGGGCGCGGGGCACGGGCTCGGGCGTTTCCCCGGCTTCCCCGAGAGTTTCCCCGGGGTCCGCCGGGCGGGTGTCAGTGGATGATCCCGGTCCGCAGGGCGACGGCGACCATCCCGGCGCGGTCGCCGGTACCGAGCTTGCGGGCGATCCGGGCGAGGTGGGACTTGACGGTCAGGGCGGACAGGCCCATCGAGACGCCGATGGCCTTGTTGGACTGGCCCTCCGCGACGAGGCGCAGGACCTCGACCTCGCGGCCGGAGAGCTCGCGGTAGCCGCCCGGGTGGCTCGGGGCACCCGGGGGGCGGCGGTGCATACGGGCGGCGGCGGCACCGATGGGGGCGGCGCCGGGCCGGGTGGGGAGCCCGATGTTGGTCCGCGTGCCGGTGACGACGTAGCCCTTCACGCCGCCCGCGAGGGCGTTGCGTACGGCGCCGATGTCGTCGGCGGCGGACAGGGCCAGGCCGTTCGGCCAGCCGGCGGCCCGCGTCTCGGAGAGCAGGGTGAGACCGGAACCGTCGGGCAGGTGTACGTCGGCCACGCAGATGTCGCGCGGGCTGCCGACGCGGGGGCGGGCCTCCGCGATGGACGACGCCTCGATCACGTCACGTACTCCGAGGGCCCACAGATGGCGGGTCACGGTGGAACGGACGCGCGGGTCGGCCACGACGACCATGGCCGTCGGCTTGTTCGGGCGGTAGGCGACCAGGCTTGCGGGCTGCTCGAGAAGAACGGACACCTAGGCCTCCTGGGGGAGTGGCGGGACGGCCGGCTCGGGGAAGGAAGCCGGTGCGAACCGTGCGGATGGTCACTGACTCCTTCGGCACGTCACCCGCCCGGCTTTAGGGAATGATCACGATTTGGTGAGTAACAATTCGGGCAATTCGGACGCACGATCGATCATCGGGTGATCAGAAGCCCACAACGGGTGCCCGGTTCCGACACCGCGCCGCCGGCGCTCGATCGGCCGTTCTACGGGGCGCAGTGCATTCGGCGGCTCCGGCGGACCCCGCGGACGGTGACCGCCCGCGTGCCGCCGTACGGGGGCACGGCTACGGGTGGTGCGGGCCGCGCCGCTGTGGCAGGGACACCACACCCGTCCCCGAGTCCGTCGGCCCGACCGGCGGCAGCCCCGCGATCTGGCAGAGCAGCTCGCACCACGCCGACAGGTGCGCCGAGGTGTCCGGGACCCCGCCGACGCCCTCGCGCGGGGTCCACGAGGCCCTGATCTCGATCTGCGTGGCCGGCCGCCGCTCCGAGAGCCCGCCGAAGTAGTGCGAGCTCGCCATGGTCACGGTCCCGCTCGCCTCCCCGTACGCCAGGCCGCGCGCCTCCAGCGCACCCGTCAGCCAGGACCAGCACACCTCGGGGAGGAGGGGGTCGGCGGCCATCTCGGGCTCCAGCTCGGCACGTACGAGCGTCACCAGGCGGAAGGTCCCGTGCCAGGCCTCGTGCCCGGACGGATCGTGGAGCAGGATGAGCCGGCCGTCGGCCAGATCGTCCTCGCCGTCGACGACCGCGGCCTCCAGGGCGTAGGCGTGCGGGGCCAGGCGCTGGGGCGGTCTGGTGGGGTCGATCTCGATCCCCGGACGCAGGCGCGCCCTCGTCAAGCCGTCGACCGCGTGTCGGAACGGGAGCGGGACGGAGCTCTCCTTCGCGCTGTCCACACCGTCAGCGCCATCTGAAAATCGTCCCTGAGCCGCAGCCATGCGGGGAAGACTAGGCGGAACGAGCGTCCGTGCGGCGCAGGGACACCCGCGCCGGGCCGGGCACTTCTTCATACGTGCGAAGATTTGGCGCGTGAGCGCCAATGACCTTCCCCTCGCGCACGGCTCCGCCGGCGCTGGGGAGACCCCTCTCAAGGGCCAGCCGAGTCAGACGTACGATTCCGCCTTCCTGAAGGCGTGCCGGCGGGAACCGGTGCCGCACACCCCGGTGTGGTTCATGCGGCAGGCCGGGCGCTCGCTCCCCGAGTACCGCAAGGTGCGCGAGGGGACCCAGATGCTGGAGTCGTGCATGCGGCCCGACCTGGTCACGGAGATCACGCTCCAGCCGGTCCGCCGCCACAACGTCGACGCGGCGATCTTCTTCTCCGACATCGTGGTCCCGCTCAAGGCCATCGGCGTAGACCTGGACATCAAGCCGGGCGTCGGCCCCGTCGTCGCCCAGCCGATCCGCCGCCGCGAGGACCTCGCACAGCTGCGCGACCTCACCCCGGAGGACGTCTCGTACGTCACCGAGGCGATCGGCATGCTCACGGGTGAACTCGGGTCCACGCCGTTGATCGGCTTCGCGGGTGCGCCTTTCACCCTCGCGAGCTACCTGGTCGAGGGCGGCCCGTCGAAGAACCACGAGCACACCAAGGCCCTGATGTACGGCGACCCGGAGCTCTGGGCCGACCTGCTGGACCGCCTCGCGGAGATCACCTCCGCCTTCCTGAAGGTCCAGATCGAGGCGGGCGCCTCCGCGATCCAGCTCTTCGACTCCTGGGTCGGCGCGCTGGCCCCGGCGGACTACCGCCGCTCGGTGATGCCGGCGTCGGCGAAGGTCCTGGAGTCCGTCGCCTCGTACGGTGTCCCGCGCATCCACTTCGGCGTGGGCACGGGCGAGCTGCTCGGCCTGATGGGCGAGGCCGGCGCGGACGTCATGGGCGTCGACTACCGGGTCGCGCTGGACGACGCCGTCCGCCGGGTCGGCCCCGGCAAGGCGCTCCAGGGCAACCTGGACCCGGCGGTGCTCTTCTCCACCGAGGAGGCCGTACGGACGAAGACGGACGAGGTCCTCGCGGCCGCCTCCGGCCTGGAGGGCCACATCTTCAACCTCGGACACGGCGTCCTCCCCACCACCCCCCCGGACGCCCTGACCCGCCTGGTCGACTACGTCCACACGAAGACGGCCGGCTAGCTCCTACCCCGCCGCCCGCACCGCCGAGACGGCCTTGCGGGCGGCCACCAGGACGGGGTCCCAGACCGGGGAGAACGGCGGGGCGTAGCCCAGGTCCAGGGATACGACCTGGTCCACCGTCATACCGGCCGTCAAGGCCACCGCCGCGATGTCCACCCGCTTCGCGGAGCCCGCTCCGCCCACGATCTGGACGCCCAGGAGCCGGCCCGTGCGGAGTTCCGCCAGCATCTTCACGGTCATGTCCGCGGCCGTCGGGTAGTAGCCCGCCGTCGTCGTCGAGTTGATCGTCGCCGTCACGAAGCGCAGCCCCGCCGCCAGGGCGTCGCGCTCGCGCAGGCCCGTACGGGCGATCTCCAGGTCGCAGACCTTGCTCACCGCCGTGCCGACGACCCCGGGGAACGTGGCGTAGCCGCCGCCCACGCCCGAACCGATCACCTGGCCGTGCTTGTTGGCGTGCGTGCCCAGCGGGATGTGCCGCATGCGCCCCGCCACCAGGTCCAGGACCTCCACGCAGTCGCCGCCCGACCAGATGTTCTCGTGGCCCCGGACCCGCATCGACAGGTCCGTCAGGATGCCGCCCGACTCGCCGAGCGGCAGCCCCGCCGCGCGGGCCAGCGCCGTACGGGGCTCCACGCCGATGCCGAGCACGACCACGTCAGCCGGGTACTCGTCCCCCGCCGCCGTGGCCACCGCGCGGACCGCGCCCTGATCGTCCGTGAGGATCTTCGTGACCTCGGCGCCCGACACCGTCCGGATCCCCATCCGGTTCATCGCGGCGTGCACCAGAGCGCCCATGTCCGGGTCCAGCGTGGCCATCGGCTGCGGTCCGCGGTGCAGGACCGTGACCTCGTACCCGCGCGCGACCAGCGCCTCCGCCATCTCCACGCCGATGTAGCCGGCGCCGACGACGACCGCCCTGCGGCCCTCCGTACCCTCCGTCCGCCGGAGTCCCTCGGTGAGTTCCAGAGAAGCCATGAGGCGCTGGCCGTCGTCCAGGGTCTGGACGCCGTGCACCCCGTGCGCGCCGATCCCGGGCAGCCGGGGCCGGACCGGCCGCGCGCCCGTGGCCAGGACGAGCTTGTCGTAGCCCGTCCAGGCCTCGGATCCGGAATCCAGATCGCGGGTGCGGACCCGGCCCCCGGAGAGGTCGAGCTCCACCACCTCCGTGCGCATGCGCAGGTCGATGTCCCGGGCGCGGTGCTCCTCGGGCGTACGGGCGATCAGGTCGTCCCGGCCGGGGACCTGGCCGCCGATCCAGTACGGGATCCCGCACGCGGAGTACGAGGTGAAGTGCCCGCGCTCGAAGGCCGTGATCTCCAGCTCCGCCGGGCCCTTGAGCCGCCGGGCCTGTGACGCGGCGGACATCCCCGCCGCGTCCCCGCCGACCACCACCAGTCGTTCCGTCGCCATCGTCCGCCCCGTTCTCCGTACCCCGCGCGTACCGCAGTCTCGTGGGGAACACGCTACGGGCGGAACGTGCGTTCAGTCGGAGGCCTCCGTCGTTTCCGTCGAGTCGGCGGGCCGTGCCGCCGGGATCCCCGTCGGCGTCAGGCCCGTCTTCGGCTTCGCCGGGCGCAGCCGCCGGTACGCGCGCAGGCACAGCAGCACGAGCGCGGCCGTCACCGCGAAGGGCAGCACCGCGGCGACCGCCAGGGCCAGGTAGCGCACGATCGTCGTGAAGACGTTCCAACCGCCGCGCAGGGCAGCCATGAAGGAGGGCTCCTCGTCCTTCTTCTCCGCCGGCTTCGGAGCCGGTTCCGAGACCTCCATCGTGATCGTGCCCATCGAGGTCTGGTCCTTCAGCGCCGTCTGCTGCGCGAGCAGCGACTCCAGGTCCGACTGGCGCTTGCTCAGCTCGCTCTCCAGCATCACCACGTCACCGAGCGCCGTGGCCTTGTCCATCATGTCCCGCACCCGGGCCACGCTCGCCTGCTGCGATTTGACCCGGCTGTCGACGTCCGCGACCTTCTCCGTCACGTCCTGCGCCTCTACCTTGCGGCTCAGCAGCCTGCCGCTGCCCTCCATGGCGCCGAGCACCGCGTCGAAGCGGTCGCCCGGCACGCGCAGGGTCAGCGTCGAGGTCATCCGGCCGTCCTCACCGCGTTTGGTCGACTCGTTGCCCACATACCCGTTCGCGCCCTCCGCCGCCGTACGGGCCGCCGCCAGGGCCTTCTGCGCGTCCGCCGTCTCCAGGGCGAGCGTGGCCGTGCGGATGACGTGCGGGCGTACGGCGGCCGGCTGCTGCCCGTTCTTGGAGGCATCGGAGCCCGTGGACCCGGCGGCCGGGGGAGCGGCCGCCGCCCCCGGCTTGCCCTGGGCCGCACCCTCCGGGGCGCGGACCGCGGCCTTGTCGGCCGAGGCCGAGCCGGCGCCGCACCCGGTGAGCGCGAGCGCCCCGGCCAGGGACAGGCCGGCCAGAACGGCCGCGCCGCGGTGTCGTACAGCGGTGCCCCTGCTGCTGCGGATGGTGCGCATCGGTGGTCCCCCCGAGGATCGGCTGATGTCGCCGTTGTGGCGTACGCCGGTGTGACGTACAGGGTCCCGCCGCGGGTTTCGCTCCGGCGGTCCCGGGCCGATCCCGATGCGGTCACGGTCCGGCCTCGGTGATCGTCCGCCGAACGGTCTGAGACGATGTGTCCATGCACGAAGCGGACATGCGTACGGACTGGCGTACGGACGGCACGGCGGCCGGAGTACCGCCCCGTCACGTCGTCGTCATCGGCGGCGGCATCGCCGGCCTCGCCGCGGCCCACCGGCTGCTCGCCGACGGCCTGCGCGTCACGCTCCTGGAGGCCGGGCCGCGCCTCGGCGGCAAGCTGCTCGCCGGCGAACTCGCCGGCGCCCCCGTCGACCTCGGCGCCGAATCCGTGCTCGCCCGCCGCCCCGAAGCCCTGGAGCTGGCCCGGGCCGTGGGCCTCGCCGAAGCCCTCCAGCCGCCCGCCACCGCCACCGCCCACCTGTGGACCCGCGGTGCCCTGCGCCCCATGCCGCGCGGCCACGTCATGGGCGTCCCCGGCGATCTGGCACCGCTCGCCGCCTCCGGGGTGCTCTCCGCCGAGGGCCTGGCCCGCATCGAAGCCGAACGCGAACTGCCGCCCACCGAGATCGGCGAGGACGTCGCCGTCGGCGAGTACGTGGCCGCCCGCCTCGGTCACGAGGTCGTCGACCGCCTGGTGGAGCCCCTCCTCGGCGGGGTCTACGCCGGCAACGCCTACCGCATCTCCATGCGCGCCGCGGTTCCGCAGCTCTTCGAGGCCGCCCGTACGCACGCCTCGCTGGGCGAGGGCGTACGCGAGCTCCAGCAGCGGGCGGCCGCACAGCAGTCCCAGCAGGCCGGTCGGCCCGTCTTCGCCGGCATCGACGGCGGCGTCGGACGGCTCCCGCAGGCCGTGGCCGAGGCCTGCCGGGCGGCCGGGGCGCGGATCAGCACCGGTACCCCGGTGCGCGAGCTCCTCCGTACGGCCGGAGGCTGGAGGGTCGTCACCGACGCGGAGGCCGTCGACGCCGACGCCGTGGTCCTGGCCGTCCCGGCCGGTCCCGCCGCCCGGCTGCTGGACGGGCTCGCTCCGGCCGCGGCCGCCGAGCTGCGGACCGTCGAGTACGCCTCCATGGCCCTGGTGACGATGGCCTTCCGCCGCTCCGAGCTGCCCGCCGCGATCACCGAGGGCGGAGCCAGCGGATTCCTCGTACCGCCCGTCGACGGGCGGACCATCAAGGCCTCCACCTTCTCCAGCAACAAGTGGGCCTGGGCCGGCGCCGACCCCGGGCTCTTCCTGCTGCGCACCTCGGTCGGCCGGTACGGCGACGAGGGCGATCTGGGGCGCGAGGACTCCGAGCTGGTCGACGTCTCGCTGCGCGACCTCGGCGAGGCCGTGGGCCTCGCGGCCCGCCCGGTCGCCTCCACCGTCACCCGCTGGGACGGCGGGCTGCCGCAGTACCCGGTCGGCCACCTCGCCCGCGTGGACCGGATCCGCGCCGCAGTCGCGGCTCTGCCGGGCCTCGCCGTGTGCGGCGCGCTGTACGACGGCGTGGGCATCCCGGCGTGCATCGCGAGCGCCGGCAGGGCCGCCGACGTGGTGAAGGCCACGTTTGCCGCGTAGGGGGTGCCAGGCGGGCCGGGCCCGGCCCTGATCCGCCGGACACCCCCTAAGGCACCCCTGGCACCGACCACTGATCAGCACACGGGACAATGGACACATGACTGCACCAGAGAAGATTCCCAACGCGGGGAAGAAGGCGAAGGACCTCAACGAGGTCATCCGCTACACCCTGTGGTCCGTCTTCAAGCTGAAGGACGTCCTGCCCGAGGACCGCACCGGCTACGCCGACGAGGTCCAGGAGCTGTTCGACCAGCTGGCCGCCAAGGACATCACCGTCCGCGGCACGTATGACGTCTCCGGCCTGCGCGCCGACGCGGACGTCATGATCTGGTGGCACGCCGAGACCTCGGACGAACTGCAGACCGCGTACAACCTGTTCCGCCGCACCCAGCTCGGCCGCGCGCTGGAGCCGGTGTGGTCGAACATGGCCCTGCACCGCCCGGCCGAGTTCAACAAGTCGCACATCCCGGCCTTCCTGGCCGACGAGGTCGCGCGCGACTACGTCAGCGTCTACCCGTTCGTGCGCTCGTACGACTGGTACCTGCTGCCCGACGAGGACCGCCGCCGCATGCTCGCGGACCACGGCAAGATGGCCCGCGGCTACCCTGACGTCCGGGCCAACACCGTCGCGTCCTTCTCGCTGGGCGACTACGAGTGGATGCTGGCCTTCGAGGCCGACGAGCTGTACCGCATCGTCGACCTCATGCGTCACCTGCGCGCCTCCGAGGCCCGTATGCACGTCCGTGAAGAAGTGCCCTTCTACACCGGACGCCGCAAGTCCGTCGCCGATCTGGTGGCCGGGCTCGCCTGATACCTCCCCTGGGGGGAAGGAACCGGAAGACTGCTCTCTTGACTGGGGAGCGGCCTCCGGTGGATCGGGAGGCTGGTCCGGATGACGGCCTGACCCCCGAAACGACGCAGCCGGAGACCCCGCCCGGAAGTTCAGACGACTGGCGGCAGCAGAGCCCTGGGTACCTTCCCGGGGCCTCTTGCTGCCCGGTCGTCCAGCGACACCGGTGCGGGCTCCGGATGCGGCGCACACGTGACACGCCACCCTGAGGTGTCACCCGTCAGCAAGTACCGCTCCACGTGACGGTCCACGCAGTCATTGCGTCCGCCGACCACGCCGTGGGAGCCGGCCCCCTCCTCCGTGACCAGCGCGGCCTCGGCGCCGAGCCGCCGCTGCAGCTCCAGCGCCCCCGGGTACGGGGTGGCCCCGTCCCGCTCCGCCGCGACGATCAGCGTGCGGGGGAGCGCCGCCGACCGCGCGCCGACCGGGGCCGGCTGCTCGCCCACCGCCACCGGCTGCTGCCGCTCGTGGACCGGCCAGTAAGCGCACGGCAGGTTCAGGAAGGCATTGGCCCAGGTCTCGAAGGGCGCCCTGCGGGCCAGTTCCGTGTTGTCGCGGTCCCAGGTATCCCACTGCGCGGGCCAGACGGCGTCGTTGCACAGCACCGCCGTGTACACCGCCCGCGCGTTCTCGCGCGCGGCCGCCGACTCCGGGGCCGGGCCGGCCTGTTCGGCCAGCGGGCCGGGATCGCCGGCCAGGAAGGCGCTGAGCGCGGCCGCCCGCTCCGGCCAGACGTCGTCGTAGTACGCCGCCTGGAGGAAGGCGGCCTGGAGCTCGCCGGTCCCGACCGCATCGCCCGCCGGGGTGCGCGCCACCGTGTCCCGTACGCGCTGGTAGCTCGCCTGCACCGCCTCCGGGGTGGCGCCGAGCCGGTACGTGGAGTGGTGGCGGGCGGCCCAGGCGCGGAAGTCGTACCAGCGCTGCTCGAACCCCGGGGCCTGGTCGAGGTTGTTGACGTACCAGATGCGGCGCGGGTCGGGGTCGACCGCGGAGTCGAGGACCATCCGGCGGACGTGGGCGGGGTGGAGGGTGGCGTAGACGGCGCCCAGGTAGGTGCCGTACGAGGCGCCGAGGAAGGTCAGCTTCTCCTCGCCGAGCGCGGCGCGCAGCACGTGCAGGTCGCGGACGTTGTCGAGGGTCGTGTAGTACGGGAGGGCCGCGCCGGCCCGCTGCTCGCAGCCGCGGGCGTAGGCCCGGGCGGCGGCGACGCGCTGCTGCTTGTACGTGGCGGAGGGCTCCGCCGGGACCTGGGTCGGCCCCTTCGCGCGGCGGGCGGGGTCCTCGCAGGACAGCGGTGCGGAGCCGCCGACTCCGCGCGGGGCGTAGCCGACGAGGTCGTAGGCGGCGCCGATGCGCTCCCATTCGGGGAGCCCGGCGACGAGCGGGAAGAACATCCCGGAGGCGCCGGGGCCGCCGGGGTTGTAGACGAGCGCGCCCTGCCGCACCGCGCCGCCGCGCCGGGTCGCGGCGACCCGGCTGACGGTGAGCGGGATCTGCGGCCCGTCGGGCCGCGCGTAATCGAGCGGAACCCGCAGGGTCGCGCACCGCACGGGCGAGGGCAGCTCCTCGGCGGCCGGACACGCCCGGAAGACCGGCCCACCGGTGCCTCCGGCCGCCCCGGCGGCTCGGGCCGCGACGAGTTCCGCGCCCGCGTTCGCGGCGGCTTCCCTTGCCGCGTGGCCCGCGCGTGCCGCGCGGCCGGTGACGTCCGGGCCGGGGGTGGTTGCGTGGGCGCGGGGGGTCGGGATGCACAGGGTGAGGGAGAGGACCGCCACGGCGACTCCGCAGCGGGCGAGCGGAGTCAGCATCATGAGCCGCCTTCATCTCTTCGGATGAAGTGATCAGATGCTCTGGGCGGGGTGCTTGTACAGGACCACCGGCCGGTGTCGGGCGCAATCCCCCCGTTGCCTAGGCAAGTGCCGCCCGTAGGGCGGGATCCGTCAGAACCCGGACGCCGCGCAGCGCCACCGCCGTGAGGGAGTCCCCCTCGTCGCGCTCCCGGTCCAGCGCGACGAGCAGCCGCTGCCCGGCCGGGGAGGCCCACGCGGAGTACGGGTACGTCTCGAAGCGGGCGATGGCCAGGCACCCCAGCGTGAGCAGCAGCGGCAGTGCGAACCAGCACAGGATCACCGCCGCGGTGGTCCCGTCCGCCGGAACGCACAGGGCGGCCGCCGCCAGCGCGGCCACCAGTCCGGCGGCCCGGCGCACGGCCCGGACCCCGCCGGCCACACCGCTGCGGGCGGCGGGCGGCAGCGAGAGCCCCGCCGCGTCGAGCCGGTCCGCGAGGGCCCGTACGGCCTCGTCGCGCGCCGCGGCGCTCCGTACGGCGGCCACCGGCGCCTGCCCGTCCGGCCCGAACGCTCCGAGCACGGACCGCTCGTGCGGATCCCGCCCCACCGGGTCGACGACGGTCGCCCAGCCGGTGTGGGCCAGCAGCAGCCGGCGCCCGCGCTGCATGGAGAGCAGCGTCAGCTCGGCGACCCGCCGGGGGCCGCCGGCGAGATAGGCGGCCTCGTACAGGTTCAGTTCGTCAGGGTTGCGGGCAGCGCCCGCACCGCCGTCGGGTGGCGCGGATGCCGCCACCGTGGCCAGGGCGGCGGCCCTCAGCAGGAGGGTGCACGACGCCAGCACCCCTGCCCAGGCCATCAGGAGGAGCAGGACCCAGAACATGGCTGATTCCCACGAGGTGTAGAAGTGCCCGGTCAGGAACTGCTGCTGCCGCAGCTCGAACCGGACGAACTGCTGCAACTCGAACTGCTGCTGGAGCAACTGGAACCACTGGAGCTGGAGCAACTGGAACCACTGGAACAACTCGAACCACTGGAGCTGGAGCAACTGGAGCCGCTGGAACAACTCGAACCACTGGAGCAGCTGGAACCGCCCCCGGAGCAACTGGAACCGCTGTTTCCGCAGCTGCCGGAGGAGGAGCCGCCGTCACTGCTCGCGCACCATACGACGGGCAGGACCTCGGCGGAAGACCCGCAGTAGACACCCGAGGACGAGGAAGAGGACGAGGAGGAAGACGACGAGGTGGACGAGGGCAAACCGCGCTGCGCGCCTGGGCCGCCGCCAGCCGCGTACCGCGCACGGCCGGCACCAACTGCCCCCGCAGGTACGGGTCGCCCAGCCCCCGCAGCCCGTACAGGGCCGTCTGCACGTGCGGGGTCTGGTCGTTCATGTAGTGCGTACGGATCTCGCGCAGCGCGGCCCGCCCCGCCGGCGTGAGCCGCTGCCGGGCCCGGGCGGCGAGGACGCATCCCATGACGATCCCGCCCAGCAGTGCCGGGAGCACCTTGAAGACGAACGGCACCTGCGGGCCGGGCTGGAGCGCCAGCGCGACGAACGTGAGGGGCAGCGAGGCCACCACCCACACCGCGCACACCACGACCTGGGCCAGCCCCCAGCGCCGCCACCGCCGCCCGGAGCCGGGCACGGCGAGCAGCCCGCGGGCGGCGAGCGCGTCTCCGGTCTCCTGGACGGCGGGGTCGAGCATGGCGGCGTAGCGCACCTGGTAGAGCCAGCCCGACGGCGCCTGCCGCAGGGCTTCGAACACGGCCCGCTCGGCGATGTCGCCGGCCCGCGCCCCGGTCCGCAGTGCCACGATCCCCGGACCGCCGACCACGAGCCGGCCGTCGCCGAGCAGCGAGACGAGCGCGCTGTCCACGACCGCGCCGGGGCCGCCGGCCATGAACGCGGCCTCGGACAGGTCGTGCAGGCGCGGCGCCGGGCGGACCGGCCGCGGCCGGGAGCGCCGTACGCCGAGGAACAGCAGGAGGGTGGAGACGATGACGCCGGCCCAGATCGCGAAGGCGAGGACGTTCATGCCGCACGCCCCACGAGCGTCCGGGCCCAGCGCACGATCCGGCGCGGCGGCCGTGCCCCGACCCGGTCCTGCCACCAGGAGGTGAGCCGGCGCCGGGCGGCGGGGTCGGCGGGCAGGTCCCGGATCAGCAGGTGCTCGGCGAAGTCGAGGGCGTCCCTCCGGTATCCGGCGGTCATGGGCCGGTTGCGGGCGTACGCGAGGAAGGCCTCGCGGTACGGGTCCTCACCGCCCAGGATCCCGGGCAGCTCGGGCGCCAGCTTCGCGACGACCCCGGCCCGCTTGGCGGCCAGCGCCCGCGACTGCACCCGTACGCGCTGCCGGTCGAACCCCTCGGGCACGGGCGTCCCCGCCACGAGCGCCGACAACAGCGCGGCCTGCTCCACCCCGACGCTCGTCCGGGCCCGCTCATTGGGCCCCGTGGGCGTTCGGGACGCCGGCGGGAGGGTCCGGCGAACGGGGGAGGGGCGGGCAGGGGACAGCCCCTCAGGGTCCACCACCCCCCGGATGGCGGCGAGTTCCCCGGCCAGCTCGGCCTCGGCCGGAAAATCGTCGTCGCGCTCCAGCAGCACACCCGGAGGGGCGACCCGCTTCCGCAGCTCCGCCAGGATCTCCAGCACCACCGCCGGCACCGGATGCGCATGCGTGTCGTGCCACACCCCGTCCCGTTCCACACCCCCGGCGACATGCACGTACGCCAGCGCCTCCAGCGGGATCGCGTCCAGCACGGCGAACGGGTCCTCGCCCCGGTTCACCCGGTTCGTGTGCAGGTTGGCGACGTCGATCAGCAGCCGCACCCCCGTCCGCTCCACCAGCTCCGTCAGGAACTGCCCCTCCGTCAGCTCCTCCCCGGGCCACGAGACCAGTGCGGCGATGTTCTCCAGGGCCAGCGGCACCGGCAGCGCGTCCTGCGCGATCCGGACGTTCTCGCACAGCACGTCCAGCGCGTCCCGCGTCCGCTGGACCGGCAGCAGGTGCCCCGCCTCCAGCGCCGGCGAGGCCGTCCGTACGAACGCGATGTGCTCGGTGACCAGCGGCGCCCCCAGCGCCACCGCCCGCTCCCCGAGAGCGGCCAGCTTCGCGGCGTCGGGCCGCCCGGCGCCGCCGAGGCCCAGCGAGACCCCGTGCGGTACGACGCGCACCCCGCGCTCGCGCAGCCGCAGCAGCGGGGCGGGCAGGTGGCCGGGGCAGATGTTCTCGGCCACCACCTCGACCCAGTCCAGTCCCGGCAGCCGCTCCACCGCGTCAGCGATCTCCGGCCGCCATCCGATGCCCACCCCCAGGTGCGCCATGGTCTTCATGTCCCCTCGCCCCCTCTCATCGGTCGTGTGCCGATGTGATGGCCCCGACGGAGTCGCGCCAATCGCGGAGAGGGACGTTCAGAGCAACATTTGAGGTTCCCTGTCAGCCCTGTCAGCCCGTCACACCCCCGCCGAGCCGGGCACGCAGCGCCGGGTGGTCGGCGACCACCGTCGCCGAACCGGGTGCGATCTCGGTGAATCCGGCGTCCCGGACCACCGGCAGCCCGCTCCCGCTGAGCTCGGCCCACCGCTCGCGTGCGGCCGTCCGCACGGCCAGCCGGAAACCGGAATCACGCCAGGCGGTGCGCTCCGGGCCGGTCAGCTCCCACCAGGCCAGCTGCGCGGCGTGCCCGGCCTGGGCCATCGCCTTGCCGGCGGACATCTCCAGATCCGGGTTGAGCCACAGCACAGGAATCCCGGGCGCGGCCGCGGCGACCGGCTCCGGGTCGTCCAGGTCGGTCCCCGAGACCTGGAGCTTCGCGAGCTCCTTGGGCCAGCCGTCCAACGGCACCGGCGGGAAGACCCGTACCTCCGCCGTGTCACCGTGCACCGTGACACCGGGCAGGGTCCCGGCCTTGCGCCACTCCGCCCCGCGCGCCCGCCGCACCACCTTCCGGATCCGCGCGTCCTGCCAGTCCCGGACCGCCTCGGCCCACTCGCCCTCGCCGTCGCCCTCGCCCTGCGCCCGTTCGTCGGTCAGCAGGACCAGCACGGCCCGGGCCGCGGTCTCCAGCGCGTCCGTCCGGGCGGGCGGCTGCGCCTTCTCGATCCGCACGACCAGCGGCAGCACGAACTGCGGCGCCTCGTCGCGCGCGATGCGCTCCTGCCCGAACGGGCTGTCCGCCCCGACCGCAGGTACGTCTGAAGTGTGGTTCCGGTGCTGGCTGCTCATCCCGCCAAGGATGCCAGGCTCCGCCTTCAGGATGACGCTGAGGGGGCCCTTGCCGGGCGAGGATCGAGCTCATGAAGAGCGACCTTTTTGCGTCCGAGAACCTGGCCCAGCCGGCCGCCGCTCCGGGCATGACCCTGCAGAACGCCAAGTCCGTGAAGTACACCGTCAACGGTGAAATGCTGGCCCGCCAGGGCTCGATGGTCGCCTTCCGGGGGAACCTGCAGTTCGAGCGCAAGGGCCAGGGCATAGGCGGCATGCTCAAGCGCGCCGTCACCGGCGAGGGCCTCGCGCTGATGTCCGTACGCGGGCAGGGCGAGGCCTGGTTCGCGCACCAGGCCGGCCACTGCTTCATCATCGACTTCGAGCCCGGCGACTCGCTGACGATCAACGGCCGCAACGTGCTCTGCTTCGACCCGACGCTCGCCTACGAGATAAAGATGGTGAAGGGCGGCGGCATGACCGGCGGCGGCCTCTTCAACAGCCTCTTCACCGGCACCGGCAAGCTCGCCCTGGTCTGCGACGGCCACCCGATCATCATCCCGGTCACGGCGCAGAACCCCGTGTACGTGGACACCGACGCGGTGGTCGGCTGGAGCGCCCAGCTGGAGACGGGCCTGCACCGCTCCCAGTCGGTCGGCTCGATGATCCGCGGCGGCTCCGGCGAGGCCGTCCAGCTGATGCTGCGCGGCGAGGGCTTCGTCATCGTCCGCCCCAGCGAGCTGACCGAGATGGCGGCGGCCCACTGAAACTCACCGCTGTGGGCCGCCGCTACGGACTGCGGCGGCCCTGGGTGCTGCGCGGGGTCGCGTTGGACCTGCTGCCCGGCGCGCTCGTCCGCATCGAAGGCCGCAACGGCGGCGGCAAGTCCACCCTGCTGCGGATCATCGCGGGGATCGACACCCCGTCCGAGGGGCGGATCACGGGGCGGCCGCGCCGCAGGGCGTACGTGCCGGAGCGATTCCCGGCGGCGCTGCCGCTCACCGCGACGGCCTACCTGACCCACATGGGCCGGGTCCACGGCCTCGCGCGCTCGCAGGCGGCGGACCGGGCGGCCCACTGGCTGGAGCGGTTCGGGGCTGCCGCCTACGCGCACACCCCGCTGGCCGAACTCTCCAAGGGCAGCAGCCAGAAGGTGGCCGTCGCCCAGGCGCTGCTCGCCGAGCCCGGGCTGCTCGTCCTCGACGAGGCCTGGACCGGGCTCGACGCCGCCGCCCGCGCCGAGCTGGACCGGGCCGTCGCCGAGCGGACCGCCGCCGGGGGCACCGTGGTCTTCGTCGACCACGACCCGGCGCGGCTCGCCGGTGCGGCCGACGCGCACCACCGGGTCGAGGGGGCCGCGCTGGTTCCCGTACGGGAGCCCGCCGGCGCGGGGGCGTACGTACGGATCGAGGCCGCCGGGCCGCCGGGCGCCGAGCCGCCCCCGGGGCTGGCCGCCGCGCCCGCGCCCGGCGGGGGCCTGCTGCTGACGGTGCCCGCCGCCCGCTCCGACGCGGTGCTGCGCGCACTGCTCACCGCGCCCGCGCCCTGGCACATCCGCGCCGTGGAGGAACTGCCGTGACCGGCCTGCTGCGTTACCGGTGCGCGCTGCTGCTGCGCTCCCAGCGGTGGATCGCCCCGCTCCTCCTGTACGCGGCCTTCCTGGCCGCCGGGGTGCGGCCGGGCGACCCGCTGCTGGACTCGCTGGGCTTCGCGGCCGCCGGGCTGGTCCCGATCACGGCCTGGCTGGTCCGGGTCTGCGTGACCGACGAGCCCGACGCCGCCCGCGACTGCGCGGCCGCCGCGGCCGGTCCCGTACGCGTGCACGCGGCGGCGCTGCTCACCGCGCTGGGCGGGGCGCTGCTCGCCGGGGCCGTGGGCACGGCGGCCGTGCTGCTGATCGCGGACTCCGGCCGGGCGGAACACGTGGAACCGGAGCGTGCCGCCGTGGCCGGGGTGCTGGCGGCCCTCGCGTGTGCGCTGACCGGCGCGGCCGTGGGGGCGCTGTGCAGCCGGCCGCTGCTGCGCTCGACGGGGGTCGCGGTCCTGGCGGGCGGCCTGGGCTCCCTGCTGGCCTGGGGCATCGCCGGCTCCCCGGCGCGCAGCGCGGTGACCGCGCTGGTGGAGGGTTCCCGGGCGCACGCCGTGACGCTGCCGGTGGCGGCCTTCGCGGGGGCGCTGGTGCTGGCCTGCGGGGCCGGTGCCGTGGCCTGCCTCGTCAGCGCGCGGCGGGGCTGAGTACGCTCGGAGGCATGGACGAAGTGGACGCGCCGGCCGGAACCGAGTCGTACTGCCCAGCCCCGGCGGCGCCCGTGGGGCGGGTGGCCGGGCCGCCGTACGCGGACTGTGTGGAGTGCGGCAAGCCCACCGAGTACGGGGCCGCGACCCCGGGCCGGGTGCTGTGCCCGGTGTGCGAGTGGCAGGACGCGCAGCGCTCGGCCTGCTCCGGCTGAGGCCGCGCCACCGCCCCCCCGCCTACTTCCCGATGAGCTCGGAGACCTTCACGAAGCGGTAGCCGCGCTTGCGCAGCTCCGGGACGATCTTCTGGATGGCCTCCTCGGTGACGGGGGCCGCGCTGCGCGTGCAGTGCATGACCACCACCGAGCCCGGCTTCACCCCGGTGAGGACCTGCTCGGCCACCGCGTCCGGGTCCTTGGCGAAGGCGTCCCCGCTGACCACGTCCCACTGGACGGCGGTGACCTTGGCCGTGGAGACGGCCCGCAGCGCCTGGTCGTCGTAGCAGCCGCCGGGGAAGCGGAAGTACGGGACCGTGTTGACCGCGCCGGCCGTACGGAAGGCGGCGAAGGCCCGGTCCACATCGGCCCGGGCGGCGGCCGCGTCGAGCGCGGGGAGCCCGTAGCAGGGGGACGTGAAGGCGTGGTGGCTGTAGGAGTGGTTCGCGATCTCGAAGTTCGGGTCGGTGCCGATGGCCTTGGCCTGGTCCGGATACTCCTCGGCCCAGCGGCCGGTCATGAAGATCGTCGAGGGCACCTTGAGCGTGCGCAGGGTGGCGATGAGCTGGGGATTGTCGAAGTGCTCCCCGCCCGCGGCGCGCGGCCCCTGGTCGGAGGTCATGTCGGCGTCGAAGGTCAGCGCGACGGTCTTGTCGGTCTGCTGCTTCGCCCGCTCGAAGACCGGGGTCAGGCCGTTCGGGCCGGGCGCCAGGGTCGGGGCCTTGGCGGGCGGCGGGGCCGCGGCGGGGGAGGAGCCGGCCGCCTGCGGCGCGGCGGCCGAGGCGCCGGAGGACGGCGGAGCGGAGGCCCCGGGGGTGCCCATACGGGCGGCCTGGTCGCCGGAACCGGAACCGGAACCGGAGCCGGAACCGGATGCGGAGGTGCCGCCGCCTCCGCATCCGGCGAGGGCGGTGCAGAGAGCGGCACTGAGGGCGGCCGCGACCGCCACATTGCGCACAGAAAGGGTCACGGACGCAAAATATATGACCATCTGCCAAGCGGACCGCAGCGGCGCCGGGGCAGGCATGCGAATCGCCCGCCCGTGTGACGGGCATCAGGTCCGCAGCAGCCGCCTGCGGCTCTCCGCCACGTCGAAACCGGCCGCGGGATAGCGCGGATCCAGCTCCTCCAGATGCTCCAGGAGCAGCTTGCTGATCGCCCAGTTGCGGTACCACTTCCGGTCCGCGGGGACGACGTACCAGGGCGCGGCGTCGATGGAGCAGCGCTGCAGGGCCAGCTCGTACGCGTGCTGGTACTCGGGCCACAGGCCGCGCTCGTCGATGTCGCCCGGGTTGAACTTCCAGTGCTTGTCGGGGTTGTCGAGCCGCTCCAGCAGCCGCTTGCGCTGCTCCTCGTAGCCGATGTGGAGGAAGACCTTCACCAGGGTGACGCCGTCGTCCGCGAGGGACTGCTCGAAGCGGTTGATCTGGGCGTAGCGGCGGTTCAGCTGACTGCGCGACACCAGCTCGCGCACGCGGGCGATGAGGACGTCCTCGTAGTGCGAGCGGTCGAAGATGCCGATCTCACCCGGTACGGGGAGGGCCTTCCTGATGCGCCAGAGGAAGGGGTGCTCCAGCTCCTCCTGCGTGGGCGCCTTGAACGACCGGATCCGGCAGCCGGAGGGGTTGAACAGGCCGATCACGTGCTTCACCGTGCCGCCCTTGCCGCTGGTGTCCATGCCCTGGAGGACGAGCAGGACGCGGCGGCGCCCGCCCGCGGTGCTCGCCGCGTACAGCCGTTCCTGGAGGGAGGCCAGCGGTTCGGCCAGCTGCGCGGTGGCGGCGAGACCGGCGGCCTTGCCGGCCGGGCCGGCCGGGGTCGCGGCGGGGTCGAAGGCGCCGAGGTCGAGGCGCTCACCGGCGGGGGCGCGCAGCAGCGGGCGCAGGGGGGTGCCGGTGTCCCGGCCGCCCGGCTCGGCGGCCCGCTTCGGGTCCTTGCCGGCCTTCTTCTTCTCCGTCTCCTTCCCGCTCCCCTTCCCGCTCTCCTTCTCGTCCTTCTTCCTGGTGTTCCTGCTCTCCTTGGCCACCGCCGCCACCTACCCCGATCCGGTCGATTCCCTCCGATCCTCCATCACGTCGGACGGAGTCGCGAGGGCACGGCCGCCGGGTCAGTGCCAGGGCCCGTCACGGCGAAGGTGGTCCCCGGGGTGTAGGCGTTGACGTACATCGTCCGCCCGTCGGGGGAGAAGGTGACCCCGGCGAACTCGCCCCACTCCGGGGCCCCGGGCCGGCCGATGTCGTCGGCGTTGCGGGCCATCGGGTAGACCTCGCCGCCCGGCGTGATGCCGAAGACGTACTGGGCCCCGCCGCCGTCCTCGCACACCATCAGGCCGCCGTCCGGAGCCAGGCAGATGTTGTCGGGGGAGTCCCCGGGCAGCTGGATGTCGGTGGCCGGGCCGAAGAGCACGTCCAGGCGGATCGTGGAGCGCCGCGGGTCGTGGAACCAGACCTGCCCGTGGTGGTCGGCGGGCGCGCCTTCGAGGCGGCGGGCGTAGCTGGAGACGAAGTGGACGCCGCCGTCGCCCCAGTAGCAGCCCTCCAGCTTCTGGGCGTGGGTGATCCCGCCCGGCCCGAAGTCCTGGAACCGGATGGGGGTCCCGGCCGCCGAGGGGTCGGGCACGGGGACCCACTCGACCGCGAACTCGGCGCCGGGCTCGTCCACGACGGAGAGGTCGGCCAGTCCCGGGACGCGCATGGCGTGGAGGGTGCCCCCGGCGCGCAGGGAGCCGGGGCCGCCGAGGGGCTGCGCGGGCAGGAACCGGTAGAAGAGCCCGAAGGGCTCGATGAAGGCGTCCTCGGTCTCGTAGACGGTCCCGCGGTACGGGTCGACGGCGACGGCCTCGTGCGCGAAGCGGCCCATCGCGGTGAGCGGGACGGCGCCGGAGCGGTGCGGGTCGGCGGGGTCGACCTCGAAGACGTAGCCGTGGTCCTTGGTGTAACCGGAGGTCCCGGCGCGGTCCTCGGTCTCCTCGCAGCTGAGCCAGGAGTTCCAGGGGGTGCGGCCGCCCGCGCAGTTGACGGCGGTGCCGGCGAGGGCGACGCGCTCGGCGGTGACGCCGCCGCCGGGGTCGAGGCCGAGGAGGGTGCAGCCGCCGAGGGCGTGGGGGTCGTACGTGAGGCCGTCGACGGCGGGGACGCGGAGGGCGGCGGTGGTGCGGTTCTCGTGGTTGCGGACGAGGCGGACACGGCCGGAGCCCGCGTCGAAGGCGGCCATGCCGTCGCAGTTGGCCGGTACGGGCCCTTCGCCGGAGCGGAGGGGGTCGCCGGCGCGGGAGAGCACGCGGTAGCGGAAGCCGGCGGGGAGGTCGAGGAGCCCGTGGGGGTCGGGGAGCAGCGGGCCGTACCCCTGGCGGGGCGGCGGGAGGGCGCGGGAGCTGCCGGCGAAGAGGGAGCCGAGGGCTCCGCTGAAGGCGATGCCGGCGAGCAGGGTGCGGCGGGTGACGGACATCGGCGGCTCCCGGGGCGAGGGGGGTGACGGGCCCGTGTTACCACGGGCCCCGGCCCCCCTCCCCCGGACGCGCCGAGCCCGGGGAGCGTTAGATCAGCTCCGCGCTCAGGGTGATCGTCGTGCCCGTCAGGGCCTGGCTGACCGGGCAGTTCTTCTTCGCGTCCTCGGCCGCGGCGGCGAAGCCCTCCGCGTCCAGGCCGGGGACCTCGGCGCGCACCGTCAGGTGGATGCCGGTGATGCCCTCGCCCGGCTGGAAGGTCACGTCGGCCTTGGTCTCCACCCGGGTGGGCGGGGTGCCGGCGCCGTCGAGGCCGTGCGAGAGGGCCATCGAGTAGCAGCTGGAGTGCGCGGCGGCGATCAGCTCTTCCGGGCTGGTCTTGCCGTTCGCGGCCTCGGCGCGCGAGGGCCAGGAGACGTCGAACGAACCCCGACCCGAGGAGTCGAGGGTGACGACGCCGGCACCCTTGAGCAGGTTGCCTTCCCAGTTGGTGTGCGCGGTACGCGTGGTGGCCATCGTGGATCCCTTCGGAGGAAGTGGGGAACTGCCGGACCGTCCCGGTGACGGGTCGGGCCGGCGTCCCCAAACCTACTGGGACACCAGGGGTTTCGCGTCGCGTGCCAGTGCGGTGAGCCTTGAGATGGCCCGGAAGTACTTCTTGCGGTAGCCGCCGTTCAGCATTTCTTCACTGAACAGCCGGTCGAAGGGGACCCCCGACGCCAGGACCGGTATCTCCCGGTCGTACAGCCGGTCCGCCAGGACCACGAGCCGCAGCGCCGTCGACTGGTCCGGGACCGGGCCGACGCCGGTCAGGCAGACCGCCGATATGCCGTCCGTGAGGGCCCCGTACCGGCTGGGGTGGACCCGGGCCAGGTGCTCCAGCAGCCCCGGGAAGTCGTCGAGGCTCGCGCCTTCGGTCGCGTACGCGGCCTTCGTCACCTGCTCGTCCGAGAACGGAGCCGGCGCCTCCGGCAGGCCGCGGTGGCGGTAGTCCTGGCCGTCGATGCGCAGCGGGCGGAAGTGCGCCGAGAGGCCCTGGATCTCGCGAAGGAAGTCCGCGGCGGCGAACCGGCCCTCGCCGAGCTTGCCGGGCAGGGTGTTGGAGGTGGCGGCCAGCGCCACGCCCTGCTCGACCAGCCGGCTCAGCAGCGAGGAGACGAGGACCGTGTCGCCCGGGTCGTCCAGTTCGAACTCGTCGATGCACAGGAGGCGGTGGCCGCCCAGGGTCTGGACCGTCTGCTGGAAGCCGAGCGCGCCGACCAGGTTGGTCAGTTCCACGAAGGTGCCGAAGGCCTTGAGTGCGGGCTCGGCCGGGGTGGCGTGCCAGAGGGAGGCCAGCAGGTGCGTCTTGCCGACGCCGTAGCCGCCGTCGAGGTAGACCCCGCGCGGGGCGGTGGGCACCGGGGCCTTCCTGGCGAACCAGCGGCGCTTGCCGCCGCCGCTCGCGTGGGATCCGCCCAGCCCGGCGGCGAAGCCGCTGAGCACGGTGACGGCCTCGGACTGGCTCGGCTGACCGGGGTCCGGGTCGTACGTGTCGAAGCGCACCGAGTCGAATCGCGGCGGCGGCACCATCTCGGCCACCAGCCGCTCGGCGGGCACCCGCGGCTCGCGGGCGCACAGGGCCTGCGGGCCGGCGTCGGCCGGGTCGGCTATCGGGGGTCGCCCGTAGGTGGATCCGGAGGTGGAGAGTGATGTTGACACAGCTCTTAACTCTACGGGGCGTGGCACACTGCACCGATGCGACGCCTGTTCCCTGTGACCGATCAGACATCGGCCGACCAGACATCAGCCCCCGCGGACCGCAGTGACCGCGAGTGGTCGCTGGACGAGCTGGCGGAGGCGTACGCGTACCCCGCGCTCGGCCCGGAGGGCCACTGGCTGCGCGCCAACATGGTCTCCACCCTGGACGGCGCGGCCCAGCACGACGGGCGCTCGCAGCCGATCTCCAGCGAGACCGACATGCGGATCTTCGGCACCCTGCGGGCGCTGGCCGACGTGGTGGTCGTCGGCGCCGAAACGGTTCGCCAGGAGGGGTACCGCCCGGCCCGGGCCCGGGAGGCCTTCGCGGCCCGGCGCGTGGCCGCCGGGCAGGGTCCCGCGCCCGCCATCGCGGTGGTCACGGCAAGCCTGGACCTGGACTTCTCCCTGCCGCTGTTCACCTCCCCCCTCGTGCCGACCCTCGTGGTGACCGGCGCGGCCGCACCCGCCGAACGGGTGGCGGCGGCCGCGGCGGCCGGGGCCGACGTCGTACTGGCGGGCGACGGGGCGGCCGTGGACCCGGCCCGGATCGTGACGGAGCTCGCCGCCCGGGGGCTGCGCCGCCAGCTCACCGAGGGCGGGCCCCGGCTGCTGGGGCAGTTCGTGGCCGCCGACGCGCTGGACGAGCTGTGCCTGACGATCTCGCCGATGCTGGCCGCGGGCGGGGCCCAGCGCATCTCCGGAGGGCCCCCCGTGGCCGTCCCGCACCGGCTGGCGCCCGCCTCCCTACTGGAAGAGGCCGGGTTCCTCTACACGAGCTACCGTCGGATCTGACAAGGGGCGGAATTTGTTGTTCCGCTTAGCTTCCGGTGGGCACATACCTGGGCAGATAGATCCACGCAGGGCCCCGTGTGAGAGCGGGGCAGGATGGTTTCCGCAGGGGCCGGCCGACCGGCCCCGGCCCATGAAGGAGAGGGCGTCCGTGTTCACGAGCGTATTGATGATCGAGCAGCCGCTGACCAGCGTCGACGTGGACTTCGTCACCAGCCTCCACGGGGACGACCCGGTCTCCTTCCTCGTCCTCATGCAGCCCCGGGGCGACCAGGACCGGCTGCTGCGCGCCATCGACGACGTGGCACTCGGCGAGCTCCCCGAGGCGCTCCGCGAGGCCGACGTACCCGAGGGCCACGCCGCCGGCGGCCCGGCCGAGCAGGCCCTCGTCCTCTCCCTGGAGGCCCTGCGCAAGAAGGGCGCCAAGGCCAGCGGGCAGATCATCGAGGACCACCCGCTCGACAAACTCAAGGCCGTCGTGGAGGAGTCGAACGCCGACGAGGTGATCGTCCTGACCGCCCCGCACTTCGTCGAGGAGTTCTTCCACCGCGACTGGGCCTCCCGCGCGCGCCACAAGGTCGGGGTTCCGGTGCTCAAGCTCTTCGCCCACAACGAATAGGCTGGCGTCCGACACACGCGCCGGGGCGACGGCGGGACGACGGTCCGCACCGCCCGCACCCCGACGCACCCGACCCGTACCACTCCTTACCGACCCGCACCTTGGGGAGATCCCGTATGACGCCGCCCGGCCTGCCGAACGCCATGGAACGCCCGCACTTCATCGGCATCGGCGGCGCCGGGATGTCCGGCATCGCGAAGATCCTCGCCCAGCGCGGCGCGCAGGTCGCCGGCAGCGACGCCAAGGACTCCGAGACCGCCCAGGCGCTGCGCGCCCACGGCGCCACGGTCCACATCGGGCACGCGGCCGAGCACCTCGCCTCCGACGCCACCTGCGTCGTCGTCTCCAGCGCCATCCGCGCCGACAATCCGGAGCTGGCGCGCGCCGCCGAGCTCGGCGTCCCCGTCGTGCACCGCTCCGACGCCCTGGCCGGCCTGATGGACGGCCTGCGGCCGATCGCGGTCGCCGGTACGCACGGCAAGACCACCACCACCTCGATGCTGGCGGTGTCCCTGTCGGCCCTGGGCCTGGACCCCTCGTACGCCATCGGCGGGGACCTGGACGCCCCCGGCTCCAACGCCCACCACGGCGAGGGCGACATCTTCGTGGCGGAGGCGGACGAGAGCGACCGCAGCTTCCACAAGTACACCCCGCAGGTCGCGATCATCCTCAACGCGGAGCTCGACCACCACGCGAACTACGCGTCGATGGACGAGATCTACGAGTCCTTCGAGACCTTCGTCGGCAAGATCGTGCCCGGTGGCACCCTGGTCGTCGCCCACGGCCAGGAGGGCGCCGCCGAGATCGCCGCCCGGGTCCGCGGCACCGAGGACCTCGACGTCGTCACGTACGGCGAGGAGGAGGGTGCCGACGTACGGATCGCGAAGATCACCCCGCGCGGTCTGACCAGTGAGGTCACCGTGGTCATCGACGGCCGGATGCTCACCTTCACCGTCTCCGTGCCCGGCCGCCACTACGCGCACAACGCCGTCGCCGCGCTCGCCGCCGGCGTCGCCCTCGGCATCCCGGCGCACAACCTGGCCTCCGCCCTCGGCAAGTACACCGGCGTCAAGCGCCGCCTCCAGCTCAAGGGCGAGGCCTCGGGCGTGCAGGTCATCGACTCCTACGCGCACCACCCGACCGAGATGACCGCCGACCTGGAGGCCATCCGCGGCGCCGCCGGGGACTCCCGCATCCTGGTCGTCTTCCAGCCGCACCTCTTCTCCCGCACCCAGCAGCTGGGCAAGGAGATGGGCCAGGCCCTCGCCCTCGCCGACTCCGCCGTGGTCCTCGACATCTACCCGGCCCGCGAGGACCCGATCCCCGGCATCACCAGCGAGATCATCATCGCGGCCGCCCGCAGCGCCGGCGCCGACGTCACCGCCGAGCACGACAAGGCCGAGGTCGCCGACGTCATCGCGGGAATGGCGAAGCCCGGTGATCTCGTTCTCACCATGGGCGCGGGTGACGTCACGGACCTCGGTCCGGCGATCCTCGCCCGCCTGACGGACTGAGAACGAGGGAGCGGGAGAGTCATGTCGTACGAGGTCGAGAAGACGGACGAGCAGTGGCAGGCGGAGCTGACGCCGTCCGAGTACAAGGTGCTGCGCCTGGCCGGCACCGAGCCGGCGTTCCGCGGTGAGTACACCGACACCAAGACGGAGGGCGTCTACTCCTGTCGCGCCTGCGGCTCCGAGCTCTTCCGCTCCACCGAGAAGTTCGAGTCGCACTGCGGCTGGCCGTCCTTCTACGACCCGAAGGACTCCGACGCCGTCGAGCTGAAGGCGGACGTCTCGCACGGAATGGTCCGCAACGAGGTCCTCTGCGCGAAGTGCGGCTCCCACCTCGGGCACGTGTTCGAGGGTGAGGGTTACCCCACGCCCACCGACCAGCGCTACTGCATCAACTCCATCTCGCTGCGGCTGACCCCCGACGAGGGCTGACGCCGACGAGGACCGGCACCGCCCCCGGCACCGCCCGGCACCACCCGGGTCCGTCCTGCCGGGGTCCGGTTCACCCCGCGCCGCGGGGCTGGATCAGGCCGAGGTCCGCGAACATCCCGCGGCACCAGGCCAGGGCGGTGTCCAGGTCGCGCCACTGCGGATCGTCGGGCTCCAGGTATGGGAAGACGTACGGGTCGGTGATCCCGTCGGGCAGGTCCGACGGGCGGCACGGCCGGGGGATGCCGTACTGGGCGGCCTTCAACAGGGCGGCGGTCTCGGCGTCCCCGCCGTCCCACACCGCGAACCACAGCCGGCGCAGCATGGCCGGGTGGGCGACGGCGAAGATCAGCCGGCCGACGTCGAGGGGCTCACCGGACGAGATCACCCGGGCCACCGCGGAGCACGGCTCGGCGTCCCGCCGCACCCGGGTCGTGAAGCCCGACCAGATCTCCACCCCGTGCCCGGCCTCGACGATGGCCGCGCACAGGGCCGCCAGCGCCAGCCCCCGGTTGCGGATCCGGTCGTGGGGCGTGGTGTGGTCGTACACGGACGGGATCAGGAAGGTCACCACCTTCCCCTGCCGCGAGACGCGCCGGGGTACCGAGTCCACCATGCACTCCGGTTCCCCGGCGAGGTAGGCGCCGATGTCCACCTCGCTGCCGGTCACGTCCCACACCGGCTCCAGCGAGACGACGGGCGTCCCGAGACCGGCCCGCTCCCGCAGGGCGCCGACGGTGATCTCCTGCTCCTGGAGCGGGACGTGCCATCCGTCGACCGCCAGCCGCAGCGCCTCCTCCCAGGTGGCCCCGGCCCACTCGGTCCGGCCGTGCCGTCCCGAGCCGTTCGGGATGCTCTCCGGGACCTGGGCCGCGTCGAGGAACTCCTGCCAGGACAACATCGGCGCGAGCACGTGCCCCGTCACGACGCGGACTCCCGCCCCGCCTCCGGGCCGTCCAGGCCCAGCGCCGTGCGGTGGGCCGCGGACAGACCGCGCGTCACCCGCCACCGCAGCGCCTGGTCCAGGCTCGCACCGGCCTCCAGCAGCTTGGCCCCGTCGATACCGGCGCGCGGCGAGAACGCCAGCGGCAGCCGCTTCTCCGCCGCGACGGCCCGCAGCTTGCGGACCTCCTGGAGGAGCCGGCGCGCGTCGTCCGGCCGGGAGGGGGCGTTGGCCAGCACCAGCCGGTACTCCAGCCGGGTGTCGATCGGCACGTCGATCACCGTGAACCGGTCGAGCGTGGCGGCGTCCAGCGCCTGCCGTCCGACGTACTGGTGGTCGCCGCCGTGGCCGTACGTATTGGCCGTCGCGATCAGCACGAAGTCCTCGTGGGCGCCCACCATGCCGTCGGCGAAGGCGCAGGTGCGCAGGGCGAGGGCCTGGTTCAGCTCGCCGAGCAGGCCCGGATGGCCGTTGTCGAGTTCGTCGAGCAGCATCACGCCGCCGTGTTCGAACGCCCGGCGGAACGGGGTGTCGTGGTAGTGGCCGTGCGCGTCGAAGTAGCCGAACACCTTGCTCATGGGGGTGGTCGGCCCCAGCGAGAGGGCCTGGAGTTCGAGGCCGAGGGCCTGCGCCGCGTGCGTGGCCATCATCGACTTGCCGGTGCCGGCGGGCCCGACGAGGAGTACGTGGCACCGCGCGTGCAGCGCGAGCAGCAGTTCGGGGAGCACCCGGTGGGTGTCCGCGTCGAGTTCGACGGTGGGCCGGGCCGGGAGCGTCACATGGACGACGGGCGGGGTGAAGTCGGCGAGGACCTTCGCCACTTCCTCGTGCACGGTACGGACGAACTCCGGCCGCGCGTCCAGCACCGCGTCGCGCGAGGCATGCGCGGCGAGGGCGCGGACCGCTCGCTCGTCCTTGTCGCGGCGGGTGGCGAGCACGGCCTCGATCGCGCGCAGGGCGGCGCGGGCCACGGCCCGCTCCTGGGACTCGCCGGCGGCCCTCTTCGCAGCCTCGGCGGCGAGTAAGCCGGTCTTCTCCGTCACTTCCCGTACGAGGTCGGCCCGTTCGCGTTCGAGGGCGGCGCGGACGGCCCGGGACACCGAGGCCTCCTCCCACCGTACGAAGACGTCGTGGGCGACCTGGTTCGCTATCTTCTCCACTTCGGTTCTCATGGTGGCCCGCAACCCTGTCTCCTCCACGACCGCGGCGACGTGCGGCACGCGTGGCCCCGCGGGGCCGTGCCGCAGGCTCCGGGAGGAGCCGCCCGGGGGGACGCGCGGCAGTCCGGTCGCGGTTCCGTGCGGGATGCCGCTAGATGAGGCTGTGGCGGACGGCACAGGCGACGGCGTGGGCCCGGTTGCGGGCCTGGAGGCGGGACATGAGCTCGTAGATCACGTTCTTGATCGTGTGCTCCGAGCAGGACAGGGTGCGGGCGATCACCGCGTTTCCGTGGCCCTCCGCCATGAGCGTGAGCACCGCGGTCTGGCGGGCCGTGAGCCGGGGGGCGTCCGGCGGGGCCGCCGCGGGCCGGCCGGCCGGGGTGCTCGCGCAGGCGGCTCCGGAGGAGGGGGCTCCGGCCGAGGTGGCCGCGCCGAGCAGGCGGACCAGGGCCGGGTAGGGCATCCGGCCGTCCCCGGCCTGGCGCAGCAGGCTCAGCCGGTCCGGGGCCGCGGGGATCCGTACGGGCGCGATCTCACGCGTCTCACGTATCTCATGCGTCTCATGCGTCTCACACGTCTCATGCGTCTCGCGTGTCAGTTCGGCGACGGCGCTCACAGCAGGCCCACCCGCATCGCGTAGGCGACCGCGTGCGCGCGGTTGCGCAGCCGGAACCGCTGGGTGATGTCGTGGACGACGCTCGTCACGGTCCGCGGCGAGTAACACAGCTGCTTGGCTATCTCGTTCGTCTCGTGGCCGTCGGCGACCAGCCGCAGCACGCTGCGTTCCCGGTCGCTCAGGCCCGCCGCCGCCCACGGGTCCGTGCCCCCGTCGGAGCCGCTGCCCGTGCGGCCGCCGGCGCCGGAGCGCTCCAGCAGCCGGTCCAGGAGGTCCGGCGGCAGCGTGCAGTCGCCGCGGGAGGCGGCCAGTACGGCGCGCGCGAGGCGGGTGACGTCCGCCTCGCGGCGGCGCAGCAGCCCTCGGGCGCCGGCCGCGATGGCGTGCAGGGCGCCGTCGGGCGCCAACTCGCCCGCCACCAGCACCACATCGGGACGGGCCGGGGTGTCGCGGACGGTGCGCAGGACGTCGAGCTCGGGCCGGCCGACCTGGTCCACGGTCATGACCACGACCCGCGGGGCCTCGCCCGGGGCGGTCAGGGACACCTCGGGGCAGGCGAACAGGGTGCTCTTGGTTCCGGCTTCCAGTACGGGGTCGAATGCGACGACGTCTACAGGGACGGGTACTCCCACCAGGTCCTCCGATGATCATCCGCCGGCCGGGGTGCCGGACAGGGCGGAAGGGGCACTGCACACAGGCTGCGGGTCGGGGACCGGGTGCGGCATCGGGCCCCGGCCCCCACATTTGCGCAGGAGCGCCCGCACAGGCCCGGATCCTGCGCGGGCAGGCCTCCGAGCCGCCCGCGGCCTGCCGGAACCCGTACGCCGCGGCCCTCCTCCCGGCCGCCCAACCACCCCGTACGCCGGGCCCGCGGCCCCCATGGGGGCGGTCCCACGGAATATGGGGGATCGGCCCCCATGCGCGCGCCCCCGCACTCTGCGAGTTTTCTCCTGTGACCGACACCGCCACCACCGCCGAAGAATCCCAGGTCGGCGGCCTGGCCCCCTCCTGGTGGGCCCGGGCCCTGAACCTGCGGGAGCGGCTCGCCGCCCCGGGTACCCCCGTACCCGCACCGGCCGAAGCCCCCCACAGCCGACCGGCATCCTGGTCCCTGGGGGACACGGACGGCTTCGCGGCCCGGCTGACGAGCCTGGGAACCACCGAGGGCGTGGCGTACGCACTCGCGGCGGAGGCCCCCGGCCGGCTGGCCGCCCGTACGGCCGAACCGCAGTGGGCCCGCTCCATCGAGCGGATGGTGGCCGAGGCCCCGGTCGAACTCCCCGCCGAACTCCCCGCCGAGAGCCCCGCCGGGCTCCCCGCGGCGGCGGACGCGGACGGCGCCGCGGTGTTCCTGCCCGCGCTGCGCCCCCTGATCGACTCCGCCTGGGCCGAGGCGGCCGCCCACCTCGACCTCGCCGGCGGTGAACTCGCCGCCGTACGGGCCGCCTTCGAGGAGCGGCTCGGCGACCGGCTGATCCGCCAGTCCGCCCGCACCCTGGTCCGCGAGCTCCACCGGGCCCGTACGGAGGGCCTGTTGGCGGGGCAGACCCCGCGGGAGCGGTTCGCGGACTTCCTCGCCCGGCTCGGCACCCGGCAGGGCCTCGCGGAGCTCTTCACCCGCTACCCGGTGCTGGCGCGGATGCTCGGCCAGGCCTGCGGCCACGCGGCCTCGGCCACGGCGGAGCTGTTCGAGCGCTTCACCGCCGACCGCCCGGAGATCGTCGCGGGCCTGCTGCACGGCAGGGACCCGGGCGCCCTCGTACGGGTGGACCTCGGCCGGGGCGACGTCCACCAGGGCAACCGGTCCGTGGCCCTGCTGCGCTTCGCCGACGGCGCGACCGTCGTCTACAAGCCCCGGCCGCTCGACCAGCACGTACTGCTGGACCAGGCGGTCGGCTGGGCCAACGCCAAGGTGGCCGGCCTGGGCCTGAGGACCCCGCGCTCGGTGCGCGGCGAGGGCTACGGCTGGCTGGAGTTCATCGAGCACGGCTGGTGCGCCTCGCCCACCGAACTGGACCGGTTCTACCGGCGCCAGGGCGCGCTGCTCGCCCTGCTCTACGCGGTCGACGGCGTGGACATGCACTACGAGAACGTCATCGCCTGCGGTGACCAGCCGGTGCTGGTGGACGCCGAGACCCTGCTCCACGCCGGCCTGCCGGCGGCCGTGACCTGTGGCTCCGACCCGGCGGCGGACGCCCTGGCCGCCTCGGTGTACCGCACCTGCCTGCTGCCGAGCCTGCTGATCGGCGAGAACGGCGCCATGGACATCTCGGCCCTCGGCGGCGGGGACGGCGGCTCGTACCCCAGCGACGGACTGCGCTGGGAGGCGGCCGGAACGGACGAAATGCGGCTGCTGCGCGCCCCGGTGGCCACCGAGGCCGGGCAGAACCGGCCGGGCCCGCAGGGCAGGGCGGCCGGCCACGCCGACCACCGTGCGGCGTTACTGGAGGGTTTCCGGGCCGGGTACGACGCGATCACCGAGCACCGGGCCGAACTGCTCGGCACCGCAACGGCCGACGCGGAGGGCGGGAACGGGCGCGAGGGTGGGGGTGACGGCGGGCTGCTGGCCCGCTGGGCGACCAGCCCGGGGCGTCTGATCGCCCGCTCGACCCGCCTCTACACGACGCTGCTGGACGAGTCCACCCACCCCGACCTGCTGCACGACGCGCTGACCCGGGACACCGTACTCGCCGTGCTCTGGACGGAATCCGAGCACGACCCGGCACGGCAGCGGCTGATCGAGGACGAGATCGCCGACCTGTGGTCCGGGGACGTACCGCTCTTCTACCACCACCCCTCGCACACCGCGCTGCGGACCTCCCGGGGCACCCGACTCGACGGGGTGCTGCCGGCCCCGAGCCTGGGCGCCGCCCGCGCCAAGATCGCGGCCATGGGGGAGGTGGACCGCCACGACCAGGAGTGGATCATCTCCGCGACGCTCGCCGTCACCGGGGCCAACCTCAGCGTCGGCGGCCCCCGTTCGACCCTGGCCGGCCCCGCCGCGCCGGTCGTCGTACCGGAGCCCTCCCGGCTGCTGGCCGCGGCCTGCGGGATCGCCGACGAGATCGCGGCCCGGGCGGTGCACGGCGGCGACCGCGTCAACTGGCTCGGCCTGGAGCAGGTGTCCGGCGAGCACTGGGCCGTCCTGCCGATGGGCGGCGGCCTCGCCCAGGGCTACTGCGGAGTGGCGCTCTTCCTGGCCCAGCTCGGCGCCCTGACCGGGGCCGAGCGGTACACCGCGCTGGCCCGGCAGGCCGTACGGCCGCTGCCCGCGCTGCTCGCCACGCTCGCCGCCGATCCCGGGCTGGGGGCCGCGGTGGGGCCCGGCGCCCTGCACGGGATCGGCGGCATCGTCTACACGGCGGCCCGGCTGGCCCCGCTGCTCGGCGAGGGCGAGGGCGAGGGCTTGGGCGACTGTCTGCCCGAAGCGCTCGCCGCCCTGGAACGCGCGGCCCTGGCCGACACCGGGGACGGCGCCGGGGAAGGTGCCGAAGGGCCGGCCGATCTGGCCGACGGCCTCGCCGGAGCCCTGGCCGCCGCGGTCGCCGCGCAGCGCACGTACGGGTCGGTGGCGCAGGGCGTGGCCCGGCGGCTGGCCGACCGGCTGCTGGTCCGGGCCGAGAAGAGCCTCGCCGGACAGCGCCCCGCGGCCCCCGGCTTCGCCCACGGCGACGCCGGCATCGGCTGGGCCCTGCTGCGCTACGCCGCCGCCCTGGAGGAGGCGGGGGAGTCGGTGGAGTCGGGGGCCGCGTACGCCCGGACCGGCGCCGCCCTGCTGCGCCCGGCGCTGGACGAAGCCCTGCTCCGCCCCGCGGACCTCGGCTGGCACACGGGCCTCGCGGGCACCGCGCTGGCTGCCGCAGACGTACTCGGCTCCGACGCGCTCGGGGCCGCCGGGCAGCCGATCCCCGCGGGGGAACTCGACCGGTGCGCCGCCCTGTTGGGCGCGCCCAGCGCATCATCCGACCTCAGCCTGCACCGCGGCGCCCTCGGATCCCTGGAACTGCTGGGCGTGCTCGCCGGGCAGGGCCACGACGGGGCCCGGGCCGCCCTCGGCCACCGTACCGGGGAGGTTCTCGGCCGACTGGAGGATCACGGCGAGCGCTGCGGCACCCCCGACCACGTTCCGTCCCCGGGTTTCCTCACGGGGCTCTCCGGCATCGGGTACGCCCTGCTCAGGCTGGGCTTCCCGGAGCGCGTCCCGTCCGTCCTGCTCCTCGAACCCGCGTAGCGCACCCCGTACTTCGGCACTTCGGCACGGCAGCACTTCAGCACTGAGCACCACTCCCCATCAGGCATCGAGAAAGGTACTCACGACCATGCAGAAGACCCAGGTCAACGCCCAGTCCATCGCCGCCGACGAGGCCGCCGCCACGGCCGCCGCCGAGGCGCGCACCGAGGACCCGGCCGGCGGGATCACCCTGTCGGGACGGAACAAGGCGTGCGCCCGGGCCCGTGCTCTGGCCGGTGTGGTGCTCACCAGCGGCATCGTCATCACCCTGAGCTCGATCGACACCAGCGTCTCGGCCCCGAACGTCACCTGGTAGTCGCGTGTCCGATCTTCTCCGGATCTCTCCCGGATCTTCACTCCGCCCCTGTGCGAAACGGCCAACTTTCGTCGCACAATCGGCCGATCCCATGAACTAGATTGCGGACATGCGTTCCCGTTCGCGGTACATCGTCGGTCGTGACCCGCAACTGCGAGAGATCAAGCAGGCACTGACCGACGCGGGCGAAGGCCGCGGCGGGGTCGTCTTCCTGGTGGGCGAGGCCGGGATCGGGAAATCCAGGCTCGCCGCCGAAGCCGTGGGCATGGCCTTCGGCATGGGCATGCGGGCCCTGCGCGGCCGGAGCAGCACCACCGGCCCCACCGTCCCTTTCCGGCCACTCACCGAAGCGCTGATGTCGCTCTTCCGCAGCGGCGAACCCCTGGACGACCTGCCGCTGGGCCCCTACCGGCCCGCGCTCGGCAGGATCATCCCGGACTGGAGCAGCGACGCCCAGAACAACAGCTCCATGGTCATCCTCGGCGAGGCCGTCCTGCGGCTGCTCATCGCCACCGGCAAGGAGCACGGCCAGCTCCTGCTCCTGGAGGACCTGCACGACGCCGACCCCGAGACGCTCGCGGTCGTCGAATACCTCGTGGACAACCTGGAGTACACCAACGTGGTGCTCCTGGCCACCATCCGTACGGAGCCCTGCGACGCGCTCGACATGGCCGACTCGGCCCGCCGGCGCGGCGTGGGGACCGTACTGGAACTCGCCCCGCTCACCCGCCCCGAGGTCGGCGCGGTCATCGCCGCCCAGCTGGACACCGAACCCGAACTCGTCCCGCAGGCGGCCCTGGACCGGCTCTGGGACGACAGCGCCGGCAGCCCCTTCCTCGTCGAGGAACTGCTCCAGGGCATGATCGGCAGCGGCGCCCTCGTCCGCTTCGAGGACGGCTGGCGGGTCGTCGGCGACCTGCGCAGCGACGTGTCCACCGCCCTCGCCCGGGGCATCCTGCGCCGCATCGACCGGCTCGGCCCGCAGGGGCTGACCCTGCTCTCCGCGGCCGCCGTGATCGGCCGCCGCTTCCCGCTGACGGTGCTCCAGCGGATGACGGGCATCGACGACCGCGGGCTGCTCAGCCACCTGCACGCCGGCGTCGCGGCCCAGCTCGTCGTCCCCGACGAACCCGCCCCCGACTGGTACGCGTTCCGCCACTCGCTCACCGCCGAGGCCCTGCACACCCAGCTCACCCCGGGCAACCGGGCGCAGATGTCGGGCCGCGCCGCCGACGCGGTGCAGGCGCTCTACCCCGACCTCGAAGGCGACTGGTGCCCCCTGGTCGCGGAGCTGCGCTCCCAGGCGGGCGACGACGCCGAGGCCGGGCGCCTGTTCACCGACGCCGGGCTGCGGGCGCTGGCGGCCGGGGCGATCGGCTCCGCGATCACCCTGCTCAGCCGCGCCGAACGGCTGCTCGCCGCCAGCCAGGACCCGGCCGGGCGCACCGACGCCCTGGAGGCCCTGCTCCCCGCGCTCGCCGAAGCCGGGGACTTCGCCCGCGCCTTCGGCTTCGCGGAGAACCTGCACACCCTCGGCGGCAGCGGCCTCAGCGCCACCCGGCTCGCCGCGCTGCACACCCGCCTCGCCAAGGTGGCGCACACCGCGGGCCGCTGGGAGGACGGCAACAGACAGATAGCCCAGGCCAGATCCCTCCTGGGCGCCCATCCCGACGAGCGCACCACCGCCTCGATCGACGTGACCGCCGCCTACCTCGCGCTCGACACACCCGGCCAGGACCGCACCCAACTGGCCGAGAAGCTCGGCAACTCGGCCCTCCAGGCGGCCCAGCGCCACGGCCTGGCCACCGTCGCCTGCCAGGCCCTGGAACTCCTCGCCACCCTCGCCCGCGAACGGGACTTCGACGAGGCCACCGCCCTGCTGGAATCGGCCCTGCAGACCGCCGAACAGCACCAGCTCCCGCTCCAGCGCATGTACGCGCTGACCCGGATCGGCGGCAACTACTGGCTCACCGAGGGCGCCACCGCCCCGCTCATGGCCGCCCGGAGCGAGGCCCAGCGGCTCGGCTCGGCCAACATCGTCTACACCATCGACGGCATCATGATCCTGGACGCCGTCCTGCGGGCCGAGTTCACCGCCGCGCAGCAGTCCGCCGAGGAGTGCCTGGCCGTCGTACAGCGGCTGCGCCTGGCCCCGGCCACCCGGTACGTCCTGATGGCGCGGGCCGCGCTGGCCGCCCACCGGGGTGACCGGCCCGCGATGGAGGGCGCCCTCGCGACCTTCGCGGAGTGGGACGGGGCCGGCTCCCAGGAGGAACCGCTGACCCTCGGCCTCGCCCGGGCCTTCTGCGCGCTGATGGAGGAGGACCGGCCCGGCGCCGTCGCCGAACTGCGGGCCGTCGCCGATCTGGAGGACGCCAACCCCAGTACGTACTACCTCAGCGGGCGGTACGGCATCGGGCTGCTCCTGGACGTGCTGACGGGGGAGGCCGACCGCACCGCGTACGAGGAGATCGCCGCCACCGCACCCGGCCGGATGCGCTGGAACCGGCAGTTCGTCCTGTTCGCCGGCGCCGTCCTGCTGGGCCGCGAACGCCGTCCCGAGGAGGCCGCTGCCGCCGTGGCCGAGGCCCTGCGCGTCGCCGCCCCGTACGCCACCGCCCTCCACCTGGGCCTGCGGCTGATCGCCGACGCGGCGTACGAGGACGGCTGGGGCGAGCCGGTGGCCTGGCTGCGCCAGGCCGAGGAGCACTTCCACCAGGGCGGCGTGGCCACGGTCGCCAATGCCTGCCGCGCGGCCCTGCGCCGGATGGGCGCCCCGGGCCGGCAGCGCCGTACGGGGTCGAGCACGATCCCGGACGTCCTGCGCACGCAGGGCGTCACGGTCCGCGAGTACGAGGTCTTCCGGCTCCTCGCGGAACGGCTGGGCAACAAGGACATCGCCGACCGCCTCTACATCTCGCCGCGTACGGTCGAGAAGCACATCGCGGCCCTCGGCACCAAGACGGGCCGCACCAACCGGGCCGCGCTCTGCGAACTCTCGGTGTCCCTGGAGGCATCGGCGCCGTAGGGAGTGTCCGGTCACCGCATCTCGCGGACCGTGCGCGAGCTGAGGATGCCGATCGCCGTCACCGCCAGGACCGCAGCCGAGACGGCGAACATCGGGGCGGTGCCCGACTGCGCCAGGGCTCCGCAGACGATCAGGGAGAGCGGGGCGACCGCGTAGCCGATCACCATGTCCACCGAGATCACCCGGCTCAGCACCGAGCCGTCGATCGTGCGCTGGATCCAGCTGAGGCCGAAGACCCCCTGGAAGCCCATCCCGAAGCCCATCGCCAGGACCGTCGCGAGAGCCCCCGCGGTGTTGCCGACGAGGCCGAGCAGGCCCGTGCCGATCGCGAGCCAGCCCGCCAGCGCGGCGATCAGCAGGCCGATCCGGGGACGGCTGCTCACGGCCCCGCCGGCCAGGGTGCCCAGCATCGCCCCGCCGGCCAGCGCGCCGTTGAGCAGGCCCAGGGTGGCCGAGCCGCCGTGCAGGTCGACCTTGGCCAGGGTGGCGAAGCCGACGGTGAACGGTCCCGCCTGGCAGAAGGTCACCGCCGCGTCGACGGCCAGGATGGTACGGATCCGCGGGTCCTCGAAGGCGTACCGCAGCCCGGCGCGGATCCGGGCGCCCAGCGAGACCTCGGCCTTCGGCGGACCCGCACTCCCGGCCGGTCCGTCCGCCGCCGGGCCCTCCCCCTCGGCGACGGGGCGGGGCAGTGGGCGGATCCCCGCGACGCACAGGCCGCAGAGCGCGAAGCACACCCCGTCGACGAGGAAGGCGATGGGGGCGTTGGAGAAGGCCACCACCATGCCGCCGACGGCCGGCCCGAGCACGGCCGCCACCTTGGTGCCGACGGCGAGCAGGGCGTTGGCCGGGGCGAGCTGCTCCTTGTCCACCACCGAAGGCAGGATCGACGCCCGGGCCGGCTGGAAGAACGCGTCGACCGCGCCGAAGGCCGCGGCGGCGCAGCACAGCATCCACAGCGTCAGGGATCCGGCCAGGCCGGCCAGGCCCACGGCCGCCATCAGGGCGGCCCGGGCCCAGCTGGAGAGCTTCATCAGGGTCCGCGAGGACCACTTGTCGCTGAGGGAGCCGCCGACCAGGGTCAGCAGGGCCCGCGGCACCGCCTGGAGGGCGAGGACGTAGCCGAGGGCCAGCGTGGACTGCGTGAGACCGAGGGTGATCCAGGAGAAGGCGATGTAGCTGAACCCGTCGCCGAGCAGGGACAGGGACTGCCCGAGCCAGAGCAGCCGGAACGACGGCAGCCGGGCGGGGGCGCTCAGCCGCTCCCGCGCGCCCACCAGGGTGGAAGCCATGAACAAATCCCCTTCGTAGGGCCGGCCGTGGTCAGTAGCGGACGGGCAGGGCCGTCAGCGCGCGGTTGAGGAGGGAGGGCTGCCAGGTGTGCTGCTGGTCGAGCAGTTCCAGCCCCGGGTACTCGCGGACGAGTACGTCGACCACCGCGCCCGCCACCAGCCGGGCGAAGGCCGCCCCGATGCAGAAGTGCGCGCCGAAGCCGAACCCGAGGTGCGAGGCGCTGCCGCGCCGGACGTTGAACTGGTCCGGGTCGGGGAAGCGGGCCGGGTCGCGGTTGGCGGCCGCCGTGACCAGGAACAGCCGGTCCTCGGCGCGGACGGAACGTCCGTCGAGGTCGAAGTCCCGGGCGGCGGTGCGGACCGACATCTTCGAGGGGCCGTCGAAGCGCATGGCCTCCTCGACCGCCATCGACACCAGGGCCGGGTCCTCCCGTACGGCGGCCAGCTGCTCGGGGTGCTCCAGCAGGGCGAGCACGGCGTTGACGATGAGGTTGCTGGTGGTCTCGCCGCCGGCGAAGGCCATCTGCGTCAGCATCCCGACGAACTCCTCCTCGCTGACCGACTTCCCGATCTGGCCGCCCGCCAGCACGGCGCTGATCAGGTCGTCCTTGGGGTCGGCGCGGCGCTGTTTCACCAGGTCGGCGAGGTAGTCGTCCAGGTTGACCAGGGACTGGAGCGAGGTGCGGTACTCGCGCTCCTCCTGGGCGGCCCCGAGGACGAGGTCGCCCACCCGGGCGTTCCAGTACCAGAAGGACGGGCCGTGCGCCTGGGGGACGCCCAGCCAGCGGGCGAAGACGAGGGCGGGCAGCGGCCGGGCGATGTCGGCGACCAGGTCCCCGATCCGGCCGGGGACGGCGCGCCGGGTGAGCATGGCGCGGGTGGCGCGCTCGACGAAGGCCCGGTAGCGGCCGATCGAGCGGGCCGCGAACTGTTCCTGGAACACCTGGCGCAGCCGCCGGTGCTGCGGGGCGTCGTTGAACACCATCCAGCGGGACAGGATCCCGAAGGCGCGCTCGGCGTCCTCGCGGGCGCCCTCCGGCACGGCGTCCATCAGCGGGCGCACCCGTTCGGCGGAGACGGCGGGGGCGCGCAGGCAGTGCATCAGCTGGGCGTGCCCGGTGACGAGCCAGGCCCGGTGCATGGCGGACCAGTACACGGGGTCGTGGTCGCGCAGGGAGTTGAGGTACCCGTACGGGTCCGCGTTGACGGCGGGGTCGAGGAGGTACCGCTCGGTGAAGGCGGCCGCCGGGGCCGGCGGGCCCGTACGGGTCACCGCGGCCGGCGGGGTGGACTGCGGGGCGGTCTGCGGCGTGGTCCGCCCGGTGATCGGGCACACCAGCGGGGACATGTCCGCGGTCGCGGTCGCGGTCGTGCTCGCGTTCGTGTTGGTGTTCGTGTTCGTGTTCGTGGTCAGGACGGTCATCGGCGTGCCTCCGACTGGATCCGGCCGAGCACGGCAGCGGTCTTGTGCATCAGCCGTTCGGACATCATGGACATGTGGTCGCCTTCGGTGACGTGGACGGTCAGCCCGCCGAGCGCGATCCCGCGCCAGCGCTCGACGTAGGTGCGGAAGTCCACGTCCAGCCCGGGCATCGGTTCGCCGTCGGGCAGTTCCGCGGCCGCGCTGCCCACCAGGAGGTGGACGTGGCCGGGGTAGGGGCGCAGTACGTAGTCGGACAGGGCGGTCAGCAGCGAATGCCAGACCTCGATGGGGGCCTGCTCCACCAGGGCCGCCTCGCCGGGGCTCATACCGGCCCCCAGCAGCAGGTCGGTGAGCTCGGCCACGGCCGCGTCCCGCTCCGGGGACGGCGGCAGCGTACGGACGCGGTCGCGCATCCGGAGCCCCCGCTCCATGTCCCGGCCGACCGCGGCGAGGCGTTCGCCGGCCGCCGGGTGGGGCAGGTGCGGCTCGATCAGCGTCAGCGGTGCGACGGTGTGACCGGCCTCGTGCAGCTGGGTGGCCATCTCCAGGGCGATGTTGGCGCCCATGGACCAGCCCAGCAGGTCGTGCGGGCCGTGCCCGCCGTGGGCCGCGATCTCGGCGGCGTAGTTGGCCGCGATCCCGGCGATCGTGGTCGGGTCCACCCCGCCGAGCAGGCCGCGGGCCTGGAAGGCCCGGACCGGCTGACCGGGCGGGAGGGCCCGGGCGAGCGGCACGTACCAGGCGCCGCTGCCGCCGCTGGGGTGTACGCACCACAGCGGGGTGCCGTCGCCCTCGCGCAGGCGGACCTCCGAGGTGACGGCCCGGGCGCCGGGAGAAGTCTCCGCGGCCCCCGCCGCCTGCGTGGCGCGGGCGGCGAGCCGGGCGATCGTGGGCAGTTCGAGCAGGTCCCGTACGGAGACGCTCAGCCCGCGGGCGGCGGCCTGCGCGGCGACCCGGACGGTGGAGAGCGAACTGCCCCCGAGGGCGAAGAAGTCGTCGTGGACACCGACCTGCTCGATGCCGAGGACCGTGCGCCACACCTCGGCGAGCACCACCTCGGCCGGCGTGCCCGGGGCGGCGTAGTCGGTGGCGCTGCCCGGCCGGTCGGCCGAGGGCAGCGGCAGGGCCTTCTTGTCGACCTTGCCGCTGCTGTTGACCGGCATCGCGTCGAGGAAGACGAACCGCGCGGGGACCATGTACGCGGGCACCTTGGCCCGCAGCGCCCGGCGGAAGGGCTCGACGACGGGTGCTGCGCCCTCCTCGGGTACCACGTACGCCACCAGCGCGGGCTCCGGCAGGTCCCTCCGCAGCAGGACCACCGCCTGCTGCACCTCGGGCAGTTCCCGCAGCCCGTGCTCGATCTCGCCGAGCTCGATGCGGAATCCGCGCAGTTTCACCTGGCTGTCGCGGCGGCCGAGGACCTCCACGGCGCCGTCGGGCAGCTGGACGCCGATGTCCCCGGTGCGGCACAGCCGGCCGCCGGGGGCGCCGTACGGGTCGGGGACGAACGCGGCGGCGGTCAGGTCGGGGCGGTTCACATAGCCCCGGCCGATGGCCCGCCCGCCGAGGTAGACCTCGCCCTGCACCCCGACGGGAACCGGCTGGAGGTCCTCGTCGAGCACGTAGACCTGGGTGTTGCGCATCGGCCAGCCGATCGGCGGGCGCTTGCAGTCGGGCCTGAGGAGGGTGGAGACGGACCACACGGCCGTCTCGGTGAGCCCGTAGACGTTGTAGAACCGCCGTCCGCGCGCCCACTTCTGGGCCAGTTCGGCCGGGCAGGCCTCACCGGCCACCTGGAGGATCCGGATCGCGGGGAAGCGGTCCTCGCCGAGGGCCGCCAGGGCGCTCGGGGCCAGCATGGCGACGGTGATCCCGTAGTCGAGCAGGGTGCCTGCGAGGTCGGCGCCCGCGCGCAGCGCCTCCCGGGGCGGGGTGCACAGCTGGGCGCCGTTCGCCAGGGCCCAGGTCAGATCCATGATGGAGACGTCGAAGCTGAGGGAGGCGAACTGGAGCACCCGGTCGGCGGGGGTCACGGGGAACAGGTCGCGCTGTCCCTCCAGCATGTTGGTCAGGCTGCGGTGCTGGATGGTGACGCCCTTGGGCGTGCCCGTGGAGCCCGAGGTGTAGAGGATGTAGGCCGCGTTGTCCGCGGTGACGGCGAGCGCCGCAGCCGGGACCTCGACGGGCGCCGCCCAGGTCGCCGGATCGTCCACGACCAGGGTCGGGCCGTCGAACGGCACCGTACCCAGCAGCGAGGACTGGGTGATCAGCACCGGCATCCCGCTGTCCCGGGCGATGAACTCCAGCCGGTCGGCCGGGTGCTGCGATTCCAGCGGCAGGAACGCCCCGCCCGCGCGGAGCACACCGAGCACGGCCCGGACCATCTCCGGACCCCGGTCGAGGCAGATCCCGACCGGCACCTCCGGACCGACCCCGAGCGCACGCAGCCTGTCCGCCAACTCACTTACGGAGACGTCCAGTTCGGCGTACGTGACCTCCTGCTCGCCTTGCCGGACCGCCACCGCGCCGGGCGTGAGCACGGCGTGCTCGGCCACGCACTCGTGGAACATGAGCGAAGTGTTCGGCAGTTCGGGGCCGCGGCCCCACTCCTCCAGCGCCCGCATCCGCGCCTCGCCGGCCAGCGTCGGCGCCGTGACCGCGGCCTCGGGCCGCGCGGTCATCGACTTCAGCACCCCGCACATCAGGTCGGCGAGCTGCTCGGCGGTGGCCGGGGCCAGGTGGTCCGGGTCGACATCGAGGGTGAAGGACTCCACGCTCGCGTTGAGCATCAGCGGGAACGCCGTGCGGGCGATCTCCAGCGAGTCGTCCCAGCTGTCCCCGGACAGCCGGTGGAAGTTGACGTAGTTGAAGAGGGTGTCCGCCAGGCTCGGCTCACCCGGCCGCAGCTGCGCGAGGCGGGCCAGCGGCACCCTGCGGTACGGGAGCATCTCCTGCTCGGCGGCGAACGCCGCCTTCAGGTACTCCAGCCAGCTGCCCCGGGGACGCCGGACGCCGAACGGCACGGTGTTGAGGAACAGCCCGCGCATCCGGTCGGCGCCGGGCACCTCGGGCCGGCCGTTGGTGACCAGGCCGACCGAGTGCCCCTCGGCGGAGCCGTCGCGCTCGGCGAACAGGCTCATGGTGTGGTGGAACGCGGAGAGCAGGACGGTACGGCGGGGCACTCCGGCCAGCCGGGCCAGCCGGCCGATGGGCTCGGCGAGGGCCGCGTACGAACGGCGCACCTCGTGCACGAACTGCCCGCCGTCGGCGGCCTCCGTACCGCGCCGGGTGAACCGGATCGGGCTCAGGTCGCCCAGCGCCGAGCGCCAGTACTCCAGGCCCTCCTCGTCGACGAGCGCGGCCCGCTCCAGCGCGACGTACTCGGCGTACGGGGGCGCCGCCGGCAGCTGCGGGGTCAGGCCCTGCGCCACGGCCTGCCGGTGCAGGTCGAGCAGGTCCGCGATCAGCGAGGTCAGGCTCCAGCCGTCGAGCACCACGTGGCAGTCGGTGAGCGTGAGCCGCAGCTCCCGGTCGGTGAGCCGGTGCAGGTGGATGCGGACCAGCGGCGGGGCCGCCAGGTCGAAGCGCCGGGCGAACTCCGCGTCGACGTAGCCCCGTACGGACGCCCACTGCTCCTCGTGGGGCAGAGCGCGCAGATCGCTGTAGCCGACCGGGAGTTCGGCGGCGGCGTGCACCAGCTGGAGCGGCTCGGAGAAGGAGACCAGGTCGATGGAGGACCGCAGGATGCTGTGGCCCCGTACGACGGTGTCCACCGCCGTCTGGAAGGCGGTGAGGTCGAAGCCCTCCGGCACGGTGATCTTGAGGTCGGTGACGTTGTGGTAGGCGCCGCGGCTCGGGTCGGCGAGCATCTCGTGCAGCATGCCGGCCTGGAGCATCGTCAGCGGGTACGCGTCGTCGAGGCCCTGCGGGAGCCGGGCCGCGTCGGCCGGGTCGAGCTGGGAGAAGGGCTCCACGGGCGCGGGGCCGGTGTCCTCGGCGGCCTGCGTCGCCAGCGCGGCGAGGTCGCCCAGGGTGCGGGCCCGGAAGAGGTCCGGGACGCTGAGGCCGAGTCCCGCGGTGCGGGCCTGCCCGATCACGCGCAGGGCCAGCATCGAGTCGCCGCCCAGGTCGAAGAAGTTCGCCGTACGGCTGATCCGCTCGGCGCCCAGCACGTCCGACCAGATGCGGGCCAGCGCCTCCTCGGCCGGACCGGCCGGCGGGACGTGTCCGGCGGGCGCGCCGGCCCCCTCGACGGCCACCGCCACCAGGGACTTGCGGTCCACCTTGCCGTTGGCGGTGATCGGCAGCTTCGGGTGCCGGACGAACAGCGCGGGCACCATGTACCCGGGCAGCGTCAGGCGCAGCCGGTCGCGCAGGTCCGGCGCGTCCAGCGGCCGGCCCTCGGTCAGCACCACGTGGGCGACCAGGCGGGCGCCGCCGTGCGCGTCGGGCCGGGCCACCACCGCGGCGTCCCGTACGCCGGGCAGGGCGCGCAGCGAGGTCTCGATCTCGCCGGGCTCGATGCGGAAGCCGCGGATCTTCACCTGGTGGTCGGCCCGGCCGGCGTACGCCAACTGCCCGTCGGGCAGCACCCGTACCAGGTCACCGGTGCGGTACATACGGGTCCCGGCCGGACCGAACGGGTCGAGGGGGAAGCGCTCGGCGGACAGCTCCGGCCGGTTGCGGTAGCCGCGGGCGACGCCGCCGCCGGCCACGTACAGCTCTCCCACCGTGCCGTGCGGCACCAGGCGGCCCGCCCGGTCCAGGACGTAGCCGTGCTGGCCGGCCAGGGGGCGGCCGATCGGCGAGTACACGGGGGAGACCGTGTCCTCCTCGGTGATCAGCCGGTACGTGACGTGCACGGTCGTCTCGGTGATCCCGTACATGTTCACCAGCGCGGGCCGCTCGCCCTCGGGCACGGCGAACCAGTCGCGGTAGTCGCGGGCGTCGAAGGCGTCACCGCCGAAGACCACCGTACGCAGCGCGAGAGAGCCGAACTCCTCGCCCTGCTGGGTCAGATGGGCCCGCAGCCCCTTGAATGCGGCCGGGGTCTGGTTGAGCACGGTCACGCGCTCGTCGCGCAGGACGGCGTGGACGGCGGCGGGGTCGCGGACCTCGTCCTCGGTCAGCACCACCACCCGGCCGCCGGAGGTCAGCGGGGCCCACAGCTCCCAGACGGAGAAGTCGAACGCGGGGGAGTGCAGGAGCGTCCACACGTCGTCGGCGCCGAAGTCGAAGTGGCGGTCGGCGGCGCCGAGCAGCCAGGCCAGGTTGGAGTGGGTGATCTCGACGCCCTTGGGCTGCCCGGTCGATCCGGACGTGTAGATGACGTACGCGAGGGTCTGCGGCCCGGGGACGGCGCAGTGCAGCTCCTCGGTCTCGTCCGAGGTGTCGTCGGCGGGGCCTTCGGTGGCTTCGTCCAGCGGGATCAGGCCCACCGGCAGCCCCTCCACCGCGGCGCGGCCGACGGCGTCGGCGACCACCCACTCCACCCCGGCGTCGCCGACCGTGAACTCCCGCCGGGCCCGCGGGTGGGCCGGGTCCAGCGGCAGGTACGCCGCGCCCGCCCGCCAGACGCCGAGCAGTGCGACGGCCAGGTCGACCGAGCGGCCCAGGCAGACGCCGACCAGGGACTCCGGGCCGATGCCCGCGGCCCGCAGCCGCCGGGCCAGGGCCAGGGAGGCCGCGTCGAGTTCGGCGTACGTCAGACTGCGGCCGCCGCCGGAGACGGCCACGGCGGTGGGGGCCAGCCGGATCCGCTCGGCCAGGCGCTCCATCGCGAGCCGGGGGGCCGGCTCGGGTGCGGCGCCCGCCGGCGGGCGGTTCGCCGGGCCGTCGGGGCCGAGCAGCGCGGCCCGCTCGTCCGCGCCGAGCAGGTCGGCCATGGCGAGCGGCACGTCCGGAGCCTCGGCGAAGGCCCGCAGCACCGCGACGGTGTGCTCGGCCAGCCGGGCCACCGACGCCGCGTCGAACAGGTCGGGGCGGTAGACGAACTGGAGGCGGATGCGGTCCGCGTCCTCGCTGACGTCCAGCGTCAGGTCGAACTTCGCGGTGGTGAGGTCGATGGGGAAGGCCGTGCCCCGCGCCCCGCCGAGGGCGTACGCACCCTGCCGCGCGGCGGCGGAGTGCGAGAACAGCACCTGGAACAGGGGGTTGCGCGACAGGTCCCGCTCGGGGCTCAGCTCGTCGACGACCCGCTCGAACGGCAGGCTCTGGTGGGACAGCGCGCCCAGGACGCTCTCCCGGGTCCGGGCGAGGAGCTGCGCCGAGGTCGGGTCGCCCGACAGGTCGGTGCGGATCACCAGGGTATTCACGAAGAACCCGGCCAGCTGCTCGATCTCCGGGCGCTCCCGGTTGGCGACGACGGTTCCGATCGCGATGTCGTCCTGGCCGCTGTGGAAGGCGAGCGCCGCCTGGAAGGCCGCCATCAGGGTCATGTACGAGGTGGTGTCGGCCCGGCGGCCGAGCTCGGCCAGGGCCGCCGTCAGCGCCTCGGGGAGCTCGACCGCGTGCACGGCGCCGGCGCAGGTGCGCACGGCGGGACGCGGGTGGTCGGTGGGCAGTTCGAGCGGGGTCAGGCCGGCCAGCGCCGTACGCCAGTGGTCCAGGTCCGCGCTCTCGTCGGCGCCGCGCTGCCAGTGCGCGTAGTCGGTGTACTCGACCGGCGGCCGGGCGGGTTGCGGGGCCCGGCCCTGGGTTCTGGCGCGGTAGCAGGCGCTCAGGTCGCCGGTCAGGATGTCCAGCGACCAGCCGTCCGAGACGATGTGGTGCATGGCCAGGACGAGTACGTGGTCCTCGGCGGCGACCCGCAGCAGGGTGGCCCGGAACGGGGGCGCGGCGGCCAGGTCGAAGGGGCGCAGCGCCACCTCCCGTACGGCCTCGGCGATCGCCCCGGGGCCGCCTTCGCGGACCGCCGCGGGCAGGTCGACCACGTCGAGGCCGGCCGCGGCGTCGGCGGGGAGCACGCGCTGGGCGGGCACGCCGTCCTCGTGGGAGAACACCACCCGCAGCTGCTCGTGGCGGGCGACGAGGTCCTCGATCGCGGCGCTCAGCGCGGCCACCTCCAGGGGGCCGGTGAACCGCCAGGCGGCGGGCATCAGGTACTCGACGCCGCCGGGGTCGAGCTGGTCGAGGAAGTACAGGCGCTGCTGGGCGGCGGACAGGGGGGACTGCGCGGGGCGCGGGTCGAGGCGGGGGATCCCCGCGGGCGCGGCGGCGGCCTTGCCGCGCAGGCGCATTTCGAGGAGGCGGCGGGCCGCCGGGGAGAGACCGCCGGGCGTCGTGGAAGCGGTGGTGGAGGGTTCGACCTGTGCAGTGGTCATCGCAAGTGCCGTCCAATCAAGGCTGGGTTCGAGGCTCGGATCGCGGCGGCGATCAGAAGTCGGAGGTCAGGGACAGGTCGATCTCGTCGTCGCTCATCGAGGAGATCTGGTCGATGAGCTGTCGTTCCACTTCGATGGCGAGCAGCTCGACCGTCGGGTGGTCGAACAGGTCGCGTACCTGGATCGGGCAGTCGAACGCGGTGCGCAGGCGGGACGCGGCCGCCACGGCGCGCAGCGAGTGGCCGCCGAGGGCGAAGAAGTCCTCCCGGATCCCGACCTCGGGCAGGCCCAGGACCTCGGCCCAGATCTGGGCCGTCACCACCTCGGTCGGGGTGCGCGGCGCCACGGACGCGGCCGGCGCGGGCAGCTGCGGATCGGGCAGGGCGGCGGTGTCCACCTTGCCCTGCACGGTCCGGGGCAGGGAGTCGAGCAGGACGAACGCGGCGGGCACCATGTAGCCGGGCAGCAGGGTCCGGCACCAGGCGGCCAGCGCCTCGGCGTCCGGCCCCCGGTCCTGGCCGGCCACGTAGCCGACGAGGGCGCGCTCGCCCCGCAGTTCCCGGACCAGGACGGTCGCGGCGTGCACGTCCGGGTGCTGTTCCAGGACGGCCTCGATCTCGGCCGGTTCGATGCGGAAGCCGCGGATCTTGACCTGGTCGTCGGTGCGGCCGAGGAACTCCAGCTCCCCGGTGGGCAGTCGGCGGACCAGGTCGCCGGTGCGGTAGAGGCGTCCGCCGTCCTCGCCGTACGGGTCCGGTACGAACCGCTGCGCGGTCAGCGCAGGCTGCCCGAGGTAGCCGCGGGCCAGCTCCGGGCCGCCGATCAGCAGCTCGCCCGGCACCCCGACGGGGACCAGCCGGTCGAGCGCGTCCACGACGTACGCCCGGCGGGAACCCAGCGGCCGGCCGATCGCCACCCGGCCCTCGACGGGCGCGGTGACGGTGTGGGCGGTGGCCGAGATGACCGCCTCGGTCGGGCCGTACGTGTTGACGACGGGCACGTCGGGCAGGTGGGCGAACCACCGGGCCAGCGGCGCCGAGGGCAGCGCCTCGCCGCCGGTGACCAGCAGCCGCAGACCCTTGAGGTCCCCGGCGACCGTGTCGAGGCGGGCGACGATCTCCTCCCAGTAGGCGGGGGTGGCCTCCATGACCGTGATGTCCCGGGTGCGGACGGCCCCGGCGAGCTCCTCCACCGACCACACCTCGTCGGGGCGGACCACCACCGAGGCTCCCGCGCCGAGGGCGGGCAGCACCTGCTCCAGCGAGGCGTCGAAGGAGAAGGAGGCGAAGGCGAGGACGCGGTCGTCGGCCGTGATGCCGAACAGCTCGCGGGCCGCGGCGGCGTGCGCGCCCAGCGCGTGGTGCTCCACGCCGACGGCCTTGGGGCGGCCGGTGGAGCCCGAGGTGAAGATGACGTACGCGAGGTCCTCGGGAGAGGGGGTGTGGTGCGGTGCGCCCGGGCCGGGCACGACGGCGTCGACGGGGACGGTCCGCGGTCCGAGCGCGGCGGCCAGCGCATGGGTCGAGGCGTCGCTGAAGACGCTGTGCACGCCCGCCTCGGCGCACATGAACCGCAGCCGTTCCTCGGGCAGCCGGGGGTCGAGCGGTACGTAGACCCCGCCCGCCCGCCAGATCGCGGCCATCGCGGCGACCGAGGCGATGCCCCGGCGCAGGCACACGCCGACCGGCGTGCCCGGCCGTACCCCGGAGGCCGCGAGCGCCCGGGCCAGCCCGCCCGTGAGCCCGTCCAGTTCGCCGTACGTCAGGCTCTCGTCCCCGCAGAGCAGGGCCACGGCGTCCGGCGCGCCCGCCACCGTGAACGGCGCCGCCACCGGGGCGGCCGCCGCGGAGCCCACCACCGGGCCCGCCGCCCCGGCCAGCTCCGCGTACTCGGAGGCGGACAGCAGCTCCAACCGCCCCACGGCCTGCTCCGGATCGGCCACCACCGACTCCAGCACCCGGCCCACGTGCCCGGCGAACCGGGTGACCGTGGCGGCGTCGAAGAGGTCGCTCGCGTACTCCACGTTCAGCGCGAAGCGGTCGGGATAGAGCAGGAAGGTGGCGGTCAGGTCGAACTTGGCCGAACCCCACGGCAGGACGAAGTGCTCCACGTCGAGGCCTTCGACCCGGGGCCCGCCCGCGGCGCTCTCCTGCACGTCGAACATCACCTGGAACAGGGGGTTGCGGGACGGGTCCCGCTCGGGCCGCAGCTGCTCCACCAGCCGCTCGAACGGCACCTCCTGGTGGTCGAAGGCCCCGAGCACGGACTCGCGGACCCGGCCCAGGAACTCCGTGAACGAGGGCTCGCCGGACAGGTCCCCGCGCAGCACCACCGTGTTCACCAGCAGCCCCACCAGCCGCTCCAGCTCCAGCTGTCCGCGGCCCGCGACCGGGGTGCCCACCGCCACGTCCGTCTGCCTCGACCAGCGGCCCAGCACGATCTGCACCACGGCCAGCAGCACCGTGAACCGGGTCACCCCGTGCCGCCGGGCCAGCTCGCCGAGCGCGGCCTCCAGCTCCTTCGGCAGGTCGATCTCGACCGCGCCGCCCCGCCCCGACCAGCCCGCCGGGCGCGGCCGGTCCGTCGGCAGCTCCAGTACGGGCACACCGGCCAGGGCCTCCTCCCAGTACGCCAGCTGCCGCTCCAACACCTCACCGGCCATCCGGTCGCGCTGCCAGACCGCGAAGTCCCCGTACTGGACCGGGACGGGCGGCAGTTCGGCCGGGCGCCCGGCCACCCGGGCGGCGTAGGACTCCGCGAGCTCGCCGATGATCACGTCCTTGGACCAGCCGTCGGTCGCCGCGTGGTGGAAGGCGATGACGGCCACGTGGTCCTCGGGGTCCAGCTCCCACACCCCCGCCCGCAGCAGCGGCGGCCCGGCCAGGTCGAAGCGGCGCGTGGCGTACGGGACGGCCACGGCGCGCAGCCGCTCCAGCCGTACGGCTTCCTCGTCCCCGGGCGGGGCCGACTGCCACACCAGCGGTACGCGGACCCCGTCGACCACCCGCTGCGCGGGCCGGCCGTCCACCTCGACCAGGGCGGTGCGCAGCGCCTCGTGCCGGGCCACCACCTCGTCTAGGGCGCCCTGCCAGGCGTCGCGGTCGAGCCCGCCCCGCATCCGCCACGAGAACCAGAGCACGTACTCGTCGCCGACGTCGGACATGCGGTCCAGGAACCACATCCGCTCCTGCGCGAAGGACAACGGCAGCGGTCCCGAGCGGTCCACCGGGACCACGGTGGCGGCGCCCGCCTGCCGGGCCGCGGCCACCAGCGGGCCGAACTCGCGGATGCGGGGGTTCTCGAACAGGGTGCGCAGCTCCACCTCGCGGCCGAGCCGCTCGGCGATCCGGGAGACGGCCATGGTGGCGAGCAGGGAGTGGCCGCCCAGGTCGAAGAAACCGTCGTCGATGCCGACCCGGTCGACGCCCAGGACCTCCGCCCAGATGTCGGCGACGACCTGCTCGGTGGCGTCGCGCGGCGCGATGAACTCGGCGCCGCCCGCGGCCGCCCGGTCCCGCTCCGCCCGCTCCCCGTCCGGCCGGGCGGCGGGCAGGGCGGCCCGGTCGAGCTTGCCCGAGGCGTTCACGGGCAGCGCGTCGAGCGCAACGAAGTCCGCGGGCACCGCGTAGTGCGGCAGCCGGCCGGCGCAGAAGGCGCGCAGGATGGCTGGCTCCACCGGGCCGTCGGGGCCGGCCACCACGTAGCCGGTCAGGATCTTGCCGCCCTGGGCGTCAGCGCCGACGGCCACCGCGGCGGCCACCACTCCGGGGCACTCGCCCAGGGCCGCCTCCACCTCGCCGAGTTCGATGCGGAAGCCGCGGATCTTGACCTGGTCGTCGGTGCGGCCGAGGAACTCCAGCTCCCCGGTGGGCAGTCGTCGGACCAGGTCGCCGGTGCGGTAGAGGCGTCCGCCGTCCTCGCCGTACGGGTCGGGTACGAACTTCCGGGCGGTGAGGGCCGGTTGGCCGAGGTAGCCGCGGGCCAGCTCCGGGCCGCCGATCAGCAGTTCGCCCGGCTCGCCGACCGGCACGAGCTCGTCGTGCGCGTCGACCACGTACACCCGGCGGGAGCCCAGCGGCCGCCCGATCGGCACCCGGCCGGGGTCCCCGGCCGCGCCGATCTCGTGCGTGGTGGCGGTCACGGTCGTCTCGGTCGGGCCGTACGCGTTGAGCACCCGTACGTGCGGCGCCCGCGCCTGCCAGGCGGCCAGCGCCGCGGCCGGAACGGACTCCCCGCCGAGGACCAGCAGGCGCAGCGGAGCGAGGGAGGCGGCGGTGCGGTCGGTGAGCGAGAAGGCCAGCTCGGCCCAGTACGTCGGCGGCAGGTTCAGCATGGTGATCGCGTACCGCTCGACCACCAGGGGGATCTGCGCGGGCAGCCACTGCTCGTCCGGCCGGACCACCAGGGTGGCCCCGCAGCCGAGCGCGGTCAGCAGCTGGTCCAGCGAGGCGTCGAACGAGAAGGACGAGAAGGCGAGCACCCGGTCCCGGCAGGTGATCCCGAACTCCTCGCGGGCGGCGGCGACATGTGCGTCGATCGCGCCGTGCTCGATGCCGACGGCCTTCGGGCGGCCGGTGGAGCCCGAGGTGAAGATGACGTACGCGAGGTCCCGCGGGCCGGGGGCGTGGTGCGGGGCGCCCGCATCGGATCCCGCGTCCTCCACCCGCAGCACCTGCGGGCCGAGCGCGCCGGCCAGTTCCGCGGTCTCGGCATCGGCGAGGACGCAGTGCAGCCCGGCCTCCTCGGCCATGAACCGCAGCCGCTCCTCGGGAAGCGCCGGATCCAGCGGTACATAGACCCCGCCGGCCCGCCAGATCGCGGTCATCGCGACCACGGACCGGACCCCGCGCTTCACGCACACGCCGACCGGGGTCCCCGGGCCGACGCCCGCCGCGCGCAGGGCGGTGGCCAGACCGCCGCCGAGGGCGTCCAGCTCGCGGTAGCGCAGGATCTTCTCCCCGCACACCAGGGCCACCGCGTTCGGCTCCCCCGCCACGGTGAACGGCGCCGCGGCCGGAGCGGGGCGACCCGAGCCCGCCATCTCGACCAGGCGGGACCGCTCCTTGCCGGGCAACGGTTCCAGGCGCCCGGCGAGTTCGGCCACAGGGGTCTGCGGCGAGGCCGTCACCGCGCGCAGCAGCTCCACGTACCCCTCGGTGAAGCGGACCATCGAGCTCCGGTCGAACAGGGCGGTGGAGAACTGGAGCCGCGCCGCGATGTCGCCGTTGGCGCGCAGGCTCAGGTCGAGGAACACGTCCAGCGGGGTGCCCGTCAGCGGGGTCCGCACCAGGCCGACGTCCAGATCGTCCAGGCGGGCCGCCGAGGGGACGGTGTTCAGCAGGGTGAAGGAGGCCTGTGCGAGCGGGTGGCGGGACAGGTCGCGCTCGGTGACCACCTCGCCGACCACCCGGTCGAACGGCGCCTCGGAGTGCGAGAAGTCCCGCAGGGCCCCCGACCGCACCCGGCCCAGCAGGGCGGCGAAGGTCGGATCGCCGGACAGGTCGGTGCGCAGCACGATCGTGTTCACGAACGGGCCGATCAGACCGGCCACTTCGGCGCGCCCGCGGTCGGCCAGGGTGGTGCACACGGCGATGTCGGAGCGGCCGGAGTAGCGGCCGAGCAGGGCCTGGTACACCGCGAGCAGCAGCATGTAGCGGGTCGCGCGCTGCTCGCGGGCCACCCGGTCGACCTCGGCGACCAGCTCGGCCGGCAGCTCGAAGCGGACCACGTCGCCGGAGCCGTCCCAGAACGCCGGCCGCGGCCGGTCGGCGGGCAGCGCGAGCGGGGCGACCCCGGCCAGCCGCTCGCGCCAGTACCCGAGCAGCCGCTCCATCCGCGGCCCGCGCAGGCGCTCGGCCTCGGTCCGGGCGACATCGGTGTACTGCAGCGGCGGCGCGTCCACGGCCTCGCCCCGGTAGCCGGCGTCCAGCTCGCGCAGCAGCACGTCCCAGGACCAGCCGTCCACCGCGATGTGGTGGACCACCAGGAGCAGCACGTGCTCGTCGGGCCCGATGCGGGCGAGCACGGCCCGCATCGGGTGCTCCTTCGCCAGGTCCAGCGGGCGCGCCAGCTCCCGGTCGAACAGCTCCTCGGTGCTGCCCGCCTCCGTCCGCGCCAGCCGGGTGCGGCCCGCCGGGTCCACCACGGGTACGGGCTCCCCGTCGACGGCCGTGAAGCGGGTGCGCAGCACCTCGTGCCGGTCCACGATGCCGGCCAGCGAGCGCTCCAGGGCCGCGGCGTCGAGGGCGCCGCGGATGCGCAGGGCCAGCGGGAGCAGGGACTCGGCGGAGCCTCCGGTGAGCTGGTCGAGGAACCACAGCCTCCGCTGCGCGAACGACACTCCGTCACCGTCACGTACGACGTCGCCGGCTTCGCTGCCGTGCCTCGCCGGTCCGCCGTGCGCTGCGACAACCTTCACTGTGGGCCTCCAAGCGGTGTTTTCCTCAACACTGCTGTCTGCGGAGATCCGTCAGTAGGGAAGAAGACGCAGCCGCGCACGCAGCCGCCGGGGGGTAGAACGCGCAACGGCGGCCCCGCACGGCCTGTTGCTCTGCCGTGCGCGCCGCCGGTACGCGTCGCTCCGTATGCGTGGCCCCGCAGGTTCCGTCAGCCCTCGTCCACCGCCACGAAGCGCAGCTCGGAGGTGTAGACCTCGCCCCGGTCGTCGGACAGCCAGGCTTGTTCGGGGCTCGGCAGCATCTCGGTGAACACGGCCCGGCCCTCGGGCTCCTTGCGGGCCATCCTGCGGACCGCCTTGGCGAGGATGTTGACGTAGACCGGGCTGTCGAAGTCCACGTAGAACGGCCGGGTCTCGGTCGGCAGCACGACGAACACGAACCGCGGCAGTTCGCGCCGCTCCCGCCACTGCCGGGCCCGTACGAACCGGCGGGCCTCGTCCTTCTCCTCGGCGAAGTCCATGTCGGACGGCGGCAGCCGCCAGGTCTCGCGGGCCACCACCAGCCGGTCCACGGTGACCCGGGGGGAGTGGTCGGCCCCGTCGGGCAGGATCTGGAAGAGGTCCATCGCCAGGGTAGTCAGGACGTGCGAGAACACGTCCACCGCGGGGAACTCGGCCCCGTCGGGCAGCACCACCGCCAGCTCGCCGTCCGCCCGCTCGGTCACCGCCACGTCGGCGCTGAGCACCGTACGGGGCCGGCCCGGGTCGGCGGTGAAGTCGACGAGGGCGACGTAGTAGTCCTCGGGGCGGACCAGGACCTGCCGGGTCCGCGCCGACAGCCGGGAGCGGTGCTCCTTGGGCAGCAGCGGCATCAGCCGGGGACCGGGATGGTCCCGGCCGGTGAGCCCGAGCAGCTCCTCGGCGTCCGGGTGCTGGTTGACGAACAGCGAGGAGCCCAAGGTGTTGGCGGCCACGTGCAGTTCGCCGAGGACCAGCTCGAAGTCGCCGCGGGCGACCGCCTGTTCTCCGGAGGCGGCGATCATGATGTCGGGGCTGAGGTAGCGGGCGGCGGTCCAGCCGCCGCCCGGGCCGCCGAACTGCTCGGCGACGGGCCCCGCGACGGCCTCCAGCGGCAGCCTGACCCGGCGGGTGCCCGGCGGCGGCGCCAGGATCGTGTCCCAGCGCCTGCGGAACTCCTGCTGGAGCTCGGCGGACTCGGCGCGGGCGGCGCCGTGCAGGATCGGCATGCAGGCGAACCAGAACGAGGCCAGGTCGACCGGGCCCTGCCCGGCAAGCCGGCGGTACACCTCCCGCGCCCGGGCCATCACGGCGTCGGCGAGCCGCGCGGTGAGCCAGCCGGCGCTGGTCAGCAGCGGATCCAGCGGGGCGAGGGCCTCGTGCACGGTCCGCCCGAGGGCGGCGGTCGCCGCCCGCCGGCAGTCGGAGTACACCAGGGCCCGGCAGGGCGCCGTACCGGCCGCCTTCTCGCGTACGGCGGCGGTCTCGGTCAGCGCGACGAACTCCCCCTCCAGCTCCGTCAGCGCGGCCACCAGCGCCTCGGGCCCGTCCGCCTCGGACACCCGGTCCCGGCCCCGCTCCAGGGCGTCCAGGGCGGCCAGGGCGGGCTCGCGCAGCTCCGCGTCCCCGACCCGGTCCAGCCAGGCCCGCAGGTGCCGCTCGGGGCGGGCGTCGGCGGGCACCTCCAGCTTCCACACCACCCACCGGCGGGCGACCAGGTCGGCCAGGACGGCGGACACGTCCACGCCCGGCAGCGCGGCGCGGATCTCCCGCGCGGGGCGTACGCCGTCGCAGAGCGCGAGCACCGCGCGCCCCTCCCCGCCGAGGGCCTGGCGCGGCCGGCCCGGCACCGTCACGTCCGTCCCGGACTGGCGGACGAACGGAACGCGCCGGGGCGCCACCCACTCCCGGACCGCCGGATCGGTGTCGATCCGCGCGGCGAGGGCGTCGATGGCCCAGCTGGCGAAGTACACCTCCGATCCGGCGATCAGGCCGGTGCCGGGGTCGACGCGGACACCGTCCGCCGCGTCAGCTGCCGCGTCAGCCGTCGCGTCAGCCGTCGCGTCCGCGGAGAGGTCCCAGCGGCCCCAGCCGACGGGCCCGAAGAACCCGATGGTGTCGTTCTTGACGCAGAACCGCTGCCAGTAGTGGGCCACCAGCTCCTCGCGCTGGCGGGGCATGCTGGTGCGGCCCGCCGCGGTCGGCGTCCAGTTCAGGAAGGGCGTGATCCCGGAGGCGAGCACCGGGCGGTTCTGCCAGGCCACCGCCTCCCGGAAGGCGGGCATCCGCGCGATGTCCTGGAGCGTGTGCGCCGTCTCCACCTGGGCTTCGGCGAACAGGGCGGTGAACTCCCCCCACCGCTCACCGGCCAGGGCCGCCGGGCCCTCGCCGGGATCGAACTTGTCGGCGGCCGGGGCCAGCCCGTCCGGGGCGAGCCGCAGTACGCCTCCGGCCGGAAAACCCGCTCCGCGCAGGGCGAACTGGTCCCACAGCCGCCAGCGGCCGCCGGGTACGTAGGTGTCCGTCATGACCGGCCCCTCATGCCTGGACGAAGTCGGCGTGGACGACGTCGGCGAGGTCCGCGGGCGAGGGGTAGGCGAAGATCAGTGCCACCGGGACCTCTGCCCCGAGTGCCTCTTCGAGCCGTGCGGTGATCCGGAAGGCGCTCAGCGAATCGCCGCCCCACTCGTAGAAGTCGCTCTGCTCGTCGAGGTCGGCGACCCCCAGGGTCTCGCGGTAGATGGAGACGACCAGCTCGGTCAGGGCGGTGGAGGTCAGCTGCGCGGTCAGGTTCGCGGTCTCGTTCACGGTCATGGTCATGGGTTCTCCTCCAGGAGCGGACGGGTGGTGTGGGTGATGCGGGTACGTGTGCGTGATGCGGGTCGTGCCTTGGTTCAGGTGGTTCAAGTGGTTCAAGTGGTGCAGTGGGTACGGGAAGGGGTGGCCGCCGCGGCGGCCGCCATCAGCGCCGTCTTGGTGTTGCCGCCCGAGACGACGGCGACCGAGCACCCCGTGCCGCGGCCCGCGCGGATCGCCCCGGCCAGCGCGACCGCGCCGGACGGCTCGGCCTCGAACCCGCGCCGGCGGAGCAGCGCGACCGCGGCGAGGATCTGCGCGTCGGACACGGTGACCAGGTCGTCGACCCGGTCCCGGACGATCGGATACGGCACCGCCCCCGGCTGCTGCCCGCGCAGACCGTCGGCGACGGTGTCGCCGGGCGCCAGCCGTACGGGGCGCCCCGCGGCCAGCGACCGGGCGTAGCGGGGGGTGCCGGCGGGCTCGACGCCCACCACCCGCACCGGGTGCCCGTACGCGGCGAGGCACACCCCGGCGAGCAGCCCGCCCCCGCCGGTCGGCACGTACACGGTCTCGGTGTCGGGCGCCTCGGCGAGGATCTCCAGACCGACCGTGCCCTGCCCGGCGACCACCAGTTCGTGGTCGGAGGAGGGGATGAGCACCGCGCCCGTCTCCTCGGCCAGGTCCCGCGCCCGGGCGTCGCGCTCGGCGACCCCGCCCGGTACGCGGACCGTACGCCCCCCGAGGGCCTTGATCACGGCGATCTTGGCCGGATGCGCCCCGCCGGCCAGCACCACGGTCACCTCGGCGCCGAGCGGGGCGGCCAGCCGGGCCAGCGCGATGCCGTGGTTCCCGGAGGAGCCGGTCACGATCCGGCGGGCGCCCAGCGCCAGGACGGCGTTGGCGGCCCCGCGCAGCTTGAACGACCCGCTGTACTGGAGGTGTTCGGCCTTCAGCAGCAGTCCCCGGCCGGTCCGGTGGAGCCCGGGCGCGGCCGGCCCCGCCAGCAGCGGGGTCCTCCGTACGTGGCCGGCGATCCGCACCGCCGCGGCCTCCACGTCGGCCCGGCCGAGCGCTACGCCCCTGGCGGCGACGGCGGGCGCGGTGGACGTGACGGGCGTGGTGGATGCGGCCGGCGCCCTGGGTGTCATGGGCGCGCGCGGTCCGGGCAGTGCGATGGACGTCCGGGGTGCGCGCGGCGCGCTCGGTGCGGTGGTCATGGCCGGCCTCCGGTCTGCGACAGGGCACGGCGGTCGGCCTTCCCGCCGCGGGTGGTGGGCAGTTCCGCCAGCCGTGCGAACCGGCGCGGCATCAGATGCGGGGGCAGCGTGGCGCCCAGGTGGGCACGGAGCGCCGCGTCCTTCACGTCCGCCAGGTCCCCGGTGACGTGCGCGATCAGGAACACCCGCCCCTGCGCGTCGGTGTCGGGGGTGACGACCGCGCCCGTGACCCCGGGATGGGCCAGCAGCGCGCCCTCCACCTCGGCCGGGTCCACCCGGTAGCCGCGGATCTTGACCTGGCGGTCCCGGCGCCCCAGGTACTCCAGCCCGTCCGGGCCCAGGGTGGCGAGGTCGCCCGTCCGGTACATCCGCGCGCCGGGCGGCCCGAGCGGGTCGGGCACGAAGCACTCGGCCGTACGGGCGGGCCGCCCGCGGTACCCCCGGGCCACCCCGGCCCCGCCGATGCAGACCTCCCCGACGCGGCCGTCGGGCACCGGCGACAGCCCGGCGTCCAGCAGCCGGACCACGACCCCGTCGATCGGCGTGCCCACGGTGTCGGTCAGGACGTCCGGCTCGGCCGGCACGGCGTAGCGGGTCGAGGTCATGGTGCACTCGGTGGGCCCGTACTGGTTGACCAGCGCGCCCGGGACCAGGGCCCGGCCGCCGGCGGTCAGGAACGGCCGCAGCGATTCACCGCTGGACACCACCACCCGTACCCCGGCGAGCAGTCGGTCCGCGTCCGGCTGCCCGGCCAGGAAGGCCAGGAAGGACGGCGTCACGCTCAGCAGCGCGGTCACCGCGTGCTCCCGTACGGCGGCGCCGAACTCCTCGGGCCGCAGCAGCGCCGAACGCGGCACGACGACCAGCCGTCCGCCCGCCAGCAGCGGGGCGAAGGTGTCCCGCAGGGAGGCGTCGTAGCCCAGCGGGGCCACCTGGAGCGCCACCGTGTCCGGCCCGAGGCCGTAGTCCCGGGCCACGAAGCGCAAGTACGAGTCCAGCCCGGCGTGTTCGACCAGGACGGCGCTGGGCTCGCCGGTGCTCCCGGAGGTGTGGCTGACGTAGGCGAGGGCCCGACCGCCCAGCGGCCCGCCGGGCCCGGGGCCCTCCTCGGCCAGGCCCCCCGGACGGTCGAGCAGTACGGGGGTCCCCGGGACCGGCAGGTCGAGCCCGCCGGCGAGGGCCGAGGAGGTCAGCAGCATGTCGGCGCCGCCGCTGCGGACCAGCGCCGCCAGCCGGGCCGGCGGCTGCTCGGGGTCGAGGCTGAGGAAGGCCGCCCCCGAGCGGACCACCGCGGCAGGTGCGACCACGGCGTCCACCCCGCGCTCCACGGCCACCGCGCACACCGTCTCGGGCCGGGCACCCCGGGCCCGCAGCACCGCCGCCAGCGCGTCGATGCGGGCGATGAGCTCCCCGTACGTCACCTCGCCGGCCGGGGTGGTCACCGCGATCCGGCCGGGGTCGAGGGCGGCGTGCGCGGCGATGTCGTCGACGAAGGTCCGCGCGAAGGTCCGCATCACGCGCTCCCGTCCGCGGCGGTCTCCTGCGCGGGCCGCGAGACGTCGGTGACGGTCTGGTCGACGGCGACGAAGCGCAGCTCCGAGGTGAACGTGGCGCCCTGGTCGTCGGTCAGCCAGGCCTGCTCCGGCGTCGGCAGCATCTCGCTGACCTTCAGCTTGGCCCCGGGGTCCTTGCGGGCCAGCCGGCGCGCGGCCTTCGCCAGGATGGTCAGGTACACCGGGCTGTCGAAGTCCACGTAGAACGGCCGGGGTTCGGTCGGCGAGACCACGAACACGAAGCGGGGCAGATCGTGTTCCTGCCTCCAGTGCCGGGCCCTCACGTACCGCTTGGCCTCGGACTTCTCGTCGGCGAAGGTGAGTTCGGACGCGGGGAAGGCCCACGTCTCGCGCGCCACCACCATCTTGTCGATGCTGATGCGCGGGGTGTGGTCGCCGTCGGGGCGCAGCGTGAACCGGTCCATGACGCGCTGCGTCAGGGTGTTCGCGTACACGTCGAGCAGGTCGAACGCGGACCCGTCGGGCAGTACCGCCATCAGCAGGCCGTCGCGGTCCTCCACGGTCACGTCGGCGCACAAGGCGGTGCGCGGGCGGTGCGGGTCTCCGGTGTCGTCGACCAGCGAGACGTAGTAGTCCTGCGGCCGGTCCAGCGAAGGCCTGCTGCGCGTCGACCACTTGAGCGGCAGCTCCTTGGGCAGCATCGGCAGCAGCCGCGGCCCGGGGAAGTCGCGGGTGGTCTCCGCGATCAGCTGCTCGCGGTCGGGGTGCTGGTGGACGAAGAGCGAGGCGCCCATCGTGTTGAGCGCGCTGTGCATCTCGCCCAGCACCATCTCGAAGTCCCCGCGGGCGACGGCGTCCGCGCTGTCGGCGAGCAGCAGCACGTCCGGGCTGAAGTAGCGCGCCAGTGACCAGCCCGCGCCGGGCTCGTCGAACTCCTCGCGCACCCGCTCCGCGATGTCCGCCGAGGAGACCCGCACCCGGCGCGCTCCCTCGGGCACGGCCAGGATCCGCGCCCATTTCGCGCGCAGCTCGGCCTGGACGGCGTCGAGGTCGCGCCCCGCCTCCGGGTACGGGGAGGGCAGGCAGCCCAGCCACATCGCCCCCAGGTCCACCGGGCCGGCCGCGCGCAGCCGCTCGTACACCTCACGGAGCCGGGGCCGGACCCGCTCGGCGAACCGGTTCGTCATCCAGCGCGCTGCGGTCAGGCACTGCGCGAGCGGGGTCAGCTCGTCCAGCAGGGCGGTGCCGAGGGTGGCCGTCGCCGCGCGCCGGGCGTCGGAGTACACGAGACCCCGGCACGGTGCGGTCCGCTCGCCCTTCGAACGCTGGGCGTCGGTGGCGGTCAGCGCCGCGAAGTCCGCCTCCAGGGCGCCGATCGCCGACGTCAGCGCCTCGGCGTCGAGGCCGGCCGCCTGGACGGAGTCCCGCCCGCGCTCCAGGACGGCCAGCTTCTCCAGGGCCGGCTCCCGCAGGGCCGGATCGCCGATCCGCTCCAGGACGGCCCGCAGCTCCCGCTCCGGGTAGGTGCCGGTCGGCACGTCGAGGCGCCAGTGCACCCACCGCTTGGCGACCAGCCACTGCACCGTCTCGGTCGCCTCCTCCACCGGGATCCCCAGCGCCTCGGCGATCGCGGCCGCCGGCCGGGTCCCGTCGCACAGGTCCAGTACGGCGCGGGCGCTCTCGCCGATGGGCTGCGGCGGCCGGCCCGGCAGGTGCACGGACAGGCCCTCGGCCCGTACGAAGGACACCCGGCGCGGCGGTATCCACGCCCGCAGTGCGGGGTCGGCGTTCAGCGACTTGGCGAGGGCGTCGATGGCCCAACTGGCGAAGTAGACGCGTGAGTCGGCGAGGAACCCGCCGGTGCCGGGATCGACCTCGACCCCGTCCGTGGAGAGGTCCCAGCGCCCCCACCCCACCGGCCCGAAGAACCCGATGGTGTCGTTCTTGACGCAGAACCGCTGCCAGTAGTGGGCGACGAGCTCCTCGCGCTGGCGGGGCATGCTGGTCCGGCTCGCGGCGGTCGGCGTCCAGTTCAGGAACGGGGCGATGCCGGTGCGCAGTACGGCCGGGTTCTGCCAGGCCACGGCGGCCCGGAAGCGCGGCGAGGCGGCGATGTCCTGGAGCAGTTCGGCGGTGCCGACGGCGCCGGTGTCGAAGGCCCCGGTGAACGCCTCCCAGTCCGGGCCGGCGAGGACGTCGCCCGGACCGAACTTGTCGGCGGACAGGGCGAGTCCGGGCGGGGCCATGCGCAGGACCCCCGCGGCCGGGAAACCCGGACCGCGGAGTGCGAAGTGCTCCCACAACCGCCACCCGCCGGTGGGCAGGTGCACGATCTCTGGGGTGTCCGACATGGCGGAGCTCCTTCCAGCCTGATGGGGTGACGTGGCCGGCGGCGCTGTACCTCTCGGTCGCCACCCTGGCTGCCCCGAACACTGCCGCCGCGCACCCCGGCGCCACCAGGGAAGGAGCGGCAGCACCGACCGCCGGTCCTTCTGCGCGTTTGTCCCTATGGCGCCCCGTCCCGGCGCGGCACGCTGTGACCCATCACGGAACGACCGAACAAGACGAAGGGGAGGGCCGGACCGATGACCGAGACGGACGAGAGCGGCTACCGGGTCGTGTGCAACGACGAGGAGCAGTACTCCATCTGGCGTGCGGACCGGGAGCTCCCGGCGGGCTGGCAGGCCGAGGGCACGCAGGGCACCCGGCAGGAGTGCCTGGACCACATCGCCGCGGTGTGGACGGACATGCGCCCGCTGAGCCTGCGCCGCCGCATGGCGGCATCCTGAACGGGGCCATGAACGCCGGTCGGCGTGGCTGAGCCGCGGGGGAACGGAGCCCCGCCGACCGGTGCACCCGCTACGGGGCACACAGAGCCCCTCCAGCCCGGCCACCCGGCAGGCCATTTGGCGTTCACGGTAATGTTTGCTTCCGCGCACGTGGATCACGCGGAGGGGGCGCACCGGCATGGGACTGACCGAAGAGATAGCCGATTTCCGGGAAGGTCGGGGGGATCCGGGGCGAGTGGTAGGCGAGTTCCGTCGTGCTGCCCTGCTCATTCCGGTCACCGGCGACGCCGCTGCCGGTGACGGCGCCGGTGATGCCGCCGGTGGTCTGATGTCGGCCGTGTCGGGCGGGATCCGCTGGTTCTACGCGTTCACCGACGAGGAGGCGTTGTTCCGGTTCGCCCGGGCCCGCGGGGAGGACGGACGGGAGTGGCCGTACATCGCGGTCCTCGGCGCGCGGCTGGTCGATGCGGTCGTTCCGCAGGTCGACGGGCCGGCCGGGGTGGCGGTGAACGTGGCCGACCAGGACGGGTCGATGCTCTTCCCGCCGGTGGCCGGGGTCGTCCCCGATGCCTGCGCCGTCGACATCGCCGCCGACGGGGCGGCGGCCTGATGGCGGGCGACGGGGATCTTGAGGTCTCGCCGGCGGCGGTCGCATCGATCCAGGTCGGTCTGCGGGCGGCGATGGCGGAGTTGAGGGAGTCCGGCGATGCGGCCGGAGCCTCGCAGGGGGCGGGTTTCGAGAACCTGTCGATGACGGGCATGGAGACCGGGCACGCGGGACTGGCCACGGACAGACCCGCCGGCCCCCACGACGCGCCGTCTGTTCGCCGAATGTCTGGACCTGGTGACCACGCCGATCGTCGAAGACTTGGTGGAAGAGGATCCGGCGTTGCTGGCCCGGCTGCGGGCCGTCGACGAGGCCCTGCGTGATCAGCGCGAGGACCGCCAGCGGGCCGACGCCCTGCGCGCGATGATCGCCACGCTGGTGGAGGACTACGGGAGCTGGTGACACTCACGTTCCCACCGCACCCGCTGTCCGGTCGGGCGGTCTCCGCGCTGACGAGGCCCGCGACTGCGGACGGCTCTGATCGGGGGCAATCGGGGGACAGGCGGGGCGCGTTTCCGTAGGGTGGCGGGGACATGGGGGAGGGTGCATGGGGGCACGGCAGTTACCGGCGCTCGCGCAGTATCGGTCCGATGCCGTGACGCGGCATCTGTGTGCGGGCGCGCATCTGGACGAGGGCTTCGCCCGGCACGTGGACGTGGAGCTCACCGAAGACGGGCTGCGCGCCACCGGCCTCTCCCTCGGCATCGACCTGGTGGCGCTGGCCCGGCACGGGCGCGCCGCCGTGCGGCGGATCGACGTACGGGACCTGCGGCTGGCCTGGATCTGCGGGGTCGGGGTGTGGGTTGCCGTACCCGTGCTGTTGTACGCGCTGGTCAGTGGGCTCGGGGGGCTTGCCGGCGCGGCCGCCGGGCTCGTCGTTCTCGCGTACGCGAGCGCCTGGTGGCTGGTCCACCAGGCCGAGAGCCGGGCCCGTACGGCCGCGCTCACCATGGAGCACGGCACGGAGCGCCCCGCCGACCTGGCCCCGGCCGTCGAATCCGACGTGGAGCAGCGGCTGTTGGAGCAGAAGCGGGCCAACGTGGTCCCGTACACGGCGAGTGCCGAGCGCACCAACCCCTTCGTCGGCAGCGGCTCCAAGCTCAAGGAGATGGTCTGGCAGCCCATCGACGTCAGCCGGCCGGCCGACGACCCTGCCGGCAACGGCGCCAAACTGCGCATCAAGCCCTTCGACGCGGTCGACCTGCACACCTACGTGGCCCGCGAGATGGAGCACATCGCCGGCCTCAAGGGCCTCCAGGTCCGCAACCGTCTCTACGTCATAGGCAATCACGTGCCGTACGTGGGCGCGGAACTGCTCCCGGACCGGCTGAAGCGGCCGCTCGCCCAGATCCCCAAGCCGCTCGTCCAGGCGGGCCTGATGCAGTCCGGCGCCGGCATGCGCACCTACCTCAGCCTGGTCCGGGCCGGTGAGGGCGGCCGTGCCATCGTCTCCATGCACCTGCGCGCCCGCCTCCACCACCCCAGCCTCACCTGGGAGGTGTCGGCGTACGGCATCCCCCCGCTCCAGGACCGCTTCGACCGGGTGAACCGGCTGCCGGTGGACGGGTTCGAGCGCTGGTGGAGCCTGGTCGCCCACGCCACCCGCGCCGCCGGGCCCGCACTGCTCGGCGCCGCCTCACGGATCTCCCGCCGCTCCTCGGACCGGCGCCGGCGCGCCCGCGCCCTGGAGAAGGTACGGCGCGAGATCGACAAGCGGCACATGCTGTACGACTACGGCGCAGTGGACAGCATCCGGGAACGGGTAGCGGACTGGGACCAGTTGGGCTACACCGAGCGCACCGACTCCCAGGACTTCCTCCAGCGCCTCCAGCAGGGTGTGCTGATAGCGACCGAGCGGTTCCTGAAGGACCACAACGTCGACACCAGCTCCTACGACCAGGCGCAGCAGGTCATCAACACCCACACCTACACCTTCCAGGGCAGTGTGCAGGCCGGTGTCATCGGCGACAACGGCACCGTCAACCACCACGGCGGACCGGGCGCGTCGCCCGGCGGACCCCAGGGCGGCCAGGGCCGCGGCGCGCCCTGACCCCACGACCAGCGGAAGCAGGAGAGCGAATGGGCACCTTCAACTTCAACGGGGACGTCAACGCCGGCATCATCGGCGACAACGGCACCATCAACATCGGGCAGCAGGACGCCGCCGCCGAGACCCTGCGGCTGGCCGCCGAACTCGCCCGGTGGCTCCGCGACCAGGGCGCGGCCCCGAGCCGCATCGAGGCGGCGGACGTCCTGCGCGGTGAACTGGACCGGGCCGCGCAGGAGCGGCGCGCCGCCGAGCCGGGGGTGATCCGCCGCTCGCTGGAGACCATCACCCTCGGTCTCGGAGTCGGCAGCGGCGGCCTCGCCCTCGCCCAGGAGATCAGCCGCCTCCTGGGCAACTGACCTCTTCCAGCAGCTACTTCGCCCGTACGACGGCCCGCGCGCCGCCGAAGTCCAGCTCCAGGCCCGAGCGCAGCGGCACGGTCTGGCCGGGGTCGATCCGCTGGGTGGAGCCGTCGGCGCGGGTGCCCGTCCACGTCGAGGCCGACCGGTTCGCCAGCCCGAACCGGCCCGGCTTCTGCGGGTGTTCGGTCAGCAGCGCGACCAGCGTCCCGTCGCCGTAGTCGTGCCGGGCCGGCTCCGGGGCCAGGTGGTGCGCCTGCACCCGCGAGGAGCGGTGCAGCAGGATGTGGTGCTCGGTACGCGGCGGGGGCGTGGTCAGCACCAGCCGCGGCGGCAGCACCAGCGTGCTCCCGCAACCCCAGCAGGTGCCCGGATCTGCGGACCGGGGCTCGGTCATGTTCTGCCGCCCGCACTGCGCGCACTCCACGACCGCGTCGAGCACCGCCCGCAGTGTGTCCCGCCACTGCGACTCACGTACCCGCGTCGTCGGATCGTGCAGGCCCGCGGTGAAGTTCTTGGTGAACAGCTCCCGCAGGGAGTCCGGCGCGGCCGCCCACGTGGCCAGTACGGTCGCCTGCTCGGTCGGGTCGGGCGCGTTGGACCGGTCCTGCGGGTCGAAGACGAACAGCGGCTGCTTCCCGTACAGCTTGCGCTCCGCCACCTCGTCGAGGCAGTGGATCGCCAACTCGCGCCGCCCCTTGAGCGGGTGATGGTTCATCAGGAACATGAACAGCAGCACCGACAGGGAGTGCAGATCGCTCTGCGTGCCGGGGGCCACCCCCGGGTCGCCGCGCACCAGCTCGGGCGCCATGAACTCCATGGTCCCCGAGATGCCGGTGCTGTCGCCCTCCACCACCGCGTTGTCGTTGTCGCAGACGAGCACGTCGCCGGTGGCCGGGTCGAAGAAGATGTTGCCCCAGGAGATGTCCCGGTACGCGATCCCGCGCGAGTGCAGGGCCTGGTACGCCTCGACCGTGTACAGGCAGGCCTTCAGCAGGGCCCGCGTCGAGGTGCGCAGCTGCCGCCGGAACAGCAGGGGCAGGCCCTTGAACCGGTCCGGGCGGATGTCCATCAGGTACCCGAACCCGCCGCGCCCGTCGGCCACGAAGTCCAGGGGCCACAGGAAGCGGTCGTCGTCGAAGCCGCGGCCCACGAGCTGGCGGACGATGTCCTCCTGCGCGGGGGTCGCGCAGGCCGGGTAGTACCACTTGAGAGCCTGGTACCCGGCGGGGGTCCGCACCCGGTAGACCTCCCCCTGCCCGCCGGCCCCGAGCAGGTCGAACACCTCCACGCCCAGACCGCTGTCGGTCGTCAGCAGGGTCCCGCTGTCGAGCATGCCGCTCATTCGTCTCTCCCGTGAGGGTCGGTCGGTGGTGCCGGGTGGATCAGTGGTGCCGGGTCGGTGGCCGGGGGTGCGGCGGGGTCCGGTTCGGTGGCCGGGGCCGTCTCCGGGGCCATCCCCGGAGCCGTCCCCGGGGCCACGGCCGGTTCAGGAACCGGCGTGGCGCCCCGGTGCCAGGCGGCCACCAGGGTGGTGTCGTCCCCCGAATGCTGGGAGGCCCTGGCCAGCCACTGCGGGAGGACGGCCCGTACGGTGTCCGCGCCCTCCGCCGACAGCCGCTCGTCCAGCCCGGCCATGAACTGAAGGAACCCCCGGTCCGAGGCGAAGCTCTTCGACAACCCGTCGGTGGAGACCGCGATCAGCCGGGGCGCCCGCCAGGGGGCCGTCACCGGCGCCCAGTGAGTCCGTACGCGCAGCCACGCCTCCGGGGTGCACAGCGACTCCGTCTCGTCCCCCAGGTCCGCCTCGGCCGGCGCCAGCGGTACGGTCACCCGCCCGTCGTCGTCCACCACCGTCAGCTCGCCGTCGCCGAGCTGCCAGGCCGCGAACACCCGGGGGGTGAGCACCGCGCCGACGAGCGTGCTCCCGTACAGCAGCACCTTGTGCTCCTCGGACAGGCTCGGCTCCTCGTGGGAGCTGGTCCGCGCCCAGTTGCCGAGCACCTTCTCACGCCAGGCGCTGACCAGTTGGCGGGGGAAGGCGTGCTCGGCGTAGTGCATCAGCCAGGCCAGGCTCGGCGGCCGCTCGTCGCCGCGCGGCTGGGCGAGCGCCCCGAACCGCCGGGCCTCCTCGACGAAGAGGTCCACGGCGAAGCGGGAGCCCAGATGGCTGCGGGCGTGCGCCGCCGAGCCGTGGCCGTCGGCCACCGCCATGATCAGCGGCTCCTCGGCCGTGCCGCGCCCCTGGACCTCGCAGTAGTCCTGGTTGCGGGTCTTGTTCACGCCCTGGACGCTCTGGAGGAGCGTGGCCCACAGCGGCACGGCCGCCGGTACGGGAGCGCACGCGTGCGCAGGCACCGGCGGTACGGGCGGCGGTACGGGCGGTGGTACGGGCGGTGGTTCCGGTGACACGGGCCCGCTCACCACACGTCGTCATCGTCGTCGTCGAGCACCGGCGGGGCGTACGGCGGCTGCTTCGCCAGCGGGTCCGTCGCCCCCGCCACCATCTGCGAGGCCGCCTTGACCGCCGCCGTCGAGGCCCAGCGGATCGCCGCCGCGAGCTGCTTGGGGCTGTTCGCGTCCAGCGGCTGGAGCTCCGGATTGCCGAGGAACTCCTGGAGCACGGTGCGGTCGGCGTCCGTGCCGATCGCGATGGCCACCCGTACGGCCTTGCGCCCCCACGGGGTCGCGTCCACCGCCCGCAGCCCCGCCTTCCAGTCGTCCGTCGGCACCCCGTCGGAGACCAGCGCCAGCACCGGCTTCAGCGCCCGCTGCGGCATCGGCGGGGTGTCCAGCTCCCGGGCCACCATGTGGAGCGCCTCGCCCAGGTTGGTCATGCCGTCCACCTGGACGTCCTGCCAGGTGAAGTTCTCCACCGGCACCGGGTCCTGGTGGTTCCACCGGGCCGTGGTGGAGAACGTCATGGTGCGCAGCAGCAGTTGGGCCGCCGGATTGTCCTGCGCCACCGAGCGCATCTCCGGAACTGCTTCTCTGATCGCATAGTTGAGCTGGCCGATCTTCTCGCCCTGCATCGAGTACGAGCAGTCGAGCAGCCAGATGAAGTGGACGGGCCGGTTCGCCATCGGCCCGCCGGGGATGTCACTCACCGCTAATCTCCTTCAACTCCCGAGCCATTGCGGTACGTACCGCACGAGCGCCGCCACCCCGGCGGCCGCCGTCATTACGACCGCCGCCACGAACAGGATCAGCATCAGCCGCCGCCCCCGTGCGATCTGCGGTGTCACCATGGGCAGTTGCTCCTCTCAGTGACCATTGGAATCTAGCCTTTGCCCCGCCCCACGTCACAGGCTTGATCGATCCGGCGAGTTCGGGTCGGCCGGATCGCCGGGGTGCGTGGGGCCGGCCGCGCCGGTACGGCCGCGCGGTCGCGGCAGCCGGGGGAGGCGGGGCTGCCGGGCCGCGGCCGGCGGGCCGCCGACCCGCAGGCCCGTCCGCGACAGCAGCCACAGCACAGGCTCCGCCGCCCGCCGCTGCTCGGACACCATGGCGCCCGCCCCGGTGGCGGCGTGGGCGCTGACCGCCCAGTAGCGGGCCGCCGCGAAATCGTGGTCCAGGGTGCGTACCAGCCCGTCCAGGCCGATCTCGCCCAGCCAGGCGTCGACCGGCCCCTGTGGCCGTGGCAGCGAGCTCAGCCGGTCCAGTACGTCCCGCTTGGTCACCACCACCGCCACCCCCAGGCGCCCCCGCCGGCCGCCGAGGCCCTGGAGTTCCCCGGCGAACGCCGCGTACGTGTCCACCGGACCGAGGTCGGCGGGCCGGGCCGCCACCGCCAGCCTCCCGTCGCCCTCGCGCAGGGCGCGCCGTACGCCGGGCGCGGCCAGCACGTCCGCGACCAGCACCACCCCGTCGGCGTGCGCGAGGTACTGCTGGAGCCGGGTGGTGGCCGCGTCGCGCAGCGACTCGCCCATCGGGTCGTACAGGTACAGCAGCCGCCGGCGCTTCAGCGGGCCGCGCCCGTGCCCGACGAGCAGCATCAGGGCGCGGGGCTGTCCGCCCTGCGTCTTGAGCGCCCACCCCGACGTCTCCAGCTGCCGGTCCAGGGTGTTGGCCTCGCGCCGGTCGGCGATCGAGGCGAACTCGACGGTGAGCGCCGACTCGTGCGACCAGGAGCGCAGCCCGTCGAGCATGGCCGCCATCAGCATGGTCTTCCCGGCCGAGGTGCCCCCGATCAGCGGCAGGTGCACCACCCGCGTCGTGCCCACGGAGGCCGGAAGCTCCTGATCGCAGTGCGGGCAGCGCAGGGCGAGCCCCCGCCTTCCGGCCAGGGCGGTGGTGGGCAGTGCCCGCCCGCACCGGCAGACGTGCCGCAGCGCCCCGAACCGCCCGGGCCGCAGCTCGCGGTGGGCGGCCCCGCAACCCGGGCACAGGTGCACGGCGAGCGGGAACGGCCGGTAGCAGCCCGGGTACGGGCACTTCATGCGGATGCCGCGGGCCAGCTTCCACAGCCGCTCCGCGCTCCGCCCGCCCGCCACCCCGGCCAGCGCCACGCCCCGCACGAGCAGCAGCTGGGCGGCGAACGCCACCGCGATGCCGAGGAGCAGGGTGGAGGCGAGCAGCGCCGACAGCAGCGCGGCCAGCGCCGTCGCCGGGGCGAGCAGCCGCAGTACGAGCCGGCCGAAGACGTTCTCGGCGCGCTCCCCGGTCGAGGCGTTGCGTCCGGTCAGCAGCCGGCGGCGGACGAGCTCGTCGAGCCAGTGGTGCACCAGCAGGTACCGCACGGTGTGCGCGGCCGCCCGTAAGGCGGCCGCCGCGTCGATCCACATCTGCCGGTCCCAGTAGGCCGGTTGCGCCGGTTCCGGACCCGGGTACGGGGAGATCCGCGGGTCGGGCGTCCCGGGGGTGCGCGGCGTGAACGCGGTGGCGGCCGCCCCGAGGGCCAGTGCCAGGAACCGCCACAGCCCGTACCCGAGGCAGACGAGCACCCCGATCGCCACCGTGGCCCACCCGAAGGTCTTCGCGATGACCGCCAGGTCCAAGCCGTCGGAGATCACGGCCGCCTCCCGTCGTCGGCGGATCCGCCGGATCCGCCGGATCCGGCGGGCCCGCCCGGGTCCCCGGGCGCGATGGGTCCACCGGACCCGCCCCGCAGCGGCGGGTTGCCGGCCGCGCCCTTGGCGCCGCGCCGGCCGGAGCCGCCGAAACGGTCGCGCAGCCGCCCGAAGGCGCCGGGCCGCTGCCAGCCGCGGAACTCCTCCGACCAGCGGCCGCCCAGCCGGGCCAGGGCCTCCTCCAGCGCGGCGAGCTGCGGCGCCGGCAGGCCCCGTACGACCGGGCGCAGCACGCCGTCGAGGAGATCGGCGCGGGTCTCCTGCCACGCCGGGCCCGCCTGGGGCTGCGAGTTCCAGGCGGCGAAGCACTCCGCCGCGTACCGGGGGTCGAGCCTCAGCCGGTCCGCGACCCGCGGCTGCCGGGCGGCCCGGCGGTACGCCGCCAGCAGCTCGGCGTCGTTGCTCTCGATCAGGGCCCGCAGTTCGCTGTCGGGCCGGTCATCGGCGAGCAGGTGGGCGGCCACCGCCGCGTACGCGTGCTCCCGCGCCGTCGGCGTCGGGTCCGCCGTGCCCAGGGCCAGGGCCTGGCGGACCCAGCCCGGGCCGATCTCCCGGGCCCGCAGGTTCCGGGCCAGCTCCAGCAGCAGCAGCGAAGCCCGCAACGGGTTGGGGAGTTCCGCCGAGTAGCGGCGCAGCAGCTCCACCGCCAGTGCCTCCGCGTCCCGGTCGCCGGCCGGGGCGCAGACGGCTGCCCGTGCGAGCAACTCCCAGGTGCCGGCCTCCCGGTGGGCCCGCTCGCCCAGTGCGGACAGGGCCAGCCAGGCCTCGCCCGCGGTCGGCGGCTGCGCGCCCCACACCAGCCGCATCGCCGTCCGCAGCACCAGCGGATCCTCCTCCAGCGAGGTGCCGGAGTGCTCCACGAGCCGGGTCAGCGCCTTCATCCGGTCCCCGGCCGCCGCCGCGGGAGCCTGCGCGCACATCCGCAGATGCGCCAGCGCCCCGGTCCCGGCCTCCGTCCCGGTCAGCCGCAGCGGGGTGACGGCGAACAGCCGGGCCCCCGCGGCCGGATCGCCCGCCGCGAGCCCGTCGAGCCGGTCGAGTACGAGCTCCCGCAGCCGCGGCAGCTCCGCCAGCGCGGCCCGTACCGCCTCCCCGTACGCCGACTCGGGATCGGCGATCAGGGCCTGCGCCAACTGCCGTGCCACATCGGGCAGGAGGGCCTCGGCGTCCACCCCGAGCTCTGCGGAGACCCGCAACAGCCCGACCCGGTCGGCCGCTTCGCGCGACGGGTCGGTGAGCGCCGCCCGCAGTTCCGGTTCCAGCTCGGCCGCCAGCCGCAGCCGGGCGGGCTCGCCCAGCAGCCCGGCGGGCGGTGCGGAGCCGCCCGAGCGGACCGCCCCGGCCAGCGCCAGCTCCACCAGCGGCTCGCTCACCTCCGGGGGCGCCCAGCCGGCCAGGGCCGACAGCAGCCGCCCGCTCGCGGCGGCCTCCTCGGGCCCCCGGTCCTCGGCCGGACGGGCCAGCGCCCGGGCCAGCGCGTGCAGTTGTACGTCGTCCAGGGCGGCCCGGTGTCCGGCCGCCCAGTCGGCGGCCGCGGCCCGGCCCGCCGAGTCCAGGCCGACGCCGGCGGCGAGCGCGAGCGCGGCCAGCGGCCCCGTCTCGTACGGCCCGTACGGTCCCGACGGCTCGTACGTCCCCGACGGCCCGCCGGGCGGTCCCGGCAGCCGCCGGACGTGCGCGAACAGCTCCTGCCGCTGCGCCTGCCAGATCCGCGCGGCGGTCTGCGCCCACGGATCGGGGGCCGGGCCGGGCGCCGCCGCGCGGGCGGCGTCGTACACCCGGTAGCGGTGCTCCTGTCCGGCGAGGCCCAGGCCGTCCTCCGGCACCACGCCGATGATCTGCTGCCGGGCGAGCTGCGGCCGCCGGGTGTACGTGGTGAAGGTCAGCCACTGCCCCCGCCGGTGCGGCAGCACGCTGCAGGCCAGCATGATCCACCAGGCCACGGCCTCGCTGTCCTGCTCCACCAGCACCAGCTGCGGGGCCGCCGGATCCTCGGCGAGCCGCCGTACGTCGGCGAAGAACCCGGCGAGCCAGCGCCCCCGGGCGGCCACGAAGGCCGCCAGCGCCCCGAGGTCCAGCGGGCCGGGGGCGGGCACCGACGCCAGCGGCGGCACGGGCGCCCCGGCCGGCGGCGAGTCGGCCGCCCACTGCGGGGAGCCCCAGGCGGTGATCGGCAGCTGCCCCCCGGCGGGCCGGTCCGCGTCGGCGGGCTGCGGCAGGTGGACCGCATGGGCGTGGAAATTGCCCCAGCGGCCGCTGTAGTCGGCGCCCGTGTACACGGAGCGGGCCAGCAGGCGGCTGCCGTCGGAGAGCACGTTCAGACTCAAGGCCTGCGGGAATGCGCCCAGTTGCTCCGCGCTCGGACGCGGTGGCGCGTCCCGGGGCGGCTCGTAGCCGATCAGCTGCTCGGCCTCGCGCAGCAGCGAGGCGGGCACGCCGGGGCTGACGGCGGTGAACCGGAAGCCCGAGCCGTCCGGGCCCGGCGGCGCCGAGGTGTAGTGCAGTTGCGCGAGGTTCACGCCTCTCCTCCCGAACCGTGACGCGGGCCCTCGGTCCCACCCACCGCGGCGGCCGTACGGCGCCCCGCGCCGCCGCCGGTCCCGGAGCGCGGCAGCAGCCCGCCCAGTCCCAGCAGCCACAGCAGCGGATCCTCGACCCGCAGCGGCTGCGGCCCCGATTTGGGGGCGTCGGCCGGGGCGTGCGCGGGCGGCGGGGAGCCCAGCGCCGAGAGCCCGAACAGCGACAACTGCGCGAAGTCCCGGTCCAGCTGCCGGAACAGCGCCCCCGAGTCCCAGCCGTCGAGCAGCCCCCGCATCTCCTCGTGCACCGCCAGCCGGTCCTCGTCGTCCACCGCGCCGCCCGCGTGCTCGGCATTGCGCCGCAGCGGGGAGTGCGGCCCCACCAGCGAGAACAGGGAGTCCGTCTTGGTCACCGCCACCGCCACGGGCGTGGTGACCCGGCCGCGCGAGGTGCCCCGCCCGTGGGCCCGCAGCTGCGCCGCGAGGTCCGCCGCGATCTGCTGCGGCGGGGTCTCCACCGTGGGCAGCGGACGGTCCGCGTCCACCGGCAGCTGGTCGCGTACGGCCCGCATCTGGAGCGGGTCCACCAGCAGGATGATCCCGTCGGCGGCCGCCAGGTAGTGCGTGTAGCGGTCCATGGCCTCGGCGCTGCCCAGGTCCTCGCCCGCGGCGTCGAAGAACACCAGCGCGGTGTGCCGGCTGCCGTCCCCGCGCAGCCGGCGGCGCAGCGGCAGGCTCAGCCGGTACAGCAGCGGGTCGTTGAAGCCGAGCGCCGCGGGTCTGGTCGCCTCGGGCAGCCGCAGCCGGTCGTAGAGGTCCTCGGCCATCTCCCGGTCCCGGCGCTGGGTTTCGCCGCCCATCGCCGTGATGGAGGCGCCGTACGCCCGGCCCACCCGGTTGCGCAGTTCGTTGATCAGCACCGAGACGTACGTGCTCTTGCCGGAGGCCTTGGGGCCCAGCAGGGCGATGATCCGGGTGTCCTGGTCGGTGTAGTCGCTCGGGAAGTCGCTGTGGCAGCGCAGACAGACCCGGACCGGGGTGGAGACCCCGCAGTGCGGGCAGTCCGCGCGGGTGCCCCCACCACTGACGAGACGGCCGGCGAGGCCGCGCGGGGCGGTGAAGACCGGCCCGCGCATCTTGAGTGCGGGCGGCACGCTCGGGCCCATGAACTCCGCCCACGTCTCGTCGAGTTCGGCGGTACACGGTTTGCCGCCGCGTACGCCGGTGGCGGACATCTGGCAGCGGAACGGCAGCCGGGCGGCGGCCGAGCGGTCGAAGCAGTAGGGGCAGACGACGGAGGTCATGTCAGCGGACCACCAGGGAGGTGAGGGAGGGCTCGTCGAGCCGGACGGAGGCGGCACGGCCGCCGAGGAGGAAACCGCGTACGGCGTACGGGCCGCCGCCGGGCGGGTGGGGGAGGATCTCGCGCTCGACGGTTCCCGAGACCGTGAGCTCGGCGCCGGTCACCCGGCACAACTCGGTGCCGTCGGAGGGCCGGTGGGGCCGGGCCCCGCCACCGCCCGCTCCGCGGACGAGAACGAAGTCGGGCAGCCCGGAGCCCGGGTCCCCGCCGGGGGAGAGCAGGCTGACCCGGAGCACGGCGGGACCGCGCCGCAGCATCCGGCGCGGCCCGGGCAGGAGCCGGTACGCGATGGCCACGTCGGCCGGGAGGGCCACCTGCCCGGCGCCCTGCGGAGCGGCGGCGACCGCGTGCGCGCTGCGCGGGGCGGCGTACGCGGTGACGCGGACGGCGCCGGGGCCGACGGGCAGTTCCAGCCCCTCCCGCAGGAACACGGCCCGTACGACGGGGTGTTCGACGGGCTCGCCGCCGGACTCGGGGGTGAGCGCGACGGTGACCCGGCCGGCGCCGTCGGGCCAGTCGAAGCTGACCCTGGCCCGCCCGGCGGAGGTCCGCCGGACCGTGAGCCCGCAGACCGCCTCGGGGGCCTCGACCGCCACGCCGGGCCCGGCCAGCGCCCGCTCGCCGAGGACCGCGACGGCGCTGACGGTGGCCAGCGTGCCGGGCGGCGGCTGCGCGATCCCGGCGGAGTCCACCCAGGCCAGCGCCGCCGGCAGCGCGGAGGCGGGCAGCTCGGCACCCTCCGCGGGAGCCGGCCCCGGCCACTGCACGAACCGTACGTCGCCCCCGGCGCCCCCCGCCCACCGCAGCTCCAGCCCACCGGCGTCGCGCGCGGCCGCCCTGAGCCCGACCACCGGCTCGGGCCAGGGGTGCACGGTGACGGCGGCCTCGACCCCGCCGGACACCACCTCACCCCCCGCCCCCGCGTACCGGCACCGCACCCGCACCACGTGGCCACCGGGCTTCAGCCCGCCGGCCCGCACGCCCTCCCGGCCGGACCCGGCCGCGCCTGAGCCCGCCGGGCCTGCCGCGCTCGGGGCGCCGAGGTCCGTGGTGCGCCCCTCGGGGTCGGTCAGGGTCACCCGTACCCCGGTCGCGCCGGGCGGGCGCAGCCAGGCCGCCTCGATGCGGGCGCGGCCGTCGGTGAGGCGCAGCTCCGTCACCTCGGGGGCCACCAGCAGCGGGGCGCTGATCAGCGGGGTGCCGCCGTCGCCCGGGAGGGCCACGTACCGCACCTCCCGGCCGAGCGGGGCCCGCCCGTCGGTCAGCGGCCCCGCGCCGAGCGGCCCCGGCACCTCCGGGAGCGGCGTGGTGACCGGCTCGCGCCGGGTCAGCCGGACCACCCGCCAGATCCCGTCCGGGCCGGCGCCGGGCGGTCTGCTCAGCGTCACCCCGCCGGGTATCGGCCGTGCCTCCAGCGGGCCGGGGTCCCCCTCGGCCGGCCGGTGGGTGCGGACCAGGCCCCGCACCGCGCGCGGGCAGTCCCAGGCCAGTCGGGCCGCCCGCCCGTACGCCGCCGCGGCCCGCTCCCGGTCCTGCCGGTCCTCGTAGGCGCGGGCCTCGTCCAGCAGGGCGTCCGCGGCCCGTACCCGCTCGGCCAGCGCCGCCAGCCGCCCCGCCAGCAGCGGGTCCCCGCCGGCCGCGCTGCGCGGCAGTAGGGCGGCGCTCCGCGCGGCGGTGCGCACCCGCCCGGCCAGCCACGCGTCCTCCAGCCCCTCGGCGGCGGCCCGCTGGGCCGGATCCAGCCGGGGGCTCGCGGCGGCGGCGTGCACCAGGGCCGCCGCCTCGTCGGGGTCGACCCCGAACCCGGCGGCCGTGGCCGGCAGGTCCCCCCGGGGGTGGTCGTGCAGCAGCCGCACCAGCTGGTACAGCAGGATCCGCCGCAGCGCGGCCGGATCCCGCTCCTGGATCCCGGCCAGCCGGTCCAGCAACGCGCGGGCCCCGCCCTCCGCATCGCCTCGGGCGGCCCGCAGCCCCCGCAGCGCCTCGACGCCCACATGGCGCCGGCGCCCCGGACCCGCGACCGCGAAGATCCCGTCGAGCACCCGGAACCGCCCCCCGGCCGGAACCAGTAATTCGCCCAAGTGACGTAAGCCGAGGGTCTGTTGCGCGGAGACGAGTTCCCCGTACCGTGCCTCCAGCGGAGCGGCCGGCAGGCCGGAAAGCGCGCGGGACCGCCCCAGGGCATGCCCGAACTCGGTCCCCGCCATCTGCTCCGCACCCCCCGTGCAGTGTGTTTCGGAGGTCATTCCAGCAGATGCGAGGAGCGTCCGGGAGGTCTTTCCGTTCTCCGGCTGTACCGCGGCCTGTCACGAACTGATCTCCGTCCGGTACCCCGGGACCGCTCTCCTTGGGGCGCCCCTCGACATCCCCCTCACCCGCAGAGGTCGTCATCCCATGGCTGAACTCAATCGCCGCAGGTTCCTGCAGATCGCGGGCGGAACCGCCGCGGCCGCGATGCTGAACGAGAGCATCGCGCGCGCGGCGGCCATTCCGGCCCAGGGCACCACCGGCACCATCCAGGACATCGAGCACATCGTGGTCCTCATGCAGGAGAACCGGTCCTTCGACCAGTACTTCGGCTCGATGAAGGGCGTACGGGGCTTCGGCGACCCGCGCCCCGTCCTCCAGGACAACGGCAAGTCCGTCTTCTACCAGTCCAACGGGACGAAGGACATCCTCCCCTTCAACCCGCAGGTCAACGACCTGGGCATGAAGTTCGTCGAGGGCCTCAACCACGACTGGGCCGGCGGCCACGCCGCGTACGACAACGGCAAGTACGACAAGTGGGTCCCGGCCAAGACGGCCACGACCATGGCGTACATGACGCGGAACGACATCCCGTTCCACTACGCGCTCGCCGACGCCTTCACGGTCTGCGACGCCTACCACTGCTCGTTCATCGGCGCGACCGACCCGAACCGCTACTACATGTGGACGGGCCACACGGGCAACGACGGCACCGGGGGCGGCCCCGTCCTCGGCAACCAGGAGGCCGGATACGGCTGGAAGACCTACCCGGAGCGCCTGGAGGCGGCCGGGGTCTCCTGGAAGATCTACCAGGACATCGGCGACGGCCTGAACGCCGCCGGCGGCTGGGGCTGGATCAGCGACGCCTTCCGCGGCAACTACGGCGACAACTCGCTGCTGTACTTCAACACCTACCGCAACGCGGCGCCGGGCAGCCCCCTGTACGAGAAGGCCCGTACGGGCACCGACGCGAAGGCGGGCGAGGGCTACTTCGACAAGCTGCGCGCCGACGTCGTGAACGGCACGCTGCCCCAGGTCTCCTGGATAGCCGCGCCCGAGGCCTTCAGCGAGCACCCGAACTGGCCGGTCAACTTCGGTGCCTGGTACATCTCGCAGGTCCTGGACGCGCTGACCGCCAACCCGGCGGTGTGGGCGAAGACGGCGTTCTTCATCACCTACGACGAGAACGACGGCTTCTTCGACCACGTCGTCCCGCCGTACCCGCCGGCCTCCTCCGCGTGGGGCCTGTCCACGGCCGACGTCACCCGGGACCTGTACGCCGGGGGCGCCGGCTACGCGGCCGGCCCGTACGGCCTCGGCCCGCGCGTCCCGATGATCGTGGTCTCGCCGTGGAGCAAGGGCGGCTACGTCTGCTCCGAGACCTTCGACCACACCTCGGTGATCCGGTTCATGGAGAAGCGCTTCGGTGTGCAGGAGCCCAACATCTCGCCGTGGCGCCGCGCGGTGTGCGGCGACCTGACCTCGGCGTTCGACTTCACGAAGGCCGACGCGCGGCCGGCGGCCCTGCCCTCCACGGCGGGCTACGTCCCGCCGGACCACAACGCTCACCCGTCCTACCACCCGGTCCCGCCGGCGACGGGCACCCTGCCCAAGCAGGAGGCGGGCGGCAAACCGACGCGCGCACTGGGCTACGTCCCGTACGCGGACGGCAGGGCCACCACCTCCACCGGCCAGTTCACGCTGACCTTCTCCTCCGGCCCGACCCTCGGCGCGCACTTCCACAGCACCTCGGGCAACCGGACGGACGGCCCCTGGCCGTACACGGTGGAGGCGGGCAAGACCCTCTCGGACACCTGGAGCACCAGCAGCTCCACCGGCAACCAGATCAACCTGACGGTCTGGGGCCCGAACGGGTTCCTGCGCACCTGGAAGGGCCCGGCGAAGAAGACCGGCCCGGAGGTCACGGCCCGCCACGACGCCGCCACCGGCAGTCTGAAGCTGACGCTGACCAACTCCGCCGCGGCGGCGGTCGACCTCACGGTGACCAACGCCTACGGCGGTGCGACCCAGACCCTCCGGGTCACGGCGGGCGGCACGGCCACGTACACGGCGGACCTGTCCACGACGGGCCGCTGGTACGACGTGAAGGTCACCTCCAGCGCGGACACCACCTTCCTCCGCCGCTTCGCCGGCCACGTCGAAACGGGCGCCCCGGGCCTCTCCGACCCGGCGATCAAGACCGTCTGACGCGGTCGTCCGGTGCGCGCAGCAGCCGCCGTTCCAGGACCGGGAGGTCCGCGGGGCGGTGGCCGCGCGCGTGCCGGAGCAGGAGGTCGCGGGCGGTGTCCGGGACGCGGCGGCGCTTGGGGTGGCGGGTGGTGAACTCGTCCCTCGCGAAGAACCGCACGGCCCCGTCCAGGCCGCCGCGGTCGGTTTCCCGTACCGCCCAGGCCAGTTCCGCCGTAGGCGCGTCGGCGAGCAGCCGCACCGGTGCTTCGACGGCCAGGACCGAGGCGGCGTCCGCCTCCTGCGGCCTGCGGGCGCCGAGCCAGGAGAAGACCAGGGCGAGCGGTACCGCGGGGCGGCCCGGTTCCTCTCCCCGCGCCACGGCGCCGGCGTACGCGCGCAGCCGCGCGGGCGCGGCCCGCGCCCAACGGGAGCGGTGCCGGGCCGCGATCCCCTCCGTGGCGGCGGGGTCGAGGAGGTGCGCCAGGGGCTCCGCACGGGAGAGGGCCACGGTCCGTACGGACTGCCCGCCCGCCTCGTACAGCGTCACGCGGCCGTCATGGCCGAGGCACATGCACTCGAAGGGTCCACCGGACCCGAGCTCCTGCGGCCACGCGGCGAGCAGCTCCCGGATGTCGCCCGGGTCGCGGATCTCGTACTCCGCCGGGTGGTGGGGGAGCGGCTGCCCGGCCGTCGGGCCGGTGCTGACGACGGCGCGCACCGCGCGGGATGTCGGCTTCACGGTGTGATCGTAGATCCGATGGGCAGAACGTACGGCGTCCGGTTCAGCCCCCGCCACAGAGGGAGAACGCATGGCCATCGCCCACCGCAGGATCGGCACCGGCCCCGTCCGCGTCATCGTGCTGCACGACTGGTTCGGCACCTCCGCCAACTGGGGCTCCGTACTGGACTACTTCGACCCCGAGGGGTTCTCGTACGTCTTCCTCGACTACCGCGGCTACGGCGACCGCAGGGACGTCACCGGCCGCTACACCCTCCCCGAGATCGCCGACGACGTCCTCGCGCTCGCCGACGAGATCGGCTGGGACACCTTCTCCCTCATGGGCCATTCCATGGGCGGCAAGGCGATGCAGCAGGTCCTGGTCCGGGCCCCCGAGCGGATCGAGAAGCTGATCGGGATCAACCCGGTCCCCGCCGCCCCGTACGAGATGGACGACGCGACCCACGCCCTCTTCCACGGCGCCGCCGACAGCGCCGGGAACCGGCGGACCATCCTCGACCTCGTCACCGGCCACCGCGCGAGCCGCCACTGGCTGGACCGGATGATCGCGCACTCCCTCGACGTCTCCCGGCCGGAGGCCTTCGCCGCCTACCTCGCGAGCTGGCAGCCGCTGGACCTGTCCGCCGCCGTGAAGGGCAGCACCGTGCCGGTGCTGGTCCTCGTGGGGGAGCACGACCTCGCCCTCACCCCCGATGTGATGCGGGCCACCTGGCAGGTCTCGTACCCCAACTGCCGCGTCCACCCCGTACCCGGCGCCGGGCACTACCCGCCGCACGAGACCCCGGTCGGCTTCGTCGCGGCGGTGGAGGCGTTCCTCCGGGGGTAGCGGGAGGCGGACGCAAAAAACCCCTGGGGGTACGAGGAGACCTCGTACCCCCAGGGGGTCAGGGTGAGTGACGGGACTTGAACCCGCGGCCACCTGGACCACAACCAGGTGCTCTACCAACTGAGCTACACCCACCACGAAGGGCGGCGGACCGTCCGTTCGATGTGCATGCACAGCATAACTGATCAGGAGGGTGATCCCGCCACGCGTTATCCGGCCGCGGCGTGTGCGACGCCGGCCGGCCCGCAGGCCGCGTCGAACCGGGCCGGGGCCCCGGAGGCCGGCCTCCCGGAGCCCGATCAGTGCTTCAGTGCGGCCTTGGTGGCCACGAGGACCAGTCCGAGGACGAGGTTGACGATCCCCTCGGCGGCCAGCTGGCCGCGGGTGGCACCGGCGCGGACGGCACCGACGCACGCCCAGACGACCTGCTGGGCCACTGCCACGCCCATGGCGAGCCACGCCGTCCACACGTAGTCCAGCCCGAGGACGCCACTGAGGGCGACGGCGGCGGCGGGCAGGGCGGCGGCCTCGACGATGGGCCATTCGTGGACGGCGACGCGGCGGATCTCGCGCCGGCTCCAGGGCTCGCCGACCAGCCGCTCCCCTGCCAGCTGGGCGTATACGTGCGTGGCCCAGAACACCAGACCCGTGACGATCAGGAGAATCACGAGCTGAACCCGTGGGTACTCGCCGGCCGTGCCGGCGGTGGCCACCACGGAGGTGGCGAGGAGGGAGCCGTAGACGGCCCCGGCGGAGTCGGTCCGGCGTACGCGCCGTGGCCTGCTGCGGCCTGCGGACTGGCCACTGGGGATGCTCACCCTCCCACGATAGGGAGCCCGCGCCCCGTCACCCCCCGGCCACGCCGAAGGCCCGTCCGCGCCCGCGTCCGCGCCCCGCCCCCGCCCGCGCATCCCGGCTCACCGCGGCCGGGTAACCACTCGCGCGCGGCCCGGGGCGGCGGGAGGATCGCCCCATGGACTTCGAACGCGAGCCCGACCTCGAACCCGATCCGTTCACGCACGCCGACTACGCCGCCCGGATGGCCGCCGCCGCCCAGAGCGCCGCCGATGCCGGACTGGCCGGCCTGCTCATCGCCGCCGGGCCCGATCTCGCCCACCTCACCGGCTACCGGCCCGTGGACACCGAGCGGCTGACCCTGCTCGTGCTCGCCGCCGGGCAGGACCCCGTACTCGTCGTGCCCGCCCTGGAGGCCCCCGACGCCGCCAAGGCCCCCGGGGCGCCCGCGCTGACCCTGCGCGACTGGGCCGACGGGAAGAACCCGTACGGCGTCACCGCGCCGCTCCTCGACGTCGGCGGCCGGTTCGGGGTCAGCGACAACACCTGGGCGCTGCATCTGCTGGGCCTCCAGCGTGAGTTGCCGGCCACCTCGTACGCCCCGCTCACCGATGTCCTGCCGATGCTCCGCGCGGTCAAGGACCAGCGGGAGCTGGAGCGGCTCGCGGCGGCCGGCGCGGCCGCCGACGCCGCGTACGCGCAGATCCTGAAGGTCCCCTTCGCCGGCCGGCGGGAGACCGAGATCGCCGCCGACCTGGCCGCGCTGCTGCGCGAACACGGCCACTCCCAGGTGGACTTCACGGTCGTCGGCTCCGGGCCCAACGGGGCCGACCCGCACCACGAGGCGGGCGGGCGGACCCTGGCGCACGGCGACATGGTGGTCCTCGACTTCGGCGGGCTCAAGCACGGCTACGGCTCCGACATCTCCCGCACCGTGCACGTCGGCGAGCCGAGCGCCGAGGAGCAGCGCGTCCACGACATCGTCCGCGAGGCCCAGCAGGCCGCCTCCGCGGCCGTCCGCCCGGGCATCGCCTGCCAGGACGTGGACCGGGCGGCCCGCGCGGTGATCACCGAATTCGGCTACGGCGACCGGTTCATCCACCGCACGGGCCACGGCATCGGCGTGACCACCCACGAGCCCCCGTACATGGTCGAGGGCGAGGAGCAGCCGCTGGTCCCCGGGATGTGCTTCTCCGTGGAGCCGGGCATCTACCTGCCCGGCCGCTTCGGAGTGCGCATCGAGGACATCGTGACGGTCACCTTGGACGGCGGCCGCAGCTTCAACAACGCCCCGCGCGAGCTGGCCGTCGTGGAGTGAGCGCCTGATCCGTCCCGCCTCCCCGGCGACGACCGTCCCGTACCTGTTCCATGCAGGGGAGGGCTACGGCCCCAGCAGTACCGCCGACTCCGCGGGGACGTGCACGCGGCCGTCCGGTCCCGGGTGTTCGACCGGGTCCCAGGCCGCCAGGACGCGGACCCCGTTGCGGCCCAGGGCGATCGTCACCGGGTCGGGGGACAGGTTCACGGCCACCCGTACGTCGCCCCGCCGGAACGTCATCCAGCGGCGCTCCTCGTCGTACGCCACGCGCACCGCCGCCAGGTCCGGATCGCGCAGGTCCGGGTGGGTGCGCCGGAGCGTGATCAGGGTCCGGTACCAGGTCAGCAGCCGGTCGTGCGGGCTGCGCTCCGGCTCCGCCCAGTCCAGGCAGGAGCGGTCCCGGGTGGCCGGGTCCTGCGGGTCCGGGATCTCCTCGGCCTTCCAGCCGTGCGCCGCGAACTCCCGGCGCCGGCCGCTGCGTACGGCCTCGGCGAGCTCCGGGTCCCCGTGGTCGGTGAAGTACTGCCACGGCGTGCCCGCGGCCCACTCCTCGCCCATGAAGAGCATCGGCACGAACGGCCCGGTCAGCGCCAGCGCCGCACCGCAGGCCAGCAGCCCGGGGGAGAGCGAGGCCGCGAGCCGGTCGCCGAGCGCCCGGTTGCCGATCTGGTCGTGGGTCTGCGTGTAGCCGAGGAAGCGGTGCGCGGCGGTCCGGCGCCGGTCCACCGGGCGGCCGTGGCTGCGGCCCCGGAACGAGGACCAGGTCCCGTCGTGGAAGAACGCCCGGGTCATGGTCTTGGCCAGGGCGGCGAGCGGCGCCTGGGCGAAATCGGCGTAGTACGCCTGGGACTCGCCGGTCAGCGCACAGTGCAGGGCGTGGTGGAAGTCGTCGTTCCACTGCGCGTGCAGGCCCAGGCCCCCGGCCCCGCGCGGGGTCGTGGTCCGCGGATCGCACCGGTCGGACTCGGCGATCAGGAACAGCGGGCGGCCGGACTCGGCGGCGAGCTCGTCCACTGCCGCGGACAGCTCCTCCAGGAAGGTCAGCGCCCGCCCGTCGGCGAGCGCGTGCACGGCGTCCAGCCGGAGCCCGTCGATCCGGTAGTCCCGCAGCCAGGCGAGGGCGCTGCCCAGCAGGTACGCGCGCACCTCGTCGGAGCCGGCCGCGTCCAGGTTGACCGCCGCGCCCCACGGGGTGTGGTGGGTGTCCGTGAAGTACGGGCCGAAGGCCGGGAGGTGGTTGCCGGAGGGGCCCAGGTGGTTGTGGACCACGTCCAGCACCACCCCGAGCCCGGCCGCGTGCGCCGCGTCCACGAACCGGGCCAGCCCGGCCGGGCCGCCGTACGGCTCGTGCACCGCCCACGGCGCGACCCCGTCGTACCCCCAGCCGTGCCGGCCGGGGAAGGGGCAGACCGGCATCAGCTCCACGTGCGTGACCCCGAGCGCGGTGAGGTGCCCGAGGCGGGCGGCGGCCGCGTCGAAGGTGCCCTCGGGGGTGAAGGTGCCGATGTGCAGCTCGTACAGGACCGCCTCCTGGAGCCGCGTGCCGGGCGCCGGCGCCTGCGGGGCGAGCGGCTCGAAATCCACCACCGCCGAGAGGCCGTCGGGCCCGTCCGGCAGCCGCCTCCCGCGCGGGTCGGGCCGTACGTGCTCCTCCCCGGGGGCCACGCCCAGCAGGTACCCGTACCGGTCCCCGTCGGCGGCCGGGGCCTCGGCGATCCACCAGCCGGAACGGTCCGGATCGCGTGCCATTTCGTACGTCGCCTCGCGGAGCCGCAGCGCGACCCGGTCTGTCAGCGGTGCCCACACCTCGAACTGCACGGACGGTTCCCCTCGTCTGCGGCGGTACCCGGAACGTGTGCCGGGTCCATCATCGCGCGGACGGCCGGAGGAGTTCTGGACACTCCGGCCCTGACGGGCCGACAATCACCCTGTGACGTCGAGTTTCGAGTTCCCCGCCTTCCCGGTACCGCGCCTGTCCGACACGGAGCGCGACCGGGCGCTGGAGCAGCTCCGCGAGGGTGCGGCCCTCGGGAAGCTGTCCCACGACACGTTCCTGCGCCGTATGGAACTCGCCCTCGTCGCCCGCCGCTCGGAGGACCTCGCCGTCCTCACCGCCGACCTCGGCAGCCGCGCGGGCGACGAAGGCCCGTGGACCCGGCGCGTCTTCGCCTGGGTGGGCCGGGCCTCGGCCGTGACCGCCGGGGTCCGGCGGGCCTGGACCGCCGAGCGGCTGCCGAAGCTGCTGCTGCCGCACCCGAGCGCCCGGTCCCTGCGGATCGGCCGCGACCCCGGCAACGGGCTGCGGCTCACCGACGAGACGGTCTCCCGGCTGCACGCCGAGCTCGGGATGCGCGACGGGGTGTGGGTGCTCACGGACCTCGGCTCCTCCAACGGCACCACGGTCAACGGCCGCCGGGTGACGGGCTCGGTGGTGGTCCGGGACGGGGACCAGATCGGCTTCGGCCGGATGAACTTCCGGCTCTCGTCGAGCTAGGGGGTGTCTTACGGATCAGGCCGTGCCCGCCCGTCGAGGGGATCGCATCGGGCCTGATGATGGTGGTCATGGAAGCTGAAGACCCCCAGGAACACCCGCCCGTCGTGCGCGCCGCGCGCCCCGAGGACCTGCCGCGCCTCGTCGAGCTCGTCCACGAGCACGTCGCCTACGAGAAGTCCGCGCCCCGGCCCCCGGACCTCGCCGACCGGCTCGGTCCGCAGCTGTTCGCGGACGGCGCCCGGCTGTGGGTGCTGCTGGCCGAGGCCCCGGACGGATCGGTGGCCGGATACGCCGCCTGCTCGGCCGAGTTCGCGTTCTGGGACGCCCGGCACTACCTCCACATGGACTGCCTCTACCTCGCCGAGGAGGCCCGCGGCCACGGCCTCGGCGCCGCGCTGATGGGCGGGGTGGCGGACCTCGCGCGCGAGCTCGGCCTCGATCAGGTCCAGTGGCAGACCCCGGACTGGAACGAGGGCGCGATCCGCTTCTACGACCGGCTCGGCGCCGCCGGCGCGCCCAAGCGCCGGTACACCCTGTCCGTGCCGCCGCCCGGGAAACCGGCGGCCGCCGCTACGCACTGACCGTCCCGTCGGGTTCGTCCAGCCTGTCGGCTGCGCCCGGTCCGTCCATCCCCTCCGGCCCGTCCGGGCCGTCCAGCCCCTCCGTCACGAGCCGCTCGTACGCCGCAAGGACCGTACGGGTCTGGTGCTCGACCTGGGTGGCCACCGGGATCCGGCGCGCCCGGAACCGGGCGGCGAACTCCTCGCACCAGCCGGTGACGAGCCGGTCCAGCCCAGGGGCCGCCGGATGGCCCTGGGCCCGGAGCACCCGCAGCAGCATCGCGGCGGCGCGCAGCGACAGCCGCCGCCCGAAGGCGTCGATGCTGCCGATCGAGGCCGCCGTGGCCTCGGCGGGGGCTCCGGCGCCCGTCCACTCCACGGTGATCCGGGGGATCAGCGCGAGCGTCCAGTCCACGGCGCGCAGCAGCGCGGCGGCGTCGGCGGCCGCAGCGGGCTCCGGCACCCGGTCCCGTACGCGGGCCACCAGCGCGGCGTCCGCGGAGAGCCGCCCCGCCAGGATCCGCAGGGCGCCGCGCGGGTCCGGGTGCGGGGCGGGGTCGTCCACCAGGTCCGAGGCCCACATGGGGACTTCGACGATGGCCGTGGTGCCGGCGTACCGGTGGGCGTGGTACCAGGTGCTGAGCCGGGTGTCCTCCGGGTGGAACGCCCCGCCCGGGTCGGCCCCGGGCTGCGGCATCACGAAGATCCCGGGCCCGGGGGAGGGCCAGCCGGCCGCGTCCGAGGCCCCGGTCTCCACCGGGATCCGCAGCTCGGCGGCGGATTTCGCGAACGGTTCCGCCAGGCCGGGTATGTCCCGGGTGAGCTGCACCCAGGAGCCGCCGAGGTCGGTGCCGTGGAGGGAGACCTGGAGGACGGGCCGCAGTTCGTCGATGAGGGCGGTCAGGGCCAGGGTCTCGGGCGGCAGCCGGTCCGGAGGTAGTAAAGACGGCGCCCACTCGGGCTGTTCCGGACCGGGGGGCCGAAAGAAGTTCCGGTGGTAGTCGAGCAGCGAGTGGGGGCGGGGCGTGCGGTGCAGGGCCGCCCCGTCGGGATCGGCGCAGAGCAGGAAGTGCCAGCCGCGGCCGGCGCGCAGCGCCGGGTCGTGGAGGACGCGCCGGGCGAGGGCGAGCGCGGTGGCACCGCCGACGGGCTCGTTGGCGTGGGCCCCGGCGACGACGAGCACGCCCGCGCCCCGCGGGCGGCCGCTCGGCTCGACGGAGAGCAGCCACAGGGGCAGGCCGCCCCGGGAGGTGCCGGCCTGGCGGAGCCGGACCGGGCCGGGGTGCTCGTCCGCCAGCGCGCGGGCGGCCAGCGCAAGTTCGGATGGTGTGGGGTAGCACATGTCACGGAGGAGGGTCACGTCTGATGCAATGCCCGCCGCGCACGCCCCCTACTGCTCCGCGCGCCCCACACTTCCCGGAAACCCCTGGCCAACGCCTTGCCGCTACGCCTCCGCCTCCGCCCCCGTCCCCGTCCCCGTCCCCGCCCCCGGCGCCGGGCCCGGCCCGCCCTCGCGCAGCAGGAGGGCCACCGGCCGCGCCGAGAGGAGCTCCGCGAGCCGTACCTCGCCCTCGTACGAGGACCCCCCGTCCAGCAGCGCCGTCCACCGCCCCGGCGGGAGGGCCAGGGCGGTGTCCCGCCAGCCGCCGGCCCCGGCCAGCCGGTGCGAGAGCCGGGTGGCCGCCGCGACGAGCCCGGCCGGGCGGGCGAAGGCCAGGCAGTGCTCCGCCGCCGGGCCCCGGGCCGGCAGCGGCGTGTACCCGGTGAACAGCTCGGGCCGCCCGCGCCGCAGCCGCAGCAGGGCGGCCGTCAGCGCGAGCTTCTCCTCCGCCTGCCCCTGCGGCGGCGCCCCCGCGTCCAGCCGGGCCAGGGCCTCGTGCGGGAACCGGGCGGGGCGCCGGTTGTCCGGATCGACGAGGGCCCGGAACTCCGTCTCGGCGCCCTGGTAGACCTCCGGGACCCCGGGCATCGCCAGGTGCAGCAGCGTCATGCCGAGCAGGTTCGCCCGGGCCGCCGCGGCCAGCCCGGCGGGCAGCTCCGGGTCCGGCGCGCAGGCCGCGACGGCGGCCTCGTACGCCGGGTCCTGGTCGGTCCAGCTGGTGTGCAGGGCGGCCTCGCGGACGGCCTTGAGGAGCGCCTGTCCGAGGCGCTCGGCGCGCTCGGGGACCTCCCCGAGGCCGAGCGCCGTCTGCCGGGCCACCCAGGCCAGCTGGGGATCGGGCCCGGCGGGCCGGCCCATCGCCCCGGGGGCCTGGGAGAGCGCGGAGATCCGGGCCCGGACGTCCGCGCTGCGCTTGGTGTCGTGCGTGGACAGCACCGTCCCGGAGCGGGGCCAGTCCCGGTCGAGCTCGGCGCAGTACGCGTGGAACTCGTCGGGCGGGAGCGCCGGTCGGCCCGGGTCCCCGCCGACCTCCGTGGCCGACAGCAGCGGGGCGTGCCGGTAGAAGGCCCGGTCCTCCAGCGACTTGGCCCGCAGCGCCGCCGAGGTCTGGGCGAAGCGCGCCGCGAACGCCGGATCGCGCAGTACGAGGTCCCGTACGCCGGCCACCGCGCCGAGGCCGGCCGGCGCGGCGGCCTCCACCAGGGCCTGCGGGTCGAGCTCCGGCTCGCCGGGGTAGGGCCGGTAGACCGGATAGGCGATCAGCAACTCCCGTACACCGGCGGCCAATTCCGGTCCGGCAGCCCGCTCCAGCGCCGCCAGCTCGGCCGCCAGGTCGCCGGTCAGCACCTCCCGCGCGCACGCCCGGGCCGTCTGCTCCCAGTCCGGTCCCCCGGTGAACTCCGCGTACCGGCGGCCCAGTTCCGCGGCCCCTGCCGGGTCGGTGAACACCCCGTCCACCCGGTGCAGGGCGTCGTACCCGGTGGTCCCCGCCACCGGCCACCCGGGCGGCAGCCGTTCGTGGCGGGCCAGGATCTTCTCCACCACCACCCAGCAGCCCCCGCCCACGGCCGTCCGCAGCCGCCGCAGGTACCCCTCCGGGTCCGCCAGCCCGTCCACGTGGTCGATCCGCAGCCCCTCGGCCACCCCGTCCCGCACCAGCTCCAGCACCTTCGCGTGCGTCGCCGCGAACACCTCCGGGTCCTCCACCCGGACTCCGATCAGCTCCGAAATGGTGAAGAACCGGCGGTAGTTGAGCTCGGTGCGGGCCGCGCGCCACCAGGCCGGCCGGTACCACTGCGCGGCCAGCAGCTCCGGCAGTGCCAGCCCCGCCGTCCCCTCGCGCAGCGGGAACTCCAGCTCCCCGTGGCGCAGCACCGCGCCGTCCCGGCCGACCGTGAACGCCTCCGGCTCGGGCGGCCCGGGGAGCACGGGCAGCAGCACCTGGCCGCCGCCCGCCTCCCAGTCGATGTCGAACCAGCGCGCGTACGGGGACCCCGGCCCCTCCCGCAGCACCTCCCACAGGGGCCCGTTCAGCCGTAGCGGAGACGGCACCGCCATGTGGTTCGGGACGATGTCCAGCACCAGGCCCAGGCCGTGCCCCCGGGCGGCCGCGGCCAGAGCGCGCAGCCCCGGCTCGCCGCCGAGCTCGGCCCGTACCCGGGTGTGGTCGGTGACGTCGTACCCGTGCGCCGAGCCGGGGACCGCCTCCAGCACCGGCGAGAGGTGCAGGTGGGAGACGCCGAGCGAGGCGAGGTACGGTACGGCCGCCTCGGCGGCCGCGAAGGGGAACTCCGGTCGCAGTTGAAGCCGGTACGTCGAACTCGGGGCGGATTCCGTTTGGATGCGCGCATGCGGCTGGCTCATGAGAACGTACGTACCCACCTTCCCGGATTCCGTGCCATTACCCAATGCATCCGGGTGACTGCATCGGGTTAATGTTGATCAAGTGGCCGGAACCGTCAACACCTATCGAAGAGTCATCGCCCTGACCGGGCCCCTCCTCCCGCTCCTCTCCTTCCTCGCGCGACTGCCCGTCGCGATGTCCCAGTTCGGGAGTGTGCTGCTGGTCGCCGAGACCAGCGGCTCGCTCGCCACCGCCGGCATCGTCGGCGGCACCCTCTCCGCCGGACAGGTGGTCTTCGGGCCCGTCCTGGGCCGGCTCGCCGACCGGTACGGACAGCGGCCCGTGGTGCTGGCCGCCGCCGCGGTCAACGCGGTCGCCACCGCGGCGCTGGTCGCCGGGGCCCTCGGCGGTGTCGCGACCGCCCCGCTCGCCGCGATCGGCGCCGTCACCGGGGCCTCCGTACCGCTGATCGGGCCGCTCGCCCGGACCCGCTCCGTGGCCCTCGCCCACCGCGCCAAGGCCGACGAGGGCGTGGTGGGCGCCGTCCACTCGCTCGAAGGCACCCTGGACGAGGTCTCCTTCGTCTTCGGGCCGGCCCTCGTCGGACTCGCCGCGCTCGTCGCGCACCCCGCGATCGCCCTCGGCGGGGCCGCCGCTCTCGTCGCCGTCTTCGCCACCGCCTTCGCCCTGCACCCGACCGCCGCCGTCACGGCCGGGGCGGGGCCCAAGGCCGGCCTCGGCGCCGATACTGGCGCCGATGTGGCCCCGCGCCCCGCCCGCCACCCGCGCGTCGTGTACGCCGTACGGGGCTCCCTGCTCCTCCAGGGCGCCATGTTCGGCGCCTGCCAGGCCGGAATCGCCGCCCTTACCGCTCGTCTGGGCGTCCCCGGCCAGGCGGGCATCGTGTACGCCGCGATGGGCGTCGTCAGCGCCGCCGTGGGCCTCGCCCTCGGCGCGCTGCCCGCCCGCATCGGGCTGCGGGTGCGCTGGCGCGCGGCCACCGCCGCCGCGCTGGTGCTCTCCGTACCGCTGCTCTTCACCCACGCCCTGTGGCCGCTGTACGCGGTCGTCACGGTGCTCGGGGCCGCGTACGCCCCGCACCTGATCACCGCCTTCGCGCTCACCGAGCGGGCCGTGGAGCCGGCCCGGCTCGCCGAGGCGACGGCCTTCGCCGCCAGCTCGCTCGTCGCCGGGCAGGCCGCCGCGCTCGCCGCCTCCGGGCGCCTCGCCGAGTGGTACGGGCCCGCCGGGGCCTTCGCGGTCGCCGTCGGGGCGGCCGCGCTGTCCCTGCTCCTCGCCCTGGCGACCCGGGTGCCCGCCGCCCGGGCGCACCCCGCCGCGCCGAAGGTCTTCATCCCGGCGCAGCAGACCGCCTCCCCGGAGGTGACGGGTACGCTGGAGGCCGCCGCGTCCGGCTCCCCCTACGCCGGGCGCTGAAGCACCACCAGACACCGCCCCGTCAGCGCCACCCGGTCCCCGGCCGCGAACTGCGGTCCGGTGCCGGGTGGCAGTACGTCCGGCCGCGCCGTGTCCACGACGAGCCGCCACTGCGCGCCGTGCCCGGCCGGGATCGTGAACTCCTGCGGATCGGCGCCCGCGTTGAACATCAGGAGGAACGAGTCGTCGGTGATCCGCTCCCCGCGCGAGCCGGGCTCGGAGATCGCCTCCCCGTTGAGGAACACCGTCAGTGAGCGCGCGTGCTGTGCCTGCCAGTCGCGGGCCCGCATCGGCTCCCCGTGCGGGGTGAACCAGGCGATGTCGGAGAGGTCGTCGTTGGTCCCCTCCACCGGCCGGCCGTGGAAGAACCGGCGCCGCCGGAAGACCGGGTGGTCGCGCCGCAGCCACACCATCCGCCGGGTGAACTCCAGCAGGGCGGGGGCCGGTTTGCCCGGCTCCGGCCAGTTCACCCAGGACAGGTCGTTGTCCTGGCAGTACGCGTTGTTGTTGCCGCCCTGCGAGCGGGCGAACTCGTCTCCGTGGCTGAGCATCGGCACGCCCTGCGAAAGCATCAGCGTGGCCGTGAAGTTGCGCATCTGGCGCTCGCGCAGCTCCAGGACCTCCGGTTCCTCCGTCGGGCCCTCCACCCCGCAGTTCCAGGACCGGTTGTGGGTCTCCCCGTCCCGATTGCCCTCGCGGTTCGCCTCGTTGTGCTTCTCGTCGTACGAGACGAGGTCGTGCAGCGTGAAACCGTCGTGGCAGGTGGTGAAGTTGATGGAGGCCAGCGGGCGGCGTCCGTCGTCCTGGTAGAGGTCCGAGGAACCGGTCAGCCGTCCCGCGAACTCCGCGAGCGTGCGCGGCTGCCCACGCCACAAGTCCCGCACGGTGTCCCGGTACTTGCCGTTCCACTCGGTCCACAGCGGCGGGAAGTTCCCCACCTGGTAACCGCCCTCGCCCAGGTCCCAGGGCTCCGCGATCAGCTTCACCTGGCTCACCACCGGATCCTGCTGGACCAGGTCGAAGAACGAGGACAGCCGGTCCACCTCGTGGAACTGCCGGGCGAGGGTGGCGGCGAGGTCGAAGCGGAAGCCGTCCACGTGCATCTCGGTGACCCAGTAGCGCAGCGAGTCCATGATCAGCTGGAGCACGTGCGGGGAGCGCATCAGCAGCGAGTTCCCCGTCCCCGTGGTGTCCATGTAGTGCCGGGGATCGTCCGCGAGCCGGTAGTACGAGGAGTTGTCGAGCCCGCGGAACGACAGGGTCGGGCCCAGGTGGTTGCCCTCGGCGGTGTGGTTGTAGACCACGTCGAGGATGACCTCGATCCCCGCCTCGTGCAGGGCCCGCACCGCCGACTTGAACTCCAGCACCTGCTGGCCGCGGTCACCGGAGGCGTAGCCGTTGTGCGGTGCGAAGAAGCCGATCGTGTTGTAGCCCCAGTAGTTGCTGAGCCCGTCGTCGACCAGCCGGTGGTCGTTGACGTACTGGTGTACGGGCATCAGCTCCAGCGCCGTCACCCCCAGCTTGGTGAGGTGCCCGATGACCGCCGGATGGGCGAGGGCCCCGTACGTACCGCGCAGTTCCTCGGGCAGGTCGGGATGGCGCATGGTCAGACCCTTGACGTGGGCCTCGTACAGCACGGTGTGGTGGTACTCGTGGCGCGGCGGGCGGTCGTTTGCCCAGTCGAAGTACGGATTCACCACGACCGAACTCATCGTGTGCGGGGCCGAGTCGAGGTCGTTGCGCGAATCGGGCCGGCCGAAGTGGTAGCCGTACACCTCCTCGCCCCAGTCGACGCTCCCGGCGATGGCCCGCGCGTACGGGTCCAGCAGCAGCTTGGCCGCGTTGCAGCGCTGCCCGCGCTCGGGCTCGTACGGGCCGTGCACGCGGAAGCCGTAGCGCTGCCCGGGCATCACCCCGGGCAGGTAGGCGTGGCGTACGAAGGCGTCGGTCTCGCGCAGTTCGACCGCCGTCTCCGAGCCGTCCTCGTGGAGCAGACACAGCTCGATGCGTCGGGCGGCCTCGGAGTAGACCGCGAAATTGGTGCCGGCGCCGTCGTACGTGGCACCGAGCGGATACGCCTGTCCCGGCCAGACCTGCATGGATACGGTTCTTCCCCTCGTTCCCCCGACTGGCGGGCTGATGTCTCGGTGCCGTCTCGGTGCCGATCCGGCGTGGACCGCGTCTCTGCCAGATCTTCCCCGAAAGTGGGCCCGCACGCGGGGACTTGGGATGCTCCTACCGGGTGACCCGGAGAGCTGATATGCGGGTCAGCGGACTATGCGTGCATCCGATAATGGGTCAACGGACCACCCGTGTACGACCCGTCGGACCGCATCGGGCTGCATCGGGAGCCGAGCTCGGAGTACCCTTCCGTGATCACTGGAGACGGGCGTCCAGACGCAGAAGGCGGTGCACGGGTGAGCTCGGGAGGTCTGGAGCTGCCCCCTGGTGACAACGGTCACGAGGGCGGCCCGGCGGACGCCCCAGGAGGTGCACCCGGTGGTGCGCCCGGCGGGGTGTCGGGTGGGGTGTCCGGCGGGGTGTCGGGCGGGGCGCCCACGGGGGTGCCGGCCGGGGCGGTGTCGCTGGCCCCGACGGCGGCCGGGAGTGTGCGGGCCGGGGCCGAGCTGGACTGGGGCGCGGACGCGTGGAGCGAGGTCCGCACCCGCGCGCAGCGGGCCGGCCGTGCGTACATCTGGCTGAACCTGATCGAACAGCGGCTGCGCGCCGTCGTCGGCGCGGTGCTGCGGCCGATCTACGAGCCCGTGCACGGCGGGGACGACTGGGTGGTCGCGGCCGCCGGGCCCGCCGGGCAGGAGTGGGTGCAGCGGGCCGTCGCGGTCCGCGAGGTCAGCCGGCGCAAGGGCTACCTCCTGGACCCGGCCGACGACAACGTGCTGAGCTTCCTGACGCTTCCGCAGCTGCGGGAGCTCATGGTCCAGCACTGGCCGTGCTTCGAGCCGTACTTCGACGACCGGCGGGAGATCGAGCTCGCGCTCGACGAGTTGGAGGTCACGCGGAACGTGGTCTCCCGCAACCGGGCCCTGTCGCGGGCCGTGCTGGAGCAGGCGGAGCGGGCCTCGGCGCGGCTCCTGGAGGTGCTGGGCGGCGGCGCGGGCTCCCCGGCGGCGGACCGGCTGCCGATCGACGCGGTCGAGGACCTGGTGGGCGACCGGTACGCGGACGTCATCTCGGTCCACCCGGACCGGGTGCGGCTGCAGCGCCAGCTCCCGGCGGAGGACCTGTTCGGGGGCGCACGGCGGCTCGACGCCATCGGCATAGGGCTCAACCTGCTGGTGCAGAACTTCTCGGGCCGAAGACTCGTGCGCCTGACGGAGGCCGGCTGCCGGGTCCGGCTGCTGTTCCTGAACCCCGCCAGCAGCGCCGTGAAGCGGCGCGAGCGGGAGCTGGGCCTGCGCAAGGGCGAGCTGAGCCGCTCGGTGGAGATGAACATCCTGCACGTGCGCCGGGTGCGGGCGGGGCTGCGGGATCCCTCGCGGTTCGAGATCCACGTCTTCGACGAGACGCCCCGCTTCACCGCGTACCTGGTGGAGGGGGAGACCTCGGGCATCGCGGTGGTGCAGTCGTACCTGCGCCGGGCGCGCGGAATGGAGGCTCCGGTGCTGGTCCTGCGGGGCGGCGGGACCCGCGGCCCGGCGCGCGACGCGGAGCACGGGCTGTTCCCGACGTACCGCGAGGAATTCGAGTCGATCTGGGAGGACTCCCGCCCGGTGTCCTGACTGTCAGTGCCCCGTGGCAGGCTGAAAGTCGTTGACCGAAGGCGTTACGGGGAGCACGGGGGAGGGGCACGGGGTGGAGGACCGGCACGGCATGGGGGACTGGCACGGCGGTGTGCTGATCGGATTCGACCTGGAGACGACCGGCACGGAGCCGGGGGAATCGCGGATCGTGACGGCGGCGGTCGTCGAGGTACGGGCGGGCGAGGTGCGCGATCGGCGCGGCTGGCTCGCGGACCCCGGGATACCGATCCCCGAGGGCGCCTCGGCGATCCACGGGATCAGCACGGAGCGGGCCGTGGCGCAGGGCCGCCCGGCGCGGGAGGTCGCGGACGAGGTGGCGCGGGCGCTCGTGGAGCACTGGCGCCGGGGCGCGGTGGTCGTCGCGTACAACGCGGCCTTCGACCTGACGCTGTTGACGGCCGAGCTGGCCCGGCACGGGCTGCCCTCGCTGGCCGAGCGGCTGGGCGGGATGGATACCGGGCCGGTGGTGGACCCGCTGACCATCGACCGGGCCGTGGACCGCTACCGGCGCGGCAAGCGGACGCTGGAGGCGGTGTGCGGGGTGTACGGGGTCACCCTGGACTCCGCGCACGACGCGGGCGCCGACGCGCTGGCCGCGGTGCAGGTGGCCCGCGCGATAGCCGCCCGCCACCCGCAGGTGGCGGCGCTCACCCCGGTCGCCCTCCACGCCCGCCAGGGCGCCTGGCACGAACGCTGGGCCCGCGACTTCCAGTCCTACCTCCGCCGCCAGGGCACCCCGGACGCGGTGATCGACACGGCGTGGCCGCTGCGCAGCCTGCTGCCGGCCACGGCCTGAGGGCCGAGGCCGGTTTCGGTCTTCCGGTCGTACGCGCCGGACGGGCGTGCCACCGGCTTCAGTTGGGGATGGAGCAGTTGGCGTCGGGGGCGCGGCCGGCGGGCCATGCGATGCCGTCGAAGACGGCGGTCTTGGTGGCCGGGTCGAGGTGGACCATGGAAATGGTCTTGTTGTACGGGTTGCCGTACTGGTCCAGGCAGATCCAGCCACTGGCCCCCTCGACCCGGTTGTTGCCGTGCAGCCGCAGCCAGCTGTCGGCGACCTCGGAGAGAGAGGGCATCTTCACGCTGCCCACCGCGTCGTTGCGGATGCCCGCGACAGCGGTGGAGACCGCGTCGTAGGTGATGATGACGCGGCCGTCGGAGAGGTCGGCGGGGCCGATCGAGTCCGGCTCCTTGGTCGCGAACTTCTGGACCAGGTCGGACAGCTCCTTCAGCGCGGCCTTGGAGCCGCCGGTCGTCGCCGTGCTGCTCTCCCCCCAGGCTCCGGGGTGGGCCAGGGACGCGTAACGCAGGGTGATTCCGGCGCCCTTGGTGAGGGTGTCCCACTGGCCGTCGAACTTCTCGTCGACCGTCAGGGTGGAGGCGTGCGAGCCGCTGATGACGGTGTAGTGCTTGTTGCAGGTCCGGTTGCCCAGCTCGACGAGGAACTGACGCAGTTGCACCGGACGGCCGGCGAAGTAGACGGTCTTCGCGGCGGAGGCGCAGACGTCCGGCACCATCTGGTGGAAGTCGTTGGCGAGGTTGGCCTCGTCGTTGAAGTCGGGCGGCGACCGGAAGGTCTCCGGGGCGTTGGGCGCTCCCTTGGCGAGCTTCTCGAAGGTCTGGCGCAGGCTGGTCAGATAGTTGTCGCCCTCGCGGACGTCCTCGACGACCAGTGTCTCTTCGGGCTTGATGTCCGATCCGTACGAGGCGAGGGCGTTGGCCTGATCGGTGTTGCCGGGGGCGACCCGGGCGAGCCCCGGGTAGCGGTGCGGGTCGGCCGCGGTGTTCTTGATGTCGTCCGCGGTCATGGGACCCGCGACGACCGGAATGCCCTTCTCCCGGGTGAGGTAGCGGACGGCCTCCTCGGTCTCGGTGATGCTGATGTTGATGCCGGCGACGGCCCGCAGGTTCTCCTTCCCGTCGGCCGCGGCCCGCGCCAGCTGGTCGGCGACCGTGCGCCACTCCTTGTAGCCCCGGCCGGGGTTGGCGAGCACCAGCCGGATGGGCGGCTGCTTGTTGTTGGCCTGGTGGTTCGCGCGGTACTGGGCCAGATAGGCGCCCTGAACCTGCTCGACGTACTCCCGCCGCTCGGCGGGGGCGTCGGAGACCATGGGGATCATCAGGGCGATGGTGGCCGGGGACTTGCCGGCGACACTGTCGTTCTCCGCCTTGATGCGCTCGGTGACCTGCTTCAGCGACGGGTGGAAGACATAGCTGCCGTCGGTGACGCCGACACACTCGTGCCGGGCGCCGCGCTGCGCCACGCCGGGGGCGCAGGCCGGGTCCTCGGCGAGCCACCGGTCGTAGGCGACGTAGCCGCCGCTGCCCAGGACGACTGCGAGGGCGACGATCAGCAGGGCGCGGTTCAACGGTCCGGCGGGCCAGAGTGTCACGGGCGACTCTCTCCGTAGGTGGGCAGGTCGGGTGCCTGGATCCAGTGGTTCAGGAGGTGCGGCCACTCCTCGAACGCCCGGTAGAAGACCTCCTGGGGGCCGACGGGGCTGTTCTGGGCCAGGGTGAGCAGCTGCAGTCTGACGCTGTTGATCTTCTGCTGGTCGGGGGGTGCGAGCGGATGCGACTGCTGCCACAGGTCGAGCACGAGGCGCTCCACGGCCTGGCGCACGGGGTCGTTCGCGGCCGTGTGGGGATCGTCCCCGGCCGGGTCGCCCGGTGGGTGCGGCGCGGCACAGACCAGGTTGAGGGCGGCGAGCCACCCGGGCGCGTCCTGCCCGGCCAGGCGGCGGTGCAGGGCGCGGACGACGAGGTCGCTCTCCCCGATCGCGAGCGAGTGGTGCAGGTAGCGGGCATCGTGCGGTGCGGCGGCGTCCGTGGGGTACAGGAGCCGCAGCCGCCGGTGTCTGCCCGTCCACTCCCCGGCCCCGGGCGGCCCTACGCTGCGGGTGCGGAGGTCGTGCACGAGCAGGGCGCGCAGGGTGGGATCACCGACGAAGGGCCCACCGGTACCCGGCCAGCGGCCCTGGCCCCAACCGTCCTGCCGCAACAGGCCCCTGGTCTCCGCCACGGGCACGACGGCGCCCCCCTCCACGAGGCTTCCGTCAGGGCGACGCGGCACGTAGTCGGTGTTCAGCGCGTGGGCGGCCGCGTCGTCGAGGGCCGGGGTGTAGTGGGCGAGTCGCGCCCGGGCCTCCCCGCCCGGGGTCAGGAGCCGGAGCAGCCGTTCGTACACGGGCAGCGTCGGCTCGTCGGCGAGTGGCAGGTCGAGCAGCCTGCCGTGCTCGAAGGGCTCCGGCGAGCCGGTCCTCCGTTCGGCGGCAAGGACCAGGGGGTGGGCGATCCCGGCGCGTCCGGAGCTGAGCCGGTGGATCATGTGGGCCGCTTCGGGCTTCGCCCGGTTCCCTCCGAGCATCTCCTTGACCTCGTCGAGGTCGAGCTGCGCCAGTGGCAGCCTCAGCACCCAGCCGGCCGCCGTCCGCGGCCGGTCCTGCCGCCAGAACGGGCCCGCCGCACTCCTCGTCGACGGGGCGACGCCCTCGTGGTCGGGCACGGCCGGCTCCTGTGCGAGGGCGGTCACGACGACGCCGGGACGCGTTCTCGCGGGCTCCTCGTGCCAGACGCCGGTCAGTGCGTCCATGACCGTCCGGCCCAGCGGAGTGTGGCAGTTGTCCAGGAGCAGCAGCGGGCGCGGCACACGGTTCTTCAGGCGCATCCAGGTGTACTGGTCCGCTATGTCCTCCAGGAGGGCGGCCACCAAGTGCTGCTCCGCGTCCCGCCGGTCGTCCTCGTCGCCACGGAAGCACATGGCGAGCTCGGTCAACTGGGCGTACCCGTCACCCTGAGGGCCGACCCGCCGCCCTGTCCACCAGCTCAGACCGTGCTTGTTGGCACGCGGGCCGAAGAGTTCGGTGGTCACGATGTCGATGAGCGGCGCCACCAGCTCGCCCACCCCGGGACCCATCCCCGCCGCGGCGGCCGCGGTGGCCTGTCCGATCCAGCCCGCCACCCGCTGGTTGCGCTCCTGGAGGTCGGGCTGGCTCTCCCGGAGCAGCCCCGCGAGGAGGCGGCGGGCGGCCGCCAGCTCGGCCGGCTGGACGGTCCCGGACTGCCAGCTCGTGACCGCGAGCAGTCCTTGGGTGAGCCGCGGGAAGGACGGCTTCCAGCCGAACTCGCTCGGCTTCCGGCTCAGCCGGTCCATCAGGTAGAAGAGCAGGTCGGAGGTGCGCGAGGCGTTCGCCGCGGTGGCGTCGGCCGAGGAGGCCAGCCCCGGCTGGCCGAAGTCCGCCGCGCCGAGGTCCGCGTACGCCTGCGGCAGGCGCTGCGCGTACCGGTGCGATAACTCCTTCAGCAGCGCGGTCTTGCCGGTGAGCCGCCCGCCGCCGCACTCGATCAGCAGCGGACTCCCGCCCGGTATCCGCAGCCGGGCGGCGCCCCGGGACTCGAGCCCCACCAATGAAGGCACGACGGCATCGAGCACCGCCGCCCGTCCGTACAACGTCACGTGACCCCCCAGCCGTTCGGCCCGAACCACCGCCGCGATGGATGGAGAGTAAGGGGGCGAACGCATAGCGCCACAGGTATATGACGAAGCGGCACTTCTCGGTTACGCATTCGTGACTCACGGTGGAGGGAACGCCCCATTGACCCCTTGTGTCGCCCCTTCGGTCCCGCCGGCATCCTGAGGCGCAGGACGAACCCCCTCTGCGGCAGGAACACGGCCTAGGTGTTCTGTCCAGGGAGGTTGTGGACGGGTGATGCAGGTCTCGGCTGAGGTGTCTTGAACGGGTGAGGGCCTTCCGGGTTCGGTGTGGATT
>NZ_JBIVXF010000013.1:0-241766 GCF_044769045.1 Streptomyces sp. NPDC090741 | reverse complement strand
TTACTCCCCCCCCCCCCCACAAAAAACACAACACCACCCCCCCCCCCCCCCCCCCCCCCCCCCCCCCCCCCCCCCGCGGGGGGGGGGGGGGGGGGCCCCCCCCCCCCCCCCCGCCGCTGATGCCGGATCAGGCGTCGACCTTCTCCATGACCTCGTCGGAGACGTCGAAGTTGGCGAAGACGTTCTGCACGTCGTCGCTGTCCTCCAGCGCGTCGATCAGCTTGAAGATCTTGCGCGCGCCCTCTTCGTCGAGCTCGACCTGCATGGTCGGGACGAAGCTGGAGTCGGCCGAGTCGTAGTCGATGCCCGCCTCCTGGAGCGCGGTGCGGACCGCGACCATGTCGGTGGGCTCGCTGACGATCTCGAAGGTGTCACCGTTGTCGTTGACCTCTTCGGCACCGGCTTCGAGCACCGTCTCCAGGACGTCGTCCTCGGAGAGCTCGCCCTTGGGCAGCAGGACGACGCCCTTGCGGTGGAACAGGTACGAGACCGAGCCCGGGTCGGCCATCGAGCCGCCGTTGCGGGTCATGGCGACGCGGACGTCGGACGCGGCACGGTTGCGGTTGTCGGTGAGGCACTCGATGAGCACCGCGACACCGTTCGGTCCGTAGCCTTCGTACATGATGGTCTCGTAGTCGGCGCCGCCGGCCTCGAGGCCGCCGCCGCGCTTGACCGCGGAGTCGATGTTCTTGTTCGGGACCGAGCTCTTCTTGGCCTTCTGGATGGCGTCGAAGAGGGTCGGGTTGCCCTCGATGTCGGCACCGCCCATACGGGCCGCGACCTCGATGTTCTTGATCAGCTTCGCGAAGAGCTTGCCGCGCTTGGCATCGATCACGGCCTTCTTGTGCTTCGTCGTAGCCCATTTAGAGTGGCCGGACATCCGCCTGTCTCCTTCGCGTAACCAACGGTGTGCACCTCAGATCCTACCGGGACCTGTTTACAGCCCCGCGCGCACCATGTCGACGAAGTACGCGTGGACCCGGTCGTCTCCGGTCAGCTCGGGGTGGAACGAGGTGGCGAGGACGTTGCCCTGGCGCACGGCGACCGTGTGGCCGTCGTACGTGGCGAGCACCTCGGCGGCGGCGCCGACCGACTCGACCCAAGGCGCGCGGATGAAGACGCCCTCGACGGGGCCGCCCTCTATGCCCGCGAAATCGATCTTCGCTTCGAAGGATTCGTTCTGGCGGCCGAAGGCGTTGCGGCGCACGATCATGTCGATGCCGCCCAGGGTCTCCTGGTCGTCGCGGCCGTCGAGCAGCTTGTCGGCGAGCATGATCATGCCGGCGCAGGTGCCGTAGACCGGCATGCCGGCCCGCACGCGCTCGCGCAGCGGCTCCAGCATGCCGAACAGGACGGCGAGCTTCGACATCGTCGTGGACTCGCCGCCGGGGATCACCAGGGCGTCGACCTCGGCGAGCTCCTCGGGGCGCCGGACCGGCCTGGCCACGGCGTCCGCCGCGGCCAGGGCGATCAGGTGCTCCCGTACATCGCCCTGGAGTGCCAGGACGCCGATAACGGGGTTGGTCATGGTGACTACCAGCCGCGGTTGGCGTAGCGCTCGGCCTCGGGGAGGGTGTCGCAGTTGATGCCGACCATGGCCTCGCCCAGGTTGCGGGAGGCGTCCGCGATGATCTTCGGGTCGTCGTAGAAGGTGGTGGCCTTCACGATGGCGGCGGCGCGCTTGGCCGGGTCGCCCGACTTGAAGATGCCGGAGCCGACGAAGACGCCCTCGGCGCCGAGCTGGCGCATGAGCGCGGCGTCGGCCGGGGTGGCGACGCCACCGGCGGAGAACAGCACGACCGGGAGCTTGCCGAGCTCGGCGACTTCCTTGACCAGCTCGTACGGGGCGCGCAGCTCCTTGGCGGCGGCGTACAGCTCGTTGTTGTCGAAGCCGCGCAGCTTGGCGATCTCGTTCTTGATCTGGCGCAGGTGACGGACGGCCTCGACGACGTTGCCCGTGCCGGCCTCGCCCTTCGAGCGGATCATGGCCGCGCCCTCGGCGATGCGGCGCAGGGCCTCACCGAGGTTGGTGGCACCACAGACGAAGGGGGTGGTGAACGCCCACTTGTCGGAGTGGTTGACCTCGTCGGCCGGGGTCAGGACCTCGGACTCGTCGATGTAGTCGACGCCGAGGGACTGCAGGACCTGGGCCTCGACGAAGTGGCCGATGCGGGACTTGGCCATGACCGGGATGGAGACGGCCTCGATGATCTCTTCGATCATGTTCGGGTCCGACATGCGCGCGACGCCGCCGTCCTTGCGGATGTCGGCGGGGACCCGCTCCAGGGCCATGACGGCCACGGCGCCGGCGTCCTCGGCGATCTTCGCCTGCTCGGCGTTGACCACGTCCATGATCACGCCGCCCTTGAGCTGCTCGGCCATGCCGCGCTTGACGCGGGAGGTGCCGATCGCGGACTCAGCGGACTGCGGGGTGGAGGGAAGCGTGCTCACGGATTGACCTCACTCGAAGGAAGACGGGTGCTGCGGTGCTACTGCGCCGAGCAAACCGTCCCCGACCAGTCCACCGCAAGGGCCAATGAGGAGCCGGTGGCCCCTTTCAACTTGGCCTTTGGGTACAACTGGGACCGCTGGGCCCCGCTACGGGCGGTCGGCAAGATCCACCGGAGGCTCGTCGTCCATTTCGAAGGCGAGCGGGAACGGGGCGTGGCCGGCCAGGCGGAACCAGCGGACCTTGCGGTGCCGGCGCAGCGCGCGGGCGGCCCGTACGGCGTCGTTGTGGAACCGCCGCGCCATGGGCACCCGGCGGACCGCCGCGGCCAGCTCCTCGGCGGCCGCCTCGCCACCGGGGGCCGCCTTGAGCAGATCCACCTGGGCGGCGTCGGCGAACACCGCGCGCAGCGCCTGGCTGAGCTCGCTCTCGGCGACCTCGCGCTGCTCCTCCTCGGCCTGGCGGGCGGCGTGGGCGGCCTCGTACAGGACGATCGAGGAGGCGGGGTCGAGCACTCCGGAGGTGGCCACTTCGAGCACCACGGAGGCGCGCCGTACGAGCTGCGCGTCGAGGGCGGCGCGGGCGGCATCCATCCGCGAGTGCAGCCGGTCCAGCCGTCCGGCGGTCCAGCTGAGGTAGACCCCGATGACGCCGAGCGCCAGGGCGGTCCAGACAAGGGTTTCGATCACGCCGCGCGACAATACCCTCCGGAGGCACCTCCGGAGGGCTACGTGTCCCGGCTCAGGCCCAGGCGGGTGCGCAGGCGGACGCGCTCGTCCGTGGCCACCGCCGCAGCGCCGTCCGTCACCGTCTCGTAGACCGCCAGGATGTCCGCGCCGACCGTCGACCAGTCGAAGCGGCGCACGTGCGCGGAGCCGCGGGCGCTCAGCTCCGCGCGCCGCTGCGGATCGCGGAGCAGGGCCACCGCGCCGGCGGCCAGCGCGTCCGCGTCCTCGTTGGCGAACAGCTCCCCCGCCGCCCCCTGGTCCAGGACCTGAGCGAACGCGTCCAGGTCGGAGGCGAGCACCGCGGCCCCCGCCGACAGGGCCTCGACCAGGATGATGCCGAAGCTCTCACCGCCCGTGTTCGGGGCCACGTACACGTCGACGCTGCGCAGCAGGCGCGCCTTGTCCGCGTCCGAGACCATGCCGAGGAACTCCACCCGCGCGCGCAGCTCGGCGGGCAGGGAGGCGACGGCCTCCTCCTCGTCGCCGCGGCCCGCCACGAGGAGCCGTACGTCCGGGCAGGCCTCCACGATCTTGGGGAAGGCCGCCATCAGGACGGGGAGGCCCTTGCGGGGCTCGTCGATCCGGCCGATGAAGCCGAGGGTCTGCCCGCCCCACTCAGGCTTCGGCTCGGCCGAGGCGAAGAAGTCCACGTCGACCCCGTTGGGGATCACGACCGCGTCCCCGCCCAGGTGCTCCACGAGCGTGCGGCGCGCGTACTCGCTCACCGCGATCCGGGCGCTGATCTTCTCCAGCGCCGGCTGGAGGATCGGGTACGCGGCGATCATGGCCCGCGAGCGCGGGTTCGAGGTGTGGAAGGTGGCCACGATCGGCCCCTGCGCCGCCCAGCAGGACAGCAGTCCCAGCGAGGGCGAGGCAGGCTCGTGGATGTGGATCACGTCGAAGACGCCGTCGTGCAGCCAGCGCCGCACCCGCGCCGCCGACAGGAAACCGAAGTTCAGCCGGGCCACCGACCCGTTGTACGGCACCGGCACCGCCCGCCCCGCCGAGACCACGTACGGCGGCAGCGGAGTCTCGTCGTCCGCCGGGGCCAGCACCGACACCTCGTGGCCGAGGCGGATCAGGTGCTCGGCGAGGTCGCGGATGTGGAACTGGACCCCGCCCGGTACGTCCCAGGAGTACGGGCACACGATGCCGATCTTCACTGGGCGCGCTCCTCCAGGTCGTCCAGCCACAGCCTCTGAAGCATGTGCCAGTCCTCCGGGTGCTCGGCGATCCCCTGCGTGAAGGCGTTGGCCACCGCCTGGGTCATGGCGGCCGTCTTCTCGGCCCGGTTCCCGGTCTTCGGCACCTCCACCTCGGGGTGGATCCGGCCGAACATCTTCGGCGAGTCCCCGTAGTGCAGGGTCGCCGGGAGCAGCACCGCCCCCGTCTGCTGCGCCAGCAGCGCCGGCCCGGCCGGCATGCGCGCCGCCGAACCGAAGAAGTCCACCACCACCCCGGAGGCCGACAGGTCGCGATCCGCGACCAGGCACACCAGACCTCCGGAGCGGAGCCGACGGGCCAGGGTCCCGAAGGCCGCCCCGCCACTGTGCGGCAGCACCTCCATGCCGAGGCTCTCGCGGTAGGCCACGAAGCGGTCGTACAGGCTCTCCGGCTTGAGCCGCTCGGCCACCGTGGTGAACGGGACGCCGATGTGGCCGATGGCCCACGCTCCGGCGAGATCCCAGTTGGCCAGGTGCGGCAGGGCGACGATGACCCCGCGCCCGGAGGCGAGTGCCTCGCGCAGGAGGTTCTCGTCCTTGAACTCGACGTCCGTGCTGAAGCGCTTCGGGTCCATGGTCGGCAGCCGGAAGGATTCCATCCAGTAGCGCATGTACGAGCGCATGCCGGCCTTCGAGAGCTCGCGCAGCCGCTCCGGTCCGGCGTCCGGTACGACGCGGGCCAGGTTCGATTCCAGCCGCAGCACGCTCTTGCCGCGCCTCTTCCACGCATAGTCCGCGATCCGGCGCCCGAGGGCCACCGCGGCGGGCTCCGGCAGCTTCTTCACCCCGGCCCAGCCGAGCCCGTACAGCCCGTCGACCAGCCTGTCCTGCACCCGGCCGGCCATCAGGCCGCGCCGCCCTCGGCCACGGCGGCCGCGGCGTCGGCCTCCCCGGCCTCACGGCGTACGGTGACCACCCGCTGGATCAGCGTGACCAGCGAGCCCACCGCGACGATCCACAGCGCGATCGGCAGCAGCACCCCGATCCACGAGGGCACGCCGAAGGTCTGCAGCCCGGCCAGACCGGCCGCGACCAGCGAGATCACCAGCCGCTCGGCACGCTCGATGAGCCCGTTGACGGCCACCGGCAGGCCGATCGACTCGCCGCGGGCCTTCGTGTACGAGACCACCTGGCCGCTGGCCAGGCAGAAGATCGCCACCGCGCACAGCACGTTGTCGTTCCCGGAGCCCGCGTACCAGAGCGCGAGGCCGCCGAAGATCGCCGCGTCGGCCACCCGGTCGAGCGTGGAGTCGAGGAAGGCGCCCCAGCGGCTGGAGACGCCCGCCTGGCGGGCCATGTTCCCGTCCACCAGGTCGGAGAACACGAACAGGGTGATGGTGATGGTGCCCCAGAAGAACTCCCCCCGGGGGAAGAAGACCAGCGCTCCCGCCACCACTCCGGCCGTGCCGATCAGGGTGACCGCGTCCGGGCTCACCCCCCGCCGGAGGAGGAATGCGGCGAATGGCGTGAGAACACGCGTGAAGAAAGCACGCGCGTACTTGTTCAGCATGGCCTTCCCGGAGGGTCGCTGGGCCGCACGGCCACATCGGCCACCGGCTGGCCCATCGTAGCCAGCGCCCCGGGCCCCCGGCGCCGCGCACCCACCGGTTCGGGCCGGGCAATCGCCGGTCCGTGCCCGCGTCACGCTCCGGACAGCGCCGGGTACTACGTATGGACGCAGTGTGACGCCGGTGCAAAGCTCGAAGGACCCCGATTCAACCTCCTCACCGTCACACCGGGAGGCACGAGCATCATGGGAGCCACATCACACCAAGCCGGAGCCGCCGGCAGGGCACCGACGGCCGACCGCCCGTCCTCGCTGCGGAACGTCGTGCTGGTCGGCCACAGCGGAGCCGGCAAGACCACGCTCGTCGAGGCCCTGGCCCTGACGGCGGGCGCCGTCAACCGGGCCGGCCGGGTCGAGGACGGCACCGCCGTCTCCGACTACGACGAGATCGAACACCGCCAGCAGCGGTCCGTACAGCTGTCCCTCGTCCCGGTCGAATGGGCCGGCATCAAGATCAATATCCTGGACACCCCCGGATACGCCGATTTCGTCGGCGAGCTCAGGGCCGGTCTGCGCGCCGCGGACGCGGCCCTTTTCGTCGTCTCCTCCTCGGACGGGATCGACGGCGCCACCCGCATGCTCTGGGACGAGTGCGAGGCCGTCGGCATGCCCCGCGCCATCGTCGTCACCCATCTGGAGGCAGCCCGCGCCGACTACGCACAGATGACCACCGTCTGCGGGGAGATCTTCGGAGCCGAGGACCCCGACGCCGTCATCCCGCTCTACCTGCCGCTGTACGGGCCTCCCGGCCCCGACGGCCACGCCCCGGTCGCCGGCCTCCTCGGCCTGCTCTCCCGGCGCGTGTACGACTACAGCTCCGGGGAGCGCGTGGAGCGCGACCCCGAGCCTGCCGAGCTCGCCCGCATCTCCGACGCCCGCTCCCGCCTCATCGAGGGGATCATCGCCGAGAGCGAGGACGAGAGCCTCATGGACCGCTACCTCGGCGGCGAGGACATCGACTTCAAGACCCTCGTCGACGACCTGGAGCGCGCCGTCGCCCGCGGCACCTTCCACCCCGTCCTGATGGCCGCCCCCGCCACCGACGGCGCCCGCCAGGGACTCGGCACCGTCGAACTCCTGGAACTGATCACCGGCGGCTTCCCCACCCCGCTGGAGCGCGCCGCCGTGGCCGTCACCGCCCCGGACGGCACCGAGCGCCCGGCCGTCACCTGCGATCCCGACGGGCCCCTCGTCGCCGAGGTCGTCAAGACCTCCTCCGACCCCTACGTCGGGCGCGTCTCCCTCGTCCGCGCCTTCTCCGGCACCCTGCGCCCCGAGGAGACCGTGCACGTCAGCGGCCACGGCCTGGCCGACCGCGGGCACGAGGACCACGATGTCGACGAGCGGATCGGCACCCTCACCTCCCCCTTCGGCAAGCAGCAGCGCCCCCTCACCCAGGTCATCGCCGGGGACCTCGCCTGCGTGGCCAAACTCACCCGCGCCGAGACCGGCGACACCCTCTCTGCCAAGGACCGGCCCCTGCTCATGGAGCCCTGGCCGATGCCCGACCCGCTGCTCCCCCTCGCCATCGCCGCCCACAGCAAGGCCGACGAGGACAAGCTCTCCCAGGGCCTGGCCCGGCTCGTCGCCGAGGACCCCACGATGCGGCTGGAGCAGAACCCGGACACCCGCCAGGTCGTCCTGTGGTGCCTCGGCGAGGCCCACCAGGACGTGGCCCTCGAACGGCTGCGCACCCGCTACGGGGTCCAGGTCGACCCCGTCCCGCACAAGGTGAGCCTGCGCGAGACCTTCGGCGCCAAGGCCGCGGGCCGCGGCCGCCACGTCAAACAGTCGGGTGGGCACGGCCAGTTCGCCGTCTGCGAGATCGAGGTGGAACCGCTCCCGCCGGGCAGCGGCATCGAGTTCGTCGACAAGGTCGTCGGCGGCGCCGTGCCCCGCCAGTTCATCCCGTCCGTCGAGAAGGGCGTACGGACCCAGGCCGCCCGCGGTGTCGCCGCCGGCTATCCGCTGGTCGACGTGCGCATCACCCTGCTCGACGGCAAGGCGCACTCGGTGGACTCCTCCGACGCCGCCTTCCAGACCGCCGGCGCGCTCGCCCTGCGCGAAGCCGCCGCCGAGGCCCGCATCCACCTCCTCGAACCGGTCGCCGAGCTCGCCGTCCTCGTCCCCGACGAGTACGTCGGCCCCGTCATGAGCGACCTCGCCGGCCGCCGCGGCCGCGTGGTCGGCACCGAACAGGCCGGCTCCGGCCGCACGCAGGTCCGCGCCGAGATCCCCGAGATCGAAATCGGCCGGTACGCCGTCGAACTGCGCTCGGTGTCGCACGGCACGGGCCGGTTCACCCGCGCCTACGCCCGCCACGAGCCCATGCCGCCCCAGATCGCCGACAAGGTGCGCGAACAGGCCGAGAAGGGAACCTGATTGACACAGCGCCAGGAGCCGCCCACTCAAGCCGCTTGCGGTGGGCGGCATTTCCCTGTCCCATGACCATGGGAAGAGATACGCCGATAGGCTCATCTGCGCGGCAAAAGAGCACAACGCACAGCGATGGGGGCAACGGTGGCGGACGACGGATTCGACTTCAGGCCCGGGGCGCAAGTCCCCCTCCAGGGGGGCGGCGGCCAGACTGCGGCGACCAACGCCCTCGCGTCGGCCGCGTACCGGGACGGCGGCAAGGACGCCAAGCTGTCCGACATCGCGAAAGCCGACAACGAGTACCACAAGTCCACGATCAAACCCCCGAAGATCTCGCTCTTCGAGCCCAACCTGGGCGAGGCCTTCTGCCGCGCCGTCGAGGCCCGCACCCTCGGCGCCGGCCGCAAACCGCTCATCCAGTCCTTCGGCCTCGACCCGCAGACCGTCGTCGAGCACTGCCTGGCCGCCTCCCGCATCCGCAAGGAGCGCGACCGCAAGCTGCGCCTGATCATGCTCGTCGCCGGCGTCGTCTTCCTGCCCGGCCTCCTGCTGTGGCTGGGTCTGTTCCAGCTCCGCAAGACGCTGGCCAAGGGTGACGGCAAGCGCTCGTCCTGGCTGGGCACCCTGCTGCTCGTGGGCGTCGCCGTCGTGGCGGCCGTGCTGATGTTCCGGCTGCCGTTCACCGGCTTCCTCGGCCTCTATCTGCGCGGCATGATCATCGCCCCCGCCGTGGGCTGGCTCCTCGCCCGCCGGATCTGCGAGGCCACCGCCACCGACCTGCGCTCCCGCTGGGACGGGCTGCTGGCCGGCAGCGGCATCGGCGCCAAGATCCCGGAGGCGGTGCCCGGCAACCCGGACGAGAAGGCCCGGGAAGACCTGCGGCACTCGCTCGCCAAGCTCACGGCCGAGGACCGCAGCAACTCCGTCTTCTACGCAGGCCCCAAGGGCATCCTCGGCATGGGCACCCGCTGGGGCAGCTGGCAGATGGCCGAGGAGCTCGCGCCCAAGACCGAGGGCATGGAAATCCACCCGTTCCGCAGCTGGGACGTCATACGCGCGATCGACACCGAACTGCGCAAGCTGGAGCGCGGCCCGCTGCACACCGGCGGCCTGCCGCCCGCCTCGATCCAGCACTGGATCGTCACCCCGGTCGGCGAAGGCGCCGGAGAGGTGGCCCGCCCCACCGGCGCCGACGTGGACACCTTCCTCGTCAAGCCGCACGAGATCACCCGGATCTGCAACGAGCAGCAGTTCAGCGGCGGCAACCGGCACTACCTCGGCATCCAGTACCCGCTCTGGGACGGCCAGTTGGTGATCACGATGCTGGTGACGGTCACCGTGCTGTACAAGACCCTGCGCGTCGAGGTGACCGGCCACGCGCTCGGGCCGGTGCACGGCCTGTTCACCAGCAAGTCGGCCGCCCCGAAGGTCGAGGTGCCGAAGTCCATCCGGTTCTGGGAGACCGTCGAGCGGCCCCTGCCGCTGGTGGACGCCCAGGAAGTGGTCCGCCTCGCCGTCCGCGCCCCGCTGACCTGGTTCCCGCCGATCCTCGAATTCTTCGGCGGCAAGCTGGTCCTGCCGGAGCCCTTCGGCCTGCGGCACGTCTGGGCGGGCCAGCCCTGGCGCCACCGCTTCATGGCCGACGACGCCCTGCGCGCCGCGACGCCGGTCCTGCGGGCGGTGCACACGGCGGCGCTGCGGGTGCTGGAGGAGAACGGCGCCGACATCGAGCGCTTCACCAACCGCTCGATGATGGTCAGCGGGCTCGTCCAGGACGCCGCCCCGCGCAAGGCGGACGCCTACGACGCGTAGGCGGCAGGTCCCGGGGCCGATCCGCGGCCCCGGGAGCTGCTGGTCGTCGTCCTGATCGTCGTCCTAGTCGGTGGGCCAGGTGTCGGCGAGCATCTGGCGGGTGTCCGCGAGGAGTTGGGGCAGCACCTTGGTGTGGCCGACGACCGGCATGAAGTTCGTGTCCCCGCCCCAGCGGGGCACGATGTGCTGGTGCAGGTGCGCCGCGATGCCGGCCCCCGCGGCCGCGCCCTGGTTCATGCCGATGTTGAAGCCGTGCGCCCCGGACGCCTTGCGCAGCGCGACCATCGCCCGCTTCGTGAGATCGGCCAGCTCGGCCGTCTCGGCGGCGTCGAGCTCCGTGTAATCGGCGACGTGCCGGTACGGAACGACCATCAGGTGGCCGCCGTTGTACGGGTACAGGTTCAGCACGGCGTAGACGTGCTTGCCCCGGGCCACGATCAGGCCGTCCTGGTCGGACATCTCCGGAATTTCGCAGAAGGGACAGCCGTCCCCGGCCTCCGGACCGGTCGGCTTGTTCTCCCCCTGGATGTACGCCATCCGGTGGGGCGTCCACAGACGCTGGAACGCGTCCTGCGTGCCCACACCGATCTGCTGCTCCGGCTCAGTCGTCATGGGATGCAGCATATGACCTTGCCCCCGGCGGGCGTGTCGCCGGGGCCAGGACCGGTACCGGGGCCGCGATGCTGGGCCCATGCGCGAACAAGCCGAGACCCGGGACGCAGTCTGGGAGCGCCGTACGGAGCTGCCCCTCTTCTATGCCTCACTGATCTTCCTCGCCGGGTACGCGGTCCGCGTCCTGGCCACCGACGCCCACCACCTCTGGCGGCAGATCGCGACCATCGTGGTCCTGGTGACATGGCTCTGCTTCATCGTGGACTTCCTGGTGCGCCTGGTCCTCAGCCGCCAGCGGCCGCGGCGTTTCATCCGCCTGCACTGGCTGGACGCCCTGGTCGTCCTGCTGCCGACGCTGCGGCCGCTGCGCATGATCAAGGTCCACGACGCCATCCAGGCCAAGCACGACCGCCCGCGTCGCAGCCTCTACCCGCGCGTGATCACGTACGCCGGTCTCTCGTCGCTGCTGCTCGGCTTCTCCGGCTCGCTCGGCATGTACCACGTCGAGCGGCTGGACCCGGCCTCCCCGATCCAGACGTTCTGGGACGCGGTGTGGTGCGTGTGCCAGACGCTGACGACGGTCGGGTACGGCGACGTGGCCCCGGTGACCCCGAAGGGACGGCTGATCGCGATCGGGCTGATGGCCTGCGGCTTGGCCCTGCTGGGCGCCGTGACGGGTTCCTTCTCGTCCTGGCTGATCCAGATCTTCCGTCGGGAGGGCGAGGAAGAGGGGCCCTCGGGAGACGGAAGTGCTCCCGGGGCCCCTTGATGAGCCGCTACGCCGGTCAGACCTGGACGCGGTCCTCGACGACCTTGGCCAGCTTGGCCAGCGCCTCGTCCTTGGCGATGCCGTTCTCCTGCGAACCGTCGCGGTAGCGGAAGGAGACGGTGCCCGCGGCCATGTCCTCGTCACCGACGATGATCATGAACGGAACCTTGAGCTTCTGGTGGTTGCGGATCTTCTTCTGCATCCGGTCGGAAGAGGCGTCCACCTCGACGCGCAGGCCCTTCTTCTTCGCCTCGGCGGCGAACTCCTGCAGGTACTCCACGTGCCCGTCGCCGATCGGGATGCCGACCGCCTGGACCGGGGCCAGCCACGGCGGCATGGCGCCCGCGTAGTGCTCCAGCAGCACGGCGAAGAACCGCTCGATGGAGCCGAACAGGGCGCGGTGGATCATGACCGGGCGCTGGCGGGAGCCGTCGGGCGCGGTGTACTCCAGGTTGAACCGCTCCGGCAGGTTGAAGTCCAGCTGGACGGTCGACATCTGCCAGGTACGGCCGATGGCGTCGCGCGCCTGCACGGAGATCTTCGGGCCGTAGAAGGCCGCGCCGCCCGGGTCGGGGGTCAGCGGGAGGCCCTGCTTCTCGGCGACCTGCTGGAGGACGGCGGTGGCCTCTTCCCAGACCTCGTCCGAGCCGACGAACTTCTCCGGGTCCTTGGTCGACAGCTCCAGGTAGAAGTCGGTCAGACCGTAGTCGCGGAGCAGGTTCAGCACGAAGGTGAGGGTGCGGTCGAGCTCCTCGGCCATCTGCTCACGGGTGCAGTAGATGTGCGCGTCGTCCTGGGTGAACCCGCGGGCACGGGTCAGGCCGTGCACGACGCCCGACTTCTCGTACCGGTACACGGTGCCGAACTCGAACAGGCGCAGCGGGAGCTCACGGTACGAGCGGCCGCGCGCATCGAAGATCAGGTTGTGCATCGGGCAGTTCATGGGCTTGAGGTAGTAGTCGGTACCACCGTCGAGCTGCATGGGGGGGTACATGCCCTCCGCGTACCAGTCCAGGTGACCGCTCTTCTCGAAGAGCGCGCCCTTGGTGGCGTGCGGGGAGTAGACGAACTCGTAGCCCTCTTCCTCGTGCCGGCGGCGCGAGTAGTCCTCCATGGTCCGGCGGATGATGCCGCCGCGCGGGTGGAAGACGGCCAGGCCGGAGCCGATCTCGTCCGGGATGGAGAAGAGGTCCAGCTCGTTGCCGAGCTTGCGGTGGTCGCGCTTCTCGGCCTCGGCGAGGAAGTCGAGGTGGGCCTTCAGCTCTTCCTTCGACGGCCAGGCGGTGCCGTAGATGCGCTGGAGCATCGGGTTCTTCTCGCTGCCGCGCCAGTAGGCGGCCGCGTTGCGCATCAGCTTGAACGCCGGGATGTTGCGGGTGGTGGGCAGGTGGGGACCGCGGCAGAGGTCCTTCCAGCACAGCTCGCCGGTCTTGGCGTCGAGGTTGTCGTAGATGGTCAGCTCGCCGCCGCCCACCTCGACGTTCGCGCCGTCGTCGGTGGACGCGGAGCCCTTGATGCCGATGAGCTCCAGCTTGTACGGCTCGTCGGCGAGCTCCTCGCGGGCCGCCTCGTCGGAGACCACGCGGCGGGCGAACTTCTGCCCGCGCTTCTGGATCTCCTGCATCTTCTTCTCGATGACCTTGAGGTCCTCGGGGGTGAAGGGCTTGGCGACGTCGAAGTCGTAGTAGAAGCCGTCCCGGACCGGCGGGCCGATGCCCAGCTTGGCCTCGGGGAAGAGCTCCTGCACGGCCTGGGCCATGACGTGCGCGGTGGAGTGGCGCAGGATGTTGAGACCGTCCTCGGAGGAGATCTCCACGGGCTCGACGGTCTCGCCGTCCTTCACCTCGTACGCGAGGTCCTTCAGCTCACCTGCGATGCGCGCGGCGACGATGGTGCGCTCGCCGGCGAAGAGCTCGGCTGCCGTAGTGCCCGTGGCCACCACGCGCTCGTCCCGCTCGGAATCGCGTTGGATGATCACACGGACGTCTGACACCGGTCTCTCCTGACTGAGGGGATGCGCGAGCGAACACTGCGCGCCTGAATCGTACCGAGCCGAGCGGCTCCGCCGCGAAACGGTTAAGCCTCCGCCGCCCCGGGCCGCCGGGCCGGGGCGGACGGCGGGCGGCGGCGGGGTCGGTCAGTCGTCCGTCGGGAGGACGTCCGCGGGGTCCAGGGACTCGTCCAGGGACTTCATCAGGCGGTCGCGCTCGACCTCGTCCAGCGGGACCGGGCTCACGTCGGTGGCGTCCGTCAGCCGCCGGAACCCGCCCCGGCGCTGCAGCCGTCCGCTCACCCGGATCGGCACGCCGACCAGATGCGCGTGCCCCGCCACCCGGTACGCCTCCTCGTCCAGCACCGCCCGTACGTACGGCACCTCCGCCCCCGCCAGGACGCGCAGCCGGATCGTGCCCCCGCCGCCCGGCGCCGAACGCCGCATCCGGACCACCGCGCCGGCCACCCGCACGGGAACCGCCGGTTCGTCCCGCGTGTAGCGCGCCGCCGCCTCCCGGAGCACCGGCAGGTCCCCGGGCGAGAACTCCACCGGCTCCGGCCGGGCCGCGCAGCCCGCCGGGACCCCCGCCGCCGGCGCCCAGGCCAGTGCGACCCGGGCCCCCTCCGAGCCGCGCACCAGCGCGATCAGCGCATCGGCCAGCTCCCGGCTGACCCCGGCCTCGACCGCCGCGTCGAAGGCCTCCATGCCGCCGGTGGCCCGCTGGTAGTCCACGGCCTCCCGGGCCGCGTGCAGCGCGTGGTGCAGCCGGGTCACGGTGCCCCGCCCGCCGTCGACCGGGACGTACGCGGTCAGCCTGCGCCCGCCGGGGGCCGGCCCCACCAGGACCCCGTCCAGGGCGCGTTCGGCCTGGCCGCGGTGGCGGGCCCCGTAGTACCCGGCCCTGGCCCGGTCCGCGAGGGCCCCGGCCAGCAGGAGCTGCCGGGCGGCCGAGCGGAGCTGTTCCTGTACGGTCCACGCGGCCGCGCCCCGGGGCCCGTACGGTCCCTCGGGGCCCTCCGGGATCCGCCGCTCCCAACGGATCTCGTCGCTGGGCACGCTCAGTCCGTACAGCACCTCCCGCGCGGACGGCAGCGCGCTGCGCGAGAGGGCGGTCAGCGCCTCCTCCAGCAGGTCGGAGCAGTCCGGGAAGGACCGGCTCTCGGGGACGAGGAGGCTGCTCCCCCCGCCGGCCGACCCGTGCGGGGCCGGCGGCGTCCAGCGTCCGTACCGCCCCGCGGCCCCGCCCCGGCGCTGCCAGCCGTGCCGGTGCAGCAGGGCCCCCAGTACGGCCGGGTCGACGTGTGCGGGATCGGGCGTCCCGGAGTCCGAGAAGTCCCCGTACTCCGACGGGGACGTCAGCGGTTCCAGGTTCGGTGAGTGCCAGTGCATCAAGGTGTCCCTCCCGACCCGACCCGGGTCATGATCTCGCACAGCGCCCGGTCGTCGAAGATCCGCGTGGTCGGGATCCGTACGGTGGTCCGGCGCCGGCCGGTCACGGGGTGCCCGGCGAGGTTGGTCCAGTAGCAGCAGTGCCGCAGGTCGAGCCGGTCGTGGCCGGCGGCGAGCCACTGGTCGCGCTCTCGCGGGACGAGCATCACGACGAGGATCTTGTGGACGGCGACCGGCGTGCGCGCCAGCTTCACCAGGTGGTCGTTGTCGAGCGTGAAGGCGAACGTGGGCCCCGCCGGTCTGGGCGGTATCTGGTAGGTCGCCTTCAGCTGCACCTTGATGGTGACCTCGTCGTCGACGACGTGCTCGGGCGCGCCGTGGTTGACCTGCCAGTCGATGCCGTTGTCCGGAAAGGGCTGGGAGAGCGAGCAGCCGGCCGCGGCCGCGACGGCGTGCAGGTATCCCACTTGGAGGGTCTCCATGCAGGCGGTGGTGGCGAGCGTGCCGCGCAGCGGTCCGGTCCGGTCATCGTTCCGCGGATCGGTCCGCCCCTGCAGCATCCCGCCCGGTTCGGGCTGCGCGAGCGCCATGGCCGGCTCCCCATGCCTTCCGGGCTCTGCCGAATGAGGGTGGTGTGGTGCGTGGGGTGACGACCGGTCATGTGTGCGGTCCCCCACGGAAGTTGTCTCCGCAGCGGACGGCCCGCAAACGGCGTACGGCGCAAACAGGCCGGGTATCACCGATGCGGGCGGGGGTGGCACGTTCCGAGGCGGCGGTGCCCGGGTGCGCCCCGACGGCCGATCGGGAACGAGGAGTTCGCCATGACGCGCTGGTATGAGGGGCCGCTGGCCGCATTCGACACGGAGACGACCGGGGTGGACGTGGAGCAGGACCGGATCGTGTCCGCCGCTCTCATCGTGCAGGAGTGTGCGGGCGGCCGGGTCCGCTCCACCCGCTGGCTGGTCAATCCCGGGATTCCGGTGCCCCCCGGGGCCACGGAAGTGCACGGTCTGACCGATGAGCACCTCCAGCGCAACGGGCGGTGGCCGGCGCCCGTCGTGGAGGAGATAGCCCGTGCGCTCGGGGAACAGCTGGTGGCGGGCCGGCCGGTGGTGGTGATGAACGCGCCGTTCGATCTGACGCTGCTGGACCGGGAGTTGCGCCGGCACCGGGCGTCGACGCTGGCGCGGTATCTGGACAACCGGCCGCTGACGGTGCTGGATCCGCGGGTGCTGGACAAGCACCTGGACCGGTACCGCAAGGGCCGCCGGACGCTGACGGACCTGTGCGCGCACTACGGGATAGAACTGGAGGGCGCGCACGAGGCGGCGGCGGACGCGCTGGCCTCGCTGGAGGTCGTACGGGCGGTGGGGCGCCGGTTCGCGGCCCGGCTGGAGCGGCTGACCCCGGCGGAGCTGCACACGCTCCAGGCGGTGTGGCACGCGGCGCAGGCGCGCGGGTTGCAGGCGTGGTTCGCGCGGCAGGGGACGCCGGAGGCGGTGGATCCGCACTGGCCGCTGCGGCCGGAGCTGCCGGCGGCGGCGTAGGACACGGCCCGGGACGAACGCGAGAGCAACGGGCCCCGGACGTGCGGAAGGCCGGCCCGTCGTGAGACGGACCGGCCTGACCCGGTGGGCGATACTGGGATCGAACCAGTGACCCCTTCGGTGTGAACGAAGTGCTCTCCCGCTGAGCTAATCGCCCGGGAACGGGTTGAACAATACAAGAGGCACGGGGTCTGGTTCAAACCGCTTCCGGTGGGGTGGCCAGCCGGGCCGCGAGCGCGTGCCGTCCGGCCCGCATCATCAGGGCGTGGTTGAGGCGGAACGCGGGCCGCACGGGCACCGCGAGACGCCTCAACAGGGGGCTGCGCACCTCGACCTCCTGTTCGTACAGGGCCCGTGTCCCGCGGCCGCCCGCTCCCCGGCGGGCCCGCACGGTCCACCGGGCCCAGCCCTCGATGTCCCCGTGCAGGGCCGCCTCCAGGAGGCCGCGCCCGGGATCGCGGAGCAGTTCGGTGGCGGTCATCCGGATCTCGTACGGGAGGAGGGAGCGGATGAGCAGCGTGCCGCTGTACCCGCCGTGGCCGCTGTGCCCGCTGTCCCCGCCGTGCCCGCCGTGCCCGCCGATCTGCTCGGCCGCGCGGACCTGGGGCCACCAGCGCGGGTAGTCGCCGGCCTGCTCCAGTACGGAGTAGACCCGCGCTGGCGGGGCGTCGAGGTCCCACACGGTGCGGAAGCGGTAGCGGTTCCAGCGGTCCAGGCGGCTGCGGTCCATGGCCCCAGTCTGGACCGGCGGGGCGGCGAGCGGGGCCCGCTCCGCCGCATCCACCCTTCCGTGGGTACGGCTGCGTACTCCCGTGTACTCAGCGCGGATCTGAGTACGCGCGCCCATGTCCTGACGGCGTGACGGGCGCCACACTCCGGAACATGGCGACTCCACCACCACCGGGCATACCGCTGCCACCCGACCGCGAGCTGGCGCTCATCGACCGGGAGCTGGCTCAACTCGACGCCCGGCGCACGTACTTGCTGGCCCGGCGGGACTGGCTGCTGCGGCTGCCGGCACCGAACGGCTGGGCGCCGGCCGCTTCCGTCTCCCCGGCCCGCCGGCAGGAGGCCTCGAGCCCCGGTGCGCAGAACGTGCTGCTGACGCTGGGTGCGGTGCTGCTCGCGGTGGCCGCGCTGGCGTTCACGCTGGTCAGCTGGGGGTCCCTGGGGATCGCCGGGCGCAGCGCGGTGCTGGCCGTGGTGACGGCGGCGGCGCTGGGCGCGCCCGCGCTGCTGCTGCGCCGCGGGCTGCGGTCGACGGCCGAGTCGGTGGCGGCGGTGGGGCTGCTGCTGACGGTGCTGGACGCGTACGCGGTGTACGCGGTCGCGACGCCGCAGACCGACGGCACGGCGTACGCGGCGTGGGCGGCGGCCGTACTGGCGGCGCTGTGGGCGGGGTACGCCCGGGTGCTGCCGGGGCTGGTGGTCCCGCTCCCGGCGGCGGTGCTGACGGCGCAGCTCCCGCTGCCGCTGGCGGCGGTGGCCGCGGCGGCGGGGCCGGTGGGGAGCGGCTGGGCGCTGCTGGCGACGGCGGCGCTGGACGCGGCGCTCGTACTGCTGGTGCCCGGGGCCCGGGCCCGGGCGGCGGTGTTCGGCCCGGCGGCGGTGAGCGCGGGCGTTCTGGGGGCGGGGGCCCTGCTGAGCGGGCTGTGGCAGATGGCGCAGGCGGGTTCGGCGGGGGCGGCGGCCGGTCCGGCGCTGCTTCTGGCGGCCTGCGCGGCGCTGGGCGTGGGGGTGGCCTGGCGGGAGCCCTCGGCGATGGCGGCCTCGGTCGTGGGCGCCCTCGCGGGGGTGGCGGCGCTCGGCGGCCCGGTCCGGCCGCTGCTGGCGCGGGACTGGGCCGTGGTGGTGCTCCTGCTGCTCGCCCTGCCGCTGCTGGCTGCGGTACGGGCGAGCATGCTCCCGGCGGCGGTGCGCCGTGGCCTGGCGCGGGCCGGGGCGGGGGTGGCCGCCCCGGCGGCGCTGTCGGCACTGGTGGCGGCGGTCGGCTCGCTCGGGTCCCGGGTCGGGGTGCTGGGCGAGGTGTGGGCGGCGACGACCCCGTCCCGGGACGCGTACGGGCCGGGCCCGGCGGCCGCGGTGACCCTGCTGCTGGCGGCGGGGGCGGCCGGGTGGCTGGCGCGGGTGCTGCCGCGCCCGGAGGCGGGCGTGATCGCGGTGGCGCTCGGCTGGGCGGGGCTGTTCACGGCGCCGCTGCTGTCCGGGCTGCCGGTGGCGGCGGTGCTCGCGGCCCAGCTGGCGGTGACGGCGGCGGCCGGGGTGTGCGCGCTACGGCTCGGGCGCGGCCCGGGGTACGCGGCCGCGGTGTGCGCGGTGGTGGGGGCGCTGAACCTGTCGGTGGCCGCGCTGGACGGCCGTACCGCCACCTTCGTGGTGTTCGGGCTGCTGGGTGCGGGCTGCGCGGCGGGGGCGGCGCGGCGGCCCGCTCCGCTGCCCGTGCGGGCCGGGGCGGCGGTGCTGGCCGTCGGGTACGCGGCGGCCGTGACGGCGGCGCTGGGGGCGCTGTGGGGGCTCGCGGCGTCCTGGTGGGCGCTGCCGCTGCTGGCGGTCCCGGCGGCGGTGGCCGCGGCCGGCCCGCGGCTGGGCCGGGTGCGGCTCCCGGCGGAGGCCGCGGCGGGCGCGGTCGGCGCGGTGGCGCTGCTCCTCGCGAGCTGGCCCTGGGAGCCGGCCCGGGCGGCGCTCGTGTGCGCGCTGGCCGGGGTGGTCTGCGCGGGCGCGGCGGTACGGGCGGAGCGGCGCGGGCTCGGCTGGGCGGCCGGAGCCCTGTTCGTGGCGGCGACGTGGATCCGCCTGTCGGCGTCGGGGGTGCAGGTGCCGGAGGCGTACACGCTGCCGGTGACGGTGCCCGCGCTGGCGGTGGGCTTCGTACGCCGCCGCCGGGACGCGCAGGCCTCGTCGTGGACGGCGTACGGGCCGGGGCTGGGCGCGACGCTGCTGCCGAGCCTCCTCGCCGCCTGGGGCGATCCGCACTGGCTGCGGCCGCTGCTGTTGGGCCTGGCGGCGCTGGCGGTGACCCTGCTCGGCGCGCACCGGCGGCTCCAGGCCCCGCTGCTGCTCGGCGGCGCCACCCTCGGGGCGGTCGCCCTGCACGAGCTGGCCCCGTACGTGGTCCAGGTCGTCGACGCGCTGCCGCGCTGGCTGCCGCCGGCGCTGGCGGGGCTGCTGCTCCTGGTGGTGGGGGCGACGTACGAGAGGCGGCTGCGGGACGCGCGCCGGCTGCGGGCGGCCCTCGGCCGGCTGAGGTAGCGGCGGGAGCGGCGGGAGCGGGGAAACGCCAAGGGCCCGGAGACTCTGAAAGTCTCCGGGCCCTTGGTCCGGGTGGGCGATACTGGGTTCGAACCAGTGACCCCTTCGGTGTGAACGAAGTGCTCTCCCACTGAGCTAATCGCCCGGACGCACCGCAAACATTACCCCATGTCAGCGGTGGTTCCCGACCATCACTGGTCCTTGAGGTTCCAGGGCAGCGCGAGCCCGTACTTCCACAGGTAGAAGCCGATCAGCGCGCCCGCGATCACGAGCCCGACGCCGGTCAGGATGAGGTTGCGGCGGCGGACCTTGGGGTCCAGCGCCTTCTGCGCGGCCTCGGTCACCTTGCGCTTGGTCCAGCGCAGCACCAGGTGGGCCCAGGCGAACTCGGTGGCCCAGATCGCCAGGCCCGCGAAGATCGCGACCCAGCCGGGGCCGGGCAGGACGAGCATGGCCACGCCCGCGCCGATGACGGCGAGGCCGACGATGAAGACGCCGACCTGCCAGCTCACGTGCAGGGTGCGGCGCGACTTGATGAAGGCGGGAGCCTTCGATACGTGCTGCGCTTCTTGCGTGGTCTGCTGAGTCGTGTCGTCGGCTGCGGACTCGGCTCCGGACTCGGCTGCGGACCCTTGGGTCCCGCGGTCACTCCCCGTATTCATGAGCCCGAATCTACCGGAGCCGGAAGCACACGTGAATGGCGCTTTGGATCCGCCGTCCGAGGGACCCAGAGGTCCGCAAAACGGTCAGAGGGGTTTACAACGGCACCGTAGGTGGCATGTCGATTTCGCCGACGTGCGAATCCCCGAGCGCACACTGAGCGAAAGGCCCTGGCGCTTATGAACACCACGGTCAGCTGCGAGCTGCACCTGCGCCTCGTTGTGTCGAGCGAGTCCTCACTGCCTGTCCCGGCGGGCCTGCGGTATGACACGGCCGATCCCTACGCCGTGCACGCCACCTTCCACACCGGCGCCGAGGAGACGGTCGAGTGGGTTTTCGCCCGCGACCTCCTCGCCGAGGGCCTCCACCGGCCCACCGGAACCGGAGACGTCCGCGTCTGGCCGTCCCGCAGCCACGGTCAGGGCGTCGTCTGCATCGCCCTGAGCTCACCGGAGGGAGAAGCACTGCTCGAAGCACCCGCCCGCGCACTCGAATCGTTCCTCAAGCGGACGGACGCCGCGGTTCCACCCGGGACCGAACACCGGCACTTCGACCTCGACAAGGAGCTCTCCCACATCCTGGCCGAAAGCTGAGCCAGGCCCTCAGGGAGCACCTCCCGGCACGCGCCGGGGGCCACTCCGCACCGTCCGACTCGGGGCGACGGTGCGGGCTGGACGAAAACCTCATACGGCAGTGCTGGCGCTGTTCTTGCGGAAGCCGTCCGCAAGGGCGGCGCCGGTGTGCGTGGCGGGGTCCACCTCGCCACTGGTGACGCGTCCGTCACAGGGGTCCCTCCCGGTTCCGGCCGGTCACGGCTAGAGTCGGCCCCCAGCGGCGGCACTGGTCCGTCGCCGCAGGCCCGGCCCCAGGGAGCGACCCCCGTGCAGATTCCCCACGACACCCGTCGCGCGCTCGACGTCGTCGTCGCGCTGGTGAACACCGCGGCCGAGACGGACCATCCCGACGGACTGGCGGACGTCGGCTCACTGCGCGAATTCGTACGCGAGTACAAGATCAGCGACATCGGCGAGCTCGGCGCCCGCGACCTCTCCGGCGTACGGACGGTCCGCGGCAAGTTCGCACAGGTCTTCGGCGCGCCCAACCCGCGGACCGCGGCCGGGCTCATCAACGAGCTGGTGGCGACCGCCGGCACCACCCCGCAGCTGACCGACCACGACGGCTACGACTGGCACGTCCACTACTTCGCGCCGGGCGCCTCGCTGGGCGACCACCTCGCGGCCGACGGCGGCATGGCACTGGCCTTCATCGTGGTCTCCGGCGAGCAGGAGCGGCTGCGCCGCTGCGAGGCCCCCGACTGCCGGCGGGCCTTCGTGGACCTGTCCCGGAACCGCTCCCGGCGCTACTGCGACAGCCGGACCTGCGGGAACCGGCTGCACGTGGCGGCGTACCGGGCCCGGCGCAAGGAGGCCGACGCAGGCCCTCCGGAGCCGGACGCCCAGCGGCAGGACGCCCAGCCGGACGCGCAGTAGGGCTCACAGCAGGAAGAGGTCATGAACGGCGGCCAGCAGCAACAGGGTGCCGATCACTCCTAGGAAGATCATCAGGGGCGGCTGGGAGAGCGCGAAGAGGCAGCCTCGCGGCTCGTCGGCGACGGGGGCGGGGACCGGGGCCGGTGCGGGAACCGGCGGGTCGCCCTGCGATGTGTCGAGCATGTCGGGGCGATGATCGCGCAGGGCGCACGGGAACAGCCCCCAACACGCCAGCCTTTACGCGGGAGTTCACCCCTTCTTGTCAGGCCCGCGGCGATACCGCTCCCGACCTCAGATGCCGTGCTTCTTCAGAATCGCTTCGATGTCGGAGAAATCGTCCGCAGGAGTGGCGGGGGCCTGGCGGGACGCCGGCTGCGGAGGGGCGCCCTGCCCCAGCGAGGGGGCGGACGCGGCAGGGGCCACGGCCTCCTGCGCGGGGCTCCCCTTGGCCGCCTTCGGCGCCTTGGCCGGCTTGACGGGCTTGGCGGGCTTCTCCCCCGCACCGAGCCCGCGCCGCTCGATGGCGCGCGTGGTCATGAACAGCACCCAGGAGAGCCCGAGCAGCCCGAAGCCCGCCCAGACGGTCGGGTCGAAGACGATTTTGGACGCCCATTCCACGAGGCCCGTCAGCACCAGGGCGACCGGCACCAGCGCGTACGCCGCGATCCGCGTGGCGGCGAGGAAGCGCTTGCGGTACGCGGTCACCGCGGCGATGCCCAGGCCCGCCGCGGACACCGCGGAACATATGGTCTCGGCCAGCATGCGGTCCTCCAGGGGTGGGCGATCTGTCCCTTCCATCCTGCACCGGGCACCACCGCAGCGGCCATGGCCCGAGCGGATCCGGCGCCGATCTCCGGGAGATCTCGGGGTCGCGCCTCCTCCTCGGGGGGTGCGCGAAGGGGTCCGGGAGGGGGCGCGGCAGGGGCACGGCAGGGGTGCGTTTCGATGGGCGCGACCGGCGGCTGGGACACTGGACCCATGACCGATTCCGTGATCCTCGACGTCTGGTGCGAACTCCAGTGCCCGGACTGCCACCGCGCCCTGGACGACGTACGCGCCCTGCGGGCCCGCTACGGCGACCGGCTGGACATCCGGCTGCGCCACTTCCCGCTGGAGAAGCACAAGCACGCCTTCGCCGCGGCGCAGGCCGCCGAGGAGGCCGCCGAGCAGGGCCAGGCCTGGCCTTACGTGGAGGCCGTACTGGCCCGCACCGCGGAGCTCGGCGAGCGCGGTGAGGCCGTACTGCTGGACGTGGCGCGTGAACTCGGCCTCGACGCCGAGGAGTTCGACACCGCGCTGATCGACGGCCGGCACATCCTGATCGTCGACGCCGACCAGGCCGAGGGCAAGGCCATCGGCGTGACCGGCACCCCGACGTACGTCATCGACGGCGAGCGCCTCGACGGCGGCAAGAGCCAGGAGGGCCTGCGCGCCCGCATCGAGGAGATCACGGACCGCCTGCTGGCGGACACCCCCTAGAGCAGGTCCTTGGCGTAGTTGACGTTCGTCGTCCGGTAGCCGAGGGACTCGTACAGCCGCAGGGCCGGGGTGTTGCCCGCGAAGACATTGAGACCGAGGACGCGGTGGCCCCCGGCGAGGGCCGCGCGTTCGGCGAGGAGCATCAGGTCGCGCCCGTGGCCCCGGCCCCGGTGCTCCTCGGCGACGACGACGTCGAAGACGTACGCGCCCTCTCCGTTCGGCGCCGCCCACAGGTGGCCGACGCGGACGCCGTCCGCCTCCAGGACGGACAGGGTGGTGCCCTCGGTGGCCAGTCCGTGGGGCAGCGCGCGTTCGTGGTCGGCCACCGACTTCGCCCGCGCGGCCTCCTCCGGCATGCCGCGGGTGGTCCAGTCGGCGACGTATCCCTCGACCGCCCCGACGAGCCAGACCTCGTACTCGGCCTGCGTCATGGGTCGGCCGACTACCCCCGCCCGGAGCTCGGGCGGCTCGGCCGGGAGGTCCTTGGCCATGTTGCGGCTGTACTCGGTGTACCCGAGCGCCTGGGCCATCCGCAGTCCGCCCGGCGACTGCGCGGGCACGGAGACCCGGACGCGGCGGCAGCCCCAGCCGCGCAGCACCTCCTCGGCGGCGAGCGCCCCGACCGTGGCGCGGCCGCGCCGCCGGTCGGGCTCGTCGACGGCGAGATCCCGGATCTCGCCGACGGTCGGCCCGAAGGGCGTGTCGCAGGCGACCAGCAGCGCGCCGACGCGCCTGCTGTTGACCCGGATCTCGTACGGGCGCGACCGCGCGCCCCCGGTGCTCTGCTGAAGCGGCCCGCTCGGCCGCAGGGTGGTGGTCATCACTCGTGTTCTACCCGCCCTGCGGCCCCGTGCGACAGCCATTAAACGGGCGGTTCGGGCGCCGCCCCCTTCCCCGGTCCCACCCATCCCGTCCGTCCCACCCATCCCGCCCGTCACACCGCTCACCCGTCTCAGGGGTCCAGGTCCGCCCCGGCGTGCGCGTCGAAGATCCGCATCGCCTCGGCCGTGACGGGCCCCGGCACGGCCGGGGCCACGGCCACGTCCCGCCCGTCGACCCGGTGGACGGCCTGCACATCGCGCAGCGTGGAGGTCAGGAAGATCTCCTCGGCCTGCTCCAGCGCCTCGAAGGGCAGGTCCGCCTCCTTGGCGCCGGCCCAGTCCACGACGAGGGCCCGGGTGATGCCGGCGAGGCAGCCGGAGGCGAGGGGCGGCGTGTACAGCTCCCCGTCCAGGACGACGAACACATTGGAGCCGGTGCCCTCGCAGAGCCGCCCGACGGTGTTCGCGAAGAGGGCCTCGGAGGCCCCGGCCCGGTGGGCGGCGGCCAGCGCGACGACGTTCTCGGCGTACGAGGTGGTCTTCAGGCCGGCCACGGCGGAGCGCTCGTTGCGGACCCAGGGCACCGTGATCACGTCGGTGCCGTCCGGCCGGCGGATCTCCTCGGCCACGGCCACGACGAGGGTGGGGGCCGCGTCGCCGCGGTCGGAGCCGAGCGGGGACACGCCGCCCGTGTACGTGATGCGCATCCGGCCGAGCGGCAGCGGATTGGCCCCCAGGACGGCTGCGCAGGCCCGGCGCACCTCGTCCGGATCGGGGTCGGGCAGTCCGAGGCCGCGGGCCGAGCGGGTCAGCCGGTCCACGTGGCGGGTGAGGGCGAAGGCGGCTCCGCGCTCCGCCTTCACCGTCTCGAACACGCCGTCGCCCACGGTCAGCCCGTGGTCGAAGACGGACACCTGTGCGCTGTCGGCGTCCCGCAGCGCGCCGTCGAGCCAGATCCTCACCGTACGATCCCTCCGCTCACCCAGGGGTGCCGGTCACCTCATGGGTTCCCGACGCTACCCTGAGCAACCGGGCGGCCTTCAGCTCCGTCTCGGCCCATTCGCGATCGGGGTCGGAGCCCCAGGTGATGCCGGCGCCGGTGCCGAAGAGCAGGCGCGGGCCGCCCGGGCGCCGGCGGTCGATCCAGAAGGTGCGGATGCCGACGGCGAGCTCGGCGGTGCCGCGGTCGGCGTCGACCCAGCCGATGCCCCCGCAGTAGGGACCGCGGGGGGCGGTCTCCAGGGCCTCGATGATCCGCAGCGCGGAGGACTTGGGGGCGCCGGTGACGGAGCCGGGCGGGAAGGTGGCGGCGAGCAGCTCGGGCCAGCCGGCGCCCTCGGCGAGTTCGCCGCTGACGGTGGAGACCAGGTGGACCAGGCCCGGGTGCTCCTCGACGGCGCACAGCTCGGGGACGGCGACGGAGCCGGTGGCGCAGACCCGGCCGAGGTCGTTGCGTACGAGGTCCACGATCATGACGTTCTCGGCGTGGTCCTTGGGCAGGAGGTCGGCGGCGGTGCGGCCGGTGCCCTTGATGGGGCCGGACTCCACGTGGCGGCCGGCCCGGCGCAGGTACAGCTCGGGGGACGCGGTGGCGATCTCGACGCCGTGGGCCGGCAGCCGAATCGTTCCTGCGTACGGGGCGGGGTTGCCGCGGGCTAGCAGGGCCGTGAGGGCGTCGACGTCGGCGCGGTCCGGGTCGGGCAGCGGCGCGGACATCACGCGGCAGAGGTTGGCCTGGTAGACCTCGCCGGCGGCGATGTACTCGCGGATGCGGCGTACGCCGGCCGTGTACGCCGCGCGGTCGAGGGAGGAGGACCACTGGTCGGCGGCGGGGCCGCGCCAGGCACCCGGGACGGGCGCCGGGACGGGGTCGGGGCGTATGTCGCCGAAGCGGGCGCAGACCAGACGTCCCTCGAAGTCGGCGGCGACCGCCCAGAAGCCCGTCGAGTCGAGGGCGGAGGGGTCGCTGGTGACGTCTCGGAGGTCGGTCGCGAGGAGGCCGCCGAAGCGGGCCAGGGGAAGCAGGTCGTGCACGGCTGCGAGTCTATGACCGGTGACGCCGCGGCGCCGGTGAGGTGACCGCCGGGTGACCGGTGGTGATCGAGTGGCAGCACGCTGCGGAAACGCGTTTTTGAGCTGGCCCGGGAATCCGCTAGAGTTCAACACGTCGCCAGGGAGCGAAGGGGGAGAACCCCGGAGCGAACACGGTGACCTGCGGACGTAGCTCAGTTGGTAGAGCACCACCTTGCCAAGGTGGATGTCGCGAGTTCGAGTCTCGTCGTCCGCTCGAAGTGGGGGATCTTCCCGAGAACCCCTACCTGCTCCATGGTGGAGTGGCCGAGAGGCGAGGCAACGGCCTGCAAAGCCGTCTACACGGGTTCAAATCCCGTCTCCACCTCCAAGGACGATTAGCTCAGCGGGAGAGCGCTTCCCTGACACGGAAGAGGTCACTGGTTCAATCCCAGTATCGTCCACTGATCCGCAAGGATCCCCGCGCGATTAGCTCAGCGGGAGAGCGCTTCCCTGACACGGAAGAGGTCACTGGTTCAATCCCAGTATCGCGCACGCAGTATCTGCACCACCTGCTTCACCTGCGGTTCCGCACCGTAGTCCCGCGCGATTAGCTCAGCGGGAGAGCGCTTCCCTGACACGGAAGAGGTCACTGGTTCAATCCCAGTATCGCGCACCACCTCCGGAAGCCCCGGCCGTTTCGACGGCCGGGGCTTCCGCGTTGTGGCCGCTCAGGAGGAGAAGAGCATCCGGCCGAAGCCGCCCTTGTGGTGGCCGTGGTGACCGTGGCCGTGGCCGCCGTGGTGGGGGGCGCCCCAGGCCGGGGCGGGGGCGTGCGCGGCCGGGTAGGGGACCGGGGGCGCGGCCGGCGGCGGGACCTGGCCGTACTGGCCGCCGGTGTACTGGGACTCCAGGCGGGTCAGCGCCTCCAGCTCGCCGTAGTCGAGGAAGATCCCGCGGCAGTTGCTGCACTGCTCGATCTGGACACCGTTGCGGTTGTAGGTGTGCATCATCGCGTGACACTTCGGACACTGCATGACCGGATCAACTCCTCGCCGTCTGCTTCGACACCGGATGCATGCCCGGTGGCGTGAACCTCACCCTACGACGGAGCCTGCGCCTCCAAGTCGGGCGGGAGGGAGGCAATTCGGGCACAGGACTCCACCATCAACCTCTCCACGTCATCGAGTCGGCGACGGCTTTCCGCCGATTTGGCCAGGGCGAGGGCGGCGGTCTGCACGGTCAGGGCCCGGGCGGCGAGGTCCAGTTCCGGCCAAGGGTCGGAGCCGGGCGGCCCGGCCGCGGGGCCGCCGGCGGCGCGGTAGGAGTCGAGGAAGCGGACCCAGGTGCCGGTGTCGAGCAGCCCGGCGGCGTACCAGGCGGCGGGCCGCGCCAGATCCCAGGCGGGGGTCCCGATGCCGAGGTCGTCCACGTCGATGAGCCGCCAGCCCCCGTCGGGGCCCGGCCCCCGCACCAACTGCCCGAGGTGCAGGTCCCCGTGGCACAGGGCCCCGCCGCGGGGCGCCGGCGCCTCCCCGCGCACCCAGGCGGGCAGGGTCCGCGCAGCGGCCCGTACGAGGTCGCCGGCGGGCCGGCCCTCGGCGGGTCCGGGCACGAGCGCGGCCCCGGACCGCGGCCCTGCGGGACCACGGGCGCCGCCGGGGCTTCGGACCCCGGCGGCACTCCGGACCCCGTCGGGAGCCGTGGCCCGGGACAGGCGGCGCAGGGCGCGGGCGAGTTTGGCCGGACCGCGCATCGGGGGGACCGGGCCGGGCAGCCGGTGCACGGGGACCTGGTGGAGGGCCGCCAGCAGCCGCCCCGCCGCCTCCCAGGGGGCGTCCTCGGGATGCTCCGGGTCGACCGGAGCCCCGTACGGCCACAGGGACACCGGCCGGCCACCGAGGTAGCCGACCTCGGGGCGCAGCGGGGCCAGCAGCACCCCGGCCAGCGCCTCGTCCGCGGCGATCCGCATCCGTACGGCGAGGCCCGCGCGGTCGCTGTCCCCGGCGTGCGCCTTGGCGACGATCTCTCCGCAGCGCACGACCGTACCGTCCTCGCGCTCGGCGAGCAGCTCGTAGGGGGCGCCCCGCTCCCCCGCGCCGGCGTACGCCGCGAGGGCGGCGGGCAGTGGCTCCTGGTTCATCGCGGCTCCACGGCTCCCGTCGCTGGCGTCTCGGAAGCAGGTTACGGAACCGCGGGGGCGCATGAAGCGGCGGACGGCGGTGTGGGACGGCATGAAAAAGGGTGCTGCCCGTCCGACTCCCCAGTCGTACGGGCAGCACCCTTCACCTGCCGTCCGTCGCGCCCCCGTCCCCACGGGGTTCGACAGGCCGATGTCCCGGTCCGGGCCGCTCTCCCGGACCCGAGGCGCCGCTCAGCGCCCCAGCATCACGCCCACGGACGACGCCTGTGCCGCCACCTGGTCGAATCCTCCGAAGAGGAAGAGCAGGAGGGCGGCCAGGGGGAGCACCATGGCCGCGGCCACCAGTGGGTGGCGCGTGCCGGACTCATGGCCGTTGAACGCGAATGCCTTGCGTCCGGGCCGCGTGATGTCCGCCATGGGTCCTCTCCCTGTCGGTTGGCAGCGGCGGGCTTGTGACCTCGGGGGACGAGTGCGCCACCCGCCGCTTGTCTTCAACACTAGGCGCGGCGAAGTCCCCTGGCGTCCTGCCCTCGTATCCCTTGGCAGGCCTCCAAGAGGATGACGGGCCGTCGTGCGTGTACTCCCCTGGGTGGAGACCGGTCCCCCGTTCTGAGGGTCATCCCGGAGGGGATGACCGGAGGGTAGTGAGTTCGCTCACTTCCGTCACTCCCCGCGCATGCGTGTCCGCCGGCGGGGTACCCGCAAGATCACCCCGCGCGCCCGCCCGGCGCACGCGCTCCAGCCCGCCGCGCGCCCCGCGCACGACCCCGACCGGATGCCCAATCCCCTTGGCCCGAGGGCCGTTTGGCCGTACGGGCAAGTGCCGTACGGGCAGGGGTCCGTGCGGGTGAGGAACCCTCAAGTGGGTTGGCCCGCACTGACAATCGATTCTTCCGGCGAGGGCGCGGCCTCTGAGCGCTCGTGGCGGATGGTCCGTAAGCTGTGGCACGTCAACAGGACGACCGGTCAGCGGGGTGGACATGGCGATGATGCGGCTCCGGCGCGAGGACCCGCGTGTCGTCGGCTCATTCAGGCTGCACCGACGGCTCGGCGCCGGCGGTATGGGCGTGGTCTACCTGGGATCGGACCGGCGCGGCCAGCGCGTCGCGCTCAAGGTGATCCGGCCCGACCTGGCCGAGGACCAGGAGTTCCGCTCGCGCTTCGCGCGCGAGGTGTCCGCCGCCCGCCGGATCCGCGGCGGGTGCACCGCCCGCCTGGTGGCCGCGGACCTGGACGCGGAGCGCCCGTGGTTCGCCACGCAGTACGTGCCCGGCCCCTCCCTGCACGACAAGGTGGCCGAGGAGGGTCCCCTCACGGCCGCGCAGATCGCCGCGATCGGGGCCGCGCTCTCCGAGGGACTGGTCGCCGTGCACGAGGCGGGGGTCGTCCACCGCGATCTCAAGCCCTCGAACATTCTTCTGTCCCCCAAGGGCCCCCGGATCATCGACTTCGGGATCGCCTGGGCAACCGGCGCGAGCACCCTCACCCATGTGGGTACGGCCGTCGGCTCCCCCGGCTTCCTCGCGCCCGAACAGGTGCGCGGGGCCGCCGTCACCCCGGCGACCGACGTGTTCGCGCTGGGAGCCACCCTCGCCTACGCGGCGACCGCCGACTCGCCCTTCGGGCACGGCAGTTCCGAGGTCATGCTGTACCGCGTGGTGCACGAGGAGCCGCATCTGGTGGGGGTTCCGGACGCGCTGGCGCCCCTCGTGCAGGCCTGCCTGGCCAAGGATCCCGAGGAGCGGCCCAGCACGCTCCAGCTGTCGATGCGGCTGAAGGAGATCGCGGCCCGCGAGGCGCAGGGGCTGTCCGACGGGCGCCCGCCGGCGCAGCGCGTGCGGGCCGACCGACCGACGGGACGGCTGGCGGAGCGGGCCGATGAATACGCGGACCAGCGCACGGAGCGCCGTACGGGCGGCACTCCCGCGCCCCAGGCGCCGGACCAGGGCCACGGGCAGGGCCACGGGCAGGGGCAGGGGCAGGGCCCGAACAGCGGAGGCCACGCGCGGCCCTCGTCCTCCCGGCCCTCGTCCCCGCGCCCTTCGTCCTCGCGGAACCCGGGCGGCCCGTCCTCCCGGCCGACGGCGGGGCGTACGGGGGGCCGCCAGGCCCCGCGCACGACGGGAGCCGGGCGGCGCCCCTCGGGGCCGGACCCCCGGCTGATGCGCCAGCGGCTGATCGTGTTCGTCGTGGTCACGCTGATCGTGGCGCTGGGGATCGCCGCCGCCCAGAAGTTCTAGCCGGCTTCCAGGTCCTGGGAGGCCTGAGCCGAGGCCGGGGCCTGGGGCGGGCGGGTCGCGTAGAAGGCCACCGCCGAGGCCGCGGCCACGTTCAGGGAGTCGATCCCCTCCGCCATCGGGATCCGGACCCACTCGTCGGCGGCCCGCAGCGCGTACGTGGACAGGCCGTGGCCCTCGGAGCCGAGCATGATCGCGGAACGCTCGAAGCGCTCCGGCGGGACCTGGTCCAGCGGAGTGGCCTTCGGGCTCGGCGTCATGGCCAGGATCCGGTAGCCCGCCTCGCGGACCTTCTCCAGATCGGCGGGCCACTGGTCCAGGCGCGCGTACGGAACCGAGAACACGGACCCCATCGAGACCTTGATGGCGCGCCGGTAGAGCGGATCCGCGCAGTCCGGGGAGAGCAGTATCGCGCTGATGCCGAGGGCCGCGGCGCTGCGGAAGGCGGCGCCCAGGTTTGCGTGGTCGACGAAGCCCTCGAAGACGGCGATCCGGTGGCCCGCGCGCGCGCCCTCCGCCGCGAGCAGCTCGTCGGCCGCCGGCAGCGGCTTGCGCTGCATCGAGGCGAGGGCGCCGCGGTGCACGTGGTAGCCGGTGACGCGTTCGGCGAGCTCCGGGGTGACGGCGTAGACCGGGGCCGGGAGCTCGTCGATGACGTCGCGCATGACGTCGACCCACTTGGCGGAGAGCAGCATCGAGCGCATCTCGTACCCGGCGTCCTTGGCCCGTCTGATGACCTTCTCGCCCTCGGCGATGAACAGGCCCTCCGCGGGCTCGCGCCGGCGCCGGAGTTCGACGTCGGTCAGGCCCGTGTAGTCGTGCAGGCGGGGGTCGTCGGGGTCTTCGACGGTGATGAGATCAGCCACAGGGTGATACTGCCTTGTCCGGGGTGTGGTGCCAACGGCCGTGCGGGGCGTGGGTGTTTCAGGCGGTGGGGGCGGTGGGGGCGGCGTGGGCCCCGACGTTGACGACTTCGCCGATGACGATGACCGCGGGCGGACGGATCTCCTCCGCCCGTACGGTCTCGCCGACGGTGGCGAGGGTGGCGTCCACGCGGCGCTGGCTGGCCGTGGTGCCCTCCTGGACGACCGCGACCGGGGTGTCGGCGGGCCGGCCGTGGCGGACCAGGGCCGCGGCGATCAGGCCGATCTTGTCCACGCCCATCAGGATCACCAGGGTGCCGGTGAGCTTGGCGAGGGAGGCCCAGTCCACCAGGGAACGCGGGTCGTCGGGGCCGACGTGGCCGCTGACCACGGTGAACTCGTGCGCCACACCGCGGTGGGTGACCGGGATGCCGACGGCGCCGGGCACCGAGATGGAGCTGGAGATGCCGGGGACGACGGTGCAGGGGATGCCGGCCTCGGCGAGGGCCTGGAGCTCCTCCATGCCGCGGCCGAAGACGTACGGGTCCCCGCCCTTGAGCCGGACCACGGCCTTGCCGGCCTTGGCGTGCTCGATCAGGGCGTTGTTGATGGCCTCCTGGGCCATGAAGCGGCCGTACGGGATCTTCGCGGCGTCGATGACCTCGACGTGCGGCGGGAGTTCGTCGAGCAGGTCGCGGGGACCGAGCCGGTCCGCGATGACGACATCGGCCTCGGCGAGGAGGCGGCGCCCGCGGACGGTGATCAGGTCGGGGTCGCCGGGGCCGCCGCCGACGAGGGCGACGCCGGGGGTGCGGGTGCGGTTCGCGGTGAGGGAGCCGTCGCGCAGCCCCTCGACGACCGCGTCGCGGACGGCGGCGGAGCGGCGGGGGTCGTTGCCGCTCAGGACGGCGACGGTGACGCCCTCGACGCGGCCGGTGGCCGGGGTCCAGGCGGTGGCCGCCTCGGCGTCGTCGGCGCGCACGCACCAGACGCGGCGGCGCTCGGCCTCGGCGGAGGCGGAGTCGTTGGCGGCCCGGTCGCGGGTCGCGATCAGTGCGTACCAGGCACCGTCCAGGTCCCCGTCCTGGTAGCGGCGGCGCTCCCAGCGGATCTCGCCGGTCTCGGCCATGGCGTCCACGGAGGGCGTGGCGGAGGGCGAGACGAGGAGGACGTCGGCGCCGGCCGCGACGAGCGCGGGCAGCCGGCGCTGGGCGACCTGGCCGCCGCCGATGACGACGACGCGGCGGCCGGCGAGACGGAGTCCTACGGGGTAGGCGGAGTGTTCGGCCATAGCGGTGCGGCTCCTGGTGCGGCGGGCGGTTTCTGCGGGCCGCTGCTGCGCTGGAGCGGCTGGGTTCGGGGTGGGTGACGTGCGCTTTCCCTCTCCGGGTCCAACGATACGGCCCGCGCCACCGCCTCCGGGGCTCCACCCCCGGGCTCCCCGGCCCCCGTACGTGCGCTCCGCCGCGCGGGGTCCGGGGCAAAGCCCCCGCGCGGCGGTGACGGGCTACTTCTCGGTGACTCCGGCCGAGTCGAACGTGGCCACCTCGTGCATCGCGCGGGCGGCGCTCTGGACCAGCGGGAGGGCCAGCAACGCGCCCGTGCCCTCTCCGAGGCGGAGGTCCAGGTCGACCAGCGGGCGCAGGCCCAGCTTGTTCAGGGCCGCCACGTGGCCCGGCTCCGCGCTGCGGTGGCCCGCGATGCACGCCGAGAGGGATTCCGGGGCGATGGCACGGGCCACCAGGGCTGCCGCGCCGGCGCTGACGCCGTCCAGGATCACGGGAGTGCGGAGGGAGGCTCCGCCCAGGAGCAGGCCGACGATCGCCGCGTGCTCCAGGCCGCCGATCGCCGCGAGGACGCCGATCGGGTCCGCCGGGTCCGGCTGGTGGAGCTCCAGTGCGCGGCGTACGACCTCGACCTTGCGGGCGTGCGTCTCGTCGTTGATGCCGGTGCCGCGGCCGGTGACCTCCGCCGGGTCGACCCCGGTGAAGACCGAGATCAGGGCAGCCGACACCGTCGTGTTCGCGATGCCCATCTCGCCCGTCAGCAGCGCCTTGTTGCCCGCCGCCACCAGGTCGCGGGCCGTTTCGATGCCCACCTCGATGGCCGCGATCGCTTCCTCGCGGGTCATCGCCGGGCCCGTGGAGAGGTCCGCCGTGCCCGGGCGGACCTTGCGCGGGAGCAGGCCGGGGGTGGTGGGGAGGTCCCCGGCCACGCCGACGTCGATGACGCAGACCTCGGCGCCGACCTGGTTGGCGAACGCGTTGCAGACCGCGCCGCCGCCCAGGAAGTTGGCCACCATCTGCGTGGTGACCTCCTGGGGCCACGGGGTGACGCCCTGGGCGTGGACCCCGTGGTCGCCCGCGAAGATCGCGACCGCGGCCGGCTCCGGGATCGGCGGCGGGCAGACGCGGGAGAGGCCGGACAGCTGTGCGGAGATGATTTCGAGCATGCCCAGGGCCCCGGCGGGCTTGGTCATGCGCTTCTGGCGCTCCCATGCCTCGCCCAGCGCCTTCGCGTCGAGCGGGCGGATGCTGGCGACCGTCTCCGAGAGCAGGTCGTGCGGCTCCTCGCCGGGCAGCGCGCGGCGCCCGTACGTCTCCTCGTGCACGACCCAGGCCAGCGGCCGGCGCTGCGACCAGCCGGCCTGCGCGAGCTCCGGCTCCTCCGGGAACTCGTCGACGTAGCCGACGCACAGGTAGGCGACGACCTCCAGGTGCTCGGGCAGGCCGAGCTCGCGGACCATCTCGCGCTCGTCGAAGAAGCTGACCCAGCCGACGCCGAGGCCCTCGGCGCGCGCGGCGAGCCAGAGGTTCTCGACCGCGAGGGCCGAGGAGTACGGGGCCATCTGCGGCTGGGTGTGCCGGCCGAGGGTGTGGCGGCCGCCGCGGGTGGGGTCGGCGGTGACGACGATGTTCACCGGGGTGTCGAGGATGGCCTCGATCTTGAGTTCCTTGAACTGCTTCGCCCGGCCCTTGGGCAGCGACTTCGCGTAGGCCTCGCGCTGGCGCTGGGCGAGCTCGTGCATCGTCCGGCGGGTCTCGGCCGAACGGATGACGACGAAGTCCCAGGGCTGGGAGTGGCCCACGCTGGGCGCGTGGTGGGCGGCCTCCAGGACGCGCAGGAGCACCTCGTGCGGGATGGGGTCGGTGCGGAAGCCGTTGCGGATGTCGCGGCGTTCGCGCATGACGCGCAGGACCGCCTCGCGTTCGGCGTCGGCGTACGCGGGGGCCGCCTCGCCCGCGGAGGGCTCCACGACGGGTACGAGGGGGACGACGGGCTCGGGCTCGGACTCGTGCTCGGTGACGGCCTCGGCCACCGGCTCGGCGGCGACCGGCTCGGGCCCCGGCACGGCGACCGGCTCCGGCGCGGGCTCGGGAGCGGCTTCGGGCTCCACCGCCTCGGCCTCCGGGACCGCCTCCGGTACGGGGTCCAGGGCGATGGGGGCCGCAGGGGCCTCGGGAGCCGCGGCCTCGACGGACTGGACCACCGTTTCCGCGGGCAGGGCCGCCGGCTCCGGCTCGGCGGCCGGCGCCTCCACCACCGGTACGTCCGCCACCGGCACCTCCACCGGCGGGGCCTGGGCCACGACCGGCTCCGGCGCCGGCTCTACCGGGGCTTCGGCGGGGACCTCGGCGACGGGCTCCGGCGCGGGCTCCACGACGGCCACGGCGACGGCGACCGGCTCGGGCTCCACCGCCACGACCGGCTCCGGCTGAGGGGCCTGCGGGGCGGCGGGGGATTCGGCGGGGACCTCGGCGGCTGCCGGCACCTCGGGCGCCATGACGGGCTCGGGCACCACCGCGGGCGCCGTCACGGGCTCGGGCACCACCGCGGGCGCGGGCGCCGTCACGGGTTCGGGCGCCATCACGGGCTCGGGTGCGACGACGGCCTCGGGTACGACGACGGGCTCCGGGACGGCCACCGGCTCCGGCGCCGGCTCCGCCGTCCACGGGGCGCCGGCCTGCGGCGGGACCTCGGCCGGCTGCGGCACGGCCGGCACTGCGGCGGCCTCGGGACCCGGGAGGTCCAGGTATTCGGGGCCCACGGTCGGCGGCCCGGCCACCTGGACAGGGATCGGCGCCACCGGAGCAGCGGCCTGCACGGCCACGGGAGCTGCGGGAGCCGTCACCTGCGCCACGGACACGGCGGGGGCCACCGGAGCGGCGGCCGGACCCCGGTCGGCGAGGGAACGTACGACTCCACCGGTGGCCTCGGGCACGGGCGGGCCCATGTGCAGCGGCCGGCGGGAGGGCACGGCCGCGGCCACGGGCGCGGCCGGAGCCACCGGGGCGGCGGCCGGCGGCGGGACCACGAGGCCGCCGAGGTCGAGCGCGCCGGAATCGCGGCCGCCGGCCTCGTGCGCGCCCGCGCTGTACGAGGCGTCGCCGTAGGAGGGGTCGGGGAACGCGGGGTAGACGGGCTCGGCGTACACGGCCGGCGCCTCGGAGTACTCGGCGTAGGGCGCGTCGCCGTAGGAGGTCTCGACCGCGAAGACCGGCGCCGGCGGGACCACCTGCGGGTCGCTCCACGCGCCCTGGCCGCTCGGCATCAGCAGCAGTTCCTCGTCCTCCGGCTCGGCCGGGTTGTCCACGAGGTCCTGGAAGGCGTAGCCGCCCTGGACGGGAGCGGGGGCGGGGCCCGGGTGCTGGACCGGAGCGGGAATGCCCTGCTGATCCACCATGCCCGCGTTGTCCGGGAGACCCTCGCCCGGTACCTGGCCGGTGTCAGTCATGCGTACCCCTCGCCCATCGGTTGTGCGTCTTCGATCGCCCGGCGCCCGAGCGGGGTTGCCGTACGACGTGTCCGTCGCGCGCACGTCCCGTGCGACAACCCGTAAGCATTGTCGCGCCCGTTAGACACCATGGTGGCCATAACCGGCATGGTGTGCTGTGGACTGCGCCACGTCGCGCGTCCGGCGGTGTCGTCACCCCCGGAGATGCCAGGGCGCTACGACGATCGGCCAGCCTACCCCGGCCTCCGCGCTAGCGGTTCACGGGGCGTTCGGCTGCCAGGAGGAAGACGACGGAACGGTCCTGTTCGCTCCAGGTGCGGGTGTCCAGGCCAACCGACTGGAGGAGCGCGCACTCGACGGTGTAGCCGCCCTCGGTGAGCGCGCGGCCGATGGCCTCCGCCTCGTCGCGGGTGGAGGCGTGGCTGACGATCCGTTCGGGGCGGCGGTCGGCGACGGCCCGGGCGACCGCGGCTCCCCCGCCGCCGACGCGGACGACGTCGGGTTCGGGGAGGTCCTCCAGTACGTGCGGTGCGCGCCCGGCGACGACCTGGACCTGTACGCCCCGGTTGCGGGCGGCGGCAGTTGCGCGTGCGCAGGCGCCCGGGTCGGCGTCGACCGCGATGACGGCGGCGCCGAACGCGGCGGCCTCCACGGCGAAGGCGCCGGAGCCGGTGCCGATGTCCCAGACGAGGTCGCCGGAGCGCGGGCCGAGGCGGGCGAGCTGGGCTGCGCGCAGCAGCGCCGACTCCCCCTCGCCTCCGTCGGCTCCGGACCGGGCCCAGCCGCGCGGGCCGGTGTGGCCGGCGCTCTGGCCGAGCAGCCAGGCCGGGTCGGCGGCCGCGGCGGGGGCGGCGGACACGGCGGCGGACTGTCCGCCGATGACGATGACGACGTTGGGGTCGCGCCAGCTGTGGTCCGCGACCCGGTCGGAGGTCAGGACGGTCACCTGCTCCTTGGCGGTGCCGAGCTCCTCGCAGATGACGAAGGTGCGGTGGACCCCGCCGAGCAGCAGGGCGAGTTCGGCGGGACCGGCCCCGGGCGAGGTGAGGACCGCGACCTTGCCGTGGGCGCGGCAGACGTTGACGGCGCGGCGCAGCGTACGGGGGTGGGCGACGACGACCTGGGCGTCGTCCCAGGGCATCCCGGCGCGGGCGAAGGCGGCGGCGACGGAGGACACGGCGGGGACGACCTCGACCTCCAGGCCGTGCTCCGGGGCGCGCAGGGTGCGTACGGCGCCGAAGAAGCCGGGGTCCCCGTCGGCGAAGACGACGGCGGTGCCGCGGTGGCCGGCGATACGGCGGGCGGCCAGGCCGAGGCTGCCCAGGCGGATGCGCTCGGCCGTGGGCGGCAGCTCGGGAAGGGCGAGGTGGTGGGCGGCGCCGGCCACGAGGGTGGCGGCGGAGAGCGCGGACCGGGCGGCCGCGGTCAGGGGCGAGCCGTCCCAGCCGATCACCGTGACCCGGTCGGCCATCGTCGTCAGTCTCCTGGGGTGGGGGCGGGCGAAGCTTCGTCGGCAGGGGCCGGCGGGCGGGCCACCAGGCACGGTGAGACTACCTGGTCATCGGGTCGGCCCGGTCAGCTCCAGTCGGCGCCGACGGCGTAGCCGCCTGCGCCGGCCTGGGCGCCGCGGCCGTATCCGTAGTCGTCGTGGCCGTTGTAGCCGTCCGACTCCTCCATGTCGTCGATGTCCTCGGGGAGCAGGCTCCAGACGATGAGGTCGGTGCGGGTGTCCGTCCAGGAGCCGTCGGGGTTCTGTGTGCGCACCATCCACGCATTGCGCAGGACGCCTTCGCTGATGCAGCCGATCTTCTGGGCCACCTGCTGGGAGGCGGTGTTGTCGGCGGCGGTGCGCAGTTCGAGGCGTTCGAAGCGCTGGTCGTGGAAGAGCCATTGGGCGGCGGCGAGCACGGACTCGCTGGCGTAGCCCTCGCCGCGGGCCCAGGGGGCGGTGACGTAGCGGACCTCGGTGCTGCGGGTGCGCCAGTTGGTGTTCTTGAGATGCACGATGCCGACGAGGCGCTGGGTGAGGAATTCGGTGACCGCAAAAACGATGCCTCTGCCCTCCGTGCGCTCCGCGTGGGAGTTCCGGGTGGCCCAGGCGTGGGCGTCCGCGTGGGTGTAGGGGTGCGCCGCGGTGGTCCAGGCGGTGATGTGCTCGTCGTTCATCATCTCGGCGAGCGCGGTGACGTCCTCCCCGTCGAAGGGGCGCAGCACCAGCCGGTCCGTGCTGATGGTGACGTCCGGGAAGGTGGTAGTCATGCGCAGCTCCATGCCGTTGCTGGACCTTTGTGCGGGCCGTAGGCACAGCATGCAGCATCGGCGGTGGGATGTGGCGGCCGGGTTGCCCGGAAGCGGGCAGCGCTCGGCCCCGCACGCCCGCGGGGCGTACGGGGCCGATCAGCGGTTCGGGATCAGGACTTCGGGGCACCGAAGGCCGGGACGACCGAGCCCTGGTACTTGTCCTCGATGAACTTCTTGACCTCGTCGGAGTTGAGGAGCTTGGCGAGCTTCTCGATCCGCGGGTCCTTCTCGTTGCCGGCCTTCACCGCGAGGAAGTTGGCGTAGGGGTTGCCCTCGGCCTTCTCCAGGACCAGCGCGTCCTTGGCGGGCGCGAGCTTGGCCTCCAGGGCGTAGTTGCCGTTGATGACCGCGGCATCCACGTCGTTCAGGGCGCGCGGGACCGTGGCGGCCTCCAGCTCCTTGAACTCCAGGCCCTTCTTGTCGGTGATGTCGGACAGCTTGGCGCCGGTGCCGACACCTTCCTTGAGGGTGATCAGGTTGTTCGCGGCGAGCAGCTGGAGCGCGCGGCCCTCGTTGGTGGTGTCGTTGGGGACGGCGATGGTCTGGCCGGCCTTGATGTCGGCGAGGGCCTTGACCTTCTTGGAGTAGAGGCCGAGGGGCTCCAGGTGCACGTTCACGACGGGCACGATGTGGGTGCCGTTCTTCTTGTTGAAGTCGTCGAGGTACGGCTTGTGCTGGAAGTAGTTGCCGTCGACCTGGCCCTGCTCGGTGGCGGTGTTGGGGAGCACGTAGTCCGTGAACTCCTTCACCTCCAGCTTGAGGCCCTCCTTGGCCGCCAGCTTGTCCTTGACGAAGTTCAGGATGTCGGCGTGCGGGCTCGGGGAGGCCGCGATGACGAGCGGCTTGCTCTCGTCGACCTTGCCGCCGTCGGCCTTGGTGGAGGACGGGTCCGAGGAGCTGCCGCAGGCGGTGAGGCCGAGGGCGAGCGCGGCGGAGGCGGCGGCGAAGGCGGTGACCTTGATGTTCTTACGCACGAAGAGTGCCTTTCTTGCATTTTCCGGATGGAGGCCCAAGCACGACAAGTGCGGGCTTTCGGGAGGGAGGTTCAGGGGGTGCGGTGGGCCCGGTTCAGGCTGTCCGGCCGCGGCGGGCGAGGAGGCGTACCGCGCCGTCGCCGATCAGCTGGATCAGCGTGACGATGGCGATCAGGACCACGACGGTGGCGAGCATGAAGCCGGTCTCGAAGCGCTGGAAGCCGTAGGTGATGGCCTTGGATCCGAGGCCTTCGCCGCCGACCGCGCCGGCCATGGCGGAGTACCCGATCAGGGTGATCAGGGTGGTGGTCACGGCTGCGACCAGCGAGGGCAGGGCCTGCGGGAGCAGCACCTTGCCCACGAGGGTGGGGACGCCTCCGCCCATGGACTCGACGGCCTCGATCAGGCCGTGGTCCACCTCGCGGACGGCCGTCTCCACGAGGCGCGCGAAGAAGGGGATGGCGCCGATGGCCAGCGGGACGATCATCGCGGTGGGGCCGATGAAGGTGCCGACGACCGCGGTGGTGACCGGGATCAGGGCGATCAGCAGGATGATGAACGGCAGCGAGCGGCCTACGTTCACGATCACGCCGAGGACCTTGTTGAGCGGCCGGTTCTGCAGGAGGCCGCCCTTGTCGGTGAGGACGAGGAGGATGCCGATGGGCAGTCCGCCGAGAACCGTCACCAGGGTGGACCACAGCACCATGTAGAGGGTGTCGTACGTGCCCTGGGTGAGCAGGGGCTGCATCTCGGACCAGGTCACTTGGCACCATCCTTGACGAGCTGGGCGAGCTCGGCGTCGGCGTCTTCGGGGTCATCGACGACATCGACCTGCAGGCCCTGCTCGCGCAGGAAGCCGACGGGCACGACGTTGTCCTCGTAGCGGCCGGGCAGCTCGATCCGCATGCGGCCGATCTGGCGGCCGGCGACGGTGTCCATCGCTGCGCCGAGGATCGAGATGTCGATGTTGTACGTCCGCGACAGCTGGGAGATGACCGGCTGGGTGGCGGCGTCACCGTGGAAGGTGACGTCGACGACCGTGCGGTCGGGGCCGGTGGCGGCGCCGCTGACGGGGAAGAGCTCGCCGGCGAGCTCGGAGCCGGGGGTGGCGAGCAGTTCGGCCACGGTGCCGGACTCGATGATCCGGCCCTGCTTCATGAGGGCGGCCGAGTCGCAGACGGTCTTGACGACGTCCATCTCGTGGGTGATGAGCAGGACGGTCAGGCCGAGCTGCTGGTTGAGGTCGCGCAGCAGCTGGAGGATCGAGCGGGTGGTCTCGGGGTCCAGGGCGCTGGTGGCCTCGTCGGACAGGAGCACCTTGGGGTCGCCGGCCAGGGCGCGGGCGATGCCGACGCGCTGCTTCTGGCCGCCGGAGAGCTGGCCGGGGTAGGCCTTGGCCTTGTCGGCGAGGCCGACGAGGTCGAGCAGTTCGAGGGCCTTGCGGGAGCGCTCGCGGCCGGAGACGCCGAGGATCTCCAGCGGCAGTTCGATGTTGCCCTGGACGGTGCGCGAGGACAGCAGGTTGAAGTGCTGGAAGACCATGCCGATGCGGCTGCGGGCCTCGCGGAGCTCCTTGCCGGCGCGCCGGCCGCGGCCGGCGAGCGCGGTGAGGTCGACGCCGTCGACGGTCACGGTGCCGGTGGTGGGGCGCTCCAGCAGGTTCACGCAGCGGATCAGGGAGGACTTGCCGGCGCCGCTCTGGCCGATGACTCCGTATACCTCGCCCTCGCGGACGTGCAGATCGACGCCGTCCAGGGCGGTGACCTCGCGGCCACGGGACTGGTAGACCTTCGTGAGGCCCGATGTGGTGATCACAGGAATTCCGTCGCTGTCGAGTGCGCGGCGCAGCGGGGTGCCGGCACGGGGCAAACATCTGGGGACGCGATACGGGTCGAACCGTCACAAAAAGTCGGCGTCGACGCATGCGCGGGGCAGGAGCGGTCCATGGTGTGTGGACGGGCTCGGCCGGGTCTCGCTTCGGGGCGCGAGACTCAGGAGAGGGGCCCTCAGAAGGCGCACATTCGACACATACAACGAGCACCGGGCGTCATCGTCGCCTCGGTCGCAAGGGTGCGGCTGCTCGTCGTGGTCATGGGCCCAAGTAAAGCAGACGTATCCCGCCACCGATCAAAGCTGTCCGAATAGCGGACGCAATCCAACCGCATACCGGACAGGATCGGTCAGTCCCGGCCGCCCGTCGACACCGCGATGTCCCCGCCGCCGACCGGCACGGACACGGCCGGGAGGTCCCGTACGGCCACGTCCGCGCCGAGCCCGGCGGCGGTGTGCGCTGTGGTCAAGGCCACGGTCCGCATCCCGGTGCGGCGGGCCGCGCCCAGGGGCGCGCGCACCGGGTCTTTCGGCCCGTAATACCCTCGCTGCATGCTCGACGCCCTGACGGTCGCCCTCGGCGCGGCCGCACTCGCCCTCGCCGCCTGGTGCGGATTCGCCGCCCTGCGGGACCAGCCCACCAAGGACTGGCACTTCATCGGCATGGGCGTGGTGACCCTGCTGGCCCTGGCCCAGCTGGTGGTCGGCGTGGTGAAGCTCGCACAGGGCGGCAAGCCCGACGAGGGCACGGTGATCTTCGTGGCCTACCTGGTGGGCGCCTTCGCGGCGGTCCCGGCCGCCGGGCTGCTCTCCCTGAGCGAGCGGACCAGATGGGGCTCGGTGACGGTGGCCGCGGGCGCGCTCGTCCTCGCCGTCCTCGAAGTACGCCTCTACGACATCTGGGGGACCCCCGGTGCCTGACACCACCGACACCGCCGACACCGACATGACCGCGGACCCGGCCGGCCCGGCCGGGCGCAAGCGGCTGGTCTCCGGGCCCGGGCTGCTGCTGGTCTGGCTGTACGGGGTGATCACGGTCGGCGCGGTCTCGCGCTCGGTCTACCAGATCTCCACCGAGTTCGACCGGGCCCCGCTGCCGTACACGCTGACCGGCCTGGCCGCACTCGTCTACTGCTTCATCACGTACTCGCTGGTGCGCGGCGGGGAGGCGGCCCGCAGGGCGGCGCGCGCGTGCTGCGCCGCCGAGCTGGCCGGGGTCCTCGTCGTCGGCACCTGGACCCTGGTGCGGCCCGAGTCCTTCCCCGACTCGACGGTGTGGTCTCAGTTCGGGATGGGCTACCTGTTCATCCCGGTGATCCTGCCGATCACCGGGATGCTCTGGCTGCGCGCCAAGCGCTGAGCTCTCAGCTCTCAGCTCTCAGCCCTGAGGTTCAGGCGCTGACCGCGAAGTCGGCCGCGTCGGTGGCCTCCTTCTCCAGGATGACCAGGCGTACGCCGTCGGAAGCCGTACGGCCACCGACCTGGACGTATCCGGCATTGCGGTAGAGGCGCAGGTTGGACTCGCTCTTGTGGCCGGTGTGCAGCCGGAAGCGGGTGGTCTCGGCGCGGCCCGCGAGGGCCTCCTCGACGGCGCGCAGCAGCCGGGCGCCGAGCCCGTGGCCCTGCAGGCGCGGGTGGACGCAGAGCTTGGCGATCTTGCCGGTGCCGTCCTCGTCGACGCTGCCGCGCACGGTGCCGACCACTTCGTCGCCGAGCCGGGCCACGAGCACCGTGTCCGACTCCAGCTCGGCCTTGAGGGAGTCCAGGGTCTGGGTGAGCGGCTGGATGCGGTAGTTGCCGTACAGCTCGGCCTCACGCTGGAACGCCAGGTACTGCAGTTTGAGGATCTGCTCAGTGTCCTCGGCAGCTGCCGCCGAAATGGTCACGCTCATGCCCATGTGCGCATGCCTCCCGCTCACCTGGTAGCCCATTGGTCTACCGCTCCCTTCCCCGAAGGCGAGGAGCCGCAACCTCTGACGCCAGCATTCTGCGCAGACATCCCAGGCAACGGGAACGGACGGGTCCCAAACTTCCTTGTGAGATACCCAACTCTCCTGCGATTTCACGGTAGGTGAGGTCTCTGGGCGAAAGAAGTGCCCCCATGAGCTCCGGACACCGTCCGGGCAGTCGGGCGACGGCCGACCGGAGAGCGCGGTTCTCCTCGCCGTGCAGCAGGGCGTCTTCGGGCTCGGCGCCCGCGCTGCCGGGCCGGCAGCCGTACGGGATCTCGCGGCGGGCGCGGCGCCGGGCGAGCCGGGCTTCGGCCCGCACCGCGCGGCGCAGCCAGCGGGCCGGTTCTGCGGGGGCGGGTTCGTGTTCCAGCAGCCTGACCCAGACGGCTTGCTCCAAGTCGGCCGCTTCCACTCCGGCGCCCGGGGCCTCCGCGGCCGCCTCGGCGGAGAGCAGCGGCCCCAGTTCGTTCAGGAGGTCGGAGTCCTTCAGCAGGTCCATGCCGGGCGGGACGCGCGGGCCGTGCCCGGCGGTTTCCACACCCGGCACAGCCCACCCGTACGTGATATTCCGCTTATCTGTTGACGGTGCGGGGCCCTAGCGGCCGCGGCCCGGGCGGAAGGCCTCGGCCGCGAGCAGCCCGGTGTCCGCGTTGTCCGTGAAGATGCCGTCGATGCCCTGCTCGAAGTACGTCTTGAAGGCGCCGAAGGCATCCCCGTACGCGTTCGGGTCGGTGCCCTTGCGGTACTCGGCCGGCAGGAAGGTGTTCTCGTTGCGCGCGGTGTAGGGGTGCAGCACCAGCCCCTGGGCATGGGCGTCCTTGACCAGCATGGTCGGGGCGCCGAGCTTGCCCGCCGCGTCGCGCGGGAGGATCAGGTCCATCGTGGGGCCGATGCCCTGGGCGAATCCGGCGATCCACTTCAGGCCCTCGGGCTTGACCAGGTCCGACACCGTCCGCGGATCCTTGGCCTGTTCGAAGTCCCAGGGCCGGGTGCCGGCGGCGGACAGCAGGACCACGCGCGGCGCGGAGACCAGCCGGGAGAGCCTCTGGATGCTGGAGGGCTCGAAGGACTGGAGGAAGAGGGGGGCGCCCCGTCCGTCGCGGCCGTAGCGGCGCAGCAGCTTGGCGAGGGGCTCTTCGAGGCCCAGGCCCAGGGACCGGAAGTACGTGGGGTGTTTGGTCTCGACGTGCAGCCAGACGCGCTTGCCGCGCCTCTTGCCCTCGCGGTCGGCCCAGCGCAGCACCTCTTCGAAGGTGGGCACGTCCCACCGGCCGTCGTAGAGCGTGTTGCGCTGGCGGACGGAGGGGATACGTTCCTTCGCCCGCAGGGTCTTCAGCTCGGCGAGGGTGAAGTCCTCGGTGAACCAGCCCGTGACCGCGACCCCGTCGATCGACTTGGTCGTACGGCGGGAGGCGAACCCGGGGTGGTCGGCGACGTCGGTGGTGCCGCCGATCTCGTTCTCGTGGCGGCACACGAGGTGGCCGTCCTTGGTGGGCACCAGGTCCTGCTCGACGACGTCCGCCCCCAGGTCGAGGGCGAGCTGGTACGAGCCGAGGGTGTGCTCGGGCCGGTAGCCGCAGGCCCCGCGGTGGCCGATGACCAGCGGGACGGGGAGGTCCCGGTAGCCGCCGCCACGGCCCAGGTCGGCTTCGTACGCGGCCTCCGCCGCCGTCGCGGCTCGTGTCCCCCCGGCCGCCGAGGCGGACCCCGCAGAAAGCCCGGCCATGCCGCCGCCCGCTGCCAGGACGGCCGCCCCCAGGACCGTGCGCCGTGCTGCCCCACCCTGCGTCATGAGTGCCACTCCAGTCGTCTGAGAGGGCCGGGCGGTACCCGGGATCTCCGGGTCCGAGCGGCCCGATTGGGCATGCCGATCGTAGGCAGCGGCCGGTGGCGCGGGGGTGGGCCTGCGGGGAACATGGCGGAAACGTGCGTCAACACTGCGTATCCACCTCGTGAACCCGATGTGCACTCGGAGCTGACCCGCGAGTATCGTCCTCACCTGCACTACCCCCGTGTGGTGCGAAAATCGCGTTTCGATGCCGGAGGGCTCACGTTGTTCCGTACATCGCTCATCAAAGCCACCGTCGGACCGGTCATGCGCATGATGTTCCGCACCCGTGTGGAGGGCATCGAGAACATCCCGGGCACCGGACCGGTGATCCTGGCGGGCAACCACCTCACCTTCATCGACTCCATGATCCTTCCGCTGGTGTGCGACCGTACGGTCCACTTCATCGGCAAGGACGAGTACGTGACGGGCAAGGGCATCAAGGGCCGTGCCATGGCCTGGTTCTTCACCGGGTCCGGCATGATCCCGGTCGACCGTGACGGCGCCAACGGCGGCGTCGCCGCCCTGATGACCGGCCGCCGCATCCTCGAAGAGGGCAAGATCTTCGGGATCTACCCCGAGGGCACCCGCTCCCCCGACGGCCGCCTCTACCGCGGCCGCACCGGCATCGCCCGCCTGACCCTGATGACCGGCGCCCCCGTGGTCCCCTTCGCGATGATCGGCACCGACAAGCTCCAGCCGGGCGGCAAGGGCATGCCCCGCCCGGGCCGGGTCACCGTCCGCTTCGGCGAGCCGATGGAGTTCTCCCGCTACGAGGGCATGGACCGCGACCGCTACGTGCTGCGCGCCGTCACCGACTCGGTGATGGCGGAGGTCATGCGCCTTTCGGGCCAGGAGTACGTCGACATGTACGCGACGAAGGTCAAGGAAGCCGCGTAGCGGTCACTGGCGCTGGAGTGACCGGCTGACGCCCGCCGCGGTCGTCGTGGCGAGGACCCAGCCGGTCACGATCAGCACGTACGAGAGCCACTGGTACCAGCCGTTCGGCGCGAAGGCGCCCTCTTGGCCGAAGCCGATGATCGGCAGCATCAGGTCGATCGTGTAGAACACCGCGTTGAACTCCGGCGCCTCCCCCGCCTTGAGCTCCCTCGGCGGGTGCAGACCGTACGCGATCGTCCCCGTCAGCAGCAGCGCCAGCAGCCAGCCCGCCGCCCGCAGCGGCCGGAAGCCGTAGCCGACGGTGGCGTCCTGGAGCAGCCCCCAGAGCCGGGCGTGGCGGGGCAGGGTGCGCCGGTGCCGGCGCAGCTTGGCGAGCTGCACGGTCCGTGCGCCCGCCTCGTCCCCGGCCGTACGGTAGGCCGCCGCGAGCTGCTCGTACGCGTACGGGAGGTACCCGGACTCCTCGCGCTCCAGCGCGGGCAGCCGCTCCTCGGGCGGCAGGTGCGGGGCGAGGGTGCGGTAGGTGAGCCCGTCGATGCGGATCTGCTCGGGCCAGGTCCCGGGCGGCATGTGGAGCAGGTCGAACTGGGAGCGGCGCAGGTTCACCCCGCCCCGGATGGTGTCGCAGGACCGCAGCCACACCTCGCCGATCACGCAGCTGGAGGCGCGCAGCGCCACGCCGCCGGGGTTGGCGAGCCGCGCGTAGGCGAGGTTGAGCTGGCCGGGTATGCGGGAGCCGCTGAGGTTGACCCGCCCGCGGGCCTCCAGCCGCATGGCGCGCAGGTCGGTGCCGACGGACAGGGTCTCGGCGTGCAGGGCGGTACCGCCGGGGGCGAGCAGGCGGGCGCCGTCGAGGTTGATCTGGCCGCCGACGGTGGCGCCGTTGATCCGGGTCTGGCCGTGGACGGTGAGGTCCATCGCGATGACGTCGGTGCCGATGGCGGCGTGGTTGAACTGGAGCAGGGGCTCCTCGGCCTCCTCCTGGGCGTCCGGGTCGCCGATGACGGCTCTCTGGAGGAAGAGGCCGCCGGATATCCGGGCCCCTTGGAGCCGCACCGGCCCCGTGATGCGGCAGCAGGACAGCCGCAGGACGAGGTCGACGCCGAGGGTGGCGGCGGTCAGGCCGGGCAGCGCCGAGTCGGACAGTACGAGGGCGCGCAACTGGGCCCCGTAGAGCAGGGGTTTGCGCTCGAACCAGCAGGCGCGCAGCCGGATGCCGTGCTCGACGACCGCGTACTTGAGGTCCAGCTTGCCGGTGATCCGGGCGCCCCGGACGTTGAGCCCGGGGACCTTCCCCGTAGCGGTGACCCGGCTGAGCAGCAGGGCGCTGAGCACCTCGGCGCGCAGCGTCCGCTCGGGCCCCCACTGCGCGCCGCCGAAGCCGTTCTCGTCGGGGTGCTCCCGGAAGTCGACGCCCTCCCCGCGCGGGAAGGCTTCCCATACGCGGCGTTCCGCCGGGGTCAGCTCGTTGATCTCCATCGCGGGGATGGTGTCCTGCGTGTCGACGGGCTGTCAACTCTGTTCAGGACACCACCCCTTGAGGGGATCAGTGCGTGACGCCGTCCTGGAGCTTCTGCCCCCTGAGCAGGAACCAGGCCGCGACCGCCGTGGCCAGCAGCACCGCCGCGCCCACGCCGGAGGCGAGCCGCAGACCGTCCACGAAGGCGTCCTGGGCGGCGCCGATCATGGTCTGCGCGGTCGCGGGATCCACCGCCTTGGCGGCTTCGACGGCGCCGCCCAGCGATTCGTGCGCGGCGTCGGCGACGGGCCCGGGGACCGAGGCCGGGGCGGTGAAGCCCTGGTACACGCCGGTGACGACGGAGCCGAGCAGGGCGATGCCGAGGGCCGCCCCGAGTTCGTACGCGGTCTCGGAGACGGCCGAGGCCGAACCGGCCTGCTCCTTGGGGACGCTGGAGAGGATGACGTCGGCGGTGACGGTGAAGGAGAAGCCGGCGCCGAGGCCGACGACCAGCAGGGCCGCGCCGAGCAGCGGGTAGCCGCTCTCCTTGTGGATCAGGGTGAGCGCGCCGAGCGCGAGCCCGATGGCCGCGAGGCCGCCGGTGACGATCGACCGTACCGAGTACCGGCGGGCGTAGCGGCCGGCGATCAGACCGGTGACCACCGCTCCGATGGCGGCGGGCAGTTCGGCCAGGCCGGCCTCCAGGGGGTCGCGGCCCTGGACGAGCTGGAGGAACTGGGAGAGGAAGAAGACGAGGCCGGAGAGGCCGAAGACGGTCAGCAGGTCGGCGAGGACCGCGCCGGAGAAGCCGCGGTGCTTGAAGAGCCGCATGTCGAGGAGCGGCGACGGCAGGGCGAACTGGCGGCGGACGAAGCCGTACAGGCACGCGGCGCCGAGGGCGGCGGAGACCGCGACGCCCCAGGTGATGCCGTGGGTGGCGACTTCCTTGACGGCGTATACGACGCCGATGACGCCGACGAGCGAGAGGGCGACGCTGAGCAGGTCCCAGGGTCCGGAGACCGGGTTCTTGGACTCGGGCAGCAGCTTGATGCCGACGAGGACCAGGGCGATCATCACGGGCAGGTTGATGAGGAAGACCGAGCCCCACCAGAAGTGCTGGAGCAGGGCTCCGCCGACGACGGGCCCGATGGCCGCGCCGGCCGAGGCGGTGGCGCCCCAGATGCCGATGGCGAGGCTGCGCTCCTTGGGGTCGTGGAATATGTTCCGGATCAGCGCGAGGGTCGAGGGCATCAGCGTCGCGCCGGCCACGCCGAGCAGGGCCCGGGCCACGATCATCATCTCGGGGCTGGTGGCGTAGGCGTTCAGGACGGATACGGCGCCGAAGGCGGTGGCGCCGACCAGGAGCAGCTTCTTGCGGCCGATGCGGTCGCCGAGGGAGCCCATGGAGACGAGCAGACCGGCGATGACGAACGAGTAGATGTCGCCGATCCACAGCAGCTGGGTGCCGGACGGCTTGAGGTCTTCACTGAGTGAGGGTGTGGCGAGACCGAGTACGGTGGCGTCCACCGCGACCAGCAGGACGGCCAGGACGAGCACGGAGAGCGCCAGCCAGCGCCCCCTGCTCCCCCTGTTCCCCTCGGCTCCGCTCGCCTCCGTCCTCTGCTCCTGCGTCAGCTGCTGCGTGCGGCTCATTTCTCCACGCTCCGTCGTGCGCCACCGAGCAACAGCTCGATGATCATGTACTGGAAGTCCTTCGCGGCGACCCGGCCGTCCATGACGGCCCAGGCGCAGGTGCCGATGAGGCCGTAGAGGGCCTCGGTGAGCCAGGCGGGGCTCAGGTCGATCCGGATGTCTCCCTCCTCCTGGCCGCGCCGGAAGAGCGCGTTGACGCGCGCGTCGAGCCGGGCCCATCCCTCGTTGACCTGGTCGCCCTCGAAGAGCTGGTTCTCGGTGACGAGGAAGGCCAGCAGCTGGGCGTCGCGCTCGGCCTCGGCGACGAGCCGGCGCAGGGCCTCGACCGCCGTGCCCTCGTCGAGGCGGGCGTTGTCGAAGGCCGTCTCGAACTGGCGGATGCCGAGTTCTTCGAGGGCCCGTACGAGGGCGTCGCGCCCGGCGAAGTGCCGGTGGAGGGTCGCGCGCCCGATTCCTGCGGCGCGGGCGACCTCGTCCATCGTGGCGGTCGATTTGCGGGAGAGCAGGGCTGCGGCGTCGCGGAGCACCTGGTCACGATCCATGGCCATGAGACAAGCATACCCCGAATGAGACGCGTGTGTCTCACTGGAAAAATGGGGTGCCCCCGGGCGCCCGGAACGGAAGGCTGCCGAGATGACGCGCAAGCCCTTGCTGCTGATCGACGTGGACGGCCCGCTGAACCCCTACGCGGCCCAGGCCCAGCGCCGCCCGGAGGGGTACTCCACCCACCGGATGCGCCCGAGCGGCTGGACGGAGGCCGAGAGCCGGCGGCCGCTGCGGGTCTGGCTGAATAACGCCCACGGCCCGCAGCTGCTCGCGCTGGCGCGCTCGTACGAGCTGGTCTGGGCGACCACCTGGAAGGACGAGGCGAACGACTGGATAGGCCCGCACCTGGGCCTGCCGAGGCTCCCGTACATCGACTGGCCGCAGATGCACGGGCGGGCTCCGCGCGGCACCTTCTGGAAGACGCAGTACGTCCTGGAGTACGCGGGCGCACGGGAGTTCGCGTGGATCGACGACGACATCACGGCGACGGACCGCGAGTACGTGGACCAGCGCCACCCGGCGCGGGCACTGCTGATGCGCGTCGACGAGCGGATCGGCCTGACCCGGGCGGACTTCGGGGCCCTGGCGCGCTGGGCGGCGTAACGGGCGCGCCCGAGGGGCGGTGGGAACCTGGGCTCCCGCCGCCCCTCGGGCGCAACGGCTGCTAGTGCTTGTGGGTGGCCCAGGCGTGCTGGATGACCAGGTCGGCCTTCAGTTCCGCGAGCTGCTTGGCGACCGCCGAGGGGGCGGTGCCGCCGCGGCCGTTACGGGAGGCGAGGGCGCCCTGCACGTTGAGGACCGTACGGACCTGCGGGGTCAGGTGCTCCGAGATCTTCGCGAACTGCTCGTCCGTGAGCTCGTCCAGCTCGATCCCGAGCGCCTCGCACTCCTTGACGCACTCCCCGGCCACCTCGTGCGCGACGCGGAACGGAACGCCCTGCTTGACCAGCCATTCCGCGATGTCCGTGGCGAGGGAGAAGCCGGCCGGAGCCAGCTCCTCCATCCGCTCCCGGTTGACCGTGAGCGTCGCCATCATCCCGGTGAAGGCCGGGAGCAGGACCTCAAGGGTGTCGCAGGAGTCGAAGACCGGCTCCTTGTCCTCCTGGAGGTCCCGGTTGTAGGCCAGCGGCAGCGCCTTCAGCGTGGCGAGGAGGCCCGTCAGGTTGCCGATGAGCCGGCCCGACTTCCCGCGCGCCAGCTCCGCGATGTCCGGGTTCTTCTTCTGCGGCATGATCGACGACCCGGTCGAGAAGGCGTCGTGCAGGGTCACGAAGGAGAACTCCTTCGTGTTCCAGATGATGATCTCCTCCGCGATCCGGGACAGGTTGATCCCGATCATCGCGGTGATGAAGGCGAACTCGGCGACGAAGTCGCGCGAGGCCGTGCCGTCGATCGAGTTGCCGACCGAGCCCCGCTCGAAGCCCAGGTCGGCGGCGACCGCCTCCGGGTCCAGCCCCAGCGAGGAACCGGCCAGCGCACCCGAGCCGTACGGGGAGACAGCGGTCCGGGTGTCCCACTGCCGCAGCCGCTCCGCATCCCGCGACAGCGACTGCACGTGGGCCAGTACGTGGTGCGCGAAGAGCACCGGCTGCGCGTGCTGGAGGTGGGTCCGGCCCGGCATGGCCACGTCGTGGTGCGTCTCGGCGAGGCCGACCAGCGCGTCCTGGAGGTCCGCGATCAGGCCGCCGACGATCCGGGCGTGGTCGCGCAGGTACATCCGGAACAGGGTGGCCACCTGGTCGTTGCGGGACCGGCCGGCGCGCAGCTTGCCGCCGAGGTCGGCGCCGAGCCGCTCCAGCAGGCCCCGCTCCAGGGCGGTGTGCACGTCCTCGTCGGCGATGGTGCCGGTGAAGGAGCCGTCGGCGACATCGGCCTCCAGCCGGTCCAGGCCGGCGATCATGCGGTCGAGCTCGTCCGCCGTGAGCAGGCCCGCCTTGGCGAGCACGCGGGCGTGGGCGCGGGATCCGGCGATGTCGTACGGCGCGAGGCGCCAGTCGAAGTGGACCGACGCGGACAGCTTCGCGAGGGCCTCGGCGGGGCCGTCGGCGAACCGGCCGCCCCAGAGCCGGACGTCACCACCGTTGTTGCTGCTCACAGCTGCTGCTCCTCAAGAATGCGTGCGTGGATGTGCGTCGGCCTCCCCGTCGCGGAGGTTACGGGGAGGCCGACTTCGTACTGCGTAACGAGTCGGGCTCAGGCCAGGTCGCGGCGTGCCGCGATCTTCGACGAGAGACCGAAGATCTCGATGAAGCCCTGGGCCTTGGACTGGTCGAAGGTGTCGCCCGAGTCGTAGGTCGCCAGGTTGAAGTCGTACAGCGAGGCGTCCGACCTGCGGCCGGTGACCACGGCGCGGCCGCCGTGCAGGGTCATCCGGATGTCGCCGGTGACGTGCTGGCTGGCCTCGTCGACGAAGCCGTCCAGGGCCCGCTTGAGCGGGGAGAACCACTGGCCGTCGTAGACCAGCTCGCCCCAGCGCTGCTCGACCTGCCGCTTGTAGCGGGCCAGTTCGCGCTCGACGGTGACGTTCTCCAGCTCCTGGTGCGCGGTGATCAGCGCGATCGCGCCGGGGGCCTCGTACACCTCGCGGGACTTGATGCCGACGAGGCGGTCCTCGACCATGTCGATCCGGCCGATGCCCTGCGCTCCGGCCCGGGCGTTGAGCTGCTGGATCGCCTGGAGCACGGTGACGGGCCTGCCGTCGATGGCGACCGGGACGCCCTCCTTGAAGGAGATGACGACCTCGTCGGCCTCGCGCGGCTCGGCGGGGTTGGCGGTGTACTCGTAGATGTCCTCGATCGGCGCGTTCCAGATGTCCTCCAGGAAGCCCGTCTCGACGGCGCGCCCGAAGACGTTCTGGTCGATGGAGTACGGGGACTTCTTGGTGGTCGCGATCGGGAGGTTCTTGGCCTCGCAGAAGGCGATGGCCTTGTCCCGGGTCATGGCGTAGTCGCGGACCGGGGCGATGCACTTCAGGTCGGGGCCGAGGGTCTGGATGCCGGCCTCGAAGCGGACCTGGTCGTTGCCCTTGCCGGTGCAGCCGTGGGCGACGACGCCGGCGCCGTGCTTCTTCGCGGCGGCGACCAGGTGCTTGACGATGACCGGCCGGGAGAGCGCCGAGACCAGCGGGTACCGGTCCATGTAGAGGGCGTTCGCCTTGATCGCCGGGAGGCAGTACTCGTCGGCGAACTCGTCCTTGGCGTCCGCGACCTCGGCTTCGACGGCACCGCAGGCGAGGGCGCGCTTGCGGATGACGTCCAGGTCCTCGCCGCCCTGGCCGACGTCCACGGCAACGGCGATGACCTCTGCGCCCGTCTCCTCGGCGATCCAGCCGATGGCGACGGAGGTGTCCAGTCCGCCTGAATAGGCGAGTACGACGCGCTCGGTCACGGGCTTCTCCTTACGGTGCGTCCAGCGGTACATCCAGCCGTAGGCATAACTATGCACTGTTCCGTATGTTTCGTCAATCGATCCCGGAGCCGGCCCGGCGGGCGGGCGAGGAGCAGCGGGATCCCGCGACGGCTCGGCTGTGGGGCGAAGCGGCGCCGGCCGCGATGGCCGGCGACGGGCCCGACGACGAGGCGATCGACGCCCTGCTGCGCGGGCACCTCCCCTTGGTGCGGGCCGGCGGGGCCATCGGGCTGCGCGCCTCCGTGGAGCTGCCGACGGACGCCGACCCGGCGCTGCGCCGGATCGCCTCGCAGCGCGTGCAGAGCCTGTGGTCCCCCCACCGGCCGCCCGGGCTGCCGCAGGGCGACCCGGAGGTAGCGGCCCTGCTGGACCGCTGCACCGGGGTGTCCGGCGAGTACGTCATGGGCCGGATGCGCTCACGGCTCGGAATTCCCCGCACGGCATCCGGCCCGACCGGATGATGATCCCTATGGGAAAACTCTACGAACGCATAGACGGCCGGCTCCGCACCTTCATCGAGGAGCAGCCGGTCTTCTTCACCGCCACCGCCCCGCTCGCCGGGGACGGCCACGTCAACCTGTCTCCCAAGGGCCGCGCGGGCACGCTCGTCGTCGTCGACGAGCAGACCCTCGCCTACCTCGACTTCGGCGGCAGCGGCGCCGAGACCATCGCCCACGTCCGCGAGAACGGCCGGATCACACTGATGTGGTGCGCGTTCAGCGGCCCGCCCAACATCGTGCGCATCCACGGCGAGGGCGAGGCCGTCTTCCGCGACGACCCCCGCTGGGGTGAGCTGATCGGTCTGTTCGGGGCGGCCGACGGGCCCTCGGCGCGGGCGATCATCGTCGTGCACGCCCGCAGGATCGCCGATGTGTGCGGATACGCCGTCCCGTTCATGGAGTACCAGGGCGAGCGCACCCTCCACGCGGAGTACTTCGGCCGCAAGACGGACGAGGAGTTCGGTGCGTACTGCGAGAAGAAGGAGTTCATCGGATCGAGTGTGGACGGCCTGCCTGCGCTGCCGCTGCCCCTTCCGCCCCGTACCGTCTGACATGTGCTGCGTACCGCTCTCGCCACCGGCTCACTGATCGTCACCAGCCTGCTCGCGCAGGGCTCGTACGGGTCCGCGCCGCTGCCCGCCCGCCTCGCCGACACCGGCGGCGGCAGCCAGCTCATCACCGCCGTCGCGCCCGCACCCGGATCCACCACCGGGCGGCTGACCTGGTGGGACCGCTGGGCGGGGCACTGGTACGAGGCCGGCAGCGCCGAGGCGCGCTTCGGCGCGAACGGCCTGACCGAGGGCGCGACCCGCACCCAGGGCACGAACACCACGCCGACGGGCCTGTACGAGCTCCCCTACGCCTTCGGGATCCGGCACGCGCCGGCCGGGACGGAGTTCCGCTACCGCCGGGTGACGCCCGATTCCTGGTGGTGCCAGGACAACGCGTCGGCCGCGTACAACCGGTGGACCGAACCGCTGCCCGCCGACTGCGCGCCCGGCGAGGCGGAGCACCTGGTCACGTACGAGAAGCAGTACGCGCACGCGCTGGTCATCGGCTTCAACTACGAGGAGCCGGTGCACGGCCGCGGCGCGGGCATCTTCCTGCACGTCAACGGCAAGGGGGCGACGGCCGGTTGCGTGTCCGTGCCGGAGCGGGCGATGCGCGCGGTCCTGCGCTGGGCCGACCCGCGCCGCCGCCCGCACATCGCGATCGGGACGCAGGAAGGACCGCTCGCCGTCACCCGCTACTGAACACCGGCCGGAATCGCTGCACGGCGCCGGCGGCCACGGTTGCGGCGACGCCGGGGGCGCAGGCGGATGTCCGCCCAGGACGACGGGACCTGACGGACTGACCGTCAATCCGTCGCCCCGGGGCGGTCAGCTCTCCTTCTGGGCCAGCCTCAGCAGGTGGTCCGCCAGGGCCTGGCCGCCCGACGGGTCACGGCTGATCAGCATCAGCGTGTCGTCGCCGGCGATCGTGCCGAGGATCTCGCGGAGTTCGGCCTGGTCGATCGCCGAGGCGAGGAACTGGGCCGCGCCCGGCGGGGTGCGCAGGACGACGAGGTTCGCGGAGGCCTCCGCCGAGATCAGCAGCTCGCCGGAGAGGCGCCGCATGCGCTCCTCCTTGGCCGACTCGCCGAGCGGCGCCTGCGGGGTGCGGAAACCGCCCTCGCTGGGCACCGCGTAGATCAGCTCGCCGCCGGTGTTGCGGATCTTCACCGCGCCCAGCTCGTCGAGGTCGCGGGAGAGCGTCGCCTGGGTGACGCTCAGCCCGTCGTCGGCGAGCAGCTTGGCCAGCTGGCTCTGCGAGCGGACCGGCTGCCGGTTGAGGATGTCCACGATCCGGCGGTGGCGGGCGGTGCGGGTCTGCGGAACGGACGGCCCTCCCCCGGACTCGGTCCGGGGGGAGCCCCACTCCTCGTGGTCCTGCGCGTGGCTCATCGTCGTCTCATTCCCCGGTGTGTCCGTCCCCGTTGGCTGCGTCGAGAATGCCGGGCAGGGCCCGGACGAACGCGTCCGCCTCGGCCTCGGAGAGTACGTACGGGGGCATGAGCCGTACGACGTCGGGGGCGGGCGCGTTGACCAGGAAGCCGGCATCTTGGGCCGCCTGCTGCACCTGCGGTGCGAGCGGCCCGGTCAGCACGATACCCAGGAGAAGGCCCTCACCACGGACATGGGAGACCAGCGGGTGGCCGTTCCCCTCGCGGAGGCCCTCGATTCCGGAGCGCAGCCGCTCCCCGCGCGCCTTGACCCGGTCGAGCAGTCCCTCGGTGGCGATGGTGTCGATGACGGCGAGGCCGGCGGCGCACGCGACGGGGTTCCCGCCGAAGGTGGTGCCGTGCTGGCCGGGCTGGAGCAGCTCCGCGGCCGGCCCGAAGGCGGCTACGGCGCCGATCGGCAGTCCACCGCCGAGACCCTTCGCGAGCGTGACGAGATCGGGCTCGACACCCTCGTGGGCCTGGTGCTCGAACCAGTGGCCGCAGCGCCCGATCCCGGTCTGCACCTCGTCCAGGACGAGCAGGGTGCCGGTGGCCCGGGTGATCTCCCGGGCGGCCGTCAGATATCCGGCCGGAGGTACGACGACACCGTTCTCGCCCTGGATCGGCTCGATGACGACGAGGGCCGTCTCCTCGGTGACGGCGGCCCGCAGGGCCTCGACATCGCCGTACGGGACGTGCGTGACCTCGCCGGGCAGCGGCAGGAACGGGACCTGCTTCTTCGGCTGGCCGGTGAGCGCGAGGGCGCCCATCGTCCGGCCGTGGAAGCCGCCGTCGGTGGCCACCATGTGGGTCCGCCCGGTCAGCCGGCCGATCTTGAAGGCGGCCTCGACGGCCTCGGCCCCGGAGTTGCAGAAGAAAATCCGGCCGGGGCGGCCGAAGAGCTGGAGCAGCCGCTCGCCGAGCGCGAGGACCGGCTCGGAGGCGTAGAGGTTGGAGACGTGGCCGAGGGTGGAGACCTGCCGGGTCACGGCCTCGACGATCGCCGGGTGGGCGTGGCCGAGGGCGTTGACCGCGATGCCGCCCACGAAGTCGGTGTACTGCTTGCCGTCCGCGTCCCAGACCTGGGCGCCTTCGCCTCGTACGAGGGCCAGCGCGGGCGTTCCGTAGTTGTTGGTCAGCGCCCCCTGCCAGCGGGCGGCGTAGTCCTGGTTGCCGGTCACGCGGGTTCCCCTCCCTGTGCGTCGGGCTGTGCGTCGGGCACGACCATCGTGCCGATTCCCTCGTCGGTGAAGATCTCCAGCAGGATCGAGTGCGGCACCCGCCCGTCGATCACGCGGGCCGTGCTCACCCCGCCGCGGACGGCGTGCAGGCAGCCCTCCATCTTGGGCACCATCCCGCTGGACAGCTCGGGCAGCAGCTTCTCCAGCTCGCTGACGGTGAGGCGGCTGATGACCTCGTCGCTGCTCGGCCAGTCCGCGTAGAGGCCCTCGACGTCCGTGAGCACCATCAGCGTCTCGGCGCCCAGCGCGGCGGCGAGCGCCGCGGCCGCCGTGTCGGCGTTCACGTTGTACACGTGGTGGTCGTCGGCGCTGCGCGCGATGGAGGAGATGACCGGGATCCGGCCGTCCGCCAGCAGCGCCTCGATCGCACCCGTGTCGATGGCGGTGATCTCGCCGACCCGGCCGATGTCGACGAGCTCGCCGTCGATCTCCGGGGTGTGCCGGATGGCGGTGATGGTGTGGGCGTCCTCGCCGGTCAGGCCGACGGCGAGCGGCCCGTGCTGGTTGAGCAGCCCGACCAGCTCGCGCTGGACCTGGCCCGCCAGGACCATCCGTACGACGTCCATGGCCTCGGGGGTCGTGACGCGCAGGCCCGCCTTGAACTCGCTGACCAGGCCCTGCTTGTCGAGCTGGGCGTTGATCTGGGGGCCGCCGCCGTGCACCACGACCGGCTTGAGGCCGGCCTGGCGCAGGAAGACCACGTCCTGGGCGAAGGCGGCCTTCAGGTCCTCGTCGATCATGGCGTTGCCGCCGAACTTGACGACGACGACCTTGCCGTTGTGGCGGGTGAGCCAGGGCAGGGCCTCGATGAGGATCTGCGCCTTGGGCAGGGCGGTGTGCTTGCGCGCGGTGCCGGAGCCGGGCTGCCCGGCCTTGTCGTCGCTCATGAGGAGTAGGCGCTGTTCTCGTGGACGTACTCGGCGGTCAGGTCGTTGGCCCAGATCACGGCGGACTCGGAGCCGGTGGCCAGGTCCGCGGTGATGCGGACCTCGCGGTCCTTCATGGAGACGAGGTCGCGGTCCTCGCCGACCGAGCCGTTCCTGCAGACCCAGACGCCGTTGATGGCCACGTTCAGCCGGTCCGGGTCGAAGGCGGCCCGGGTGGTGCCGATGGCGGAGAGCACCCGGCCCCAGTTGGGGTCCTCGCCGTGGATGGCGCACTTGAGCAGGTTGTTGCGGGCGATGGACCGGCCGACCTCGACCGCGTCGCCCTCGGTGAGCGCGCCGACGACCTCGATGCGGATGTCCTTGCTGGCGCCCTCGGCGTCGCCGATCAGCTGGCGGGCGAGGTCGTCGCAGACGGTCCGTACGGCCTCCGCGAAGGCCTCGTACACGGGCACCTGGCCGCAGGCCCCGGAGGCGAGCAGCAGCACCGTGTCGTTGGTGGACATGCAGCCGTCGGAGTCGACCCGGTCGAAGGTGGTGCGGGTGGCGGAGCGCAGCGCCTTGTCGAGGGTGGCGCTGTCCACGTCGGCGTCGGTGGTGAGGACGACGAGCATGGTGGCCAGACCCGGGGCGAGCATGCCCGCGCCCTTGGCCATGCCGCCGACGGTCCAGCCTTCCTGGCTGACGGCGGCCGTCTTGTGCACGGTGTCGGTGGTCTTGATGGCGATGGCGGCGTCCTCGCCGCCGTCGGCGGAGAGGGCCGCGACGGCGGTGTCGATGCCGGGGAGCAGCTTGTCCATGGGGAGCAGGACGCCGATCAGGCCGGTGGACGCGACGGCGATCTCGCCGGCGTTGTGCTCGCCGCCGAGCGCCTCTGCGACCTTCTCGGCGGTGGCGTGGGTGTCCTGGAAGCCCTTGGGGCCGGTGCAGGCGTTGGCGCCGCCGGAGTTGAGGACGACCGCGCTGACGACGGAGCCGCGCAGGACCTGCTCGGACCAGAGCACGGGTGCGGCCTTGACGCGGTTGGAGGTGAAGACGCCCGCCGCGGCCTGCCGCGGACCGTTGTTGACCACGAGGGCCAGGTCCGGGTTGCCGTTCGCCTTGATCCCGGCCGCGACACCCGCTGCGGTGAACCCCTGTGCTGCCGTGACACTCACGGTGCGACTCCGATCGAAGAAAGACCCAGGCCCTCGTGGAGGCCGAGGGCGATGTTCATGCTCTGCACCGCGCCACCGGCAGTGCCCTTGGTGAGGTTGTCGATGGCGCTGATCGCGATGATCCGCCGGGCGGACCCGTCGTACGCGACCTGGATCTGAACGGCGTTGGAACCGTGGACGGACGAGGTCGCCGGCCACTGCCCCTCGGGCAGCAGGTGCACGAAGGGTTCGTCCGCGTACGCCTTCTCGTACGCGGCGCGCACCGCGTCGGCGGTGGTGCCGGGGAGGGCCTTGGCGGAGCAGGTGGCCAGGATGCCGCGCGACATCGGCACGAGGGTCGGCGTGAAGGAGACCGAGACCTTCTGCCCGGCGATCGGGCTCAGGTTCTGCACCATCTCCGGGGTGTGCCGGTGCCCGCCGCCCACCCCGTACGGGCTGACGGATCCCATGACCTCGGAGCCGAGCAGGTGCGGCTTGAGCGCTTTGCCGGCGCCGGAGGTGCCGGTGGCGGCGACGATCACGGCCTCCGGCTCGGCCAGCTGCGCGGCGTAGGCCGGGAACAGGGCGAGGGTGACGGCGGTCGGGAAGCACCCGGGAACCGCGATGCGCTTGGACCCCTCCAGCGCGGCGCGGCAACCGGGCAGCTCGGGGAGCCCGTACGGCCAGGTGCCGGCGTGCGGGGCTCCGTAGAAGGCATCCCAGTCGGCGGAGTCCTTGAGCCGGTGGTCGGCGCCCATGTCGACGACGAGGACGTCCTCGCCGAGCTCGGCGGCGACGGCGGCGGACTGCCCGTGAGGCAGGGCCAGGAAGACCACATCGTGGCCGGCGAGGACCTCGGGCGTGGTCGCCTCCAGGGTCCGGCCGGCGAGCGGCACCAGGTGCGGCTGGAGGCTGCCGAAGAGCTGCCCGGCGTTGGAATTGCCGGTCAGCGCGCCGATCTCCACCTCGGGGTGGGAGAGCAGCAGGCGCAGGACTTCGCCGCCCGCGTACCCGCTCGCTCCGGCCACCGCTACACGTACCACCATCGGACCCTCCTCCTCGATGGCATGACTATACGTATCGCCGCAGGTTTATGCAAAGCATCGCGATGATCACTCTGCGGGCCCCGCCGGAGCACGGGAAGATGAACACGGAGTTCCGCAACCCGCACCCGACCAGCACCCGACCAGCACCGAGGACCGCGTATGAAGGACTCTCCCGGAGATGCCGAACCCGTCGTCGCGGAGGCCAACGGCGCCGCGCTGCGGGACTCCGCGTTCGACGACACCCGCGACCTGGAGAACGAGCGCCGCGGATTCGTCGGCACGGTCGGGGAGAGCGGCATCTGGGACGTGGACGGCCGCGTGGTGTGGGACCTGGACGCCTACGGGTTCCTCGACGCGGACTGCCCGCCCACCGCCCACCCGAGCCTGTGGCGCCAGAGCAGGCTCGTCACCGGGCACGGACTGTTCGAGGTGGTCCCCGGGATCTACCAGGTGCGCGGCTTCGACCTCTCCAACATGACCGTCGTCGAGGGCGAGCGCGGCATCCTCGTCATCGACCCGCTGATCTCCACGGAGACCGCCGCCGCCGCACTTGCGCTCTACCGCCGCCACCGCGGCGAGCGCCCCGTCACCGGCGTCCTCTATACGCACAGCCACGCCGACCACTTCGGCGGCGTCAAGGGCGTGATCAGCGTCCAGGAGGTCGCGGCCGGGGTGCCGGTGCTCGCCCCGGAGGGGTTCCTGGAGCACGCCGTCAGCGAGAACGTCTACGCCGGCACCGCCATGAGCCGCCGCGCCACGTACATGTACGGGGCCGCCCTGCCCAAGGGCCCCCGCGGGCAGATCGGCTCGGGGCTGGGCCCCACGACGTCGACGGGCACGGTCACCCTCGTCCCGCCGACCCTCACCATCACCCGTACCGGGCAGAGCGAGACCGTCGACGGCATCCGCATGGTGTTCCAGATGACCCCGGGCACCGAGGCCCCGGCCGAACTCAACATCCACTTCCCCGGCCACGCCGCCCTGTGCACCGCCGAGAACGCCACCCATACCCTGCACAACCTGCTCACGCTGCGCGGCGCCCAGGTCCGCGACCCGCACGACTGGGCCCGGTACCTGACCGAGACCGTCCAGCTCTTCGGCGCCGCCACCGACGTGGTGTTCGCCTCGCACCACTGGCCGGTCTGGGGCCGCGAGGACGCCCTCGCCTTCCTCTCCGAGCAGCGCGACCTGTACGCCTACCTGCACGACCAGACGCTGCGCATGATCAACCAGGGGCTCACCGGCCTGGAGATCGCCGAGCGGATGCAGCTGCCGCCCGCACTGGAGCGCGCCTGGCACACCCACGGCTACTACGGCTCCGTCAGCCACAACGCCAAGGCCGTCTACCAGCGGTACATGGGCTGGTTCGACGGCAACCCGGCCCACCTGTGGGCCCACCCGCCCACCGAGGCCGCCACCCGGTACGTCGAGTTCATGGGCGGCGCCGGCGAGGTGCTGCGCCGCGCCCGCCAGTCCTACGCGCAGGGCGATTTCCGCTGGGTCGCCGAGGTCGTCGGCCACGTCCTGTTCGCCGACCCCGACGACGCCGAGGCCCGCGCCCTGCAGGCGGACGCCCTGGAGCAGCTCGGCTACGGCAGCGAGAACGGCACCTGGCGCAACTCCTACCTCACCGGCGCCCACGAACTGCGCCACGGCCCGGTCGGCACGTCCGCCACCACCGCCTCCGAGGACCTGATCAACACCCTGACGCTCGACCAGCTCTTCGACTCCCTGGCGATCCGCGTCGACGGCCCGCGCAGCTGGGACGCGGACGTCACCGTCCGCTGGCGGCTCACCGACGGCCGCGAGCCCAGCACCCTGCGCCTGAAGAACGGCGTGCTCACCCACGTCCGGGGCCTCGGCCCGGCCGCCGGCGAGCCGGACGTCGAGATCGCCCTGGACGAGCCTGCGCTGCGCGCCCTCCTGCTCGGCCGGACCTCGCTCGCCGACCTGCTCGACCGGGGCCGGGCCGAGGTCTCCGGCGATCCGGCCCGGCTCGCCGAGCTGACCGGCCACCTCACCGAGCCCGACCCCGACTTCGCGATCGTCACCCCCTGACGGACTCCCTCAGGGGGTGTCCAGCACGTGCCGGACCCAGACGTTCGGCTCCACGTACGCCGCGTAGCCCTGTTCGGCCTCGCAGCGGACCGGGGCCAGCGCTCCCGGCACCCGCACCGGGCCCGTCGTGTCGAACGGCAGCCCGGTCCACTCCCGCCACTGCGCGAGCGAGCCGGTGATCGTCATCGACAGCGGGGCCACCGAGTCGATCACCGCCCCCGCGCGGACGTGGACCCGCAGCCACGGGTCGTACGGGAGGCCGTCCTCGCGCGTGCGGTACGCGTACTCCTCGATCGGGGTGTCCGGCTCGGCCGGCTTCCCGCTGGGCCGGACCGGGGCCACCACCTCGGCGAAGCCGCGGGCGCGGGCGTTCTCCCGCATCGCGGACAGCATCCGCCCGGACAGGCCCTCGCCGAGCCGGTCGGTGGCGACGGTGATCTCGATGGCGCTCACCGTGTCGGGGGCGACCCCGCGCCGCAGGTCGGAGAAGGCCCACATGAGGACCTGGTCCCAGCCCCGCGCGGGCAGCACCCCGTCCCGGCCGGGCGCGTGCTGTGCGAAGGGCACGCTGAACCCGCGGGCGACCACCGCATCGCCGTCGGTGGCGATCAGGACGTAGTCGGCCAGCTCCTTGGTCATGCGCGGGTAGAGGAGCCATGCGAGCGGATCGTGCTGGGCGAATTGCGGCCAGGTGTCCTTCATGTCCCAGAGCCGCTCGGCCAGTTCGGGGCGCTCGGCCAGGGTGGTGATCTTGATGCCGTCCATGGCCGCAGGGTAGGGCGGTGGAGGGCGCGGCTCCACCGATTTAGGGGGTGTCCGGGGCCCGGAGCGAGCGCAGCCGGCGGACGCCCTCGTTCAGCTCCGCCGCGCCCGAGACCCCGGCGAAGCTGAGCCGTACGTACGGACCCGGCGGTTCCGCGCAGAAGTACGGACGGCCCGCGGCGACCGCGACCCCGGCGCGCAGGGCCGCCGCCGCGAAGGCGGCGTCGTCGTCGCCCTCGGCCATCCGGGCCCACAACTGGTAGCCGCCCGAGGGCAGATGGGGCAGGGTCAGCCCGGGCAGCTCCCGGCGCAGCGCGCCCGCGAGCAGGTCTCGCCGGTGGCGCAGTTCGGTGGCGACGGCCCGCAGGTGGCGGGGCCAGGCGGGGGCGCCGACCAGCTCCAGTGCGGCCTCCTGGAGCGGCCGGGACACGAAGAAGGAGTCCACGATCTGGATGGCCCGCAGCCGGTCCAGCACCGGGCCCCGGGCGGCGAGCGCGCCCACCCGCAGGCTGGGCGAGGTGGCCTTGGTCAGGGACCGGACGTGGACGACCACCCCGTCGTGGTCCTCGGCGGCCAGCGTCGGCGGCAGCGGACCGGCGTCGTCGTGGCCGAGGGCCCTGGCGTAGTCGTCCTCCACCACGAAGGCCCCGGCGGCCCGCGCGATCCGCAGCACCTCGGCCCGCCGCCCGGGAGCCAGCACCGCACCGGTCGGGTTCTGGAACAGCGGCTGGCATACGAACACCCGCGCGCCGGTCGCTTCGAAGGCGGCGGCCAGCAGCTCCGGCCGGACCCCCTCGGCATCCACCGGGATGGGCACCGGCCGGCAGCCGGAGGCGCGGGCGATGGCCAGCAGCCCGGGGTAGGTCGGGGACTCCACAAGGACCGGCGCCCCGGGCGGGGCCAGCGCCCGCAGGGCGGTGGTGAGCGCGCTCTGCCCGCCCGCGGTGACCAGCACATCGGCGGCGCCGACGGCCCCGGCCGCCCCGCCGATCTCCCGGGCGAACCAGTCGCGCAGTTCGGGCAGCCCCTCCATGGGCGGCCGTTCCCAGGCCCCGGGGCGCCGACCGGCCCGGGCCAGCGCGGCGGCCATGGCCCGCTCGGGCTGGATGGAGGGGTGCAGGTAGCCGCTGTTGAGCCCGATCACCCCGGACGGCGGCGCGGCCAGACAGGCCAGCACGCCGGAGGCGTCCACCGAACGCGGGACCACGTCACCCGCGCCCTCCGCGCTCAGGGCGACCTCCTGCCAGGAGGTGTCCCCGGGCGCGGGCTCCGCCGTGCGCGGCCGGGCCCGGAACACCCCGGCGCCGGGGCGGGTGACGACCAGCCCCTCGGCGGCCAGCTGCGCGAGGGCGCGGGAGACGGTGACGGGGCTGACCCGGTAGCGCTCCACCAGGGCCCGGCTCGACGGGAGCTTTCCACCCACCGAGTAGCGGTCGAGCTCCGACCGCAGGGATTCTGCCAGCTCCGCCACGCTGCTACGCTCGTACATGACAGCAAAGAATAGCGCTACTCTCCACACCGCGATAGCGGTCGAGCACCCTGCGCGCCGGTCCGGCCTCCGCGGCGGACCCGGCGGACTCCGCGGCCGCGGCGGTCTCGGCGGCCGGGCCACCGGCGGCACCGCCCTCGCCGGACTCGGCGTCGTCGCCTTCTCGCTGACCTTCCCCGCCACCGCCTGGGGCCTGGAGAGCTTCGGCCCCTGGTCCTTCGTCGCCGTGCGCAGCCTCCTGGCCGCCCTCATCGCGGGGGGCTTCCTGCTGGCCGGGCGGGTGCCGCTGCCCGCCCGCGCGCACTGGGCGGGCCTCGCCGTCGTCGCCGCCGGTGTCGTCGTCGGCTTCCCGCTGCTCACCACCCTGGCGCTGACCACCTCCACCACCTCGCACGCCGCCGTCGTGGTCGGCCTGCTCCCGCTCACCACGGCCGCCGTGTCCGCGCTGCGCACCGGCGCCCGCCCCTCGCGCCGGTTCTGGGGCGCGGCCGTCGCCGGAGCCGCCGTCGTGCTCGGCTTCACCCTGGCGCAGAGCGGCGGCGCGCTCTCGGCGGGCGACGGCTACCTCTTCGGGGCCCTGCTGGTCTGCGCGGCCGGGTACACCGAGGGCGGGCGCCTGGCCCGCGTCCTGCCCGGCTGGCAGGTCATCGGCTGGGCTCTGGTGCTGTGCCTGCCGCTCAGCCTGGCCGGCTCCGCGCTGGGGCTCGCGTACGAGCCGGTGCACCTGACGGGCCACGGGCTGGCCGGCCTCGTCTGGGCCGCGGCCGGCTCCACCTTCCTCGGCCTGTACGTCTGGTACCGCGGGATGGCGGAGATCGGCGCGCCGCGGGCCAGCCAGCTCCAGCTCGCCCAGCCGCTGCTGACCCTGGTCTGGTCGGTGGCGCTGCTCGGCGAGCACCTCTCCCCCGCCGCCCCGGCCGCCGCCTGCGCGGTCCTGGTCTGCATCGCCGCGACCCAGCGGGCCTAATCAGTACAAACCGCCGTAAACTGCTGTCACCGGATTCAGACCGCCTCCGAGGAGGTCAGAAATGCGCGCGACCGAGGGCGACCAGCTGGTGCAGCACGGCAGGATCGTGGGCCAGCACGACAAGGTCGGTGAAATCACTCAGGTACTCGGCGAGAACGGCACCCCTCCCTACCGGGTCCGTTTCTCGGACGGTCACGAGGCAGTCATGTCTCCGGGCCCCGACTGCGTCGTGAAGCACCCGACGGAGCCCACGCAGTGACTGCACCCACTCGACGCGGCCGACACGGCCAACGCGTCACCTCGGCGGCACGGCCGTCGGATAATGGTCGGCAACGACCCTGGCCATCGCACCATTGGGGTCCGCGACCACCTGCTTCGCCGAGAAGTAGACGTGGCCGCGGACCTCGGGGTAATCGCGGGCGAACGTCAGGTGCTTGGACAGCTCGTTCGGATCGCGCCACGCCGCGGTGGTGCTGTTGCGGTCGCAGCGGTACAGGGCCTCGCCCACGTAGAGCGCCACTGCGGTGCCGGCGACGGTCTTCGCCCACCAGGGGACGATCTTCGCGTAGTCGGCGGTCGGGTGGCCGATCTGCCAGTACACCTGCGGCACGATGTAGTCGATCCAGCCCTCCCGGACCCACTTGCGGGTGTCCGCGTACAGGTCGTCGTACGTTTCGACGCCGGCCTGCGTCGGCGAACCCAGCGGGTCCCGGTCGCTGTTGCGCCAGACCCCGAAGGGGCTGATGCCGAAGCGCGCCGCCGGGCGGATCGCCCGCACCCGCTCGGACATCTCGTGCACCAGCGCGTCGGTGTTGCCGCGCCGCCAGTCGGCGCGGGAGGCGAAGCCGTCGCCGTGGCGCGCGTACGCGTCGTCGTCGTCGAACTCCTCCCCCTCGACGGGGTACGGGTAGAAGTAGTCGTCCCAGTGCACCCCGTCCACCTCGTACCGGGAGACGGCGTCGAGCATGGCCTCCTGCACGAAGGCGCGCACCTCGGGCAGCCCCGGGTTGTAGTACAGCTTCTTGTTGTACGCGACCGTCCAGTCGGGGTTGCGCCGGGCCGGATGGTCCTCGGCCAGGCGGTCGGGGTCGGTGTGGTTGGCCACCCGGTACGGGTTGAACCAGGCGTGCAGTTCCAGCCCCCGGGCATGGGCTTCGGCGACCGCCGTGCCGAGCGGGTCCCAGCCGGGGTCCTCGCCCTGCACCCCGGTCAGCCACTGCGACCAGGGTTCCCGGGCCCCGGGCCACATGGCGTCGGCGGCGGGCCGGACCTGGAGGACCACGGCGTTGAGGCGGCGGGCGACGGCGGTGTCGAGGAGGCTGACCAGCTCGTCCCGCTGGTCCCCGGCGTCCAGCCCGCTCTCGGAGGGCCAGTCGACGTTCTCCACAGAGGCGATCCACATCGCGCGGAACTCGGCGGCCGCCTTCCCGCGCGGACCGCGCCCCCGCGCCGCCCGCGCAGGGGCCGCCCCTCCTGCCCCGCCCGTCGCGGCCAGCAGCCCGGCGGCCCCCGCCAGCAGCCCCCGACGCCCGATGTACGCCATGTGACGACTCCGTTCCGTTGCGTGACAGTGCCCTGCATCTGACAGCATGCCCGCCCCGGCCCCCCGTCAAGGTCAAGGTCGGGGGTAACGTCGTGGGGCGTGGCGGGCGCCGGAGCGCAGTGACACTGGGCAGCACGGGGGACCCGCCGACGGATGAGCAGCGAAAGGCACGAAGTGACTGACCTCCCTTCCGACATCACCCGAGTCGGCGTAGTGGGCTGTGGCCAGATGGGCGCGGGTATCGCCGAGGTGTGCGCCCGCAGCGGCCTCGAGGTGAAGGTCGCCGAGACCACCGGCGAGGCCCTGGAGATCGGGCGCACCCGGCTGCACAACTCCCTGACCAAGGCCGCCGAACGCGGCAAGATCAGCGAGGAGGAGCGGGACGCCACCCTGGCCCGCCTCACCTTCACCACCGATCTCGGCGAGTTCGCCGACCGCGACCTCGTCATCGAGGCCGTCGTCGAGAACGAGCAGGTCAAGACGGAGATCTTCCAGGTCCTCGACCAGGTGATCACCCGCCCGGACGCGATCCTCGCCTCCAACACCTCCTCGATCCCGCTGGTCAAGCTGGCCGTCACGACCTCGCGGCCCGACCAGGTCATCGGCATCCACTTCTTCAACCCGGCCCCGGTGCAGCAGCTCGTCGAGCTCATCCCGGCGCTGACCACGAGCGAGGAGACCGTCAAGCGGGCCGAGGCCCTGGTGGGCAAGGTCCTGGGCAAGCACGCGATCCGCGCCCAGGACCGGTCGGGCTTCGTCGTCAACGCGCTCCTGGTCCCCTACCTGCTGTCGGCCATCCGGATGTTCGAGTCCGGCATCGCGAGCCGCGAGGACATCGACAACGGCATGGAGCTGGGCTGCGCCCACCCGATGGGTCCGCTCAAGCTCTCCGACCTGATCGGCCTCGACACGATCGCCTCGATCGCCGACTCGATGTACGCGGAGTACAAGGAGCCGCTGTACGCCGCTCCCCCGCTGCTCCAGCGGATGGTCGACGCCGGCCGCCTCGGCCGCAAGACCGGCTCGGGCTTCTACCCGTACGGCTGATCCCGCAGGACCGGGACCTGCGGCCGGCGGGGTCAGCCGAGCCGCAGATGGTGCAGGAGCAGCAGCCCGGCCGCCATGTTGGCGGCCGGGATCTCGCCCCGCGCGATCATGTCCGGCACGAGTTTGAGCGGCACCCACTCGCGGCGCGATGACTCGAAGTCGTCCTCGGGGTGTCCGATGTACGTCGCCCCGTCCGCCCAGTAGAGGTGGTGGCGGGCGTCGGTCAGCCCGTTGGCCGGCTCGACGGTCATCAGGTGGTGGAGGGGCCCGGGCCGCCAGCCCGACTCCTCCTCCATCTCCCTTGCCGCGGCCGCCGCGATGTCCTCGCCGTCCTCCACCACGCCCGCGGGCAGTTCCCAGCCCCAGCTGTCGGTGATGAACCGGTGCCGCCACAGCAGCAGCACCTCGTTGGCCTCGTTGACGGCCGTGGCGACGGCGACCGGCCGCAGCCGGATCACGAAGTGGTCCAGGTGCCGGCCGTCGGGAAGTTCCACATCGGCGAGATTCACGTCGAACCAGCGGTTCTTGTACACGGTCTGCTCACTCAGGTTCGTCCACTGCACGGTTGTGCCACCTTCCGTTCGAGTAGGTGGCAACATGGCAGCAGTTCGCGGCCTCACAGGGGAACGCGCAGCGCCCCGTCGATCAACTGCGCGGTCTCTTCCGCGCCGGAACATCCGCTGGTCAGCAGCTGTTCGCGGACCGCCCGCAGCCGGTCCCGCAGTCGCAGCGACTCCATGCCCTTGGCCCTCTCGGCCATCTCGGCGGCGGCCGCCACCGCCCGGTCCGCCTCGCCCTGGCGCAGCTGGATCTCGCACAGCATCGCCAGCCGGTGGACCCGCCCGCGGTCGTGCGCCGGCGTCCCGACCGCCGCCGTCGCCTGCTCGTGGGCGGCGTGCAGGTCACCGAGGCTGAGCAGCGCCTCGGCCACCTGTACGTTGACCAGCCCGGGCTGTACGTACCCCGTCTCGTCCGGCTCCGTGCCGGGCCGGATCCGCTCGGCGGCCGCCTCGGCATTCCGGATGCAGGCCAACGCGGCGGCCGTGTCCCCGAGTTGGGCGTACGCCTTGGCCTGCATGGCGTACAGGTCGGCGGCCAGGGCCGGGGTGGTGTGCCGGCCCGCGGCGCGCAGCGCGGCCTCGGCGAAGGCGACGGCCTGGCGGTGCTCCCGCAGGTGCAGGGACTGGTTGACGATCAGCGCGATGACGTAGGCGCCGAGCCCCCGGTCCCCGCTGGCCTTGGCGAGCCGCAGCGCCTGGTGGAAGTAGCGCTGGGCGAGTCCGTGGGCGTCCGAGTCGTACGCGCAGATCCCGGCCACCGCCACGAGGGACCCGGTGGCCCGGTGCAGCTGACGGCCGAGACCGTCGGGGTAGCTGCCGCGCAGCATCGGCGCGGTCTCGCTGCCGAGGAAGCGGATGATCCGGGCCCGGGTGGCCACCCCACCGGCCCGGCGGTACATCAGCTCGTAGTGCGCGCGGGCGGCCCGAAGGATCTCGATGTGCTCCGGGCCGATCCGGTTCGGCCCGTCGCGGGAGACGTCGGCGTCCTCGGGCGGGTTCTCCCACTCCCAGACCGGGATCACCGCCGGCGTCCCGGTGACGGCCTCGGCGGTGAGCAGCTGGACGCGGCCCTGCTCGTCGGAGCGCCACAGGGCCGCGGCCCGGTCGACGAAGCCGCTGAGCGGGGAGCCGTTCGGGGAGACGGGCTGGCCCGGCACGCCGAGCCCGACGTCGTCCAGCGACACCGGGCGCCGGAGCCGGCCGCCGAGCACCTCGCAGATCAGGTCGGGCACCTGGCCGCGCGGCCGCTGACCCTTCAACCACCGGGTGACGGCGGTGTGTTCGTAGCGCAGGGCGAGTCCGCGGGACCGGCCCGCCTGGTTGACGTGCGCCGCGAGTCCGGCATGGGACATGCCCGCCTCGGCGAGGAGGGCGTCGAGAAGGGCATTGGGCTGCATGGGCCCCTCCAAGGGCTCTTCGGTCTCAGGCTAGAGGGTGCGCGGTTCACACGGGGTGTACTTCCTTTTGATTCACACGGGGTGTGCTTCCCCTCGATTCACACGGGGTGTGAACCAAGAACGCGCATAAATGCGATACGCACTCTGCCGCAAGGAGCCCTGGGGGCGGTTCACTTAAGAGCCTCGCCAAAGAGGCAGCTCGGGTCGTCGGCTCCCCCTCGTACAGTGCGACGACCCGCACCGCGCCGCCCGCCTTGCTGTCTGCCCGACACTCCATGGCAGGCGGGCGGCGCGCTCCGGCTCCGCCGGCGCCCGGTTGGTCGCCGGGCCCCGGCAGGGGTCGTGGAACGCGCGCCGGGCCCTCCCACCGGGCCCGGTGTGCGGTCCCCCTGTCAGCAGCCGCGGTCGCCGCGGTCGCTGCGCAGCACCAGCAGGGCGACGTCGTCGGTGAGTTGTCCGCCGGTGTGGCGCAGCAGAGCGGCGTGCACGCCCGCGACCAGCCGCGCGGGCGTATCCGCGGGCTGCTCCGCGAGCACGCTGCGCAGGGGGAAGAAGCGCCCCTCGGGGTCCCGTGCGTCCTCGGCTCCGTCGGTGTGCAGGAACAACACGTCGCCGGGCCACAGTTGTCCGCAGTCCTGCGGCTGCAGATCCGGCTGCACGGGCACGACCCCGAGCGGCGGATACGTCTCACCCCCGTCGAGGATCCGCACTTCCGCGCCCCGCTGCGCGGAGCCTTCCCCCACCCCGCCCTTTCTCCGTTTCCCGGGCTCCGCCCGGATCCGCGCCTCAAACGCCTGCGAGGCCGGCCAACCAGCCCCGCAGGGTGCCAGCGACTGCGGCTCGCGCAGGAGGTACGGCCATGGGTGGCCGCAGTTCAGGGCCAGCACGGAGCCGTCCTCCGCGATCTGGAGCAGCAGCACCGTCACGAACTCCTCCGGCGCCCCCTCCGCGCCCCGCACGTGCCGGGCCAGGGCCCGCTCCATCCGCACCAGCACCCCGCCCAGCGCGGGTTCGTCGTACGCCGCCTCCCGGAAGGCACCGAGCACCGCCGCCGCCGCGCCCAGCGCCGGCAGCCCGTGCCCCCGTACGTCCCCGATCACCGCCCGCACCCCGTACGCCGTCGGCACGGCCTCGTACAGGTCGCCGCCCACCGCGGCACCCCGGCTCGCCGACAGCTGCGCCGCCGCCAGTGTCAGGCCCTCGATCCGCCCCGGCAGCGGCCGCAGCAGGGCCCGCTGCGCCGCGCCCGCGATCTCCTGCATGCGCCGCAGCTCCGCCATGAGCGCGCGCCGGATGTGCAGGGCACATCCGGTGGCCAGTAACAGGAACGCCGCGCAGCTGGCCAGGCTGGCGCCCAGCCGCCCGGGGGTGGACAGCTCCCAGGACACCGCGGCGCCGCCCCATGCGAGGACGCACACCCGACGCACCTGAGGCATCTCCCCACACGTGATCATCGTTCCGGCCCTCCCCTCGGCCGCAACGATTCTGTCGACCCGCCGCATCGATGGACACGGGCCACCGGCGTTCTCACCCAAATGAGTGAGGGGCGTATCCGCTGGTCCGGATACGCCCCTCAGTGCCTCGATCCGCCGCAGCGGCAGGGCAGTTACACCATCACGCCCCGCGCAGCACCGCGCCCGTGCGCTCGCCGGCCAGCGCCACCGCCGCGTCGCGCGCGGCCGTGGACTCCTCCGCGGTCAGCGTGCGGTCGGCCGCGCGGAAACGCAGCGCGTACGCCAGGGACTTCTTGCCCTCGCCGACCTGCTCACCGGTGAACACGTCGAACAGCCGCAGGGACTCCAGCAGTTCGCCGGCGCCCTTGCGCAGCGCGGCCTCGACGTCGGCCGCCGGGACGGACGCGTCGACGATCAGCGCGACGTCCTGGGTCGCCACCGGGAAGGTGGAGATCCGGGGCGCCTCCACGGCCTCGCCGCCGGCCGCCGCGAGGCGGTCCAGGTCGAGCTCCATGGCGCTGGTGCGGACCGGCAGGCCCATCACCTTGACCACGCGCGGGTGCAGCTCACCGGCGTGGCCGATGACCGTCTCCACCCCGTTCAGGGTGACGAGCAGCTCGGCGCACCGGCCCGGGTGCCACGGCCCGTACCGGCCCTGGCGCACGACGAGCTCCACGCCGGCCTCGACGGCCAGCGAGCGCGCGGCCTGCACCGCGTCCGCCCAGTCGGCCGGGCGGCCCTTGCCCCACCAGCCGGCCTGCTCGCGCGCACCGGCCAGCACGACCGCGGCGTACCGCGGCTGGGCCGGCAGGGCGGCGTCCAGCGTGGCGATCTCCTCGGCCGTGGGACGCCGGTCGACGGGCAGCCGTACGGCGACCCCCGGCTGCGGGCCGGCCCGGAAGACCGAGCCCGTCTCGAAGAGGGCGAGGTCGTGGCTGCCCCGGCTGTCGTTGCGGCGCAGCGCGCCCAGCAGCCCCGGCAGCAGCGTGGTGCGCAGCGCCGGCTCCTCGTCGGAGAGCGGGTTGACCAGCTTGACCACCTGGCGGGCCGCGTCGTGCGCGGGCAGCTGGAGCTGGTCGAAGACGCCCTCGCCGACGAACGGGTAGCTGAGCGCCTCGACGTAGCCCGCGCCGGCCAGCGCGCGGCCGACCCGGCGGTGCAGCTGCTGCCGGGCGGTCAGACCGCGGCCGGAGGGCAGCTTCGGCAGGGTCGACGGGAGGTTCCCGTAGCCCTCCAGCCGGATGACCTCTTCGGCGAGGTCGTTGGGCTCGGCGAGGTCGGGCCGCCACGACGGGACGGTGACGACGAGCTCGTCCTGGCCGTAGACGTCGCAGCCGACCTCCTGGAGGCGGCGGACGACGGTCTCGCGGCCGTAGTCCATGCCCGCGACCCGGTCCGGGTGGTCCGCGCGCATCGCGATGGTGCGCGGGGCGCCCGGGGCGGTGAGCTCGGTGACGCCGGCCTCGGCGGTGCCGCCCGCGAGCAGCACGAGCAGGTCGACGGTCCGCTGCGCGGCCGCGGAGGCCGCCTGCGGGTCGACGCCGCGCTCGAAGCGCTTGGAGGCCTCGGAGGCGAGCTTGTGGCGGCGGGCGCTGCGCGAGATCGTCAGGGCGTCGAAGTGCGCGGCCTCGATGACGACGTCCGTGGTGCCCGAGACGATGCCGGTCTCGGGGTCGGTCACGGAGTCGGCGATCTCGGTGTTGGCACCGCCCATGACGCCGGCGAGGCCGATCGGCCCACTGTTGTCGGTGATCACCAGGTCCTCGGCGTCGAGCGTGCGCTTGACCCCGTCGAGGGTGGTGAACTTCTCGCCCTGCTCGGCGCGGCGCACGCCGATGGCGCCGTCCAGGCGGGAGCGGTCGTACGCGTGCAGCGGCTGGCCGAGTTCGAGCATCACGTAGTTGGTGACGTCGACGGCGAGCGAGATCGGGCGCATGCCGGCCTTCTGCAGGCGCCGCGTGAGCCAGAGCGGGGACTTCGCCTCGGGGTCGAGGCCGGTCACCGTACGGGCGGTGAAGCGGTCGCAGCCGGCCGGGTCGTCGATCTTGACCAGGTAGCCGTACGAGTTCGGCGCGGGCACGTCGAGCAGCGCCGGGTCGCGCAGCGGCAGGCCGTACCCGGTGGCGGTCTCACGGGCCACGCCGCGCATGGACAGGCAGTAGCCGCGGTCCGGGGTGACGGCGATGTCGAGGACCTCGTCGACGAGCTGGAGCAGCTCGATCGCGTCGGTGCCGACCTCGTGCTCGGGCGGCAGCACGATGATCCCGTGCGTGCCGTCGTCGCCCATGCCCAGCTCGTCGCCGGAGCAGATCATGCCGTGCGAGGTGCGGCCGTACGTCTTGCGCGAGGCGATCGCGAAGTCGCCGGGCAGCACCGCGCCGGGCAGGACCACGACGACCTTGTCGCCGACGGAGAAGTTCCGGGCGCCGCAGACGATCTCCTGCGGCTCGCCGGTGCCGTTGGCCTGGCCGACGTCGACCGTGCAGAAACGGATCGGCTTGCGGAAGCCCTCGAGCTCCTCGATGGTCAGCACCTGGCCGACGACCAGCGGGCCCTTGAGGCCGGCGCCGAGCTGTTCGACCCTCTCGACCTCGAGGCCGGCGTCTACGAGCTTGGCCTGTACGTCACGACCGGTCTCGCCCGCAGGCAGGTCGACGTACTCCCGCAGCCAAGAAAGCGGGACCCGCATCAGATCTCCATCCCGAACGGCCGGGTGAACCGGACGTCACCCTCGACCATGTCTCGCATGTCTTCGACGTTGTGGCGGAACATCAGCATCCGCTCGATGCCGAACCCGAAGGCGAACCCGCTGTACTTCTCGGGGTCCACACCGCAGGCGATGAGCACCTTGGGGTTGACCATTCCGCAGCCGCCGAGCTCGATCCAGCCCTCGCTGGAGCAGGTGCGGCACGGGCGGTCGGGGTTGCCCACCGACTCGCCGCGGCACACGTAGCACTGCATGTCCATCTCGGCGGACGGCTCCGTGAACGGGAAGAAGTTCGGGCGCAGCCGGGTGGTCATGTCCTTGCCGAAGAGCGCCTGGACCATGTGGTCCAGAGTGCCCTTGAGGTCGGCCATCGTCAGGCCCTCGTCCACGGCGAGCAGCTCGACCTGGTGGAAGACCGGGGTGTGCGTGGCGTCGAGCTCGTCGGTGCGGAACACCCGGCCCGGGCACACCACGTACACGGGCGGCTCCCGGTCGAGCAGCGAGCGCGCCTGCACCGGGGAGGTGTGGGTGCGCAGCACGACGCCGGACTCGTCGCCCTCGGTGCCCTTGGGGCCCTGGACGAAGAACGTGTCCTGCATCTGGCGCGCCGGGTGGTCGGGCGTGAAGTTGAGGGCGTCGAAGTTGAACCACTCCGCCTCGACCTCGGGGCCCTCGGCCACCTCGTAGCCCATGGCCGTGAAGATGTCCGCGATGCGGTCCATCAGCGTGGTCAGGGGGTGCCGGGCACCGGCGGGGACGCGGTCGTAGGGCAGCGTGACGTCCACCGCCTCCTCGACCAGCACCCGCTCGTCGCGCTCCGCTTCGAGCTCGACCGTGCGGGCCCCGAAGGCCTTGTTCACGGCGCCGCGGGCCTGGCCCACGAGCTTGCCCGCCGCGGCCTTGGCCTGGGGGGGCAGTGCGCCGATCTCGCGGTTGGCGAGCGCCAGGGGCGAGCGGTCGCCCATGTGCGCGGTCTTCGCCTCACGCAACGCGTCGAGGTCGCCGGCGGTCGCGAAGGCGGCGAGCGCCTCGTCCCGCATGCGCTCGATCTCTTCCGGTTTCAGTGCCTCGACCTCGACAGGGTCGTACGACTTGTTCGGTGCCGACATCTCTTCCCGTACTTCCGATGGCTGGCTGGTGGGTCCCCCGCGCGACACGCTCGACGCGCTCGGCACAAGGACACAAAGGTGCCAAAGGACGAGTCTAAAGGTCGCTGGGGGTGAAGGAGCCCGTGGGCCGCCTGGCGAGACGCTCCGCAGGGTTACTGCGTGAGGTAGGCCGGCGCCCCCACGGGCAGGATAAATCGGAACTCTGCGCCGCCGCCGGGGCCGCGGCCGACCGCGATGGTGCCGCCGTGGGCCTCGACGATGCCCTTGACGATGTACAGGCCCAGGCCGGTGCCGCCGCGCTTGCTGCCCCGCCAGAAACGGGTGAAGACGCGGCCCATCGACTCCTCGGGGATCCCGGGGCCCTCATCGGTCACGGTGACGGCGGTGCCCTTCTCGGTCTTGCCCGCGGCGTTCGTCAGGCTGGTCGGCGATACGTCGATGGTGACCGTTCCCTCGCCGTGCCGCACCGCATTTTCGAGGAGGTTGCCGAGAATCTGGTCGATCTTGTCCGGATCGGCCCACAGATCGGGGAGCGAGCAGCTGACCCGTACGAGGAACCGGTCGGGCGCCTGGCCGTTCGCGGTGAGCGCCTGGACGTGGCGGCCCACGGCGGTGGCGATGTCCACCGGCTGGCGGCGCACCTCCAGGCGGCCGGAGTCGATGCGGGAGATGTCGAGGAGCTCGGCGATGAGGCGGGTGACGCGGTTCGCGTCGGCGTCGACGGTCTCCAGCATCAGCCGCTTCTGGTCGTCGGTGAACCGCTCCCACTTGGCGAGCAGGGTCGCGGTGAACCCCTTGACGGACGTCAGCGGCGAGCGCAGCTCGTGCGCAACGGTGGCGATCAGCTCGGCGTGGCTGCGCTCGGTGCGGCGGCGGGCCTCGGTGCCGCGCAGGGTGACGACGAGGCGGCGCAGCGGGCCGGTGGGGTGGGTGCGCACGTACCGGGCGGAGACGAGCACCTCGCGGCCGCCGGGCAGCAGGAGGTTGCGCTCGGGCTGGCCGCGCCGGGTCGCGAGGCCCCCGTAGGGATCGGTCAGCGTCCACCAGCGGCGGCCGTCGAGGTCCTCCAGCGGCAGCGCCCGGTCGATGCGTACGCCGAGCGCCTCGCCGGGGGCCAGCGCGGTGATCCGGGCGGCGGCGGAGTTGAAGCAGATCACCCGGCCGGTGTCGTCGGCTACGACGAGCCCGTCGGGGAGGTCGTCCGGGTCGATCCCGAGCGCCGCGAACTCCGGGATGTCAGCCGGATCACACGTTTCGCCGGGTTCGCGGGGTTCGCACGGCTCGGGTGCGGCCGGAGCAGCGCGGCTCGTGCCCTGAGCGGGCACGGCCGCCAGGGACGGCGTCCCGGACGCCGTCACGGCCCCTGGCGAGCTGTTCGTACCGACGGTCATGTCCCCGTACCCCACATCTCCGAGTAGCGCAGTGGGCCCCCCGGGCCGCCACATTACTAGCTGGGGGTCACGGAGCGGCACCCTCCGGGAGCCCGCTGTGCACGCGCGGACGCGTAGAGGCACACCGCGGCGGCCGTGGCGAGGTTCAGGCTCTCGGCCTTGCCGTGGATCGGTACGCGTACGACGGCGTCGGCGAGCGCCCGGGTCTCCTCGGGCAGGCCCCACGCCTCGTTGCCGAAGACCCAGGCCGAGGGGGTGCCCATGGTGCCCGCGTCGAGCTCGGCGTCCAGGTCGTCCTCGCCGGCCCCGTCGGCGGCCAGGATCCGCACGCCGGCCGCCCGGAGCCCCTCGACGGCCTGCTCCACGGGGACGCCGACCGCCACCGGCAGGTGGAAGAGGGAGCCCACGGAGGCCCGTACGGACTTCGGGTTGTACAGGTCCACGGAGGCGTCGGTCAGCACGACCGCGTCCGCGCCGGCGGCGTCGGCGCAGCGCAGCACCGTGCCGGCGTTCCCGGGGTCGCGGACGTGGGCGAGGACGGCGACCAGCTTGGGCTCGGCCTTGAGGATCTCCTCGAAGGGCGAGTCGAGGAAGTGGCAGACGCCGACGATCCCCTGCGGGGTGACGGTCTGCGAGACCTCGGCGAGCACCTCGTCGGAGGCGTAGTGGACGCGCGCGCCGGCGGCCAGCGCGGCCTCGATGATCCCGGTGTAGCGCTCGGCGGCCTCGACGGTCGCGAACAGCTCGATCAGGGTCGACGCGCCGCCCGCGCCGCGGTGCTCGACGGCCTCGCGGACGGCCTGCGGGCCCTCGGCGATGAACCGGCGCTCCTTGGTGCGGAAGCTGCGCCGCGCCAGTCGCCTGGCGGCGGCCACCCGCGGGGATCGGGGGGAGATCAGCTCGGCGGGGGTGCCCATGGCGGTCGGCTCGCTTCCGTACGTACAACAGGTGGAACTCAGTCGAACTCGGTGATCAACGCACCGGACCCGCAGGCGCGAGGCCTGCGGGTCCGGGCAAGTTACTGCAGCCTTCGAGGGCCTGCCGCTCAGGCAGCGACCTTCGGGGCGTTCACGTCGGCCGGAAGCGCCTTCTGCGCGACCTCGACGAGCGCGGCGAAAGCGTTGGCGTCGTTGACGGCCAGCTCCGCGAGGATCTTGCGGTCCACCTCGATGTTGGCGGCCTTCAGACCCTGGATGAGGCGGTTGTACGTCATGCCGTTCTGGCGGGCAGCGGCGTTGATGCGCTGGATCCACAGCTGACGGAAGTCGCCCTTGCGCTTCTTGCGGTCGTTGAAGTTGTAGACCAGCGAGTGGGTGACCTGCTCCTTGGCCTTGCGGTACAGGCGCGAACGCTGACCGCGGTAGCCGGAGGCCGCCTCGAGGATCGCCCGGCGCTTCTTGTGGGCGTTTACTGCCCGCTTGACGCGTGCCACTTTTTAACTCCTTGTAGCGGGGCCGTGGGTGTCTTCACACGACCCGAATTCGATGGGGTCCCGGTCTCGACGCCGTCCGCTCCCGACAGGGGGAGCGGAGGGGCGTCACTTGCCGAGAAGCTTCTTGATCTTCGCGGCGTCGCCGGGGGCCATCTCCGCGGTGCCGGTGAGGCGGCGGGTCACACGGGACGACTTGTGCTCGAGCAGGTGGCGCTTACCGGCACGCTCACGGAGCACCTTGCCGGAGCCGGTGATCTTGAAGCGCTTCTTGGTACCGCTGTGCGTCTTGTTCTTCGGCATAGCGCCGTTATCTCCTCGTCGGTGGCGCCCCCGCCGGTCCGGCTAAGGACCGGCGCCCGGGAGCGTCATGTTGTGTCGGTGATCCGAGACGGGCTGCCTCGGAATCAGGCCTCGGCCGGTGCCTCGGGAGAGGCGGCCTCGGTGACGTCGGCCTCGGTGACGTCGGCCTCGGTGACGTCGGCCTCGGTCTCAGCCTCGGCCTCGGTGACGTCGGCCTCGATCTCAGCCTCGGCCTCGGCGACCTCGGTGCCCTCCTCGACGAGGGCTTCCTCGGAAGGAGCCTCGTCGGCGGCGACACCCTGGCGCTCGGCCTTGCGGGCGGCCTGCGCCTCGCGGGCTTCGGCCATCGCCTCGGTCTTCTTCTTGTGCGGACCGAGGACCATGATCATGTTGCGGCCGTCCTGCTTCGGGTTCGACTCGATGAACCCGAGGTCCTCGACGTCCGAAGCGAGACGCTGCAGCAGTCGGTAGCCGAGTTCCGGCCGGGACTGCTCGCGACCACGGAACATGATCGTGATCTTGACCTTGTCGCCCTGCTTGAGGAACCGAACGACGTGACCCTTCTTGGTGTCATAGTCGTGCGGGTCGATCTTCGGCCGGAGCTTCATTTCCTTGATGACCGTGTGCGCCTGGTTCTTGCGCGCCTCACGGGCCTTCATGGCCGACTCGTACTTGAACTTGCCGTAGTCCATGAGCTTGCAGACCGGCGGGCGTGCGGACGCCGCGACCTCGACCAGGTCGAGGTCGTACTCCTGCGCCAGCTCAAGGGCCTTGGCAAGCGGCACGATGCCGACCTGCTCACCGCTGGGACCGACGAGTCGTACCTCGGGAACGCGAATCCGGTCGTTGATGCGGGGCTCGGTGCTGATGGATCCTCCTCGGTAGCACCACACGGCTGCCTGGCAGACAGCCGCTGACGTCTGATGTCGTCAGACCAACCGCGGCGGAACATGAAAAATGCCCCGCCGGGCACAGGCAGGGGCTCCAATACAACCGGAGCACCGCCGCGTGCGATCGCGGGGCGCAGACTCGGGCAGCTTTCCATCGTCCGTACGGAACGATGGATGCCACCTGACCGGTGACCCGCCGCCCCGGAGGGTGGTCGGGTGGGAGAACGGAGCCTCCACTTGTGGGCCGGGGACATGCGTCTCCGGCCGGTCGTCAGCCCAATATAGCATTCCGCGCCGGGTCCGCTCACCCGGCGGCGTCCGCCCCGGGCCGGTCCGGGGCCCGGTCGGCGGCGTGCGCGGCCCGGCTTATCGTGTGAGGCATGACTGACGCGACCCCCACCCCCGCCACCGAGGCCGGCAGCACGCCGGACGCTCCCGACTACGACGCCATGACCCGCGACATCGCGGACGTGCCCGCCGTCGAGGTGATCACCACGGTGGCCGTGCACCTGCTGAGCGCCGCGGCGGTCAACCTGGGCCTGGACAAGCCGGACTCCGAGCACAAGGACCTCGACGAGGCCCGCAAGCTGATCACCGCCCTGGCCGGCCTGGTCACGGCGAGCGCCACGGAGATCAGCTCCTTCCACGCGGCCCCGCTGCGCGACGGCCTGAAGTCGCTCCAGCTCGCCTTCCGCGAGGCCTCGATCGTGCCCGACGAGCCGGGCCAGGGTCCGGGCGAGAAGTTCACGGGCCCGGTCTTCGGCTGAGCCGCCCGCACCTCACGCAAGAAGGGCCGGGGCGATGCCCCGGCCCTTCTTGCGTGTCACATCTCGTACGCCGCGTCCCGTACGTCGCGGCTCAGCGGATGAAGAGCGGCTCGCCGGACGGGGCCGGGGCCTCCTGCGGGAGCAGGGCCAGGTCCAGTCCGTGCACGAGGCGGGCCCGCAGGGTCTCGTCGGCGGCCAGGGCCTCGGCGACGCGGCGGGCCGCGGCGTGGTCCTGCACCCCCTGCGCCCCCGGGGCCAGCACGATCGCGAGCGTGCCGTCGGCGTCCGCCCCGCCCGTCCCGAGGTGGGCGCGGAGCACGGCCGGCTCCGCGGACACGGCGGCCCGTACGGCCTCCCGTACCGCGGGGTCGGCCAGCGGGCCGGCGTCGGTGCGGCCCTCGGCCAGCGCGAGCAGCGCGGGGCCGGTGAGCTGGTAGGTGACGGGGCCGGCCAGGTCCAGGACCACGGTGTCGGCCTTCTCGTGCGCCGCGGCGGCCAGGGCCTGGTGCAGCGGTACGGCGACCGGGCGGGCGGCCGGGTCCCACAGGGCCAGCGAGGCGATCGAGGTGAACGCGGGCAGTGCCCGCCGGTCCCCCGCCCGCAGGGTCGGGACGGCCATGTCGCTGGTCTTCTCGCGCTTCAGGCCGGTCTCCGGGTCGGTCTCGACCTCGCCGAGCACGGCGACGACCGGGACCAGCAGCCGGGCGCCCTTGAGGGCTGCCAGCACCTGCGGCTCCTGCGCCCGGTCCGCGGACCAGGCGGCCAGGGCCGCGCTCAGCCGGGGGTCGGCGGAGCCGTCGTCGTCGGAGAAGCCGGGGTCGGGAATGTTTTTGTTCGCCACAGTTACCCGACCCTATCCCGGTCCCCGGTCCCGGTCCCGCCGGGCGCCTCGCGGGCGCCGGGCCAGTACGGCGGCCAGGACGAGCAGGACCAGCCCGGCGGCCGCGGCGGCCGGGGCCCCGAGGCGGGCGCCGCTCCCGGCGGCCGCGGCCGGCTCGGGGCCGGGGCCGAAGTACGGCTGCCCGGCCGCGACGGGCGCGGGGAGCGGCGGCTCGGCGCGCAGCGCGTCGGCGGCCTGGAGGGCGGCGACGGGGTCCACGAGTCCGTGGCCGCGGGAGTCGTCGCGGCCGCCGGACGGGGCGTCCGAGGCGGTGTCCTCCAGCAGCCTCTTGATCTGTGCCGGGGACAGGTCCGGGTGGGCGGCCTTGACGAGGGCCACGGCGCCGGAGACGAAGGCCGAGGCGGCGCTGGTGCCCCAGCCCTCGTAGTAGGAGCGGTCGGGGTCGGCGATGACGACGTCGACGCCGGGGGCGCTGACGGTGGCGTACCAGTTACTGGTGGAGAAGGCGGCCTTCTTGCCGCCGCGGTCGACGGCGGTGACGGCGATGACCCCGGGGTAGGCGGCCGGGTAGGACGCGTGATCGCCCTGCCGGCCGCCGTTGCCCGCGGAGGCGACGACGACGACGCCCTTGGCGAGGGCGTACTGGACGGCCTCGTCCTCGGCGGCCTCGTGGTGGGCGGAGTCACTGTCGTCGCCGAGGGAGAGGTTGATCACGTTCGCGCCGTGGTCGGCGGCCCAGCGGATGCCCTCGGCGAGCGCGCCGCCCTTGCTCTCGCGGGCCTTGGCCCGACCCGGGTCGCCCTCTTCCAGGATCACGCGAACGGGGAGGATCTTGGCCTGCGGTGCGATGCCGAGTACGCCCTGGCGTCGGTGGCCGCCGTGGCCGTGCCCGGCGATGATCCCGGCCATGGCGGTGCCGTGCCGGGCCCAGGCGCGGTCGCCGCGCCCTGCGCCCATCCCGATCAGATCGGCCCCGTCGAGGACCCCGCCGGCCAGGTCGGGGTGGGTGGCGTCGACCCCGGTGTCGAGGACGGCGACGGTGACCCCGGCGCCCTGGGTGGTCCCCCAGGCCTCCTCGGCCCGCAACGCGGTGAGCCCCCACTGCCGGTCCCGGATGCCGTCGGCCCCGGCCGGCGCCGCGCCGGCACCGACGAGCAGCACCGCGAGCACGAGGACGGCACCGGCCCTGCCCCGGCTCACCGGCGGGTGCCCGAGGGAGCGGGGGGCCCGGCCAGGGTGCGTACGGTGCGCTCCATCCGGTCGGCGACGGCCTTGGCCTCGTGGCCGAGGCCGGCTTGGGCGACGGCTCCGGTGGCGTCCTTGCGCATCATGTCCCCGGCGGGGCGGGGGGCGTCGAGCGTGCGGCCGTCGGTGAAGGCGGAGACGGTGTAGACGACGACGGGGGCCTGTGGAACCACGGCCGCGGTCCAGGCGGCGCGCTGACTGTCGGCGAAGCCGTAGCCGGGCGGGGCCGGGAGGCGTCCCCGCAGCGTCTCCATCCCCGCCGCGTCGGCCGGGGTGAAGACCATGCCGACGGTGACGAGGGAGCTGCGGGTGGAGTCGGTGTACGTGGCGCGCAGGACCCGGGTGCAGCCGGTGGCGGCGAGGGCCGCCTGCCAGTCGGCGGTGAGCGCGGGTGCGCAGTCGGAGTCGGGCGCGAGCGCGACGCGGGTCCAGGTCCGGTCGGCCCCTCCGGGCCCGGCGTCGGCACCGTCGAGGACGGGCGGGAACAGGCTGTCCACGGGGGCCGCGCGCCAGATCGATCCGGCCTTGCGGTAGGCGGCGCCGGCGGCCAAGGGTTGATGGGCGTCGCGCTGTTCGACCCATCCGCTGACCCCGGCTCCGCCGACGAGCCCGACCCCGAGCACGGCGCACACCACGACGGCCACGCCTCGCCCGGCCCCGCGCCGCCCCGGTCCGGATTCGGCCACGGGCTCGGCCAGGACCGCGGTCTGCGGTGTAGACGCACTCATCCGGCGGCACCGCCCCCCGTTCCGTCCGGCTGCCACCCCGTACTCTACGCGCCCGTACCGCCCCGGCCGCGGGCCCGGACCCGGTCCCGGCGAGGGTGTGCCCGGAAGGCCCGCGCCCCGGTGCGGGGTACGGCCGCGCGGCCCGGGCCGCACACCCCTACCCACCGGTAGAACCATCTGGCAGGCTGCCGCCCATGAATCTTCCCGCCAGTGGAGACAGGGCCCGTTACGACCGGGCCACCGCGCACCTCGACGCGCCCCTGGCCATCGTCGATCTCGCCGCGTTCGACGCCAACGCCGACGACCTCGTCCGCCGCGCGGCCGGCAAGCCGATCCGTGTCGCCAGCAAGTCCGTCCGCTGCCGCACGCTCCTCGAACGGGTCCTCGCCCGGCCCGGGTTCGCCGGCATCATGTCGTACACCCTCGCCGAGTCGATCTGGCTGGCCCGCTCGGGTTTCGAGGACGTGCTCCTCGCCTATCCGTCCGCCGACCGCACCGGCTTCGCCGAGCTCGCCGGCGACCCCAAGCTGGCCGCGGCCGTCACCGTCATGGTCGACGACCCCGCCCAGCTGGAGCTGATCGACGGTTCCCGCGACGGCGGAACGCAGGAGATCCGCGTCTGCCTCGAACTCGACACCGCCCTCCAGCTCCTCGGCGGCAAGGTCCGGGTCGGCGCCCGCCGTTCGCCGCTCCGCGAGCCCTCCCGGCTCGCCGACCTCGCCCGTACCGTCTCCGCCCGTCCCGGCTTCCGCGTCGTCGGGATCATGGGCTACGAGGGCCACGTCGCCGGCGTCGGAGACTCCATCGCCGGGCGCCCCTTGCGCTCCCGCGCCATCCGGCTCATGCAGGCCGCCGCCCGCAAGGAGCTCGCGGCCCGTCGCGCCGAGGCCGTACGGGCCGTCCGCGCGGTCGTCCCGGACCTGGAGTTCGTCAACGGCGGGGGCACTGGCAGCGTCCAGCAGACCGCCGCCGAGGACGCGGTCACGGAGATCGCGGCCGGCTCGGGGCTCTACGTACCGCGGCTGTTCGACAACTACACGTCCTTCCGCGGCCTCCCGGCGGCGCTCTTCGCCCAGCCGGTGGTCCGCCGGCCCGGCGTCGGCGTGGTCACCGTCCTCGGCGGCGGATACCCCGCCTCCGGCGCGGCCGGGGCGGACCGGCTCCCGGTCCCGTACCTCCCGCAGGGGCTGCGCTACGACCCCCAGGAGGGGGCCGGCGAGGTGCAGACACCGCTGCTCGGCAGCCCGGCCGACGATCTGCTGATCGGCGACCGGGTCTGGTTCCGCCACGCCAAGGCGGGCGAACTGTGCGAGCGCTTCGACGCGTTGCACCTCATCGAGGGCGACCGGGTGACGGCCACCGTCCCGACCTACCGGGGCGAGGGCCGCACCTTCCTCTAGCCGGCCCGGTACACGCTGTCCGTCTGGTCGGGGATGACGCTCGTGTCGCCCCGGCGGACGGGGCCCGCCGTGCCGTCGTGGTCGACGTAGCCCGTGGTCGAGCACGGGTAGGGGGTGGTCTTCTGCTTCTTCGGCTCGATGAACATCGGGTTCACGATCCACTTGCCGTCGCTGTCGTCGTACGCGCGGCACATCAGCTCGTTCTTGTTCCGGTTCACCACGAGCCGCAGCGCGGTCGCGTCCCGCAGGAACGAGACGTCGGTGTCGGAGTCGCCCGCGGCGAACACCTGGCGGCGGGCGGCCGGCTGTACCTTCTCGGCGGCCGCGCCGCGCACGCCGAAGACCTCCTTGTTGATCCAGCAGCGCTTGCCGTCGATGTACGTGATCATCGTGTCGGCGCCGTCCTTCACCGAGCCGCAGCCCTGCAGGTGCGCGGTGAACTTCCCGCCGGACGTGGTCGTGTTGCGGATGCCGATGACGTGGTCCGCGGCGACGCCGACGCCCTTGGCCCAGACCTCGACGACCGGCTGCGGCGAGGCCGAGCTGATCCAGACGTCGAAGCCGGCCTTCTGCAGGCCGCCGATGAGGTCCTTCTGCTGGTCGTAGTAGCGGACCCAGCCGGTGACGGCGGCGGTGCCGACCTGCTGCGTGGCGCCGACGGGCGCGGCCAGGTTCTCGGCCCGGGCGGCGGCCGCGAAGCCGCGGACCTCGCGGGCGGTCCAGCCCTGCGTCAGCTGGGGCAGCCAGGCGTACGCGGGCTCGATGGTGCGGTGGTCCCAGCCGGCGAAGGCGGCGGCGCCGGAGCGGGTCGCGGCGGTGCCGTAGACGGCGGCGAGTTCGTCGGCGCAGCCCGCGCCCCCGGGCGTGCCGGTGGGCAGCGGGGCGCCGGGGCGGGCGAGGGCGCCGCAGGCGTCGGCGAGCGCTCGGGCGGCGGCCGGTGTGAGGTAGCGGCTGGTGGTGGTCCAGTCCCCGGCGGCGGGCTGGCGGATCTTGCCGTTCCGCAGCAGCCAGTACATCTGGGCATCGCCCACGTCGTTCTTGACGACGGTGTTGTCCCAGTCGAAGACGGCGACGGGCTTGGTCCGGTTCGGCCGGTACGGGTTGCACTTCCCGTACGCGTCGATCAGCTGCTGGAGCCGGGCCTGGTTGTCCCCGTACCAGCCGGCCGCGAGCCGCGGGGCGGTGCAGTGGGCCGCCTGGGCGGCGGGCGCTGTGGCGACGAGGGTGCCGGCGGCGATCGCGACGGCGGCGCCGACGGCCTGGAGCCGTCGTACGGTGCTGCGTGGGGTCACTGAGGTGAACACTCCTCTTTCTCACGAAGATCATCTCGGACGGTAGGACACGACAGCCGGGCGTCGTGCGACGCCCGGCTGTCGGGGGGATGGAGTACGGGTGAACGCTGGGGGCGCCCGCCCGTGGGCCGTCCTACAGGGGCGTCACGTACGCGCCCGAGATGCCGCCGTCGACCAGGAAGTCGGTGGCATTGATGAACGAGGAGTCGTCGCTCGCGAGGAAGGCGACGGCGGCCGCGATCTCGGTGGGCTCCGCGAACCGGCCCAGCGGGATGTGCACCAGGCGGCGGGCCGCCCGCTCCGGGTCCTTGGCGAACAGCTCCTGCAGCAGCGGGGTGTTGACCGGCCCCGGGCACAGGGCGTTGACGCGGATGCCCTCGCGGGCGAACTGCACGCCGAGCTCGCGCGACATGGCGAGCACGCCGCCCTTGGAGGCGGTGTACGAGATCTGCGAGGTGGCGGCGCCCATGATGGCCACGAAGGACGCGGTGTTGATGATGGAGCCGCGGCCCTGGCGCTGCATGTACGGCAGGGCGGCCTTGCAGCACAGGTAGACGGAGGTGAGGTTGACGTCCTGGACCCGCTTCCAGGCCTCCAGGCCGGTGGTGAGGATCGAGTCGTCGTCCGGGGGCGAGATGCCCGCGTTGTTGAAGGCGATGTCGACGGAGCCGTAGGTGTCGAAGGCCGTCTTGAAGAGGGCCTCGACCTCTTCCGGGCTGGTGACGTCGACCTTCACGAACAGGCCGCCGACCTCCTCGGCCGCGGCCTTGCCGGCCGTCTCGTCGATGTCGGCGCAGACCACGTCGGCGCCCTCGGAGGCCAGCCGGCGGGCGGTGGCGAGGCCGATGCCGCTGCCGGCTCCGGTGATGACGGCGGTGCGGCCGACCAGGCGGCGGCAGACGATCTCGGTGTCAGAAGTGGTCATGATGGGCTCAGGCCTCCGTGCTGATGAAGACGTTCTTGGTCTCGGTGAATGCGGTCAGGGCGTCGGGTCCGAGCTCGCGGCCGAGTCCGGACTGCTTGTAGCCGCCGAAGGGGGTCCAGTAGCGGACGCTGCTGTGGGAGTTGACGGACAGGTTGCCCGCGGCGACGGCGCGCGATACGCGCAGCGCGCGGCCGATGTCGCGGGTCCAGAGGGAGCCGGAGAGCCCGTACTCGGTCGCGTTGGCCAGGCGTACGGCGTCCTCCTCGTCCTCGAAGGGGAGGACGACGGCGACGGGGCCAAAGACTTCCGCCGCCGCCACGGGCGCGGTGGGGGCGACGTCCGTGACGAGGGTCGGCGGGTACCAGAAGCCGGGGCCCTCGGGGGCGGTGCCGCGGATCGCGGTGAGGTCGTCGGTGACGTACGACCGTACGCGCTCCAGTTGCACGCGGGAGATCAGCGGCCCCATCTGGGTCTTCTCGTCGGCGGGGTCGCCGACCACGACGCCTTCGATGCCGGGGGCGAGCAGCTCCAGGAACCGGTCGTAGGCGGAGCGCTGGACGAGGATGCGCGTACGGGCGCAGCAGTCCTGGCCGGTGTTGTCGAGGAAGGCCATGGGAGCCGCCGCCGCCGCGGCCTCCAGGTCCGCGTCGGCGAAGACGATGTTGGGGCTCTTGCCGCCGAGTTCGAGGGTGACCCGCTTCACCCGGTCGGCGCACTTGGCCATGATCTGCTTGCCGACCGGGGTGGATCCGGTGAAAACGATCTTCGCGACGCCCGGGTGCTCGACGAGCGCGTCCCCGGCGACGGTCCCGCGGCCGGGGAGCACCTGGAAGAGGTGCTCGGGGATCCCTGCTTCGAGGGCGAGTTCGGCCAGGCGCAGCGCGGTGAGCGGGGTGGTCTCGGCGGGCTTGAGGAGGACGGCGTTGCCGGCGGCCAGGGCCGGGGCGAGGCCCCAGGCGGCGATCGGCATCGGGAAGTTCCACGGGGCGATCACGCCGATGACGCCGAGGGGTTCGAGGAAGGTGACGTCGATGCCGCCGGCTACGGGGATCTGCCGGCCGGAGAGCCGTTCCACTCCCCCGGCCGCGTATTCGAGCAGGTCGCGGACGTTGCCGGCTTCCCAGCGGGCGTTGCCGATGGTGTGCCCGGCCTCGCGGACCTCCAGCTGGGCCAGTTCCTCGATGTGCCCGTCGACGACGGTGGCGAAGCGGCGCAGCAGCCGGGCCCGGTCGGCGGGGGCGGCCGCCGCCCAGCCGCGCTGGGCCGCGGCGGCCCGCGCGACGGCGGCGTCGACATCGTCCCGTGTGGCGGCCGGGACGATGGCGACGATTTCCTCGGTGGCCGGATTCAACACTGTCAATTTGTCGGGGGCCAGCACATCGGACACGTGTTGCCTCACAGAGGTTCGGGGGCAGAGTTGACGGCGACTGGGCTATCAGGTGACTACAGGCGTTCGAAGGAGCGACGCAGTTCCCAGTCGGTGACGGCGGAGTCGTACGCGTCCAGTTCCACGCGGGCCATGTTGCGGTAGTGGGCCACCACTTCGGGCCCGAACGCGGCCTTGGCGATCTCGCTGTTCTCCCAGAGCTCCGCGGCCTCGCGCAAGGTGGTGGGCACGTGCGCGAAGTCGGCGGTGTACGCGTTGCCCGCGCAGGCCTCGGGCAGTTCGAGGCGGTGCTCGATGCCGTACAGCCCGGCCGCGACCAGGCCGGCGACGGCGAGGTACGGGTTCACGTCCCCGCCCGGGAGGCGGTTCTCGAAGCGCATGGAGCGGCCGTGGCCGACGACGCGGAGCGCGCAGGTCCGGTTGTCCACGCCCCACGCGACGGCGGTCGGCGCGAAGGATCCCGGCCGGAAACGCTTGTACGAGTTGATGTTCGGGGCGTAGAGAAGGGAGAAGTCGCGCAGCGCGGCCAGCTGGCCGGCCAGGAAGTGTCGCATCACCGGTGACATTCCGCCCGGGCCGTCGCCGGCCATCGCGTTGTGCCCGTCGGCGTCGCCCAGCGAGAGGTGGATATGACAGGAGTTGCCCTCGCGCTCGTCGAACTTGGCCATGAAGGTGAGCGAGACGCCTTCCTGGGAGGCGATCTCCTTGGCGCCCGTCTTGTAGACGGCGTGCTGGTCGCAGGTGGTCAGCGCCTCGTCGTAGCGGAAGGCGATCTCGTGCTGGCCGAGGTTGCACTCCCCCTTCGCGGACTCGACGATCAGGCCCGCGGCCTGCATCTCGTTGCGGATCCGGCGCAGCAGGGGCTCGATGCGGCCGGTCCCGAGGACCGAGTAGTCGATGTTGTACTGGTTGGCCGGGGTCAGCCCGCGGTAGCCCGCGTTCCAGGCCTGCTCGTACGTGTCCTGGAAGACCATGAACTCCAGCTCGGTGCCGACCATGGCCGTGTACCCGAGCCCGGCGAGGCGCTCCAGCTGGCGGCGCAGGATCTGCCGGGGCGCGGCGACCACGGGCGAGCCGTCGTTCCAGGCGAGGTCGGCGAGGAGGAAGGCGCTGCCCGGGTTCCAGGGGATCCGGCGCAGGGTCGCGAGGTCGGGGTGCATGGCGAAGTCCCCGTAGCCGCGGTCCCAGGAGGACATCTCGTATCCGTCGACGGTGTTCATGTCCGTGTCGACGGCGAGGAGGTAGTTGCAGCCCTCGGTGCCGTGGGCGAGGACCTCGTCGAGGAAGAACTGTGCGGCGAACCGCTTGCCCTGGAGCCGCCCCTGCATGTCGGGGAAGGCCAGGACCACGGTGTCGATTTCGCCGCTCGCCACGAGAGCGCGAAGCTCCTCGGGCGCGAGCGGCGGCTTGCGGTCTACCACTGGAATCTCTCCTTCGGTGAGCCGAGAAGCCCTAAGGTATTGAATAGAACCATTGCTTGGGAAGGGGAGGAGCCGAGATGACCGACACGGCGAGCGAAGGCGGCGCGATCGCGCGGCTGAATCCGGTACTGCGCCAGGTGCGGGCGGGCAACGGTTTCGAGGAGGCCCTGGAGCAGATCCTCCAGGTGGTCCGGCTGGGTCTGGTGCCGGGCGGCGAACGGCTGCCGCCCGAACGGGAGCTGGCGGAGCGGATGGGGATCAGCCGGGTCACCCTGCGCGAGGTGCTGAAGGTGCTCCAGGACCAGGGTCTGGTGGAGGCCCGGCGCGGGCGGTACGGCGGAACGTTTGTGCTCCCCCGCCCCGACACCCCGGTCGGCGGCACCGAGGACGAGCTGCGCCGGCGCGTGGTGGGCGTGGACATCGAGGACGTCCTGCGGTTCCGCGAGGTCCTGGAGGTGGGCGCGGCCGGACTGTGCGCCTCCCAGGGGCTCACCGAGGAGGGCTCCGAGCGGCTGCTCGGCGCCCTGGCCGCCACCCATGACGCGCCACTGGCCGACTACCGGCGCCAGGACACCCTCTTCCACCTCACCCTGTGCGAGCTCGCCGGATCGGCCACCCTCACGGCCCAGTACGCCGCCGTGCGGGCCACGGTGAACGACCTGCTGGACTGCATCCCGCTGCTGGTGCGGAACCTGGAGCACTCCCAGCAGCAGCACAGCGCGCTCGTGGAGTCGGTGCTGGAGCGCCACCCGGACGCGGCGCGCGAGGTGATGCGCGAACACTGCTGCGGAACGGCGGCCCTGCTGCGCGGATTCCTCGCCTAGAACGGACGCGGCGGGAGCGGCCCGAGAGGTTTTCGTAACCCCTGTTTAACGCAGGGGTCTTGCGCACTCCACTCCGCTACGGCAAAGGTACGCCCCACAACCATTGCCCTAGGCAGGAGCGCACATGGCCGACGACACCGAGGCACGGCTCGCAGCCGTACCCGAACCCACCACGTCCCCCGAGGGCGGCGACACCTCCGACGGCTACCTGGAGCGGCGCACGCTGCGCCGCGGCAGCGCCGGCTGGCTGCTGCTGACCGGCCTCGGCGTCGCGTACGTCGTCTCCGGCGACTTCTCCGGCTGGAACGTCGGCCTCGCCCAGGGCGGCTTCGGCGGGCTCGCCATCGCCACCGTCCTGATGGGCGCGATGTACGCCTGTCTCGTCTTCTCCCTCGCGGAACTGTCCGCGATCCTGCCGACGGCCGGCGGCGGCTACGGCTTCGCCCGCCGGGCGCTCGGCACCTGGGGCGGCTTCCTCACCGGCACCGCGATCCTGATCGAGTACATCCTGGCCCCGGCCGCGATCGCCATCTTCATCGGCGACTACGTCGAATCCCTGAACCTCTTCGGCCTCACCTCCGGCTGGCCGGTCTACCTCGCCTGCTTCGCCGTCTTCATCGGCATCCACCTGTGGGGCGTCGGCGAGGCCCTGCGCTTCTCCCTCGTCGTCACCGCGGTCGCCGTGCTCGCGCTGATCGTCTTCGCGCTCGGCGCCTTCACCGAGTTCGATCCCTCGAACCTCGACAACATCGCCGTGGACACCAGCGCCGCCGGATCGAGCTCCTGGCTGCCGCTGGGCGTGCTCGGCATCTGGGCCGCCTTCCCCTTCGGAATGTGGTTCTTCCTGGGCGTCGAGGGCGTACCGCTGGCCGCCGAGGAGGCCAAGGACCCGGTGCGTTCCATGCCCCGGGCCCTGTCGATCTCCATGGGCATCCTCGTCCTGCTCGCCCTGCTCACCTTCCTGGCCTCGACCGGCGCCCGCGGCGCCGACGCCATCAAGGACGCAGGGAACCCGCTGGTCGTCGCCCTCGAAGGGGACCCCGGCCTCTCCTGGCTGAAGACCTTCGTCAACTACGCCGGTCTCGCGGGCCTCGTGGCCTCCTTCTTCTCCCTCATCTACGCCGGCTCCCGCCAGCTCTTCGCCCTCTCCCGGGCCGGCTACCTGCCGCGTTTCCTCTCCCTCACCTCGAAGCGCAAGGCCCCGTACCTCGGCCTGCTCATCCCCGGCGCGATCGGTTTCGCACTCGCCGCGGCCACCGGCAACGGCCCGCGCATGCTCAACATCGCGGTGTTCGGCGCGACCATCTCGTACGCGCTGATGGCCCTCTCCCACATCGTGCTCCGCAGGCGGGAGCCGGGCCTGGAGCGCCCGTACCGCACGCCCGGCGGCATCGCCACCTCCTCGGTGGCCTTCGTCCTCGCCCTCTCGGCGCTCGTCGCCACCTTCCTCGTGGACAAGGACGCGGCGTTCATCGCCCTCGGTGTGTACGCCGTCGCCCTCGCCTATTTCGCGTTCTACAGTCGGCACCACCTCGTGGCCTCCGCACCGGAGGAGGAGTTCGCGGCGCTGGCGCAGGCCGAGTCCGAACTCACCCGGGACTGACCGCTGTTCCCCAACCCCTGGAGGTGGCAACCGTGCCCAGGCCGCTCATCGGCATCACGACCTACGTGGAGGAATCCACCCGCTACGGGGCGTGGGACGTCCCCACGTCCCTCGTACCCACCGGGTACTACGAACTCGTCCAGGCGGCGGGCGGCGCGGCCGTGCTGCTCCCGCCGGACGAACCCGGTTCGGCGGCGGAGGTGCTGAGCCGGCTGGACGGCCTGGTCGTCGCGGGCGGCCCCGACGTGGACCCGGTCCGCTACGGGGCCGAGCGGCACCCGCGTACGGGCGCTCCCGCCACGAAGCGGGACGAGTGGGAACTCTCCCTGATCGAGGCGGCCTTGGCGGCGGGCCTGCCGGTGCTGGGCATCTGCCGGGGCATGCAGGCGCTGAACGTGGCCCTGGGCGGCACACTGATCCAGCACATCGACGGCCACGCCGTCGCCCCGGGCGTCATGTCCTGGCACCCGGTCCGCCCGGTCGAGGGGACGCGGTACGCGGCGCTGGTCCCGGAGGAGGCGGAGGTGCCGACCTACCACCACCAGGCCGTCGACCGCCTGGGCGAGGGCCTGATCGCCTCGGCCCACGCGGTCGACGGCACGGTGGAGGCCATCGAACTCCCCGGCCCGGCGCACTGGGTCCTCGGCGTCCAATGGCACCCGGAACGCGACAAGGACACCCGCGTGATGTCCGCGCTGGTCGAAGCGGCCTCCCTCAGCGCGGCGGTCCCGGCCTGACGGAGGCCGACAGGCCCGACCGTCAGGCCGATCGGGCCGAGGAGCAGGACCCGAGGAGCGGGAACGGGGGCCGGGCCACCGGCCGCAGGTCAGGGGCGGGCCCGGGTCAGCGACAGCAGGTCGCGGGCCGGGCCCGCCGGCCTGGCCCCCACGGGCCACACCGCCCGCAGGGCCCGCCCCAGCGCCGCCCCCGTCACCGGGACCTCGACCAGCCGCCGGGCCGCCAGCTCCTCCCCCAGCGCCAGCTCCGACAGCACGCACGGCCCGGCCCCGCTCAGCGCCGCCGCCTTCACCGCCGTCGTCGACGCCAGCTCCAGCAGCGGCTCCGCCAGCCCGCCGCTCTCCGCCAGCGCGGCGTCCAGCACCTGCCGGGTCCCCGAGCCCCACTCCCGCAGGATCAGCGGCGTCGCCGCCAGCTCCTGCGCCGCCACCCCCCGCGAGCGCCGCGCCCACGCGTGCCCCGGAGCCACCGCCACCACCAGCCGGTCCTGCGCGATCACCGCCGAGTCCAGCCCCTCCGGCACCGACAGCCCCTCCACGAACCCCAGGTCCGCCTCATGGGTCAGCACCCGCTCCGCGACCACCGCGGAGTTCCCCGCGTGCAGCGACACCGCCGTCCCCGGCCGCTGCCCGCGCAGCGCGATCAGCCACCCCGGCAGCAGGTACTCCGCGATGGTCATGCTGGCGGCCACCCGCAGCCGCGAGTCCCGCCGCCCGCGCAGCGCCTGCGCCCCGGCGTCGAACGCCTCCGCCGCCTCCACCACGCGCCGCGCCCAGTCCGTGACCAGCGCCCCCTCCGCCGTCAGGGTCGACCCCCGCGGCGAGCGGTCCACCAGCGCCACGCCCAGCCGCGTCTCCATCGCCCGGATCCGGCTGCTCGCGGCGGGCTGGGTGATGCCCATGCGCCTGGCCGCGCCGCTCAGGCTGCCGACCCGGGCGACCGCGAGCAGCAGCTCCAGCGCCCCCAGGTCCGGTACCCGGTGTGCCAGCGGAACCCACTCCTCGTTACCCATAAAGTCAGTTTATGGCCTTATAGAGAGATGGCCCCTGCCGTCGACAGAGCCCCGCCAGGAGGCTGGGTCCATGGCCACCACCCTCGTGCGACCCCGCGCCCACACCTCCCGGAGCCCCGAAGCCCACAAGGCCTTCCCGGCGCTCCGTCACCTCGGCCCCAACTGGTACGCGTCCGTCATGGGCACGGCGATCGTCGCCAACGCCGGCGCGACCCTCCCGTACCAGGTGCCCGGTCAGCGCGTGGCCTGCCAGATCGTCTGGGCGCTGTCCGCGGCGGCCCTCGCCCTCCTGCTCACCGCCCGCGCCGGCCACTGGCTCCACCACCGCGACCAGGCCCGCGCCCACCTCCTCGACCCCGCCGTGGCCCCCTTCTACGGATGTCTCGCGATGGCCCTGCTGGCCGTCGGCGGCGGCACCCTGATCGTCGGCAAGGACCTTATCGGCGTGCCCGCCGCCGTCGCCGTCGACACCGTGCTCTTCACCGCCGGTACCGCGATCGGCCTGCTCATGGCCGTGGCGGTGCCTTACCTGATGGTGGTCCGGCACAAGGTCGAGGCCGCGCAGGCCACCCCCGTATGGCTGCTGCCCCTGGTCGCCCCGATGGTCTCCGCCGCCCTGGGCCCCCTGCTGATACCCCACCTGCCCGCCGGACAGCCCCGCGAGGCGCTGCTGCTGGCCTGCTACGCCATGTTCGGCATCAGCCTGCTGGCCACCCTGCTGATGCTGCCCCTGATCTTCGGCCGGCTGATCGTGGGCGGTCCCCTGCCCCTGCTGCTGACCCCGACCCTGTTCCTGGTCCTGGGCCCCCTCGGCCAGTCCACCACCGCGGTCAACCAGCTCGCCGACGTGGCCCCCGAGGCGATCGGCGCCTCCTACGCCGGCGCGCTCGGCGCCTTCGCGGTGGTCTACGGAGTGCCCGTGATGGGCTTCGCCCTGCTGTGGCTGGCCCTCGCGGCCGCGATGCTGGTCCGGGCCGCGCGTAACGGCATGGGGTTCGCGATGACCTGGTGGGCGCTGACCTTCCCCGTCGGCACCTGCGTCACGGGCGCCGCCGGTCTGGCCCGCCACACCGGCCTGACCGCGTTCGCCTGGCTCGCCGCCGCCCTGTTCCTGGCCCTGCTGACCGCCTGGCTGCTCGCCGCCGCCCACACCCTGCGCGGCCTGCTCACCGGCGCGCTGCTGCCCCGCTAGCGGGCCGCGCGCAGGGCCGCCGCCAGTACCGCCGGGGCCTCGGCCAGCGAGGGCCCGTACCAGGTGAGGTGGCGGCCGCTGACCAGCGCGGAGGGGCGGTCCGGGAAGGCTTCCGGGCCGTCCTCGCGCGTGAAGCGGTACGGCTCGTCGGGGAGCACCACCAGATCGCAGTCGGCGGCGGCCAGCTCCTCCACCGGCACCCGCGGATACCGCTCGGCGTGCCCGGCGTAGACGTTGTGCACGCCCAGGCGCGCCAGCAGATCGCCCGCGAAGGTGTCCCGGCCGAGCACCATCCACGGCCGCCGCCACACCGGTACGAACGCCCGCCGCGGGCCGGCCGGGGCCACCCGCGCCCAGGCCGCCTCGGCCTCGTCAAGCCACTGCGGCCTCGACAGCCCCAGGGCCCCCACCAGCACCCGGTCCAGCTCGGTCAGCGCCTGCGGCAGCTCCCGTACCTCGGTGACCAGCACCTCCACCCCGGCCGCGCGCAGCGCCGCCAGGTCCGGGGCCCGGTTCTCCTCCTCGTTGGCGATCACCAGGTCCGGGCGCAGCGCCGTGATCCGCTCCACGTCGGGGTTCTTCGTCCCCCCGATGCGCACCGCGCCCCGTTCGGCGAGGTCCGCGGGATGCGTGCACCAGTCGGTCACCCCGACGAGCAGCCCGGGAGCGCTGACCGCCACCGCCTCGGTCAGCGAGGGCACGAGCGAGACGACCCGCGTCCGGCTGCGGCTCACTGCCCGGGCGAGGGCGGCTCGGAGGTCGCGTGGATGTGCTCGCCCACCGCCACGACCAGGAGCCTGGTGTCCTCGGAGACGGCCCGCCAGCGGTGCCGTACGCCGCCGGACAGGAACAGCGCGTCCCCGCTCTCCAGCCGGTACGCCCGTCCCTCGGCCTCCACCTGGCAGGCGCCCGAGACCACGTACATCAGCTCGTCGTTGCGGTGCTGGTACTCGCGCCCGGCGTCCTGGTCCCCGGTGAACTCCAGAGCGTGCAGCTGGTGGTGTCCGCGTACGAGGGGGCGCACGCCCGGGACCGGGGTGAGCCCGGAGTCGTCCCCGGCCCGTACGAGATCGACCGTGCGCGCGGTGTCGGAGGCGGCCAGCAGCTCGACGGCCGTGGTCTCCAGCGCGTCCGCGACCCTCTCCAGGGACCGCATGCTGGGCCGTGCCCGCTCGTTCTCTATCTGGCTCAGGAAGGGCACCGACAGGCCGCTGCGCGCCGATACGGCGGCGAGGGTGAGGTGCAGTGCCCGGCGGCGCTTGCGCACGGCCACGCCCACCCGGAGCGGTTCCTTGGCGTCCTTGTCCCGTTCCTTGTCGTCCGAGCCGTCCCTGTCGTCCATGGCGGGGCTGCCCTCCCCTTGTCTGGTCCGTCGGCGTACGTCGGCGTCCGTCTCACATCGGTGTGCTGTAAGCACCTTACGCAGCAACCGCCCCCGGTTTCGCGTGCAAGAGCCGACCAGGGTACGCCCCGGGTGAAACTCCCGTGCCGTTTTCGAGCGCTCTTGCGGCCACCTTCCGTGCCCCTGGGCGTAACCGTCGGCCGCGGGCGGGGTGCGGCATCATCGTCACCGTGACGACGACTCGACGCCTGATGCTGCTGGACACCGCCTCCCTCTACTTCCGCGCGTACTTCGGCGTGCCGGACTCCGTGAAGGCCCCGGACGGCACCCCCGTCAACGCGGTGCGCGGGCTGCTCGACTTCATCGGGCGCCTCGTGCAGGACCACCGCCCCGACGATCTGGTGGCGTGCATGGACGCCGACTGGCGGCCGCACTGGCGGGTGGAGCTGATCCCCTCGTACAAGGCGCACCGGGTCGCCGAGGAGACCGAGACCGGTCCGGACGTGGAGGAGACCCCCGACACGCTGTCCCCGCAGGTGCCGATCATCGAGGCGGCGCTGGACGCGTTCGGGATCGCCCGGGTGGGGGTCGCCGGGTACGAGGCCGACGACGTGATCGGCACGCTCACGGCGCGCGCCACGGGCCCGGTGGACATCGTCACCGGCGACCGGGACCTGTACCAGCTGGTCGACGACGCCCGGCAGCGGCGCGTGCTGTACCCCCTGAAGGGGGTCGGCACGCTCCAGGTGACGGACGAGGCGTGGCTGCGCGGGAAGTACGGGGTGGACGGTGCGGGGTACGCGGACCTGGCGCTGCTGCGCGGTGACCCGAGCGACGGGCTGCCGGGGGTCCCGGGGGTCGGCGAGAAGACGGCGGCGAAGCTGCTGGACGCGTACGGCTCGCTGGCCGGGATCATCGCGGCGATCGACGACCCGAAGTCCAAGCTGACGCCCACGCAGCGCAAGCGGCTGGATGAGTCGCGGCCGTATCTGGCGGTGGCTCCGAAGGTGGTCCGGGTGGCCTCGGACGTACCCCTTCCGGAGTTCGACCCGGCGCTGCCCGCGGTGCCCGCGCAGCCGGAACTCGTCGACGCGCTGGCGCGCCGGTGGGGTTTGGGCGGAGCGGTATCGCGCCTCAGCAGCGCGCTGCGCCCTTGAGGTGCTAACTTAGGTAATCCTAAGTTTCAGGGGAGCAAGGGGAGACGCCGTGGCAGAAGGACGCGCCCGCAAGATCGGCACCGCAGTGGTCGTGCGCACAGAGCGGCTCACGCCGCACATGGTGCGCGTGGTGCTGGGCGGTGCCGGACTGGTCCGATTCAGTGCGGGCGAGTTCGCGGACCATTACATCAAGCTCCTGTTCGCCCCCGAAGGCGTCACCTACCCCTCGCCGTGGGACCTGGACCGGATCCGCGCCGATCACGCGCGGGAGGCCTGGCCGCGCCAGCGGGCGTACACGGTCCGCGCCTGGGACCCGGTGCACCTGGAGCTGACGCTCGACTTCGTCGTCCACGGCGACGAGGGGCTGGCCGGCCCCTGGGCGGCCCGCGTCCAGCCGGGTGAACTCGTCCGCTTCCTCGGCCCCGGCGGCGCGTACGCGCCGGACCCGGCGGCCGACTGGCACCTGCTGGTGGGCGACGAGAGCGCGCTGCCGGCGATCGCCGCCGCGATGGAGCGCATGCCGGTGGGCGCGCGGGTGCGCGCGCTCGTGGAGGTCGAGGGCCCGGACGACGAGCAGAAGATCGCCACCCCGGACGGCATCGTCCCGGTCTGGCTGCACCGCGGCTCCCGCCCGGTCGGCGAGATGCTCGTCGAGGCGGTCAGGGCCCTGGAGTTCCCCTCCCGCGACGTGCACGCCTTCGTCCACGGCGAGGCCGGCTTCGTGAAGGACCTCCGCCGCCACCTGCGCCTGGAGCGAGGCGTCCCCAAGGGGCGCCTGTCGATCTCCGGCTACTGGCGCCTCGGCGAGACGGACGAGGGCTGGCGGGCGATCAAGCGCGACTGGAACGCCCGGGTCATGGCCGAACAGGAATCCGCGGCCTGACCGCAGTTCCCGACCCGCCGGGGGATGCCCTCCCGCCGCTCCGAGCGGCAGGGTCACCCGTTCGGCGTGACAATGTCGGCATGCGTACGCTCCGCATGTTCGGTGCAGCCGGAGCCGCCGCTGTCCTCGCGGCAACGGCGGTGGCCGGCGCGCACGCGGCGCCGAGCCCGCCGCCCGCGCCCAAGCCCCAGATCACTGACGCGGAAGTGGACGCCGCGCTCGCGCGCCTCACCGGATTCGTCACCGACGCCCTGCGCACCACCAAAGTCCCCGGAGCCGCCGTCGCCGTCGTCCACGACGACAAGGTCGTCTACCTCAAGGGCTTCGGCGTCCGGCGCACCGACCAGGACGGCAGGATCGGCCCCGACACCGTCTTCCAGATCGCCTCCCTGTCGAAGCCGATCTCCTCCACGGTGGTGGCCGGCACCCTCAAGAACCCCGCCGACTGGGACCGCCGCAGCGAACTCCCCGGCTTCGCGCTGAAGGACCCCTGGGTCACCGATCACGTCACCACCGCCGACCTCTTCTCGCACCGCAGCGGCCTCCCCGACCACGCCGGGGACCTCCTCGAAGACCTCGGCTACGACCAGGCGTACATCCTCGACCACCTCCGCATGGAGCCCCTCTCCCCCTTCCGCGCGAGCTACGCCTACACCAACTTCGGCCTCACCGCGGCCGCCGAGGCCGTCGCCCGGCAGCACGGCACGAGCTGGCAGAAGCTCGCCGAGGACACCCTCTTCAAGCCCGCCGGCATGACGCACACCAGTACCGAGTTCTCCGCCTTCGTCAACGCCCCCGACCACGCAGCCACCCACGTCAAGAACCCTGACGGCACCTGGTCGCCCCGCTTCGTACGCGACCCGGACGCCCAGGCCCCGGCCGGCGGCGTGAGCTCCACCGCCACCGACATGGCCCGCTGGCTGCGGCTCCAGCTGGCCGGCGGCACCCTCGACGGGAAGCGGATCGTCCCCGCCGGCACCCTCGCGACCACGCACCTGCCGCAGATCCTGTCGCAGGCGCCGACCCCGCCGCTGGACCACACCGGCTTCTACGGGCTCGGCTGGAACGTGTCCTACGACGACGCGGGCCGGCTGCGCCTCAGCCACTCCGGGGCCTTCGACCTCGGCGCCAACACCAACGTCACGATGCTGCCCCTGGAGCGGCTCGGCATCGTCGTCCTGACCAACGGCGCCCCGGTCGGCGTCGCCGACGCCATAGCCGAGGACTTCTTCGACACCGCCGAGCACGGCGGGCCGACCACCGAGTGGCTCCCCCTCTTCGCCCGGCTGTACGCCCAGGCCGACGACACCGGCCGCTCCACCACCGACTACGCGCACCCGCCCGCGGGCGCGAAGCCGGCCCGCGCCGACAGCGCGTACACCGGGACCTACGTCAGCCCCTACTACGGGAAGCTGACCGTGACGGCGAACGCCAGCGGCGACGGCGGTCTCACCCTCTCCCTCGGCCCGAAGCCGATGCGCTTCCCGCTCACCCACTACGACGGGGACACCTTCAGCTACGTGACCGCCGGCGAGAACGCCGTCGGCCGCACCGGGGTGACCTTCAAGGACGGCACGGTCCGCATCGAGTACCTGGACGCCACCCACCTGGGCACCTTCACCAAGCAGTAGCCGCATAGCCTGGACCCGATGAGACGCAGAGCCCAGGCACCCCCCTCGCCCCTCCCCCAGGTCGCCGGCATCGACCCGGTCCGGCTGCGGCTGCCCGCCGACCCCGCCGGGCGCTGGCCCGACCTCGGCGGCTACCTCGCCGAGCGGTACGCCGGCACCCGCGGCGCCGAGTCCATCGCGCACCTGCTGCGCGCCGGGCGGGTGTTCGGCCCCGGCGGGCGGGTCCTGAGTCCGCAGGACCCGTACGAGCCGGGCGCCTACCTGTGGTTCCACCGGGACATGGAGCCGGAGCCCGTGGTGCCGTTCCCGATCCGCGTCGTCCACCGGGACGCGCACCTGCTGGTCGTGGACAAGCCGCACTTCCTGGCCACCACCCCGCGCGGCAGCCACATCACGCAGACCGCCCTGGCCCGGCTGCGCACCGAGCTCGACCTGCCCGAGCTCAGCCCGGCGCACCGGCTGGACCGGCTGACCGCCGGACTGGTGATGTTCAGCATCCGCCCCGAGGACCGCGGCGCGTACCAGCTGCTGTTCCAGGAGCGGCGGGTCGTCAAACAGTACGAGGCCCTCGCCGGCCACGACCCGGCGCTCACCCTCCCGCGCACGGTCCGCAGCCACATCGAGAAGACCCGCGGGATCATGGCGGCGGCCGAGATCCCGGGCGCGGAGCCGAACGCCGAAACCCTGGTCGAACTCCTCGCCACCAAGGGGGAGCTGGGCCGCTACCGGCTGACCCCGCACACCGGGCGCACCCACCAGCTGCGGGTGCACATGAACGGTCTCGGCCTGCCGATCCTCGGCGACCCGGTGTACCCGGAGGTCACCGACCCGGCCCCGGACGACTACCGCAGGCCGCTCCAGCTCCTGGCCCGTACGGTGTCCTTCACCGACCCGGTCACCGGCATCCCGCGCCGCTTCGAGAGCGGCCTGAGCCTTCGGGCCTGGCAGGACCTCGCCGGCTGGCGAGGTCCCGAGGGCCCCGAAAGCGACTAGCCGGTGAAGCCGGCTAGCCGACCGAGCTGTAGGCCACCACCCCGCGCAGCAGCGCGTCGACGGCCTTGCGGGCGTTGCGGGCCACCGTGCTCCCGCTGTCACCGGACGCCGAGGGAGCCGCCGCCGCGATCTGCCCCAGCACGTCGATGACCTGCTTGCACCAGCGCACGAAGTCGCCGGCCGGCATCTCCGCCTCCCGCAGCACCTCGTCCAGGCCCTTGTCGGAGGCCCACTGGTAGGCCGCCCACGCGAAGCCCAGGTCCGGCTCGCGCTGGCCCACGCCCTCCGCCTGGTTGATGCGGTGCTCCTCCTCCAGCGCGTCGAGCCGGCCCCAGATCCGGACCATCTCGCCCAGCGCCGCCTTCGCCGCACCGCCCGGCACCTTCGGCGCCACCGCGTCGTCGGACTGCCGCGCCTCGAACACCAACGCCGAGACGCAGGCGGCCAGTTCCGCCGGGGACAGCCCCTCCCAGACGCCCTCGCGCAGGCACTCCGACGCCAGCAGGTCGAGCTCCCCGTACAGCCGGGCGAGCCGCTTGCCGTTCACGGTGACCTCGTCCTCGCGCAGGTAGTCCAGCTCGGTGAGCAGCGCGTGGATCCGGTCGAAGGTGCGGGCGATCGTGTTCGTCCGGCCCTCGATGCGCCGCTCCAGCTGCTGGGTGTCCCGCTTGAGGCGGTGGTAGCGCTCGGCCCAGCGGGCGTGGTCCTCGCGCTCGTCGCAGCCGTGGCAGGGGTGCGCCCGCAGCTCGGCGCGCAGCCGCGCGATCTCGCGGTCGTCGGCCGCCGCGGCCCGGCCGTGCCCGCGCCGCTCCGGCGCGATGTGCCCGGCCTTGGCCCGCAGTTGGGACGCCAGGTCCCGACGGGACTGCGGCGAGCGCGCGTTGAACGTCTTGGGGATCCGCATCCGCTCGATGGCCTCGACCGGGACCGGGAAGTCGATCGCTGCGAGCCGCTTGACCTGCCGCTCCGCCGTCAGCACCAGCGGCCGCGGGCCCTCGGCGTACTCGTACCCCCGGTGCCCGTTGACCCGCCCGGCCGGCACGCCCGGGTCCAGGACCAGCGCGAGCCCGGCGAACTTGCCGGTCGGCACGTGGATGATGTCGCCCGGCTTGAGCTTCTCCAGCGAACTGGCCGCCTGCACCCGCCGCTGGGTCGCGCCCTGCTTGGCCAGGTCCGTCTCGCGGTCCTTGAGGTCGCGGCGCAGCTGCGCGTACTCCTCGAAGTTCCCGAGGTGGCAGGTCATGCCCTCCCGGTAGCCCTCCAGGCCCTCCTCGTTGCGCTGCACCTGCCGGGAGATCCCGACGACCGAGCGGTCGGCCTGGAACTGCGCGAACGAGGTCTCCAGCAGCTCGCGCGAGCGGTGCCGCCCGAACTGCTGGACCAGGTTCACGGCCATGTTGTACGACGGCTTGAAGCTGGAGCGCAGCGGATACGTACGGGTGCCGGCGAGCCCGGCGAGCCCCGCCGGGTCCATGCCCCGCTGCCACAGCACCACGGCGTGGCCCTCGACGTCGATGCCGCGCCGCCCGGCCCGGCCGGTGAGCTGCGTGTACTCGCCGGGGGTGATGTCGGCGTGCTGCTCGCCGTTCCACTTGACCAGCTTCTCCAGGATCACCGTGCGCGCGGGCATGTTGATGCCCAGCGCCAGGGTCTCGGTGGCGAAGACGGCCTTGACCAGGCCGCGGACGAACAGCTCCTCCACGACCTCCTTGAAGGTGGGCAGCATGCCGGCGTGGTGCGCGGCGATGCCCCGTTCCAGGCCTTCGAGCCACTCGTAGTACCCCAGGACGTGCAGGTCCTCGGTGGGGATGGAGGCGGTCCGCTCCTCGACGATCTCGCGGACCTTGAGGCGGGCCGTGTCGTCGTTGAGCCGCAGGCCCGCGAACAGGCACTGCTGGACGGCGGCCTCGCAGCCGGCCCGGCTGAAGATGAAGTTGATGGCGGGCAGCAGCCCGTCGCCGTCGAGGCGGGCGATGACCTCGGGGCGGCTCGGGGTCCAGATCCGGCCGCGGGAGCGCCGCTCGCGCTCGCGGTCGGCCTCGCGGACCATCTTGCCGCGCCGCCGGTCCTTCGGGCTGTACGTGCGGGTGTTCTCCTCGCGCGCCATGCGCAGCAGATCGGGGTTGACCTCGCGGCGCGCGGAGCCGCGGCCTCCGTGGTCGGACTCCTCCTCGAAGAGGTCGTAGATCCGGCGGCCGGCCATGACGTGCTGCCACAGCGGGACGGGCCGCTCCTCGGAGACGATCACCTCGGTGTCGCCGCGCACGGTGTCGAGCCAGTCGCCGAACTCCTCGGCGTTGGACACCGTGGCCGACAGGGACACCAGCGTGACCGACTCGGGGAGGTGGATGATCACTTCCTCCCAGACGGCTCCGCGGAACCGGTCGGAGAGGTAGTGCACCTCGTCCATCACGACGTAGCCGAGGCCGCGCAGCGACTGCGAGCCCGCGTACAGCATGTTGCGGAGCACCTCGGTGGTCATCACGACCACGGGCGCCTCGGAGTTGACGCTGTTGTCACCGGTCAGCAGGCCCACCTTGTCGGCGCCGTAGCGCTTGACGAGGTCGGCGTACTTCTGGTTCGACAGGGCCTTGATGGGCGTCGTGTAGAAGCACTTGCGGCCCTGGCCGAGGGCGAGGTGCACGGCGAACTCGCCGACGATCGTCTTGCCCGAGCCGGTCGGGGCGGCCACGAGGACGCCCTTGCCGGCCTCCAGTGCCTTGCAGGCGTCGACCTGGTACGCGTCCAGGTCGAATTCGTACATCTCGCGGAAGGGGGCCAGGGCAGAGGCCTCTTCGGCGGCGCGGATCCGGGCAGCGGCGTACCGCTCGGCGGGTGAGAGTTCTTCGGTCATCTTGCTGTCGAGCCTACCCGCCGCCCCTGACAACAGTCGCGATCATTTATACGGACCGCCGGGCCGCCGCCGGGACGGCGTTACGACAGCAGCCGCAGGGCCCCCGGCACGCAGTCGGCGGTCACCGGCAGCGCCCCCAGCGGCTCGCCGTCCGCGTAGGCGGTGATCCCGGCGGCCTCCAGCGTGATCTTCGCGGCCCGGTGGACGGTCACCTTCGGGTGACCGAGGTGCGTCCCCTTGTAGACCTGCGGAAAGACCGTGAGCAGGGTGGCCCGGCTGCAGTCGCCCACGACCACGACGTCGAAGAGCCCGTCGTCCGGGACGGCGTCCGCGCAGATGCGCATGCCGCCGCCGTACGAGGTCCCGTTGCCGACGGCCACCAGCGTGGCCTCGGTCTCGATCACCGGGCCGTCGTCGAGGGTGATCCGGTACGGGAACGGCCGGAAGGCGGCCAGCTCGGCGAGGATCGCCAGGTCGTACTTGAACCGGCCGGCCGGGAGCCGCATCCGGTTGCCGCGGTCGTTGACCCGCGAATCGAAGCCGGAGCACAGCACGGTCCCGTACCAGGTCTCCCGCTGGTCCGGGGTCCCCGCCACCCGCCCGAGGTCGATCTCGCGGATCCGGCCCTCCTTGAGCGCCTCGGCGGCCAGCCGCCCCGCCTGCGCGGGCTCCCGTACGGGCAGCCCCATGGCCCGCGCGAAGTCGTTCCCGGTCCCCACGGCGACCACCCCGAGCGGTACCAGCGTCCCGGCCAGCGCCTGCAGGGCCAGCGAGACCACGCCGTCGCCGCCCACGGCGATCACCGCTCCCGTGCCCTCCCGGACGGCGGTGCGCAGCCGGGCCAGCGCGTCCTCGGCGTCGGCGCCGAGGACCGTCCGTACGGAGAACCCGGCGGCCCGGAGCGCGGAAGCGGCCGGCTGCGCGGCGTGCGCGCCCCGGCCGCGTCCCGCGGTGGGATTGACGAGGAGGGTGATCTCAGCGCTCACCCCCGGAATGTACCTGTCAGGTCGCGTCGTCGTAACCGTTGATCTGCCTGCGGCCGCCGTCGGCCTGCTCGGGCAGGGCGGCCGGGGCCTGGACGGGCTCCATCTCACCGATCGGCGCGGGCGTCAGGTCCAGCTCGGACGCCTCGTCGTCGTCGAGCAGCGCGTCGGGGTTGCCGCGACGCCGCCTGCGGTCGTTGACCAGGCAGATCCCGAGGGCGATGAAGTAGAGGGCGATGATCGGCGCGGCCAGCGACATCATGGTCAGCGGGTCACCGGTGGGCGTGGCGAACGCGGCGAAGATCGTGATGCCCAGCACCATGGCCCGCCACCAGCTCGCCAGCCGCTTCGCGGTGAGGACCCCGGTGAAGTTCAGGAGGATCAGCAGCAGCGGCAGCTCGAACGCGAGGCCGAAGACGACGACCATGCGCGTGACCAGGTCGAGGTAGTCGTCGACCGGGAGCAGGTTGCGCGCGTTCTCGGGGGTGAATTCGAGGAGGATCTGCGCGGTCTTCGGCAGGAGCTTGTACGCGAGCACCGCACCGGCGCCGAACAGCGGAGCGCCGACGGCGACGAAGCCCGTCGCGTAGCGCTTCTCGTGGTTGTGCAGGCCGGGGGCGACGAAGGCCCAGAGCTGGTAGAGCCACACCGGCGCCGAGAGCACCACACCGGCGGTGAGCGAGACCTTGAGGGCGATCGAGAACGGGGCGATGAGGCCGTTCACGGTCATGTCGGCGCAGGGCCGGCCGTTGCGCTGTGAGACCACGCCGTTCGTGCAGCCGACGGAGTCCAGCATCGGCTTCAGCATGAAGTCGATGAGGTTCTTGTAGTAGAAGGCCGCCACCACAGTGATCACGAGGATCGCCAGGACCGACTTCAGCAGGCGGTTTCTCAGCTCACGCAGGTGCTCGACAAGAGGCATCCGCCCTTCGGCGTCCTTCTCCTGCTTGTCTTGCTTCTCCTGCTTGCGGGCAGACTTGAGCAACCCACGTCCCTTGTCTCGTTGCAGATGACCGGCATGATCGCGGCCGCGGACCGGCAGCCCGGCGGCCGGGCGATCAGCCCTGGGTGGTGTGGTTCGGCTCGTTGACCGGACGCGAGCTGGTCACGTCGCCGGGAGCGGCCTTGATGGTGCGCGGGGCGGCGGCCTGCTGCGGGGCCTGGTCGGCGACGGTCGCGGCGGTGGCGTTGTCCTCCGCGGCGCTCTCCGCCTTCATGGCCTTGGCCTCGCTCTTGAGGATGCGGGCCGACTTGCCGAGGGAGCGCGCCATGTCGGGGAGCTTCTTGGCACCGAACAGCAGGAAGACCACGGCGATGATCAGGAGGATCTCAAGAGGCTTCAGATTGCCGATCATGTCTGACTTCCTTCTCACCGGAACGGCTGGTTGTGGTGTCCGCGGCCCCGGACCTTGATCCGTGACCGCTCAGGCAAGGATCGTAACCCCCGGGGGTTAACGCCCGGCAATCCCCCGGGGTATCCCGCCTTGCGTGCGGCTGGGACCGACGGTACGGGTCCCGACCCGCACTTTCCAGAGACCTGCGCGTCACGATCCTGCGCTTTGTACCGGTTTACGGCCGGGCGGAGCCACCCGCACGCGCCAGATCGCCCGCCGCGCGCTCCAGGTCCCCGGAGGCGTCCGCGATCCGCCGGCTGGCCAGCTCGACCTGGCCGGACAGCCGCCGCACCTCCACGAAGACGCGCACCGCGAGGACGGCGAGGACGGCGAGCCCGAGGAAACCCAGGGCGATTGCGAGCATCGGCCACAGCATGGGTCGAGCCTAGGCCACCGGCCGCCTCAGACGCTGCGCAGGGTGCTCACGCCGCCACCGGTCAGCAGTTCCACGATGCGCTCACCGGCCGGCTTGCGTACGGAGGCCCCGCACGCGGGACAGGTGAACGAGTAGAACGTGGTGCGCCGGCTCCCGCCGATCACCAGTCGCAGCGCCCCCGCGTCCAGCTCGAAGCGGGCCCAGCAGTCGGAACAGGCCGCTTTGAAGGAGACCGGCGGCCCTGCGGCGGCCTGCACACCCCGTGGCCCGGACATTGGCGACATCGCTCGGCGCTCCCCTCAGACCGCCCGCTCGCGGACGGCGCAGCTCCCGTACGGCACGGCCCGTACCGCACGGCCCGCCGCTTCCCCTTGCCCTGCCCTCTGCGGTGTACGTGTCCCGCCCTGCTCAGTCCTGTTCCCCGTACCCGGCGAGCGCCTCCCGGGCCGCCTGCCGCGCGCTGTCGGCCAGCTCCACGGGTGCCACGATCCGGCCCTCGCGGCCCAGCCGCAGCGCCAGCCGGCGCAGCGAGGCCGGGTCCGGGCTGCGCAGCGTGATCCGCAGGCCGCCGTCGGACAGCTCCTCGGCGCTGTCGTGCGGGTAGTACTCGGCGACCCAGCGGCCGCCCGGCCCGACCTCGACCACGACCTCCGGGTCCTCGGCGGCCGGCTGCACGAGCCCCTCGGACAGGTCGCGCGGCTCGATGGCGGGCGGCTCGGCCCGCTCGTCCAGCAGCCGGATCTCGGCGACCCGGTCGAGGCGGAAGGTGCGCCGGGCCTCGGAGAGGTGGCACCAGCCCTCCATGTACGTGTGGCCCACCGCGAAGAGCCGGATCGGGTCGACCTTGCGCTCGGTCAGCTCGTCCCGGGCCGGCGAGTAGTAGCGCAGCCACAGCCGCCGGCGCTCCGCGATGGCCCGGTCGACGTCCGCGAAGACCCCGCCCTCCGCCTCGAAGGTCACCGACAGCCGGGAGCTGGCCCCGGCCGCCTCGCCGGCGGCCGCCTCCAGCTTCGCGGTGGCGCGCAGCAGCGCGTCCCGGTCGCTCTCGCGCAGCCCGGGCAGCGTGGCCACGGCGCGGGCGGCGACCAGCAGCGCGGTCGCCTCGTCGGCGGCCAGGCGCAGCGGCTCCGCGGTGGACTCCCCCGAGGCGTCGGGGTTGCGCCACCAGATGCGCTCCCCGTCGGTGTCGATGTCGAGCAGGTCCCCGCCGCGGAAGCTGGTCCCGCACATGGGCAGCACGTCGAGGTCCGAGATCAGCTCGTCCTCGGTGATCCCGAAGGCGCGGGCGACGTCGGCGACGTGCGCCCCGGGGCGCTCGCGCAGGTACGTCACCAAGGACAGCATCCGGCGGGTCTGGTCGATGGCGTTGGCAGCCATGCTGGTACGTCTCCCCCTCAGGGCACGTCGTGCGAACGGTGCGGTGGTGCGATCGGTGCGGCGGATCGGGCGGCGGCCGGGGCGGCTCGGGCCGTCCGGTCCGCCGGCGGCCTCAGCCCGCGGCCACGGCGCGCAGCCGGTCCACGACGTCGGCCCGCAGGTCGGCCGGGGCCATGACCACCACGTCCGGCCCGAACTCGACCAGCCAGGCGTCGAGCCCGTGCCCGTACGGGATCTCCAGCTCGTCCCAGCCGTCCCCGCCCTCGCGCACGGCGGTGGCCTTGGCCCGCAGCGGATACCCGGCCCCGGACCGCAGCCGGATCAGCGCGGAGCGGTCCGCGCTCTCCCCGGCCCAGCTCGCCACGGTCTCCCGTACGGTGACCACGTCCGGGACCTCGGCGGTGTACCTGGCCGCCCGGGAGCGGACCTTGCCGGTGATCCGGGAGAGCCTGAACACCCGCTCCGCCCCGCGGTCGCGGTCGTAGCCGGCCAGGTACCAGTGGCCGCGCCAGCACTCCAGCGCCCACGGCTCCACCTGCCGGGTCTCGGGGCGCGCGGCGGTGGACTTGCGGTAGTCGAAGACCACCGGCCGGCGGTCGCGGCAGGCCAGCATCAGCGGTTCGAAGGCCGCCTCGTGGACCGGGATGCGCGGCTCGATGGCGCTGTGCTGGCCCTCGTACGGATCCCCCGCCTCCGGCATCCCGCCCGCGCGCAGCTTCTGCAGGGCGCCGCTGGCGGCTCCGGCGAGGCGGGCCTGCTGCCAGACCTTGGCCGCGAGCCCCAGGGCGGCGGCCTCCTCGGCGTCGAGGGAGACGGGCGGCAGCCGGTTGCTGTCGCGGCGCGCGAGGTAGCCGGTCTCGCCCTCCAGGTTCTCCACCGTCTCGATGACCAGGCCGAGTTCACGCAGATCGTCCTTGTCCCGCTCGAACATGCGGTTGAACGACTCGTCGTTGCCGGCTTCCATGTACGCCTCGATGGAACCGCGCAGCTCCCGCTTGCTCAGCGGCCGACGGGTCCCCAGCAGACACAGCGCCAGATTCATCAGCCGCTCGGCCTTGGCAATCGCCATCGACGCCCTTCCGCCCTTCTCCGCCCACACGTTGCACCCACGGCACGCACGACACGTCCGTGACCGTTGACCGTACCGCCCCGGCGCGCCCCCGCAAAAGCGAGGGCCCCCGCCTGACAGGCGGGGGCCCCTTTACCGATCAGCGGTCGTCGAATCAGACGCCCATCAGGTCGCAGACGAAGATCAGCGTCTCGCCCGGCTTGATGGCGCCGCCGGCACCCTGGTCGCCGTATGCGAGGTGGGCGGGGATGACGAGCTTGCGCCGGCCGCCGACCTTCATGCCCTGGACACCCTGGTCCCAGCCCTTGATGACCTGGCCGATGCCCAGGATGAACTGCAGCGGGGCGCCGCGGTTCCAGGAGGCGTCGAACTCCTCGCCGGTCGAATAGGCCACGCCCACGTAGTGGACGGAGACCTTGTTGCCGGCCGTGGCCTCGGCGCCGTCGCCCTCCCAGATGTCCTCGATGACGAGGTCGGCCGGGACCGGGAAGTCGGGGAAGTCGATCTCGGGCTTCTCGAGCTGGTTGCTCACGGAACTGCTCCTCAAAACTGAATCAGGTCAACTCGGACAGTCTTACATCACGGCGAGGATGTCGAGGCTGAAGACCAGCGTCGAGTTGGCCGGGATGGTGCCCGTCTCCTTGTCGCCGAAGCCCTGGTCCGGCGGGATGACCAGCAGGATGCGGCTGCCGACCTTCTTGCCGGTCAGACCTTCCTTGAGACCCTTGACCGAGAGCTGGTCCATCGGCCAGGTCACCGTCTGGTCCGTGGCGTACGTGCTTTCGAAGGTCTTGTCGTCCTTCCACGTCTTGCCGTTGAACTTGACCACGACGCTGTCGGTGTCCTTGACGGCCGCGCCGTCGCCCTCCAGCACGTAGTTCGAGACCAGCTTCGCCGGCGGCGCGGTGTCCTTCGGAACGGTCACGGAGACTTCCTTGCCGTCCGTGTTCGTACCGATCTTCGGCAGGTCCTTGTTGTCCTGCGCGACCTCCTTGCCCGTGGCCGAGGCCGGGACGGAGGTGCCCTTGACGATGTCCACGACGAAGACCAGCGTGGCGTTCGGCTTGATCTTGTCGCCGGAACCCTTGTCGCCGTAACCCAGGTCCGGCGGGATCACCAGCTCCAGACGGCTGCCGACCTTCTTGCCCTCAAGACCCTGGTCCCAGCCCTTGATGACCATTCCGGCACCGACGGTCACCTCGAACGGCTTGCCCTTGCCGAAGCTCTGGTCGAACGGCTCCTTGCCGTCCCACACCTGGCCGTAGTAGTTGACCTGGGCGACATCGCCCTTCTTCAGCGCCGGGCCGTTGCCCTCGCTGACGGTCACCACCTTCAGCTCCTTCGGCGGGTCGCCCTTGCCCTTCGACAGGGTAGGGGTCTCACCGAACTTGGCACCCTTCGTGATCGCGGGCGCCCCGTTCTTCATCTCGGCGGAGTCGGAGCCGCTGTCGCCACAGGCTGCTGTCGACAGCAGCAGAAGGGGTACGACAAGCAGGCCGGCAAGTCGGCGCACGTGTTCCTCAGATCTCAGACGGCGGTGCGGTCGACGCCACTCTAAGGCGTGCGCAGGGCCCCGTACGAGATCCGTACGGGGCCCTGCGCGAGATCAGCGCGATCTCACATCCCGGCGATCAGCTTCTCCACCCGGTCGTCCACCGACCGGAACGGGTCCTTGCACAGCACGGTCCGCTGCGCCTGGTCGTTCAGCTTGAGATGCACCCAGTCGACCGTGAAGTCCCGCCGCTGCTCCTGCGCCCGGCGGATGAAATCCCCGCGCAGCCGCGCCCGCGTGGTCTGCGGGGGCACCGACTTGCCCTCGAAGATCTTGAGGTCGTTGCAGATCCGCGCCGCCTGCCCCTTGCGCTCCAGCAGGTAGTACAGCCCGCGCCGGCGGTGGATGTCGTGGTACGCGAGGTCTATCTGGGCCACGCGCGGGTTCGACATGGTCATGCCGTGCTTGGCCCGGTACCGCTCGATCAGCTGGTACTTCATGACCCAGTCGATCTCGGTCCCGATCCGGTCCAGGTCCTCCGCGTCGATCGCGTCGAGGGTGCGGCCCCACAGCTCCAGCACCTGGTCCACCGTGCCGGTACGGATCCCCCGGCGCTCGGCGAAGTCCACGGCCTTGTCGTAGTACTCGCGCTGGATCTCCAGCGCCGAGGCCTCGCGACCGCTCGCCAGGCGCACCTTGCGCTGGCCCGTGATGTCGTGGCTGACCTCGCGGATCGCCCGGATCGGGTTCTCCAGGGTCAGGTCCCGCATCACCGTGCCCGCCTCGATCATGCGCAGCACCAGGTCGGTGGCCCCGACCTTGAGCAGCATGGTCGTCTCGGACATGTTCGAGTCCCCGACGATCACGTGCAGGCGGCGGTAGCGCTCGGCGTCCGCGTGCGGCTCGTCCCGGGTGTTGATGATCGGCCGGGACCGGGTCGTCGCGGAGCTGACGCCCTCCCAGATGTGCTCGGCCCGCTGGCTCACGCAGTAGACCGCGCCCCGGGGGGTCTGCAGCACCTTGCCCGCGCCGCAGATCAGCTGGCGCGTGACGAGGAACGGAATGAGGATGTCCGCCAGGCGGGAGAATTCCCCGTGCCGGGCCACCAGATAGTTCTCGTGGCAGCCGTACGAGTTGCCCGCCGAGTCGGTGTTGTTCTTGAAGAGATAGACGTCGCCCGCGATTCCCTCCTCGTGCAGGCGGCGTTCGGCATCGACGAGCAGACCTTCGAGAATGCGCTCGCCCGCCTTGTCGTGCGTGACGAGTTCCGTCACGTTGTCGCATTCGGGAGTTGCATATTCCGGATGCGAACCCACGTCGAGGTACAGGCGGGCGCCGTTCCGCAGGAAGACATTGCTGCTGCGGCCCCATGACACAACACGGCGGAAGAGGTAGCGCGCCACTTCGTCAGGAGACAGTCGGCGCTGTCCCCTGAACGTGCACGTGACGCCGTACTCGTTCTCCAGCCCGAAAATGCGGCGGTCCATGACTGAACATTACGCCTTCCGCACTGTTCTGAAACCGGGTTCGTGAACGCCGTTTCGATCAGTTCCCTGCGAGCCGCTCCGCCGGACCGCCCGACGGACCCCCGCCTGCGGCTCCGTCGGCGCCCTCGGCGGACCCCGACGGCGAACCCGCCACCGTCCGGGTCCGGCCGGGAGCGGCCAGGATCCGCTGAGTGGCCGTCAGCACCAGCAGCGCCGCCGCACCGGCGACGCTCGCCACGCCGAACCCGCTCGCCGTACCGCCCAGTTCCACCGCCGGGCCGGCCGCGGCCGTACCGATCGCCGCACCCACCCCGAAGAACGTCACCAGCCACGAGAACGCCTCCGTCACCGTCCCCGCCGGAGCGTGCCGGTCCACGACGATGAACGCACAAGCCAGCGCGGGCGCCAGGAACACACCCGCCAGCCCCGCCAGCGCCGCCATCGGCAACGGGCCCGGGACCAGCATCAGCGGCAGGTAGCAGACCGCCAGCAACGCCACCAGCAGCCGCAGCCGCCGCTCCGGCGCGCCCGCCCACTGCCGGGCGCCGTACGCCACCCCGCCGACCAGCGCGCCCAGACCCAGCGCCGCCATCAGCCAGCCGTACACCGCCCGGTTCCCGTGGTCGTCGGCGTACGCCACGCCCGCCACCGTGATCGAACCCAGCGCCGTGCCCACGAAGAAGAACGAACCCAGCAGCGCCAGCAGCCCCGGCGAGCGCAGCGCGCCCAGCCAGTGCGCCTCGCGCGGCGCCGAACGCCACGTACGCGAAGGCTCCGACACCACGACGGACAGCGCGCCGAGCACACCGATCGCATTGATCACCAGCAGCGCGACCGCCGGGTCCCACAGCGCCACGCACAGCGTCACCAGCAGCGGACCGACCGTGAACATGACCTCTTGGGCCACCGCGTCCATCGCGTACGCGGCGTGCACCCGCTCCTCCTTGCCGCCGAGCACACCCGGCCACAGCGCCCGCAGCCCGCCCTCCAGCGGCGGCGTGAAGAGCCCCGCGACCACCACGGCGCCGTAAGCGGCCACCGGCGCCCCGGTACCCGCCACCGCCAGCCACACCATGCCCAGCGCGGACACCACCGCGGCCGGCAGCTGCACCCGCGGCTGCCCGAACAGGTCGACGGCCCGCCCCAGCAGCGGCTGGCCCACCGCGTTGGCCAGCCCGTACACGGCCGCCAGCGCGCCCGCCAGGCTGTAGCTGCCGCCCTCGGCCCGGGTGAACAGCACGATCGCGATCGGCCCGGTGCCGTTCGGCAGCCGGCCTACGAGCGTGCCCACCAGCAGCCTCGCGGCGTGCCGGGTCCTGAGCAGCTCCGCGTATCCCGCGGCCATGACGGCCCCCTTCTGCCCGGCTCCAGCCGGGGTAATACGTATAACGTGACCCGTCATACGTACCATGGCCACACCACAGGGGTCCACCCGAACGACCGCGACCAGGAGCAGAGTGTGACGAGACCCACCAGCCGCGACGTGGCCACCGCCGCCGGAGTCTCACAAGCCACCGTCTCCCTCGTCCTCGGCGACAAATGGCGCGGCCGCGTCTCCGAACGCACCGCCGGCCTCGTCCGCGAAGCCGCCACCACCCTCGGCTACCGCCCCAACCTCGCCGCCCGCAACCTCCGCCTCGGCTCCACCCGCACCGCCCTCCTCGTCGTCCCCGCCCTCACCAACGAGTTCTTCGCCCGCGTCTACACCGGCGCCGCCCGCATCGCCGCCGAACACGGCTTCGGCGTCGTCCTCTACCCCTCCCCCGACGGCACCGGCCCCGCCCGCGACCCCTTCGCCTCCGCCCGCGCCGCCCTCGACGGAGTCATCGCCTCCTCCATGGCCGCCCACGCCCTCGACGCCATCGGCGACGCCGAACTCCCCCTCGTCATGCTCGACAGCGACCCCACCGCCCGACGCGCCGCCGCCCACGTCAACCTCGCCATGGCCGACGGCATGCGCCAGATCACCGAACACCTCCTCGCACTCGGCCACCGCCGCATCCTCCACCTCGCCTCCGCCGTCGACTCCTGGACCTTCCACGTCCGCGCCGAAGCCCTGGCCACCCAGCTGCCGCCCCACGCCGAGCTGCGCACCGTACGGGCCCCCCTCACCGTCACCGACGCCCGTACGGCCATGGAGGCGGCCCTCGCGGCCCCCGAGGGCCGGCCCACCGCCGTCGTCTGCGACGACGACATCCTCGCCGCCGGCACCTGCAAGGCCGCCCGGCGCCTCGGCCTGCGCATCCCCGAGGACCTCTCCGTCACCGGCTTCGACGACCTCGCCCTCGCCACCGCCGTCGAACCCGAGCTCACCACCGTCCACCTCCCCGCCGAACGCGTCGGCGAACAGGGCATGACCGCCCTCCTCGCCGTCCTGGACGGCACCCCCTGGACCGCCCCCGACATCCCGGTCGACCTGATCGTCCGCGCCTCCACGGGCCCCGCCCCCGCCTGAAACACGAAGACGCCCCCGGCCAAAAGGCCGGGGGCGCCACTCGCGCGTCGATCTACTCCTCGGAATCGTCCTCGGGAGCCTCGTCGTTCGACACGGCATCGGCCTGCACGGCCGCCGTGACATCCGCCTCCAGCAGCCGCGACAGCTGCCGGCCCCGGATCCGCTTGAACTTCCGCTGCTGGGCCCGCGTCCGGTCCAGCACCGCGACCTCCAGCCGCTCGGCCGGAATCGTCTTGTCCGCACCGTTCGCCTGGCTGGAGAGCGCCTGCACCGCCAGCTTCAGCGCCTCGGACAGGGTCATCCCGTCCCGGTGACGCTGATCCAGGAACGTACTGATCTGCTCCGCGTTCCCGCCCACCGCGACCGAGCCGTGCTCGTCCACGATCGAACCGTCGTGCGGCAGCCGGTAGATCTGGTCACCCGCGGCCGTCGCACCGACCTCGGCCACGACCAGCTCCACCTCGTACGGCTTCTCACCGGCACTGGAGAAGATCGTGCCGAGCGTCTGCGCGTAGACGTTCGCCAGCCCACGGGCCGTCACATCGTCACGGTCGTAGGTGTATCCGCGCAGATCGGCGTAGCGCACGCCGCCGATCCGCAGGTTCTCGTACTCGTTGTACTTGCCGGCGGCCGCGAAGCCGATCCGGTCGTAGATCTCGCTGAACTTGTGCAGCGCGCGGGACGGGTTCTCGCCGACGAACACGATGCCGTCGGCGTACTGCAGCACGACAAGGCTGCGACCGCGGGCGATGCCCTTCCGGGCGTATTCCGCCCGGTCGGCCATGGCCTGCTGGGGTGACACATAGAACGGAGTCGACACCGGCTGTCCGTCCCTTTCTTCTGGGCTCCTACGGGGCGACGGATGGTCAGAGCAGGGCGGCGCGCGGGCCGTCGGGCTGCTCCAGCCGACGGTTGGTGACCGCACGGGCGAGCTCCTGCGACTCGTCGTCGGTCAGCCTGCGGAATCCCTCGTCCGTGATGACGGTGACGATCGGATAGATGTGGCGGTACAGGTCCGGGCCACCGGTCGCCGAATCGTCGTCGGCTGCGTCGTACAGCGCCTGCACGACGAGGGTGGTGGCCTGCCCCTCCGTCAGGTCGGGGCGGTACAGCTTCTTCATGGAGCCGCGAGCGAAGATGGAACCGGACCCGGTGGCGGCGTAGCCGTGCTCCTCGGAGCGGCCGCCGGTCACGTCGTAGGAGAAGATCCGGCCCTTCTCCTTGGCCTCGTCGTACCCGGCGAACAGAGGCACGACGGCCAGCCCCTGCATCGCCATGCCCAGATTGCTCCGGATCATGGTGGAGAGCCGGTTGGCCTTGCCCTCCAGGGAGAGGGTCGTCCCCTCCACCTTCTCGAAGTGCTCCAGCTCCAGCTGGAACAGCTTGACCATCTCCACGGCCAGGCCGGCCGTACCGGCGATGCCCACCGCGGAGTACTCGTCGGCCGGGAACACCTTCTCGATGTCCCGCTGCGCGATCATGTTCCCCATGGTCGCCCGCCGGTCACCGGCGAGCACGACCCCACCGGGGAAGGTGGCGGCCACGATGGTCGTCCCGTGCGGCGCCTCGACGACCCCCTCGGGCAGCTTCCGGTTCCCCGGCAGCATCTCGGGCGAATGCGCCCCGAGGAAGTCCATGAAGGACGAGGACCCCGGCGTCAGGAAGGCTGCCGGCAGCCGCCCCGTGCTACGAGTGTTGGCTTCCACGCGTTCCCTCCAGGTATTGGATGGCCCGACGGATATGGTCGGGGCTCTCCTTCAACAGGCCGAGGCCCATGTTGCAGTTGAGACAAAGTACGCCTCGGACCCTACCCGTCTCGTGGCAGTGATCCACATGCACGGCCGGATCGGTTAGGCAGATACAGCAGACGCCGCCCTGCATGGCGATCATCTCGTCACGCTCAGCCTCGGTGATTCCATAGGCTCGTTTCAGGTGCCCCGCCCGGTTCCCGATGGCACAACACGCCTTGCAGCGTGTAGCGAGACCGTCGGGAGCCGAGCTGTTGCGATGCCACTCGGGGTGCGGTCCTCACCGCACCCAAGGCAGTACTTGTGGCCCTCCGAGGCAGACGGCCTGGGCTGTCGGCCCATGGCCGCCTCGCGCTTCCGGTGAGACTCAGCGCCGCATTCCCGGCAGTGTCTCTGCAATCCGTCCAGATTGGTTCGCTTGGGAGCGAATTCCCGATGTGGCTTCCATTCACCGCACCGGGCACACCGCTTCACTCGCTCCCGCTCAACCCAACCCGCCGCCTTTGATTCGAAGGCTAAATGGGCTTACTGGCCACCTTTTTGCACGAAGGAGCGCACGAAATCCTCGGCGTTCTCCTCGAGCACATCATCGATTTCGTCGAGTACGGAGTCGACGTCGTCGGAGAGCTTTTCCTGGCGTTCCTTGAGGTCGGTCGATTCCTCGACCGCCGCCTCCTCGACCTCCTCGGTCGAGCGAGTCGCCTTCTGCTGTCCGCCGCCGGTGTCCTTGGTCGCCATGTCTACCTCACCCCGCTCGGTTCGCGCGCTCATGTCGAGAGACCCCGGGATCGGGATCTCTCAAGATCAGACCCTACGTCGGACCCTACAAGGAGGGCCCGGCATTCGTCCCCGCACTTTCATAACGTGCGGCTGACTTCATGATTCCCGGACCGGGGACTTTTCAGCCCTCAGTTCCCGCTGAGTACCCGCACCAGGTCCTCCGCCGTGCGGCAGCGGTCCAGGAGCTCCTTCACGTGCTTGCGGGTACCCCGCAGGGGTTCCAGCGTCGGGACCCGCTGGAGCGAGTCGCGGCCCGGCAGGTCGAAGATCACCGAGTCCCACGAGGCCGCGGCCACGTCGTCCGCGTACTGCTCCAGGCACCGGCCCCGGAAGTACGCCCGGGTGTCCTCCGGAGGCTTGCCCTGCGCGCGCTCCACCGCCGGCTCCTCCACCAGCCGCTTCATCTTGCCGCGGGCCACCAGCCGGTTGTACAGGCCCTTCTCGGGCCGTACGTCCGCGTACTGGAGGTCCACCAGGTGGAGCCGGGCGGCGTCCCAGCCGAGCCCGTCCCGCCTCTGGTAGCCCTCCAGGATCTCGCGCTTCGCGATCCAGTCCAGCTCCCCCGACAGGCTCATCGGGTCGCTCTCCAGCCGGCCCAGCACGTCCTCCCAGCGGGCCAGCACATCCTTGGTCTGCTCGTCCGCGTCGGAGCCGAAACGCTCGTCCACGTACTTCCTGGCCAGCTCGAAGTACTCCATCTGGAGTTGTACGGCGGTCAGCGTGCGGCCGCTGCGCAGCGTGATCAGGTGTCGCAGATCGGGGTCGTGGGAGACCTGGTGCAGGGTCCGCACGGGCTGGTCCACGGCCAGGTCGACGTTGATGAACGAGTCCTCGATCATCGAGAGGACGAGGGCTGTGGTGCCGAGCTTGAGGTACGTGGAGATCTCGGAGAGGTTGGCGTCGCCGATGATCACGTGCAGCCGGCGGTACTTCTCGGCGTCCGAGTGCGGCTCGTCGCGCGTGTTGATGATGGGCCGCTTGAGCGTCGTCTCCAGGCCGACCTCGACCTCGAAGTAGTCCGCGCGCTGGCTGATCTGGAAGCCGTGCTCGCGGCCGTCCTGGCCGATCCCCACGCGCCCCGCGCCGGTCACGACCTGGCGGGAGACGAAGAAGGGCGTCAGGTGGCGCACGATCTCCGAGAAGGGGGTCTCCCGCTTCATCAGGTAGTTCTCGTGCGTGCCGTAGGAGGCGCCCTTGTTGTCGGTGTTGTTCTTGTAGAGGTGGATGGGCTGGGCGCCGGGGAGCTGGGCGGCCCGTACGGCGGCCTCGGCCATGATCCGCTCGCCGGCCTTGTCCCAGAGGACGGCGTCGAGCGGGTTGGTGATCTCCGGGGAGCTGTACTCGGGGTGCGCGTGATCGACGTAGAGCCGTGCGCCGTTGGTGAGGATGACGTTGGCGAGGCCGATGTCCTCGTCGGTGAGCTGGCTGTTGTCGGCGGCCTCGCGGGCGAGGTCGAAGCCGCGGGCGTCCCGCAGCGGGTTCTCCTCCTCGAAGTCCCAGCGGGCGCGGCGCGCCCGGTGCATCGCCGCCGCGTAGGCGTTGACGATCTGGGACGAGGTGAGCATGGCATTGGCGTTCGGGTGCCCCGGGACGGAGATCCCGTACTCCGTCTCGATTCCCATTACTCGCCGTACGGTCATGCGGCCCTCCTTGCCCGGCGGCGCTCCCGTTCGGGAGCGACGCTCAAGTACCGCTGGTGCTCCGGTGCGTGTGCGGTGCCCGTCCCCGCACTGCGGATGAGGCGGTACGGAAGAGCCTAGAACCACTCCGCGCTGGTGGGGAGATCATTTCAGTCATTGACTTCACCCCGTCACCGGCTGAAAAGGACAGTCGGTAAAGCAGTCGGCTGCGGGTGCCCGGGTGGGGCATCCGCAGCCGCCCTGTTCGGTCAGAGGTACTGACCGGTGTTTGCCACGGTGTCGATGGAGCGTCCGGTGTCCGCGCCCTGCTTTCCGGTGACGAGGGTGCGGATGAATACGATCCGCTCGCCCTTCTTTCCGGAGATCCGGGCCCAGTCGTCCGGGTTGGTGGTGTTGGGCAGGTCCTCGTTCTCCTTGAACTCGTCCACGCAAGCCTGGAGGAGGTGGGAGACGCGCAGGCCCTTCTGGTTGTGTTCGAGGAAGGCCTTGATGGCCATCTTCTTGGCCCGGTCCACGATGTTCTGGATCATGGCTCCGGAGTTGAAGTCCTTGAAGTACAGGACTTCCTTGTCGCCGTTGGCGTACGTGACCTCGAGGAAGCGGTTCTCCTCGGTTTCGGCGTACATCTGCTCGACGACGGTCTGGATCATGCTGTGGACGGCGACCTCGGGCGAGCCGGAGTGCTCGGTGAGGTCGTCGCTGTGGAGCGGCAGCGAGGCCTTGAGGTACTTGGCGAAGATGTCCTTCGCGGCTTCGGCGTCGGGGCGCTCGATCTTGATCTTCACGTCGAGCCGGCCGGGGCGCAGGATGGCCGGGTCGATCATGTCCTCGCGGTTGGAGGCGCCGATCACGATGACGTTCTCCAGGCCCTCCACACCGTCGATCTCGGCGAGCAGCTGGGGGACGATGGTGTTCTCGACGTCCGAGCTGACTCCGGATCCGCGGGTGCGGAAGAGGGATTCCATCTCGTCGAAGAAGACGATGACGGGGGTGCCCTCGCTGGCCTTCTCGCGGGCACGCTGGAAGACGAGGCGGATGTGCCGCTCGGTCTCGCCGACGTACTTGTTGAGGAGTTCGGGGCCCTTGATGTTCAGGAAGTAGGACTTGCCCTGGGCCTGTCCGGTCACCTCGGCGACCTTCTTGGCAAGGGAGTTGGCCACTGCCTTGGCGATGAGCGTCTTGCCGCAGCCGGGAGGGCCGTAGAGCAGGATGCCCTTCGGGGGCCGCAGTTCGTGTTCCTTGAAGAGGTCGGGGTAGAGGTACGGGAGCTCGACCGCGTCGCGGATCAGCTCGATCTGGTCGCCCAGGCCGCCGATCTTGTCGTAGTCGATGTCCGGGACCTCTTCGAGGACCAGGTCCTCGACCTCGCTCTTGGGGACGACCTCGTAGACGTAGCCGGAGCGGGGTTCGAGCAGGAGGGCGTCGCCGGGGCGGATGGTGATGTCCAGGAGCGGCTCGGCGAGCCTCACCACCCTTTCCTCGTCGGTGTGCCCGACCACCAGGGCGCGCTCGCCGTCCTCGAGGATCTCCTTGAGGGTGACGATGTCCCCGGCCCGTTCGAACTCCATGGCCTCGACCACGTTGAGGGCCTCGTTGAGCATGACCTCCTGGCCGCGCCGGAGGTCTTCCGGTTCGACGCTGGGGCTGACGTTCACGCGGAGCTTTCGGCCGCCGGTGAAGATGTCGACGGTGCCGTCTTCGTTCGCCTGAAGGAAGACTCCGAAACCGGCCGGCGGCTGTGCGAGCCGGTCGACTTCCTCCTTGAGGGCGATGATCTGGTCGCGGGCCTCACGGAGCGTATTTGCCAGTCGCTCGTTTTGCGCGGAGACGCCGGCCAGGTTTGTCTGGAGCTCGACGATCCGCTCTTCGAGAATCCTCGTGTGTCGCGGAGAGTCGGCGAGCTTACGTCGCAGGACGGCGATTTCCTGCTCGAGATAGGCAACCTGGCCGGCGGGGTCCTCAGACCCTCGCCCCGGCCGGATGCCGCGGTTGATGTCGTCGTCGTGGGCTGCCACGGTCCTCACCTCCTCCAAGGGGAGCTGGACGCTTCCTGACCCTACCTGGGCTGGTGGTGATTGAAACCCCTAGATCACAAAGACGGTAGAGGTGTGTCCGATCTTCACCCTTGCGTACTCCCTCACGCCAAGGAAATACCCACCCATCAACATCGGAAAGCGGCCGGTTGTAAGGTCGAAGTGTTCAACACCCGTCAGGGCTCGCGCGACTTGCCGCGGCTCGTGGCGGAAACGGATCACTGAGCGCAGGGAACGGCAGGAGATATGACCGTGCAGCAGGAGGCTTCCACGGGGGGTGCCGGGCAGGCCGGCGAGCCGCTCGAGGTCTGGATCGACCAGGACCTGTGCACCGGTGACGGGATCTGTGTGCAGTACGCGCCGGAGGTGTTCGAGCTGGACATCGATGGTCTGGCGTACGTGAAGAGCCCTGGGGACGAGCTTCTGGTGGAGGCGGGGGCGACGACTCCGGTTCCTCTGACGCTGCTGCAGGACGTGGTGGACTCGGCGAAGGAGTGCCCGGGTGACTGCATCCACGTAAGGCGCGTTTCGGACAGGGTCGAGGTATTCGGTCCGGACGCGCAGTGACGGTTCAAACACTCCTGGCGTCTGAGTTCGTCAGCTCCTGGCGGAATTTTCCGCCGCTCCAGCGCCACTTGGCGAGCTGTTTCACGTCGGGGCTGTAGCGGGGCACCTGGGGCGAGGAGTACCCGATGAGGCTGGCGGTGACGACTCCGTCGCGGACGGTGAGCTCGGTGGCGGTCTGCCTCTTACCGGCCTCCAGCAAGGTGGCCACGACCCTCGGCGTCGCGCCGGGGGTCTTGTCCTGGGCGAGTACGTAGATCGCGTGGGGCGGGGTGCCGGATCCGGCGTCGCAGCGTACGGCGGCCACGGTCTCGGGGCGCCCGTCTCCGTCGAGGTCGCCCTGGGCGGTGGCCGTGACGGCCGTCGGGAGGCCCTTGCAGTCCAGCGGGTACGTGACCGCGGCCGGGTCGGGGGCGGCGGCCTGCGGGCCGCTCGCGGGGGCCGTGGAGGCAGCTGCGTGGCCGGTGGCGGCCGCGTCCGGCTGGAGGAGTCCCGCGGCGGCTATGACGGCGGCCATGGCGGTGGCCGTGGCGAGCCAGTGGAGGGGCCTGGCGCTGCCGTGGCCCAGGAATTCCGGTGTCGGCGTCAGCTCGGCGGGGCGGTGCGGCACGCGGGGTGTCTCCTGTGCGAAGGGTGACGGGGAGCCAGCATCGTGCCACACCTCACACCGGGGCGGAACGGCCGGGTCCGTGTCGGCTGGGGCCGGTATGGGGGGCACCTGGTGGGACAACGAAAAGGCGCTGTGGCGCAGTTCCCGGTTCGTCCGGGGAACTGCGCCACAGCGCCTTGGTGTTGGGTCGGCCGGGCGGCCTCGCCGCCGTCTAGGCGGAGCGGTCGCTGCCGGGGCCGTCGTAGTCCTCGCCGTAGGCGCCCTTGGCGGGACGGCGGCGGCGCATCGGGGGCTCGACCCCGTCGGCGAGGCGGCGGGCGGTGACGAGGAAGCCGGTGTGTCCGATCATCCGGTGGTCCGGGCGGACGGCCAGGCCCTCGACGTGCCAGTTGCGGATCATCGATTCCCAGGGCTGCGGCTCGGCGAAGCAGCCGATCTCGCGGATGGACTCGACCGTCTTGGAGAGCTGGGTGGTGGTGGCCACGTAGCAGCACAGGATGCCGCCGGGGACCAGCGCCTTGGAGACGGCCTCCAGGCACTCCCAGGGGGCGAGCATGTCGAGGATGACGCGGTCGACGTCGGTGTCGGACAGGTTGTCCTGGAGGTCGCCGACGGTCAGCTGCCACGCGGGGTGCGAGCCGCCGAAGTAGCGCTCGACGTTCGCGGTGGCGATCTCGGCGAAGTCCGCGCGGCGCTCGTAGCTGTGGAGCATGCCCTGGTCGCCGATGGCGCGCAGCAGGAAGCTGCTCAGGGAGCCGGATCCCACCCCCGCTTCCACGACGCGGGCGCCGGGGAAGATGTCGGCGAAGGCCAGGATCTGGCCGGCGTCCTTGGGGTAGACCACGGCGGCGCCGCGGGGCATGGACAGGACATAGTCGGGGAGCAGGGGACGCAGCGCGAGGTAGGCGACGTTGCCCGTGGTACGGACGACGCTTCCTTCGGGGGAGCCGATCAGCTCGTCGTGCGGGAAGGAACCCTTGTGGGTGTGGAAATTCTTCCCGGCTTCGAGCGTGAACGTGTAGTGGCGGCCCTTGGGGTCGGTGAGCTGAACCTGGTCCCCGACCTCGAAGGGCCCGCGTCGGCGGGCGGCACCGGTCGGTTCGGACATGTGACCAGTGTATTGGCTTCAGGACTGGGGCCGCGCCATGGCCTTCACGAAGGCCTTCTCGACGTCCAGGGTGGACAGGACGCCGTAGATCTCGCCGCCGGGTTCGAGTACGAGGTATTCGGTGGCGGGGGTGGCGCGGAGGTGGTCGAGGAGTTCCTCGCCGGAGAGTTCGGCGGAGACCTTCATTCCGTCGGTGAGCTCCTGGGCGAGGGTGCTGACGGCGACCCAGGGGCGGCGGTGTTCGGGGACGGAGGCGATGGCGCTCTCGCGGACGATGGAGAGGGGGTCGCCGTGGCCGTCGACGACGACGATGGCGCGGGCGCCGTGGGCGTTGGCGCGGCGCAGGGCCTCGGAGAGCGGGGTGGCGTTCTCGACGGGGACGGCGCGCCGGGTGAGGGTGCGGGCGCGCAGTTCGGGGAGGTGTTCGCGCAGGCGGGCCATGCGCAGGCTGTTGCCGGCGCCGGTCCAGATGATGGCGGCGAGGATCGCGGCGAGCAGGGCGTCCATGACGGTGTTCATGCCGGTCGACTCGATGGCACCCGTGCCGGTGCCGAGGATGCCGGTGTGGGTGAGCACCGGGAGTCCGATGAGGACGGCGACGGCGAGGCCGCGGCCGACCCAGGCGGCGGCGACGGTGCCGGTCATGGGTTTGCCGGTGATGCCCCAGATGACGGCGCGCAGCATGCGGCCGCCGTCGAGCGGGAGGCCGGGGAGCAGGTTGAACGCGGCGACGAGCAGGTTGGAGATCATCAGGCCGGCGAGGAGCACGCCGGGGACGCTGGCCGGGTCGACGAGTTCCATGCCGAGGTAGAAGGCGCCGGCGAGGAGGAGCGAGAGGAGGGGGCCGACGAAGGCGAGGACGAATTCGCGGCCGGGGGTCTCGGACTCCTTCTCGATCTCGGAGACGCCGCCGAAGAACTGGAGCTGGATCCGGCGCACGGGCAGTTTGAAGCGCAGTGCGGCGACGGTGTGGGCGAGTTCGTGGACGAGGACCGAGGCGTAGAAGGCGACGGCGAAGAAGAGGGAGACGAGGTAGCGGGCGGGGCCGAGGTCGGGCAGGACGCGGTCGAGCTGGTCGCCGAAGACCCAGGTGATGAGGGCGGCGACGAGGAACCAGCTGGGCGAGACGTAGACGGGCACGCCGAAGGGGCGGCCCATGAGGATGCCGCCGCCCGGTCCGGAGCGCTTGTCTGCGCGCTCGCCGGTTTCGTCGGTGTCTGGCACGGCTGTCCTTCGTTCGGTGCTGTCCGGCGGGTTGCGGCCGGCGGTGCTCTCAGTGTGGTGCAGGTGCACGTCGGATGCGGGGCGGGGTGTCCTGTGGCGCGGTGTGATGCTCCGATCATGCAGTGCGAGGGGCCCGTCGTCGATGGTATGCGCGCGCTGTCGGTGGCGGGTCGTAGGGTTTTGTCCATGACGACGAGCCCCGGTCCGGTTCCTGGCGCAGCCGATGCCGACGCAGCGCCGCGCGCTGTGGCGCCTTCTTCGCTCTCCCCTTCGCGGGCGAGCGATTTCATGCAGTGCCCGCTGCTGTACCGGTTCCGGGTGATCGACAAGCTGCCGGAGAAGCCGAGTGCGGCGGCGACGCGGGGCACGCTGGTGCACGCGGTGCTGGAGCGGCTCTTCGACCACCCTGCGGTGGAGCGGACGGCGCCGCGGGCCAAGGCGCTGATCCCGGGGCAGTGGGACCGGCTGCTGGAGTCGAAGCCGGAGCTGGTGGAGCTGTTCCCGGAGGGTGATGAGGGGGCGGGGCTGGCGCGCTGGCTGACGGAGGCCGAGGCGCTGGTGGAGCGGTGGTTCACGTTGGAGGACCCCACGCGGCTGGAGCCGGTGGAGCGGGAGTTCTTCGTGGAGACGGAGCTGGAGTCGGGGCTGCGGCTGCGCGGGATCATCGACCGGGTGGACGTGGCGCCGTCGGGCGAGGTGCGGATCGTCGACTACAAGACGGGCAAGGCGCCGCGGCCGGAGTACGCCGAGGGCGCGCTGTTCCAGATGAAGTTCTACGCGCTGGTGGTGTGGCGGCTCAAGCAGGTCGTGCCGCGGCGGCTGCAGCTGGTGTACCTGGGCAGTGGGGACGTGCTGACGTACGACCCGGTGGTCGCGGATCTGGAGCGGGTGGAGCGCAAGCTGCTGGCGCTGTGGGAGGCGATCAAGGAGGCGACGGAGACGGGTGAGTGGCGGCCGCGGCCGACGAAGCTGTGCGGCTGGTGCGATCACCGGGCGGTGTGTCCGGAGTTCGGCGGGACTCCCCCGGTGTATCCGCTGGTGGTCATCCCGAGGCCCGGGGCCGAGCCGGGAGCGGGGGCCGGGCCCGGGGCGGGCCGCCCGGAGGAATCCTGAGCGGCGGATCAGGGCAGAATGGGCGGCGTCCGTCGATGCCGCCGTACGAATACGAGGTACCCCCCGTGGCGATCCGTGTCCTGCTGGTCGACGACCAGCCGCTGCTGCGCACCGGTTTCCGGATGATCCTGGAGGCCGAACAGGACCTGGCGGTCGTCGGCGAGGCCGGGGACGGTCTGCAGGCGCTGGACCAGGTACGGGCGCTGCAGCCCGACGTGGTGCTGATGGACATCCGGATGCCGCGGATGGACGGGGTGGAGGCGACCCGGCAGATCACGGGTCCGGGCCGGGACGGGCCGGCGAAGGTGCTCGTGCTGACCACGTTCGATCTGGACGAGTACGTGGTGGAGGCGTTGCGGGCGGGGGCGAGCGGGTTCCTGTTGAAGGACGCGCCGGCCGTTGAGCTGGTGCAGGCGATCCGGGTGGTGGCGGGCGGCGAGGCGATGCTGGCGCCGAGCATCACGCGCCGGCTGCTGGACAAGTACGCGGGGCACCTGCCGTCGGGCGAGGAGAGCGTGCCGGACACGCTGGGCACGCTGACCGAGCGGGAGGTCGAGGTGCTGAAGCTGGTGGCGCGCGGCCTGTCGAACGCGGAGATCGCGGCGGACCTGTTCGTCAGTGAGACGACGGTGAAGACGCACGTGGGGCACGTGCTGACGAAGCTGGGACTGCGCGACCGGGTCCAGGCGGCGGTGTACGCGTACGAGAGCGGTCTGGTGCGGCCGGGCGCGGGGCAGTAGCGCGCGGGGCATTGGCGCGCGGGGCAGTAGCGCGCGGGGCACGCCCTGAGCAGGCCGAAGGGGCCGGCAGCCGCATCGTGCGGCTGCCGGCCCCTTCGCCGTACCGGGTCGGGTCAGCCCTTGCTGATCTCCCAGAAGCGGAAGACGGTGGAGGCGTCCAGCGACCACTGCAGGCCGGTCACGTTCTGGCGGGTGACGGCGTACTGCTTGCTCTGCCAGAGCGGGAGCAGCGGGATCTCGTCGGCGACGATGTCCTGGAGGCGGTTGTAGTCGGTGTTGGCCGCGGTGCGGTCGGACTTGGCCGAGGTCGACGGGATGATCGTCCCGCTGATCTCCTTGTTGTCGTAGTTGTTGTGCACGACGTTGTCCGGGCCGAAGAACGGCTGGGTGAAGCTGTCGGCGTCGGGGTAGTCGGGGACCCAGCCCTTGACGTACACGCCGTACTTGCCGTCCTGGATGTCCTTCTCGTACTGCGTGAACTCGACGGACTTGACGTCGGCCTCGAAGAGTCCGCTCTCGTTGAGCTGCTTGGCGATGAGCTGGAACTGCTGGTCGGTGGAGGGGCCGTTGCGCGTCGTCGTCGAGTACAGGGTGATCTTCACCTTGTCCTTGATGCCGGCGGCGCGCAGGACTGCCTCGGCCTTCTTCGGCTGCGGGCTGCCGCCGTAGCGGTCGAAGAAGGCGGTGTTGTGGGAGGCGATGCCGGCCGGGACGATCGAGTAGAGGGAGGTCGTCGTGCCGTCGTAGACCTCCTTGACGATCGCTTCGCGGTCCACGAGGTAGGCGATGGCCTTGCGGATCGGGAGCTTGCCGGCGACCGGGTCGTTCATGTTGAAGACGAGGTGCTCGACTTCGGCACCGGTGCCCTGGACGACCTCGACGTTGTGGTCCCCGGTCTTGGTGGAGGACAGGGCGGCGATGTCCTTGGCGGCGAGGCCGCGGAAGGCGAAGTCGACGTCGCCGCCCTCCAGGACCTTCTTCAGGCCGGCCTGGTCCCCGTTGAAGAACTTGAGCGTCACGCCGGTGTTCTTCGCCTTGGCCTTGCCGCTGTAGTTCTCGTTGACGGAGAAGCCGGCGCTCTTGTCGTTGAACGAGTCGAGCTTGTAGACGCCGGAGCCGACGGCCTTGTTGTCGGTCCGCAGCTTGTCCGCCGGGTACTCGCTGTGGTCGACGACGGAGCCCGCGCCCGAGGCGATCTTGCTGGGGAAGGTCGCGTCGGAGGTCTTCAGGCGGAAGACGACGGTCTTGTCGTCGGGGGTGTCGATGCCGGCGATCGACGAGAGCATCACGGCCGGGCCGTTGTCGTCGTTGATCTTCAGCGTGCGCTCGAAGGAGTACTTGACGTCCTTGGAGGTGAGCGGGTGGCCGTTGCTGAACTTCAGGCCGGCGCGCAGGGTGCACTTGTAGAGCTTGCTGTCGCCGCCCTCGAAGTTGCAGCTCTGCGCGGCGTCGGGCTCCGGCGTGGTGCCGCCGCCCTTGGGGAAGGCCAGCAGGGACTGGAAGACGTTGTTGAAGAGCAGCCAGGATCCGGCGTCGTAGCCGGAGGCGGGGTCGGTGGACCGTACCCGGTCGGATATGCCCATGACCACGCCCTTGCCGCCGCCGTCGGCGGTGGGGCTGCCGGTCGAACCGCAACCGCTGAGCAGTGCGGCGGCGGTGGCCGCGCCGAGCGGGGCCGCAAGCCATTGGTTACGTTTCATCACGCGAACGTCCTTCACAGTCAGTCGAACTGTTTCGTTGCGCCGGCCTGCGACACCCGCCGCCGGTACTGCCGGTACTGCCGTACTGCCGGTCTCAGCCGCTGACGCCCCGGCCGAGTTCCCACAGCTGGAGGTCGGAGATGGCGTTGACCGACCACTCCACTCCGGTGATCCCGTCGCGTGCGGCGACGTACTGCTTGCCCTGCCACAGCGGCAGGACGGGCACGTCCTCGGCGACGATGTCCTGCATCTCCGTGATCGCGGGGACGGCGACGTTGCGGTCGACGGCGCGCCGGGATTCGGGGATGAGCTTGGTGCGCACCGCTGCGTTGGCGTACGGCGTGCCCAGGAAGTTGTCCTGCTCCAGGAACGGGGCGAGGAAGTTGTCGGCGTCGGGGTAGTCGGGGAACCAGCCGAGCCCGTAGGCCGCGTAGTCGCCCTTCTTCTGCGCGGGCCGGAAGTCGGACCAGTCGGAGCCCTGGACGGTGACGTCGAACAGCTGGGTGGAGTTCAGCTGGTTCTTGAGGGTCTCGAACTCGGTGGCCGTGCCGTCGCCGTAGTGGTCCTTGGTGTAGTTCAGCGTCAGCTTGACCGGGGTCTTGACCCCGGCGGCCTTCAGCAGGTCGGCGGCCTTCGCGGTGTTGGCCTCGCCGTACTTGTTGAAGAACGAGTTGACGTGGCCGGGCACGGAGCTGGGGACCAGCGAGTACAGAGGCTGCGCGGACTTGCCGTAGACCTTGTCGATGATCGCGTTGCGGTCGACGGCGGCGGCGAGGGCCTGGCGTACGGCCTTGTCCTTGACGGCCGGGGCGTCGGTGTTGAAGCCGATGTAGCGGATCTCCAGGCCGGGCAGCGGGACCAGCTTGACGCCCTTGGGCGGCTTGGCGGCGAACTCGGCGATCTGGGCGGGCGACAGGGTGCGGGAGACCATGTGGACGGATCCGGCGGTGAGGGCCTTGCCCATGGCCGCGGAGTCGTCGAAGGTGCGCAGTTCGACCTTGTCGTTCTGCAGCTTCAAGTCGCCCTTGTAGTTCGGGTTCTTGCTGAAGACGGCCCGGACGAGGTGGTTGTCCTTGACCTCGGCCTTCATCGTGTACGGGCCGGAGCCGTCGACGGCGAAGCCCCCGCGGAGCTTCTTGGCGTCGTAGTTCTTCTCGCTGACGATGCCGGCGGCGGGGGTGGAGAGCTTGTACGGGAAGGTCGCGTCCGGGGTCTTCAGGTGGAAGACGACGGCGTCGGCGGACTTCACCTCGACGGTGTCGAGGGTGGAGAGCAGCGAGGAGGGGCCGTTCTCGTCCTTGATGGCGAGGACGCGGTCGATGGAGAACTTGACGTCCTTGGCCGTGAGGGGCTCGCCGCTCGCGAACTTGAGGCCGGAGCGCAGGGTGCAGCGGTAGCTCTCGTTGCCCGTGTCGGTGAAGCGGCAGTCGGAGGCCGCTTCGGGGACGGGCTGGCCGCCGCCGCGGGGGGTGTGCATCAGCGTCTGGACGGTCTGCCGCAGGACGTTCCAGGCGCCGGCGTCGTACGCGTAGGCCGGGTCGAACGGTGCGGGAGCGTAATCGGCCGCCTCGAACCGGTCGGTGGTTCCGACGACGATCACTCCGGATCCCGCTGCGCCTCCACTCGTGCTGCCGCAGGCGGCGAGCGTGGGGGTGAGCAGTCCGGCCGCGGCCGTCAGCACCAGGGTCTTGCGGTTCATGCTGGAAGTACTCCCTTGACCGGCACTTGCTCAAAGCGGCGTAAAGGGCACTTCGCGGCGGTCGCCCGTTCAGGGCGGAACGATCGGGCCGGTGTTGTGACGATCGGTCCACGCGGTTCCGGCACATGGGTGTGTGTCCGGGACAGCAGAGGTGCGGCGTAGTGCCCGCGTCGACATTAGTGGTCTGGGAGGGGATGGCTTGAACTGGCAGGACTTGGGGCGTAATCGCACGGTGATGGGTGCGGACTGCCTGTCCATGTGCTGGTCATCGCAGATTCGGTCAGGAGCTGATCAATCCGGACACAAGGGCAGGTTTCCAAGCCCCCGGACAGGTCCGTCGGGGGCTTGGCGGGTGACAAAGGTCACCCACTACAACTGCCACGGAAAGGATGGAATTTCAGCCTCCAGGCCATGGAACGGAAGATCCTTCCGTGGGACCTCGGTCACACCGCCATTCCGTTCGGCACTGAGCGTATGCGATCAGTTCATCGGAGTGATGAGGGAGCGCAGGAACGGAAGGTCCACGTCCTCCAGCGACCGGACGATCGTGCGGCCGGGCGCGGGCGCGATCACGCCGACGGAGGGCACGGCCACGACCCGGCAGCCGGCGGCCTCGGCGGAGGCGACGCCCGTCGCGGTGTCCTCGATGACCGCGCAGCGCGAGGGGTGGGCGCCGAGGGTGCGGGCGGCGAGCAGGTACGGGTCGGGGTGCGGCTTCGTACGGGACACCTCGTCGCCGGCCACGCTCAGCGCGAACCGCTCGGGGCCCAGCGTGCGCAACACCCGGTCGATGACGCGGCGGTGCGAGGCGGAGACGAGGGCGGTGGGCACGTTGTGCCGGGCCAGCTCGGCCAGCAGCCGCTCGGCGCCGGGCATCAGCGGGACCTGATCGGCGATCCGCGCCTCGAAGCGCTCGTTGAGCAGGACGCTCAGCTCCGAAAGGGTGATGGCGGCGCCGGTGGACTCGATGAGGAAGGCGGCGCTGCGGGTCATCGGCCCGCCGACGACGACATCGCGCCAGGACTCGTCGAGCCGGTGGCCGAGCTCACCGAAGACGCCCACCTCGATCTCCCACCAGAAACCCTCGGTGTCGACGAGGGTGCCGTCCATGTCCAGCAGCACCGCCTGCAGGGCATGCCCGTCGGCCGTACGGGCGACGGGCGCGGGAACGGTGCTGGTCATCCGGCACACACCTCTCTCAGGGGACGAGAAGGCCGGCCGCCTCTTCCCCATGGGCATTCCCCCGGGGAACAGGCGACCGGCCTGTATGGGACCGACAAGTGTACGTCGGTCCGCGTCAGCGTGCGTTGAAATACTTCGCTTCGGGGTGGTGGATGACGATCGCGTCGGTGGACTGCTCCGGATGGAGCTGGAACTCCTCGGAGAGGTGGACGCCGATCCGCTCCGGCTGGAGGAGGTCGGCGATCTTGGCGCGGTCCTCCAGGTCGGGGCAGGCCCCGTAGCCCAGCGAGAAGCGGGCGCCGCGGTACTTCAGGTCGAACATGTCCTGGACCGCGGCCGGGTCCTCGCCGCCGAATCCGAGCTCGGCGCGGACGCGGGCGTGCCAGTACTCGGCCATGGCCTCGGCCAGCTGGACCGACAGGCCGTGCAGCTCCAGGTACTCGCGGTACGAGTCGGACTCGAACAGCTTGGCCGTGGCCTCGCCGATCCTCGAGCCGACCGTGACCACCTGGAGGCCGACCACGTCGGTCTCGCCGGACTCCTCCGGGCGGAAGAAGTCGGCGAGGCACAGACGCCGGCCGCGGCGCTGGCGCGGGAAGGTGAAGCGGGTCCGCTCGTTGCCGTCGTCGTCGAGGATGATCAGGTCCTCGCCCTTGGACACGCACGGGAAGTACCCGTAGACCACCGCGGCCTCGAGCAGGTTCTCGGTGTGCAGCTTGTCGAGCAGGCCGCGCAGCCGCGGCCGCCCCTCGGTCTCGACGAGCTCCTCGTACGTGGCCCCGCCGGCGCGGGCCTGCTTGAGGCCCCACTGGCCCTTGAACAGCGCGCCCTCGTCCAGCCAGGAGGCGTAGTCCTTCAGCGGGATGCCCTTGACCACGCGGGTTCCCCAGAACGGCGGGGTGGGGACGGGATTGTCGACGGCCACGTCGGAGCGGCCGCCCTTCTCCTCCGGCTCGTCCACCTGGAGGACCGGAGTGTCCCGCTTGGCGACGCGGCGCTGCTTGAGCTCGGGCAGGGAAGCCCCGGGGACGCCGCGCTTGACGGCGATCAGGGCGTCCATCAGGCGCAGGCCCTCGAAGGCGTCGCGGGCGTAGCGGACCTCGCCCTCGTAGATCTCGTGGAGGTCCTGTTCGACGTAGGCGCGGGTGAGGGCGGCGCCGCCGAGGATCACCGGGTAGTCGGCCGCCAGCTTGCGCTGGTTGAGCTCCTCCAGGTTCTCCTTCATGATCACGGTCGACTTCACGAGCAGGCCGGACATGCCGATGACGTCGGCCTTGTGCTCCTGTGCGGCTTCGAGGATCGCGGAGACCGGCTGCTTGATGCCGATGTTCACGACGTTGTAGCCGTTGTTGGTGAGGATGATGTCGACGAGGTTCTTGCCGATGTCGTGGACGTCGCCGCGGACGGTGGCGAGCACGATGGTGCCCTTGCCCTCGTCGTCGGTCTTCTCCATGTGCGGTTCGAGGTGGGCGACCGCGGTCTTCATGACCTCGGCGGACTGGAGGACGAACGGCAACTGCATCTGGCCGGAGCCGAAGAGCTCGCCGACGACCTTCATGCCCTCCAGGAGGGTGTCGTTGACGATGTCGAGGGCGGCGCGGTCCCGCAGGGCCTCGTCGAGGTCGGCCTCCAGGCCGTTCTTCTCGCCGTCGATGATGCGGCGCTGGAGCCGCTCGTCGAGCGGGAGCGCCATGAGCTCCTCGGCGCGGCCGGCCTTGAGGGACTTGGTGTTGACGCCCTCGAAGAGGGCCATCAGCTTCTGGAGCGGGTCGTAGCCCTCGGCGCGGCGGTCGTGGATCAGGTCGAGGGCGGTGCCGACCTGCTCCTCGTCGAAGCGCGCGATGGGCAGGATCTTGCTGGCGTGGACGATCGCCGAGTCCAGACCGGCCTTGACGCACTCGTCGAGGAAGACCGAGTTCAGCAGCACGCGGGCGGCCGGGTTCAGGCCGAAGGAGATGTTGGACAGGCCGAGCGTGGTCTGGACGTCCGGGTGACGGCGCTTGAGCTCGCGGATGGACTCGATCGTCGCGATGCCGTCCTTGCGGGACTCCTCCTGGCCGGTGCAGATGGTGAAGGTCAGCGTGTCGATGAGGATGTCCGACTCGTTGATGCCCCAGTTGCCGGTCAGGTCGTCGATCAGGCGTTCGGCGATGGCGACCTTGTGCTCGACCGTGCGGGCCTGGCCCTCCTCGTCGATGGTCAGCGCGATCAGTGCGGCGCCGTGCTCACGGGCCAGCCGGGTGACCTTGGCGAAGCGGGAGTCGGGGCCGTCGCCGTCCTCGTAGTTGACCGAGTTGATGACGGCGCGGCCGCCCAGCTTCTCCAGGCCCGCCCGGATCACGGGAACCTCGGTGGAGTCCAGGACGATCGGCAGCGTCGAGGCCGTGGCGAAGCGGCCGGCGAGCTCCTTCATGTCGGCGACGCCGTCGCGGCCCACGTAGTCCACGCAGAGGTCGAGCATGTGCGCGCCCTCGCGGATCTGGTCGCGGGCCATCTCGACGCAGTCGTCCCAGCGGGCGTCGAGCATGGCCTCGCGGAACTTCTTCGAGCCGTTCGCGTTCGTCCGCTCGCCGATCGCCATGTACGCGGTGTCCTGGCGGAACGGGACGGTCTGGTAGAGCGAGGACGCGCCGGGCTCCGGGCGGGGCTCGCGGACGGCCGGGCTGAGCTCGCGGACCCGCTCGACGACCTGGCGCAGGTGCTCCGGCGTCGTACCGCAGCAGCCGCCGACGAGGGAGAGCCCGTACTCGCGGACGAAGGTCTCCTGGGCGTCGGCGAGCTCGGGGGCGGACAGCGGGTAGTGCGCGCCGTTCTTGCCGAGGACGGGCAGGCCGGCGTTGGGCATGCAGGAGAGCGGGATGCGCGCGTTGCGGGCCAGGTAGCGCAGGTGCTCGCTCATCTCGGCGGGGCCGGTGGCGCAGTTCAGGCCGATCATGTCGATGCCGAGCGGCTCCAGCGCGGTGAGCGCGGCGCCGATCTCGGAGCCCAGCAGCATGGTGCCGGTGGTCTCGACGGTGACGGAGCAGATCAGCGGGACGGAGACGCCGAGGGCCTCCATGGCGCGCCGGGCGCCGATGACGGAGGACTTGGTCTGCAGGAGGTCCTGGGTGGTCTCGACGAGCAGGGCGTCGGCCCCGCCGGAGATCAGGCCCTCGGCGTTGACCTGGTAGGCGTCGCGGATCGTCGCGTAGTCGATGTGGCCGAGGGTGGGCAGCTTGGTGCCGGGGCCCATGGAGCCGAGGACCCAGCGCTGCTGCCCGGTCCTGGCGGTGTACTCGTCGGCGACCTCGCGGGCGATGCGGGCGCCGGACTCCGACAGCTCGAAATTGCGTTCGGGAATGTCGTACTCGGCGAGCGCCGCGAAGTTCGCACCGAAGGTGTTGGTCTCGACGCAGTCCACGCCCACCGCGAAGTACGCGTCGTGGACCGAGCGCACGATGTCGGGGCGGGTGGCGTTCAGCACCTCGTTGCAGCCTTCGAGCTGCTGGAAGTCCTCCATGGAGGGGTCCTGCGCCTGGAGCATCGTTCCCATGGCTCCGTCGGCGACGACCACGCGGGTCGCGAGCGCCTCTCGGAGGGCATCGGCCCGGGTCTGGGTGTCAGCGGGCGGGTTAGGCAACGAGGCCATGGGTCTGCTCCCTGGGATGCGACGGCTGTCGGCTTTGCACCCTCGCTGTGTCAAGGGTGCACGCGGTCAGGGTAACCGCGCGGCACCGGACCCGGTGAGGCTGTCCCACGTGGCGGACTGCATTCTGTGCGCGGGGGTCTGCCAGGGGTGTCCTGGTCGACGGAGGCCTGAACAGTTGCCCAACCATGCACAAGGTCGACATGGACCGATACTGTTCAGCATTGTCGAACTACGTCAGCAGGAGGCTGCGCGATGGCACGGAACATCCAGTCGCTCGAACGAGCCGCTGCGATGCTGCGACTCCTGGCGGGCGGCGAGCGCCGGCTGGGCCTCTCGGACGTGGCCAGTTCCCTGGGCCTGGCCAAGGGGACGGCCCACGGGATCCTGCGCACGCTGCAGGCCGAGGGCTTCGTGGAGCAGGACCCCGCCTCGGGCCGCTACCAGCTGGGCGCGGAGCTGCTGCGCCTGGGCAACAGCTATCTGGACGTGCACGAGCTGCGCGCCCGCGCGCTGGTCTGGACGGACGATCTGGCCCGGGCGAGCGGCGAGAGCGTGTACGTGGGCGTGCTCCACAACAGTGGGGTGCTGATCATGCATCACGTGTTCCGCCCGGACGACAGCCGCCAAGTGCTGGAGGTCGGTGCCATGCAGCCGCTGCACTCCACGGCCCTGGGCAAGGTGCTCTCCGCGTACGACCCGGTCGCCCATACGGAGGCATTGGAGGCGGAGCGCGAGGCGTTCACGCCCCGGACGGTCACCGACGGCGCGGGCTTCGAGGAGATCCTCGACCTGACCCGGGCGCGCGGCTGGGCCGCGGACGTCGAGGAGACCTGGGACGGCATCGCCTCGGTGGCGGCGCCGATCCACGACCGGCGCCGGATGCCGGTGGGCGCGGTGGCGGTCGCGGGGGCCGTGGAGCGGGTGTGCGGGGAGTCCGGGGAGCCCCGCGCGAGCCTCGTGGCGTCCGTACGGGACTGCGCGCGCGCTGTTTCACGCGATCTCGGCGCGGGCCGGTTCTAGGCCCCTTCCAGCACATTCTCGGCCACTCCCTGGCCGCTTTCTGACCTCTTTTCGTCATATCTCGGCCATCTGGTGGCTGGGTTTGGGTGATCGTACCTAGTGGTAACGATCCGACACTTTGGCCTGGCCAACCCTTGACGCGTTCTTCACCTGGGATGAAAACTGCCGTTCATCGGTCGGCATTGTCGAACACCTACCGGCAATACGCGTTAGGGTGTGGCAAGGCCATGGACCGGTGAACCACTCACCGAGTGCGCGGACCACCGGACGGGACCCGGTTCCGCACACCCCTGGACGTAAGACAAAGGAGTCGCGGGTGTCCAGCTCCGACATCTTCATCGGCGAGACCATCGGTACCGCCCTGCTCACACTGCTCGGTGGTGGCGTCTGCGCCGCCGTGACGCTCAAGAGTTCCAAGGCCCGGAACGCAGGCTGGCTCGCGATCACGTTCGGCTGGGGTTTCGCCGTTCTCATCGCCGCCTACGTCTCCGCTCCGCTCTCCGGCGCGCACCTCAACCCGGCGGTCACCGTCGGCCTTGCGATCAAGAACGGCGACTGGAGCGACACACCGGTCTACTTCGCCGGCCAGCTCCTCGGCGCCATGCTCGGCGCGGTCCTCATGTGGATCACGTACTACGGACAGTTCCGGGTGCACCTCTCGGACCCGGAGCACATCCGTGACGCCACGCTCGGCCCCGAGGACCCGCACCCGCACGACCAGGCCGGCCCGGTGCTCGGTATCTTCTCCACCGGCCCCGAGATCCGCAACGTCGTCCAGAACCTGACGACCGAGATCATCGGTACGTTCGTCCTGGTCATCGCGATCCTGACCCAGGGCCTCCAGGACAACGGCAAGGGCCTCGGCGTCATCGGCGTCCTGATCACCTCCTTCGTGGTCGTCGGCATCGGCCTCTCGCTCGGCGGTCCGACCGGCTACGCCATCAACCCGGTCCGCGACCTCGGCCCGCGCATCGTCCACTCCCTGCTGCCGCTTCCCAACAAGGGCGGCTCCGACTGGGGATACTCCTGGATCCCGGTGGTCGGCCCGCTCGTCGGTGCCGCCCTCGCCGGTGGTCTGTACAACCTCGCGTTCGCCTGATCAGCACCGGCACGTATCGCAAGATCCGCACCGCCACCTGATTCCGCCTACCCAGACCTGCCAGGAGCAGCCACATGACCAGCAGCACCGGCCCCTTCATCGCCGCCATCGACCAGGGCACCACCTCCTCCCGCTGCATCGTCTTCGACCGCGACGGCCGCATCGTCGCCGTCGACCAGAAGGAGCACGAGCAGATCTTCCCGAAGCCGGGCTGGGTCGAGCACGACGCCGTCGAGATCTGGACCAACGTCCAGGAGGTCGTCGCCGGCGCCATCGCCAAGGCGGAGATCACCGCCGCCGACGTCAAGGCCGTCGGCATCACCAACCAGCGCGAGACCACCGTCCTGTGGGACAAGAACACCGGCCAGCCGGTGCACAACGCGCTGGTCTGGCAGGACACCCGCACCGACGCCCTGTGCAAGGAGCTCGGCCGCAACGTCGGCCAGGACCGCTTCCGCCGCGAGACCGGCCTGCCGCTGGCGAGCTACTTCGCCGGCCCGAAGGCCCGCTGGCTGCTCGACAACGTCGAGGGCCTGCGCGAGCGCGCCGAGGCCGGCGACATCCTCTTCGGCACGATGGACTCCTGGGTCATCTGGAACCTCACCGGTGGCACCGAGGGCGGTGTGCACGTCACCGACGTCACCAACGCCTCGCGCACCATGCTGATGAACCTGCACACCCTGGAGTGGGACCCGAAGATCGCGGAGTCGATGGAGGTCCCGACCGACATCCTCCCCGAGATCAAGTCCTCCGCCGAGGTCTACGGCCACGTCAAGGACGGCGTCCTCGCCGGTGTCCCGGTCGCCTCGGCGCTCGGTGACCAGCAGGCCGCCCTCTTCGGCCAGACCTGTTTCGCCGAGGGCGAGGCCAAGTCCACGTACGGCACCGGCACGTTCATGCTGATGAACACCGGCGACAAGGTCATCAACTCCTACAGCGGCCTGCTGACCACGGTCGGCTACAAGATCGGCGACCAGAAGCCGGTCTACGCCCTGGAGGGCTCCATCGCCGTCACCGGCTCGCTCGTCCAGTGGATGCGCGACCAGATGGGCATGATCAAGACCGCGGCCGAGATCGAGACCCTCGCGCTCTCGGTCGAGGACAACGGCGGCGCGTACTTCGTGCCGGCCTTCTCCGGCCTGTTCGCCCCGTACTGGCGCTCCGACGCCCGCGGTGTGATCGCCGGCCTCACCCGGTACGTCACCAAGGCGCACATCGCCCGTGCCGTCCTGGAGGCCACCGCCTGGCAGACCCGCGAGATCACCGACGCCATGACCAAGGACTCGGGCGTCGAGCTCGCGGCCCTCAAGGTCGACGGCGGCATGACCTCCAACAACCTGCTGATGCAGACCCTCTCCGACTTCGTGGACGCCCCCGTGGTCCGTCCCATGGTCGCGGAGACCACCTGCCTCGGCGCCGCCTACGCCGCCGGCCTGGCCGTCGGCTTCTGGCCCGACACCGACGCCCTGCGCGCCAACTGGCGCCGCGCGGCGGAGTGGACCCCGCGGATGCCCGCCGAGCAGCGGGACCGCGAGTACAAGAGCTGGCTCAAGGCCGTGGAGCGGTCCATGGGCTGGGTCGACGACGAAGACGCCAGCTGACCGCACCGGCTGAGTCAATCGACGAGGAGCTAAGAGAGATATGAGCAACCCGCAGAGCGTTCCCACACTGGGTACGCACCCGACCGCCGGTTCCAACGCGAGCCGCGCCGAGACCCGTGAGCAGCTGGCGAAGGCCACGTACGACCTGCTGGTCATCGGCGGTGGAATCCTGGGCACCTCGGTGGCCTGGCACGCCGCGCAGTCGGGTCTGCGGGTCGCCATGGTGGACGCCGGCGACTTCGCCGGCGCCACCTCCTCCGCCTCCTCCAAGCTCGTCCACGGCGGTCTGCGCTACCTGCAGACCGGCGCGGTCAAGCTGGTCGCCGAGAACCACCACGAGCGCCGGGTGCTGGCCAAGGACGTGGCCCCGCACCTGGTCAACCCGCTCACCTTCTACCTGCCGGTCTACAAGGGCGGACCGGTCGGTGCGGCCAAGCTGGGCGCGGGCGTCTTCGCCTACTCCGCCCTCTCGGCCTTCGGCGACGGCATGGGCAAGGTCATATCCCCGGCCCGTGCCGCCGCCGACAACCCGGGTCTGAAGACGGACAACCTCAAGGCCGTCGCGGTCTACTACGACCACCAGATGAACGACTCCCGCGTCGCCGTCATGACGGTCCGCGCGGCCGTCGAGTCGGGCGCGGTCGTCCTGAACCACGCCGAGGTCACCGGTCTGCGCACGACGCGCGGCCGGGTCACCGGTGCCGAGCTCAAGGACCGTCTCGACGGCACCGAGTTCGGGGTCGACGCGCGCGTCGTGCTCAACGCCACCGGCCCGTGGGTGGACCACCTGCGGCGCATGGAAGACAAGCACTCGATGCCGTCGATCCGCCTCTCCAAGGGCGCGCACATCGTCATGAAGCGCAAGTCGCCGTGGAAGGCCGCCATGGCCACCCCGATCGACAAGTACCGCATCACCTTCGCCCTCCCGTGGGAGGACCAGCTGCTGCTCGGCACCACCGACGAGGTGTACGAGGGCGACCCGGCGGACGTGCGCGCCACCGAGGCCGACATCCAGCAGATCCTGGACGAGGCGGCCTTCTCGGTGAAGGACGCCGACCTGGACCGCTCGCTGATGACGTACGCCTTCGCCGGCCTGCGGGTGCTGCCCGGCGGCCCCGGCGGCGTCGAGAAGGCCAAGCGCGAGACGGTCGTCTCCGAGGGCGCCGGCGGCATGCTGTCGGTGGCCGGCGGCAAGTGGACCACGTACCGGCACATCGGCCGTGTGGTCATGGACAAGCTGGCCAAGCTGCCCGGCAGCCCGCTCACCGACGACATGGAGCCGGTGAAGTCGCTCGTACGCCGGGTGCCGCTGCCCGGTGTCGCCAACCCGAACGCCGTCGCGCACCGCCTGCTCGTGGACCGCGAGCCCGGCACGCGGATGGACCCGCTCACCGCCCGCCACCTGGCCTCGCACTACGGATCGCTGGCCTTCGACATCGCGCGCCTCGCGAACGAGGACCCGGCGCTGGCCGAGCGGATCCACCCGGACGGCCCGGAGATCTGGGCGCAGGTCGCCTACGCCCGCGACAACGAGTGGGCCGAGACGGTCGACGACGTGCTGCGCCGCCGCACCACGGTGACGGTCCGCGGTCTGGACGACGACTCCGTGCGCGCGCGGGTCGAGGAGATGCTGAGCCGCAAGGCATAGCTCGTACGCAGGTGGGGAAGAGGGGCGGTTCCGAGGGGAACCGCCCCTCTGTCGTGGGCTGTGGCCGGTGTCCCCTCAAGGCTTAGGCTGGCCCACGTACGCAAGGGAACTTCGGAAGGAGACCTGGGTGATCGAGCTTGAGGGCGTGCCCGAGCTGATCGACCCGGTCATGGTGGCCGCGTTCGAGGGCTGGAACGACGCGGGTGACGCGGCCTCCGGTGCGGTCGCGCACCTGGACCGGGAGTGGAAGGGCGAGGTCTTCGCGGCGCTGGACGCCGAGGACTACTACGACTTCCAGGTCAACCGGCCGACGGTGTGGCTGGACAACGGGGTACGGAAGATCACGTGGCCGACGACGAGGCTGTCGGTGGTGCGGATCGGCGGGGCGAAGCCGCGCGACCTCGTGCTCGTGCGGGGCATCGAACCGTCCATGCGGTGGCGGTCGTTCTGCAACGAGATCCTGGGCTTCGCGCATGAACTGGGCGTGGAGATGGTCGTGATCCTGGGCGCGCTGCTCGGGGACACCCCGCACACCCGGCCGGTGCCGGTCAGCGGGGTCACCTCGGACGCGGACCTGGCACGGACGATGGACCTGGAGGAGACCAAGTACGAGGGTCCGACGGGGATCGTGGGCATCCTCCAGGAGGCCTGCACCCACGCGGGCGTCCCGGCGGTCTCGCTGTGGGCGGCGGTCCCCCACTACGTCTCCCAGCCGCCGAACCCGAAGGCGACGCTGGCCCTGCTGAACCGGCTGGAGGATCTGATCGACATCCGGATCCCGCTGGGTGAACTCCCGGAGGACGCGCGGGCGTGGCAGCTCGGCGTGGACCAACTGGCCGCCGAGGACAGCGAGGTGGCGGAGTACGTCCAGACACTGGAGGAGGCCCGGGACACCGCGGACCTGCCGGAGGCCTCGGGCGACGCCATCGCCCGGGAGTTCGAGCGGTACCTGCGCCGCAGGGATCCGGCGGCCCCCTCGGCCGAGCCGGGCGACGGCTCGTACCTCCGCGACACGTCGAGCGGCCTGACCCGCCCGCCGAAGCGCAAGCCGGACCCCTCGGGCTCGGGCGAGGAGCCGCCGTCCCCGGACGAGGACGACGCGCCTCCCGAGGCGTAGCCGGCCGGCCCGGAACGCGCCGATGCCCCCTGCCCGGAAGGACAGGGGGGCATCGGCGGCTTCGGCCGCGGCCGGCTAGAGGGCCACGCCCAGGAGGGCGTCGACCGTGCGCGAGACCAGGCCCGGCGCGGACTCGTCGTCCCCGTCGGAGGCGTTCTGGGCGTCCGCCCAGCGGTCCACCGCCGCCAGCGCGGCAGGGGCGTCCAGGTCGTTCGCCAGGGCCTCGCGGACCTCCTCGACGAGGGCGTCCGCAGGCAGGCCGTCCGGGCGGGACACGGCCGCGCGCCAGCGCTCCAGGCGGGCCACCGCTTGCTCCAGGACCTCGTCCGTCCACTCCCAGTCGGCCCGGTAGTGGTGCGAGAGCAGCGCGAGGCGGATCGCCGCCGGGTCCACCCCGGCGCGCCGCAGCGCGGAGACGAAGACCAGGTTGCCCTTCGACTTCGACATCTTCTCGCCGTGCAGCGCGACCATCCCCGCGTGCACGTACGCCTTGGCCATCGGGAACTCGCCCGTCAGCACCTGCGCGTGCGAGGCGCCCATCTCGTGGTGCGGGAACACCAGGTCGGAGCCGCCGCCCTGGATGTCGAAGCCCATGCCCAGGTGGTCCAGGGCGATGGCGACGCACTCGATGTGCCAGCCGGGCCGGCCGCGGCCCAGCGAGCCGCCGTCCCAGCTCGGCTCGCCCGGGCGGGCCGCCATCCACAGCATCGGGTCCAGCGGGTTCTTCTTCCCCGGGCGCTCCGGGTCGCCGCCGCGCTCCGCGGACAGCAGCCGCATCGCCTCGGCGTCGAGGTGGGAGACCTTGCCGAAGTTCGCGTCGGACTCCACCGAGAAGTAGATGTCGCCGTCCAGCTCGTACGCGGCGCCGGCGTCGCGCAGCCGCTCCACCAGCGGCACGATGCCCGGTATGGCCTCGACGGCGCCGATGTAGTGCTGCGGCGGCAGCATCCGCAGGGCGGTCATGTCCTCGCGGAAGAGGGCCGTCTCGCGCTCCGCGAGCTCGGTCCAGTCCTGGCCGTCGCGCAGCGCCCGCGCAAGGAGCGGATCGTCGACGTCCGTCACGTTCTGGACGTAGTGGACCTGCCGCTTGGTGTCGAGCCACACGCGCTGTACGAGGTCGAACGCGTTGTAGGTCGCCGCGTGACCGATGTGGGTCGCGTCGTACGGAGTGATGCCGCAGACGTAGATACGGGCGACGGGACCGGGGGCGAGGGTGATCGTCCCCTGGGTCGCGGTGTCGTGGATCTGGAGGTCGCGGCCCTTGCCAGGAAGGGCGGGGACCTCAGAAGCGGGCCAGGCATGCATGCGTCGAGCCTAACCGGACGCGTGTTCCGAAAACGAACCGGACCTGCACTGTTGGCTTGATCGGTGGTCTTGCGGTCCGGCCGGTTCTGTGCCTACCCGGGCTCCGCCCGGCCCGCCCTGCTCAGACCGGCGGCCAGGGGATGGCCGGCCACTGCCCGGACGGCTGCGGGTGCACTCCCGTGCGCAGCAGATCGGCCACGCGGGCCCGTACGGCGGCCAGCTCGACCGGGGTGATCAGTTCGGCCAGCCGGGTGGCGAGCGGCTCCCCGTCGGCCAGCCGGGCGGCCAGGGCGGTGAGCACCTCGCGCGCCTCGTCGGTCAGCGGTTCGCCGGCCCAGCCCCACAGCAGGGTCCGCAGCTTGTCCTCGCGGTGGAAGCTCACCCCGTGGTCGATGCCGTAGAGCCGCCCGTCGGGCGCGGGCAGCAGGTGGCCGCCCTTGCGGTCGCCGTTGTTGATCACGGCGTCGAGGACGGCGAGCCGGCGCAGCCGCGGGTCGTCGGCGTGCACGAGCAGCGCGGTGCGGCCCTCCCCGACGTCGGCGAGGGCGACCGGCTTCCAGCCCTCCCCCGCCTCCTCGCCCTCGACGAGGGCCAGCAGGCCGCTGCCGTCGCCGGACCCCTCGTCCGCGGACCCGGCGTCCGCCGGCTCGGCATCCACGGACCCGCCCCCGGAACCGTCGTCCCCGTCGTCCCCGGACCCGATCCACAGCTGGACCATGCCCTCGCCGTACGGCCCGTCGCGCAGCACGGTCGGCGGCACCAGGCCCCATCCCGTGGCCTCGGAGACCAGGTAGGCGGCGACCTCGCGCTGCGCCAGGTTCCCGTCCGGGAAGTCCCACAGCGGGCGCTCGCCCTTGACCGGCTTGTACACGCAGTCGGCGCTGCGGCCCCCGTACGCCACCGTGCACAGCAGTACGGCGTTGGACGCCTCGCGGATCCGGCCGACGACCGTGAGCTCGCCCCGCGCGAGCAGCTCCTCAAGTTCCCCCGTGGCGCTCACGCCTGGCGCCGGTAGCCGTTCTGGCGCGGGCAGACGTGCCCCTCCGGGTCCAGCGGCAGGCTGCACAGCGGGCAAGGCGGCCGGCCCGCGTTGACCACGTCCAGGGCCCGCTTGGCGAAGGCCCGGGCCTGGGCGCCGCTGAGGCGGACCCGCAGCATGGGCGGGCCGTTCTCCTCGTCCTGGAGCAGCCGCTCCTCCGCCTCGGCGAGGTCCTCCTCCGAGTCGGCGTCGAGCTCCACCAGCGCCTGCGCCTCGACGATCATCCGCTGCTCCTCGCCGTCCCAGGCCAGGGCCATGGTGCCGACGCGGAACTCCTCGTCGACCGGGACGTCCAGCGGCGCGGTGTCCGCGGCCTCGGCGGGGGCGACGGCCGGGACCGGCGCATTGCCGCCGGTGCGCCGTACGACCTCGTCCAGCAGCTCGTCCATCCGCTCGGCCAGCGCCGCGACCTGGGTCTTCTCCAGGGAGACACTGGTGACGCGGGGGCCGGATGAGGCCTGCAGGAAGAACGTACGGCGTCCCGGGAGGCCGACCGTGCCCGCCACGAAGCGGTCCGGCGGGTCGTAGAGGTACACCTGACGGGGCACGTCCAGTCTCCAAGTCTCGGTGGAGGGTTGTTTCGGCCCGTCCACCCTACTGCGCCGTTCGATCAGGCCGCGCCCGCGCCGCCTCCGACGACCGCGTTCCCTCCGGTCTCCGCCGCGCTCTCGAACGTGGCGGTGTCGGCGGCCGCGGGGTCCTGCGCGCGGGCCGGGCGCGGGGCGAGCGAGCCGAAGTCCCCGGTGTCGCCGAGCCGGAGCAGGAACGGGCGCGTCGGCGTGTAGCGGACGGCCGTGACCGAGCAGGGGTCCACGTGGATGCGCTGGAAGAGGTCCAGGTGCATGCCCAGGGCGTCCGCGACGAGGGACTTGATGATGTCCCCGTGCGAGCACATCAGGAAGACGGCGTCGCTCCCGTGCTCCTCCTCGATCCGCGCGTTCCACTCCCGTACGGCGTCCACGGCGCGCGCCTGCATGGCGCGCATCGACTCCCCGCCGGGGAAGGCGGCGGCCGAGGGGTGCTGCTGGACGATCTTCATCAAGGGTTCATCGGAGAGCTCCGAGAGTTTGCGGTTCGACCAGTCCCCGTAGTGGCATTCGCCGATCCGGTCGTCGGTGTGCAGCGCCAGCTCCGGGCGTGCGGCGAGCAGCGGCGCGAGGGTCTCCCGGCAGCGCTGGAGCGGGCTGGTGACGGCGGCGGCGAGCGGTACCGCGGCGAGCCGCGCCGGCAGCGCCGCCGCCTGCTCGGCGCCGCGCTCGTCAAGGGCCACCCCCGGCGTCCATCCGGCGAGCAGCCCTGCGGTGTTGGCGGTGGACCGCCCGTGTCGTACGAGGATCAGCGTGGCCATGGCGCAAGCCTAGGGGGTGTCCGGCGGATCAGGGTCGGCCTACCCGACCCTGATCCGCCAGACACCCCCTCAGCGGTGGTGGTTGCGTGCGGGCCGGGTTCGGGCGGGGGAGAATGCCGTCCGTGATAGTCGATTGCGCCATGTACCGGGACGGCCGCCGCTCTCCTGCGCCCGAGGATCTCTCGGACGCCCTCGACGAGGCGCGGGCCAGTGGTGACGCCTTCCTCTGGGTCGGCATGTACGAGCCGACGGAGGAGGAGTTCGAGCACGTCAGCCGGGAGTTCCGACTGCACAAGCTGGCGGTGGAGGACGCGCTGACCGCGCACCAGCGCCCCAAGCTGGAGGTGTACGACGACTCGCTGTTCGTCGTCCTCAAGCCGGTCATGTACGACGACGACACCGACACGGTGACCACGGGCGAGCTGATGCTCTTCATCGGCGACTCCTTCGTGGTCACGGTCCGGCACGGCGAGGGGGCCGCGCTGAGCGCCGTGCGCAACCGGCTGGAGCACGAGCCGGAGGTCCTGCGGCACGGTCCGACGGCGGTGCTGTACGCGGTGTCCGACGCGGTGGTCGACCACTACATCGAGGTCGCGGCCGAGCTCCAGGCCGACCTGGAGGAGGTGGAGGCCGACGTCTTCGCGCCGCAGACCACGGACACCAAGAACACCGCCGCCCGGATCTACGGCTTCAAGCGGCAGGTGCTGGAGTTCCGCCGGGCGACGAGCCCGCTGCTCCAGCCGATGGACCGGCTGGCCTTCGGGAACGTGCCGTTCGTGCACGAGCACGCGCAGCCGTTCTTCCGCGACGTCGCCGACCACCTGACCAAGGCGAGCGAGTACATCGAGGGCCTGGACCGGCTGCTGTCGGACGCGCTGGCCGCGCACCTGGCGCAGATGGGCGTCCGGCAGAACGACGACATGCGCAAGATCTCGGCCTGGGCGGCGATGGCGGCCGTCCCGACGATGGTGGCGGGGATCTACGGCATGAACTTCGACCACATGTGGGAGCTGCGGCAGCCCTGGGGCTATCCGGCGGTGCTCCTGGTGATGTTGGGCGCCTGCCTGGGCCTGCACCGCCTGTTCAAGACCCGCGGCTGGCTGTAGGCGGTGTCCGGTGGAGCGCCTCCTACGCGTACTCGGGGGCGGTCACCGGTACGCCGCCCAGCGCGTCGCGCCGCTCCGGCGGGCGCAGGCTGATCATCCGGTGCCAGCCGGCGAACCGCTCGTACGCGTACATCCCGCGGATCCCGGCGGCCAGTGCGGCCGCCTTGGGCGCGGGCCAGTGCAGCAGCCGGCCCATGTGGCCCATGACGGCGAGGCTCACGTCCCGGTAGATGGAGATCTCGGCGAGGGCGCTCTCGCGCAGCACCCGCTGGATGGTCCGGCCGTGCCCCTCGCGGACGAGGCGGATCAGCTCCTCGTGGCAGTAGGCGAGGTGGTTGTCCTCGTCGTGGCTGATCATGCGGATGGCCTTGCCGACCTCGGGGTGGTCCCCGAACTGCCGGACGAGCATGACCATCTGGTCGGCGGCGCGCTGCTCGGTGACCCGGCTGTGGGCGAGGTAGACGACGATGTCCTCCTCGGTCAGCGGCTCCTGGCGGCGCAGCTTCTCGTGCGCGAGGCCGATGCCGCGCCGCTCCAGCAGCATGGTGTAGTCGGTCTCGGGCGGCACCGGGACGGGCGGCAGGCCGCGCTTGCGGAGCAGGGCGTTGAAGATCCGGCCGTGCTTGTCCTCGTCGGCGCCGTGCCGGGTGATCTTCGGCGCGAGCTCGCGCATGCCGTCGGGCACGAGGGCCGCGATCCGGGCGTTCTCCCAGCCGCCCTGGGACTCCCCGCTGGCGGCGATGGAGCAGAACAGCTGGAACGAGTCGTCGTTGTCGACGATCTCCTGGAACAAGCTGCGGGCAGAGAGCATGCATCGAGTCAACGGCCGATCCGGGGGCCCGGCAACCGAGGGGTGGCGCCGCTCGGCCGAATGAACGACGTGCCGGGGTGGGGGCGCGGGCGTAACCCGGAGGGTGGCGCCCGCGTTGTGCCTGTGTCGGCCGTGGCGGGGAAGACCCCCGAGCCCCCACCACGGCCGCAGAGCATGCGGGGAGCGTTCACGCCAGGCCGGCGCGCTCCATGGCCTCCGTGCCGGCCCGCAGGGCGGTGATCCGCTCGTCCAGGGTGAAACCGGCCGGGGCGAGCGTGAGGGTGGTGACCCCGGCCTCGGCGTAGGCCCGCATCCCGTCCGCGATCCGCTCGACGGAGCCGAGCAGGGTGGTCGAGTCGATCAGCGAGTGCGGGACGGCCGCGGCCGCGGCCGTCTTGTCGCCCGCCAGGTACTTGTCCTGGATCTCGGCGGCTTCCTTCTCGTAGCCCATGCGCTGGGCGAGCTGGTTGTAGAAGTTCTGCTTGCGGCTGCCCATGCCGCCGACGTACAGGGCCGTGTACGGACGGAACATGTCGGCGAGGGCGGTCACGTCCTCGCCGACGGCCAGCGGGACCGTCGGGCAGACGTCGAAGCCCTCCATGGTCAGTCCGGCCTTCTCGCGGCCCGCCCGGATGTGGGTGAGCGCGGTGGCCTCCAGGTGCTCGGCGGCCGGGAAGATGAGCAGGGCGCCGTCGGCGATCTCGCCGGTCTGCTCCAGGTTCTTGGGCCCGATGGCGGCGATGTAGAGCGGGATGTGCTCGCGCTCCGGATGCACGGTGAGCTTGATCGGCTTGCCGGGGCCGCCGGGCAGCGGGAGGGTCCAGTGCTCGCCCTCGTAGCTGAGGCGCTCGCGGCTCATCGCCTTGCGGACGATCTCCACGTACTCGCGGGTGCGGGCGAGCGGCTTGTCGAACTTGACGCCGTACCAGCCCTCGGAGACCTGGGGTCCGGAGACGCCGAGGCCGAGCCGGAAGCGGCCCTTGGTGAGGGAGTCGAGGGTGGCGGCCGTCATGGCGGTCATCGCGGGCTGGCGGGCCGGGATCTGGAGGATCGCGGAGCCGACGTCGATGCGCTCGGTCTGGGCGGCGACCCAGGCGAGCACGGTCGGGGCGTCGGAGCCGTAGGCCTCCGCGGCCCAGCAGACGTCGTAGCCGAGGCGGTCCGCCTCCTGGGCCACGGCGAGGTTGTCGGCGTCCATGCCAGCGCCCCAGTAGCCGAGATTGATGCCGAGCCGCATGTGTCGTCCCCTTACGGTGTTGCCGGTTTACCGATCAGTAACGTACGTCTGCGGGGGACTGTAGCGCGCCAGGGCTCCGTGCGTCAGTGCCCCAGTAGTCTCAGCGGTCATGGAGCAGAGGCATCTCGGCCGCACCGGACTGCGCGTGTCCCGGATCGGCCTCGGCACACTGACCTGGGGCCGTTCCGCGGAGGGCCCGGACGAGTCGGGCGCCGCCGAGCAGTTGAAGACGTTCTGGGAGGCGGGCGGGACGCTCGTCGACACCGCCGACGTGTACGGGGGCGGTGAGGCGGAGTACCTGCTGGGACAGTTGATCGACGGGCTCGTCCCGCGCCGGGACCTGGTGATCGCGACGAAGTCGGGCTCGGTCCGGGCCGCCGACCGCCGGGTCGACGGCTCGCGCGGCCACCTCCTCGCCGCGCTGGACGATTCGCTGGCCCGCCTCGGAACGGACCACGTCGACCTGTGGCAGGTCCACGCGTTCGACCCGGAGACCCCGCTGGAGGAGACCCTCCAGGCCCTGGACCTGGCGGTGAGCAGCGGCCGGGCCCGGTACGCGGGGGTGGCGGGCTTCTCCGGCTGGCAGCTCGCGAAGGCGGCGACGTGGCAGCTGGCCACGCCGGGGGTGCGGACGCGGCTGGCGTCGGCGCAGATGGAGTACTCGCTGCTCCAGCGGGGCGTGGAGCGCGAGGTCCTGCCGGCGGCGCTGGACCTGGGCGTCGGGCTGCTCCCCTCTTCTCCCCTGGGGCGGGGGGTGCTGACGGGGAAGTACCGGGACGGCATCCCGGCGGATTCGCGGGGTGCGTCGCCGACGATGGAGGGCTTCGTGGAGCCGTACCTGGACGATACGGCGGGCGGCATCGTGGACGCGGTGGCGACGGCGGCCCAAGGGCTGGCCGTGACCCCGCTCCAGGTGGCCCTGGCCTGGATCCGGGACCGGCCGGGGGTGGTCGCGCCGATCGTGGGCGCACGCACGTCCGCGCAGCTCAGCGAGGCGTTGTCGGTGGAGCCCCTTACTCTTCCGGAGGAGATCTGCCGGGCGCTGGACGATGTGTCGGCGCCCGTGCACCGCTACCCCGACCACGACTGGAGCACGCTGTGAGCACGGACCGCCAAGCCGCGCAAGCCGCTTCCGCGGCCCCCCCGCCCGCCCCCGACACGGACCCGGCGGAGCCGGGGGCCGCCGAAGGCGGGCAGGCTCGCTCCGGCGAAGCCGGAAGCGGGGGGCCCGGGGCGGAGCCCCCGGTTTCGGGCAGGGGCGGGGTGGGGGAAAGCCCCGCAGGGACGAGCACCGCCGACCGGCCCACCGACCCCGATGCGGCCGCACCCGGCGCGCCGGAGGCCGAGGACGACACGGCGCAGGAGCCGGTGGCGGAGGCCGCGGACGACGCACCCGGCGGGCCGGAGGCCGAGGACGGCACGGCGCAGGAGGCCGCGGAGCCGGGGGCCGCGGAGCAGGAGGCCGCGGAGCCGGAGGCCGCGACCGGCTCCGGCGAGGCCGCGCAGCCGGCGCTCAGCGAGGCCGCCGCCGAACTGGCCGCGCAGAAGGTGGAGCGGGAGCGGATCGCCCGCCGGAAGGCGGAGCGGCAGGGGCCCGTCGACGCCGGAGCCAAGCTCAGCGGGAAGGCCGCCGATCTGCTGGCCGCCGTACGGGCCGTGGAGAGCGGGGACAAGCCCTCCCCGGTGTACTTCGACGAGGCCCCCACCGCCCCCCGCAGGGCCCCGGAGGCTCCCGCGGCCCCCCGCCCCGTTCGGCCCGCCGCCCCGGCCCCGACCGCCGCCGGCATCGACGGCGTGCGCGCCGTGCTCGCCCGCGGCGCAGCCCCCGAGGCGCTGGCCGTCCCGGCCGCCACCGCCCTCGGCGAGGACGCCGCCGAGCAGCTCGCCCACGACCCCTGGCGGCTCCTCGCCGTCGCCGGCGTCCGCCCCACCCAGGCCGACGGCTTCGCCCGGGCCCTGCTCGGCCCCGACGCCGGTCCCGGCGACGAGCGGCGCGCCGCCGCCCTCGTGGGCTGGCTGCTGGAACAGGCCGCGCTGAAGGGGCATACGGCCCTGGAGGCCCCCACCCTCGAAGCCGCCCTCGCCCAGTACGGCGTCCCGGACCCCGCCGAGTCCCTGGAACAGGCCATCGGCGAGGGCACGGTCCTGGTGTTCCAGGAGCCGCTGGGCCCGCCCGTCGCCGAAGGCGAGGAGCAGCCCGTCCGCGTACTCGTCGGCCTGGAGGGCTACGCGCTGGCCGAGGAGAGCCTGGCCGACGGCCTGGCCCGGCTGGCCAACACCTTCAACGACCCGGCGGACTGGGAGAAGGCCGCCACCGGCCCCGGCGCCGAGCTGATCCGCGCCGTCTCCGGCCACGGCCTGGTCACCCACACCGGCGGCGAGGCGGCCCGCGCCGAACCGCTGGCCCTGCTGGCGGTCGCCCGCGACCAGGGCCTGCGCGTATGCCTGGCCGCGCACACCCCGGCGCACGGCGCCGTCACCGTCGCGGACCTGCTCTCCGGCGCCGCCGGGCCCGGCCGGGACGCCGACGGGCAGTTCGCCGTGGACCTGCTCGTGGTCCTCGACGCCCCGCAGCTGGACGTGGAGACCGCCGCCGCGCTCGTCGAGTCCGTCCCCGACGGGGCCCGCCTGGTGCTCTCCGGGGACCCCGGGGTACTCGGATCCGCCGGGCCCGGCCGGGTGTTCGGCGATGTCCTGGCGGCCCGAGCCTGCCCGCAGCTGGTCTCCCGCACCCCCGACCCGGGCCCGATCGGCGAACTCGTCTCGGGCATCGGCGTCGGCGAGCTGAACCAGGTCGACGCCCCCGGCAAGGAGGTCGTCATCGTCCCGGTGCGCGACGCCGGGGAGGCCGTCCACCGCGCCGTGCAGCTGGTGGCCGAGTCCGTACCGCGCGCCTTCGGGATCCCGGCGGACGCGGTCCAGGTCATCACCCCGGGCCACGGCGGCCCGGCGGGCACGAGGGCGCTGAACGCGGCCCTCAAGGAGCGGCTGAACCCCGGCCCCGGCCGGTTCGGCGGCTTCGACCCCGGCGACCGCGTCGTGCACGTGCCCTCGCCCGGGCGGGCCGTTGCGGCCCGGGTCGTGTCGGCCGACGCGCAGGGGCTGCACCTGGACGCCGCCGGCGCGCGGATCGTCGTACCGAAGGAGCAGGTGGAGTCGCAGGTGCGGCACGGCTGGGCGGTGACGGCGCACCAGGCCGTCGGCGCGCGCTGGCCGGCCGCGGTCGTCGTCCTGCCCGGAGACGCGGCGCAGGCCCTGTCCCGGGACTGGGTGTACACGGCGTTCGGGCGGGCGGAGCGCCACCTGTCCGTGGTGCACGGCGTCGACCAGGCGCTGCCTCGCGCGGTCGCCGAAGTACTGCCGAAGCCGCGTACGACCCGGCTGACCGGCCTGCTGCGGGCCCTCGTGGCGGCGGCGCAGGACCAGCCGGAGTGACGCCGCGGTGACCCGCACGCACCGCGGCCCCCGCCCTTCGGGGACGGGGGCCGCGGTGTCGTGTGCGCGGACCGGATCCGGCCGGGATCAGGCCGGGGTCAGGCCGGGCCGCGCCGGCTGGCCGCCCGACGCCTCTTCTTCCTCGTCCTCGTCGAAAGCGTCGGCCTCCTCGTCGAAGACGGAGCTGACGTCGAACCGGTGCAGTACGTCCTGCGGATCGGTGTGCCCGAAGGGCGAGCCCAGCCACTCCCCCGGTTCCGCCACCTCCTCGGAGGCGGCGATCCAGAGCGTGGAGTCCCCCTCCTCCAGGCCGAACTCCTTGTAGCGGGAGGCGATCTCGTCGGGCTCGTACTCCCCGAAGAGCACGCCCAGCGCACCCGCTGTGCCGCCGTCGAAGGCGAGCTCGGCCTCCCGGTCGTGCGCGGCGACGCGCTCGGCCTGGGCGATCAGCCTCGGCGGTTCGACGACCGCGTAGTCACGGCGGATGAGCACGCTGAAGGCGGCGGGCTCGGCGGGGCCTGTGTACGGGACACCGTCCTCGGGCGTGGGGATCTCGAACGGAGTGACCTCGTCGTACCGGTCGTAGAGGAGCTCGTCGTACTCCTCGGCGGCGGCGGCGAGTTCGTTGAAGGCGGCGTAGACGGCCGGGTCCTCGTCCCCGATCCTGCTCTCGACCGCGGCGAGGTGACGGTCGAGGGCGGCCTTGACCGCCTCGGCGGCGGCGCGTACCTCGGCAACACTGGGCAGAGCGGCATCAGACATAGTGCAGACGCTATCCGTAGCAGGGCTCTGCCCGCACAATAGATGCGATGCCGGAATACGAATTTGTCGACGTGTACGTGCCCCGCGGTGTGCCCCGCAAGGAGGCGACCCGCCTGCTCACCGACCATGCCGAGTACGGGAACTGGGAACTCGACCGCCTCACCCTGCTCCGGGACGGCAGTCGTCGGGTACGGCTGCGCCGGAGGATCATCCGTCAGGTCCGCGCCACGTGGTGACACGGTGCGGGTGACGCGGGCGCGGGCCCCGGATCGGGGCCCGCGCCGTACGGCCGCCGCCCGTCAGGCCGCGCTGCGGGCGCGCCGGTAGAGCACGGCGCCGGCCAGCAGCGTGCCGGCGGCGAGCGGAAGGCCCACGCCGAGGACGTCTCCGGCGCCGGTGGCGGCGAGCCCGGCCTGCTGGGCCGGAGCGATCCCCTGGCCGGGGTGGGTGACGGGAGTGACACCGCCCGTGCCGGGCCCGGTGGTCCCACCGGGAAGCCCGGGCGTACCCGGAGTCCCGGGAGTTCCCGGCTGGCCGGGATTGCCGGGCGTACCCGGAGTGCCGGGGTTGCCGGGGTTACCAGGCTGGCCGGGCGTGCCCGGGTTACCGGGCTGGCCGGGGTTGCCGGGCGTGCCCGGGTTACCGGGCGTGCCCGGGTTACCGGGCGTGCCCGGGTTACCGGGAGTGCCGGGGTTGCCCGGGTGGCCGGGAGTACCGGGGTTGCCGGGGTATCCGGGGTGGCCCGGGTGCTGCGGTTCGTCCTCGTCGCACGGCTCGTCCGGCTCCTCGGGCTCGCCCGGGTTGCCCGGGTGGCCGGGATTGCCCGGATGCCCCGGGTGACCGGGGTGGTTCGGCGTGGCCGAGTCGTTGGAACACCGGTTCCCGAAGGCCGGGTTGAGCAGCCCCACCACCGAGACGGTGTTGCCGCAGACGTTCACCGGAGCATCCACGGGTACGTGGTCCGAGTTCCCGGAGGCCACGCCCGGAGAGTTCGCGGCATGGCCGGACGTGCCGGAGTCCGCGTGTGCGTAACCCCCACCCAGCGCGAGCACACCCCCCGCCGCCGCCATGGTGATCAGGGTCTTCCTGGTGACCGCTGCCGGTCGTCGCATGTGTTTGTCCCCCTGCGGTGTAAGAACAGCCGGGCCTTGAAAGCCCGGCGGCCCCGGAGCGCTGGAATGCGCTCCGGGGCCCAGGACTTCAGACGCGTCAGGCGTTGACGCAGGTGTTGCCGAAAGCCGGGTTCAGCAGGCCGATCACGTTGACCGTGTTACCGCAGACGTTCACGGGAACGTGGACCGGAACCTGGACGACGTTGCCGGACAGGACGCCCGGGGAGCCGATGGCCGCAGCCTGCGCACCCGCGTCGGCGGCGGCGATGCCCGCACCCGCGAGAACCAGACCACCGGTGGCAGCCGCAGCGGCGACAACCTTCTTGAACATTGTTCCTCCTAGTTGGCAATGCGGTCCCAGCCGCGGACCGCACCACCTGTAACGAGGAGGCGTCACCAGGGCTACGAGCGTATGAGTGCATTCACTCTTCCCAGTGAGAAACGCACACCTTCCCGATTCTCAGCAGTTGTCGATGAATCGGTCCAGCACGCGCACGCCGAACTTCAGCCCGTCGACCGGCACCCGCTCGTCCACTCCGTGGAACATCCCGGCGAAGTCCAGCTCCGGCGGCAGCTGCAGCGGGGCGAAGCCGAAGCAGCGGATGCCGAGGTCGTCGAAGGACTTCGCGTCCGTACCGCCGGAGAGCATGTACGGGACCGCGCGCGCGATCGGGTCCTCGGCCTTGAGGGCGCCCTGCATGGCGTCGACGAGCTTCCCGTCGAAGTCCGTCTCCAGGGCCCTGTCCCCGTGCACGTCCTCGCGCTTCACGCGCGGCCCGAGGATCCGGTCGAGGTCGGCGAAGAACTCGTCCTCGTAGCCGGGCAGGAAGCGGCCGTCGACATGCGCGGTGGCCTGGCCGGGAATGACGTTGACCTTGTAGCCGGCGCCGAGCATGGTCGGGGCGGCCGAGTTCCGCAGGGTCGCGCCGACCATCTTGGCGATGCCGCCGAGCTTGGCCAGGGTCGCGTCCATGTCGTCCGGGTCGAGGGGGGTGCCGATCGCGTCCGAGAGCTCGTCCAGGAAGCTCCGTACGGTCTTGGTGACCCTCACCGGCCACTGGTGGCGGCCGAGCCGGCCCACGGCCTCGCACAGCTCCGTGATGGCGTTGTCGTTGTTCGTCATCGAGCCGTGGCCCGCGGTGCCCTCCACCGTGAGCCTCATCCAGTGCATGCCCTTCTGGGCGGTCTCCACCAAGTACAGCCGCAGGTTCTCGTTGACGGTGAACGAGAAGCCGCCGACCTCGCCGATCGCCTCGGTGACCCCGTCGAAGAGCCCGGGGTGCTTGTCCACGAGGTGCCGGGCGCCGAACACGCCGCCCGCCTCCTCGTCGGCGAGGAAGGCCAGCACGATGTCCCGCGGGGGCTTGCGGCCGCTGCGCAGCCGGTCGCGTACGACGGCCAGCGTCATCGCGTCCATGTCCTTCATGTCGACGGCGCCGCGGCCCCACACGCAGCCGTCTGCGATCTCGCCCGAGAAGGGGTCGTACGTCCAGTCGGCGGCATTGGCCGGGACCACGTCGGTGTGCCCGTGGATCAGCAGCGCCGGCCGCGACGGGTCCTCCCCCTCGATCCGCGCGACGGTCGAGGCGCGCCCCTTGTGGGACTCGAAGATCTGCGGCTCCAGCCCGACCTCCGCGAGCTTCTCCGCGACCCATTCGGCCGCCTTGCGCTCCCCGGGACCGGAGTGGTCCCCGTAGTTGCTGGTGTCGATCCGGATGAGGTCCCGGCAGAGGTCGACGACCTCGTCCTCGCCCGAGACGGTCCTGCCCGCGCTCGACTCGCTCACGCTGCTTCCTCCCACTGATCGGGTACCGACTGCCTCCCCATCCTCCCGCTTCACCCGGCTCTCCCCAAGGGCGATCCCCGGCCGCCGGGGGGTGTGATCGAGGACCCCGGAATGTTTGGTAATGTTTTCCACGTCGGAACGGCCCGCGAGGGACGCGAGACAGACACCTTGTCCGGGTGGCGGAATGGCAGACGCGCTAGCTTGAGGTGCTAGTGCCCTTTATCGGGCGTGGGGGTTCAAGTCCCCCCTCGGACACCAGCTGAGACCCCACTACACGTGGGGTTTTTTGCTTTTCCAGGCTGTGGCGTGACCAACCACGTGACCAGCAGCCCAGCGAATCCCCAGGTCAGACCAGGGATGACAGGCCGAGTCGGCCCGCACCGGAGGCGGCGAGCTTCCGCGCTCCGTCCTTACGTGAGTGCCCGTACCGGGCCATCGTGTAGCCCGGCGAGTGGTGCCGGACGTTCGCAGAGACCTCCGTCTGACTGGGCCAAGTACGTCGGGGAGTCCGAAGCGGCCGGAGGGTCGTACAACCGCATCCTGCCCTTCCTGCTCGGTGCTGTGCTGTTGCGATGCTGGACGACGACCGCATGAGCCTGCCCAGGTGGACGGTTCCGAGCTGTCCGACGCTTACGGATGAGCCACCGCACGACCCCGCGTGATCACCCTCTCTGAGGACGCCCGCCCGCTGTGGCGGATCGTTCGCCGGTACGCGCGCATCCTGGGCGAGACCCTGCCCGAAGGGCAGGCCGTGTTCATCGAGCGCACTGCGGAACAGACCCTTCGGGTAGCGGCCTGCCTTGCCGCATCCGAGTGCTCCGGGATCATCACGGACGAGATCCTGTCCGCAGCCTTCACACTCGTACGCCGTTCCGTCCAGGACGCGGTACGGATCACCAAAGGGGCCGACGCCCCGAGGGCGAAGCGGCAGCCGCTCGGTCTTGCGGACAAGGTCCGTGCCCGGATCGAACTGCACGGCGGACGGGCCACTTCCTCCCAGGTCCTCCCGTACGTAGGGGCGACCGCCGAAGAGGTCAAGGCACTGCCCGGAATCGTCGTCACCGTGGAACGGTCAGGAAAGACGGGCCGACCGGCGACGGTTTTCACGCTCCGCGGTGACACTCCCGTTCACACAGAGCAGCCGAACTCTTCTCCCACCCCTCAGCCGGCCAGCGCGGAGCGTGACGTGAAGCGCCTCACGGTCGTCCAGATGGACGCCTACCGCCCGACCCCGAAGCAAGCCCTCGTGGATGTGCCAGTGCAGCGGCAGGTCGCCCCGGTTTCCGATGCCAACCCGTTCCGCGCACTGCTCTGAACGGTCCACCAAGCGAATCAAGCCCCGGCCAATCGGCCGGGGCTTGATTCGTTGCTTCGACTACTCCAGAGGACAGGGCAGATGGCGTTCAGCGCGGTTCGGTGAGCAGGTCACTACGGCCACGGAATGGAAGACCTTGCCGCTGAGGTAGTGGCCAAGAGACACATCCCCGCCCCACGTCAGCCGCTCAACGGCCGACTTCACCAGGACCACGAGACGCGTCACCTCAGCGTCTTGGATGGAGCCAAACCGGGGCGCGAACTCTGCGAGTTGAAGCCCCACCCATTCCCCGGCCTCCTTGGGCTCCTTCCACGTTCCGCGCACCAAGGAAGCGGGCTTCATAAGCCAGTGCGCTGTCTGGATAGGCGGGAGGTCGGAGTACGGGAACTCCGCCACCACCTGACGGTGGCGCTGTCTCACATCTTCCGGACTGGTAGCGGTCGGCTGCTCCCCGGGCGGCCGACGAAGCCCCTCCTTGTCGAACGCCGACTTCTCCCCAACCCATGCGTAGCCGTGGTGATGCACTGCTCTGCTCCGATCCTGGGAATGGCGACGGCCCCGCCCGTCGGCGTGTGGGCGGGGCCGTCATTCAGGGGTGGTGCGGGACCGCTAGCCGGTGCTCGGCTATGCGGAGAGGTCGAAGCGCGCGGGGTTGATGCCCGCCGCGTTCAGCTCCTCAGTGGTGAAGCGCAGCGGCTGCACGTCCGGGCGCTTGCTGTCACCCAGGGCCCACGCGTCGGGGCCGATCTTGGCGAGTGTCACGCACGCTTCGCCGTCCGGGTGGGTGTTGCCTCCGCATGCCTTCGAGAAGGCGGCGGTGTCGATGTCGAGCGCGTACAGGTCGGTCATCGTGGCCCTTCCTGATCTACTGACGGCCCGCTGAGGGCCGTCTCCCGCCCCTCAGTGGGCGGAAGTCCTCGTGCCCCTCATGGCCTCGGCTATCTGCTCCACCACGTCCGCCGGGAGCATCCCCAGATGGACGTAGGGCAGGCCGTTGTAGGTGACCGCGGGCCGCGTTCCGGCCCATGTGGCCTCGGGGGCACCGAGAGCGGCCAAGGCTGCGCGGAAGGATTCGAGCGCGTCGGTGGCTCGTGTGTGGCTGTCCCGCCACGTCTGCATGTCCATCACGCGGCCACCGTGCGGGCGGGGCACTTGTCGTGCCGGTAGACGGGGGCGGGCGCGCCCGAGGTACGGTCAATGGCCCCTCGGAGGGCCGGCTCCAGGTCCCCGATGGGCCGGTGACAGGCGGAGCACTCGTGTCCGGGCGCGTAGGTCAGGTACTCCCATGCGTCCCGGTCGAACTCCGGGGCCTTTGCCTTCTTCGCCCTTGCCATGTCGCACCCCTAACCGCACACGCACACTGTGCGGTGCTCGCCGTCGCTCGCTGTGAGGACAACGTTAGGGAGGGTGCTAGCGAGGCATCCACGTTCTTGCATGAACTTGCACGCGAACTACCCGAGAGAGTTGATCGCTTCTGAGATCAAAGCCCGAGCGGGAGCACCGTGCACGGCGATCTTGGACAGCTCGGAGAAGGCTTTCGAGTAGGTGGCAACCTCGCTCGGCGCCGAGACGTTCACGGCAGCCGTCAGCAGTTCGACGCTCGCCTGTCGACTGTCGAACAAGTAGAAGGCTTCCAGCGGCCAGATGCGCCGCTGGGCCCTGAAGGGGATCACTCCCAGGCTCACGTTCGGCAGGGCCATGACCGCCAGCAGGTAGCCGAGTTGGCCAGCCATGGTGGCATCGTCGCCGATGCGGTAGCGGAGCACCGTTTCTTCCAGGAGCAATGCGAACCGGTGGTCGCCTTCGTGTAGGACGCGTGAGCGCTCAATTCGGGAGGCAGCTGCCGTTTCCGAGTCGTCCGGGGTTCCCTGAAACGCGGCGATCGTGGACAGCAGGGCTGCCGCGTACGTCTCCGTCTGGAGCATCCCCGGGACCACGTTCGAGCAGTACACGCGGAAATGGCGGGTTCCTTCGTACAGGGGAACGACTTCCTCTTGCGCTCGGCGCATCCCGTGACGATGGAGCTTCTGCCAGTGCACGTACATCTGATCGGCTTGCCGATTCGCCGCGATCAGGTCGGCGGTCTGATCCTCCGCTCCGCACGCCTTGCACCAAGCACGGATGTCGGCATCGGAGGCGGGGGTCTTGGCCCGCTCGATGCGTGAAGATTTGGCTGGACTCCAGCCACACCGAAGAGCCAGCTCATGCCCGGTCAGCTCCGAGTCTCGGCGGAGAGCCCCAAGGCGGGCGGCGAGGGCTTCGCGGGCGGCCTGGGCACTGGATGACGGTGACGCGGACATGAGTTGGCTCTTCTAAGTTTCGTGAGGTCAGACCGAGTACTTCTCGTGCGGGATGCCGCGCTCCCAGACCGCTTCGAACGCGGCCGACGCCATGTGGGCTACGGCCGGTTCGGAGCGAACCTCCCAGCCCGGCTCGGACCAGTTTCCATCCCCGGAGAAGTGGTTGAAGAGCGCGATCTCTCCGTCGAACACCCAGCAGTCGTTTCCGGGAAGCGCGATGTCCGACGCCTGCCGCCTGGGCAGCCAGCGGACTTGCTCCCCGGCGTGGAGATTGACCACGGTGCCGGCGTGCTCGTACCGGATGTAATCCGTGACCGGCTCCGAGACAACCCGAGCACGGCGGACGACTACGCCTCGGGCCACAGTGCCACGAATCAAATCAACCCACGGCGCCCAGTAAGCATCGGCACCATGCGGGCCGGAATACGAATCACGGCTTCGTGCGGAGGGATGCCCGGGGCATGTCCGGGAGCCTCGAACACCGCGCACTCAGCCTCCAGCTTCTCGTCTGGCCTCCAGCCCTGAAGCACCAGCTCCCCCTTCTCCTCGTCCACCCATACGGTGGGGGAACCCTGCTGCCCGGTGTCTGGATCAATCCCGATGAACCGTAGTGCCATGACTGCCTCCGGTGGCGAGTGGCTTACGCCAACTTGCACGAGCTTCGTCCTGAAGGCACGGCAGCGTCAAGGTTGGCGAGAGTCTGCACGGTCGGTGTAGAGCGGTTCTCAGCCAGCCTGGACGCCCTGCCGTGAGGGAGGGAGGACCGGGATGGTCACGTGACCAACGCATGACCAACAGCGGCCCGAAACACCGAGAAACAGGAGGTGAGCGGGACCAACCGTCGAGCGCGCTGTAGGGTGCCCAGAAGGGTATTCGTGCAGGTCAGCGAGCCAATGAGCTGGTGCCCGAGTGGAGAGTTCAAGTCCCCCCTCGGACACAGAGCGAGAACCCCACTTCGGTGGGGTTTTCGGCGTTTTCGGGCCGTTCCGCGTCGGGCTACCCTGAAGGCGTGATCGAGAACCTGCCGCCCTGCCCGAAATGCTCCTGCGAGTACACCTACGAGATGAACGCCCTCGTGGTGTGCCCCGAGTGCGGCCACGAGTGGGTTCCAGCCGAGGGCGGTGCTCAGGCCGGGGAGGCTTCCGGGGAGAAGGTCGTCAAGGACGCGGTGGGCAATGTGCTCAGCGACGGCGACAGCGTGACCGTGGTCAAGGCGCTCAAGGTCAAGGGCAGCCCGTCCGGGATCAAGGCGGGTACGAAGGTGCGCAACATCCGGCTCATCGACGGCGTGGACGGCCACGACATCGACTGCAGGATCGAGGGCTTCGGTGCCATGCAGCTGAAGTCCAGCGTGGTCAAGAAGGCCTGATCCACGGCCCCACGGCAACGAGAAGGACCCCGCCCTCGGGCGGGGTCCTTCTTCGTTCGGTACGCGGCCGGGGAGCCGTCAGCGGTTCGCGGCGATCTCCGCCACGCGGCGGCGGACCAGGAACCAGCCGCCGACGAGCGCGGCCCCGATGACGGGGACGCACATGACGGTGGTGCGGCCGACGCCGCCGTCGCACCACATCAGGACCAGCACGGCGACCAGGAACACCAGCGTGACGATCTGCGTGTACGGGGCCCAGGGCAGGCGGTAGGACGGGCGCTCCAGGCTGCCCTCCTGCGCGCGGCGCCAGAAGAACAGCGAGCAGATCATGACCATGCCCCAGGTGCCGAGGATGCCCAGCGAGGCGAAGTTCAGGACCAGCTCGAAGGCGTCCTTCGGCATCAGGTAGTTCAGGCCGACGCCGGCGAGGCCGAAGGCGGCCGTGAAGAGCACGCCGCCGTAGGGGACCTTGCCCTTGTTCATGCGGGCGGTGAACTTCGGCGCGGAGCCGGACATGGCCATCGAGCGCAGGATGCGGCCGGTGGAGTAGAGCCCGGAGTTCAGGCTGGAGAGCGCGGCGGTCAGGACGACCAGGTTCATGACGCCGGCGGCGCCGGGGACGCCCAGCTTGTCGAAGACGGTGACGAAGGGGCTCTGGTCGGAGGAGTACGAGGTGTACGGGAGCAGCAGCGCGAGCAGGATCACCGAACCGACGTAGAAGAGGCCGACGCGCCACATGATCGAGTTGATCGCCTTCGGCATGATCTTCTCGGGGTTCTCGGTCTCACCGGCGGCGACTCCGCACAGCTCGACGGAGGCGTACGCGAAGACCACGCCCTGGAGCAGCAGGAGCATCGGGAGCATGCCGGACGGGAAGATGCCGCCGTTGTCGGTGATCGAGGACAGGCCCGGGGTGTGGCCGTCGATCGGGTGGCTGGTGGCGACCAGGTAGATGCCGACGAGCAGGAAGACGCCCAGGGCGGCGACCTTGACGAGGGAGAACCAGAACTCCATCTCGCCGAAGTACTTCACCGAGATCAGGTTCGCGGTGAGGACCACGGCGAGGGCGATCAGGGCCAGGATCCACTGCGGGACGCTGGTGAACATGGACCAGAAGTGGGCGTAGGTCGCGGCGGCGGTGATGTCGGCCACGGTGGTCGTGGACCAGTTCAGGAAGTACAGCCAGCCGGCCGTGTAGGCGCCCTTCTCCCCCATGAACTCGCGCGCGTACGAGACGAACGCGCCGGAGGAGGGCCGGTAGAGCACGAGCTCGCCGAGGGCCCGGACGACGAAGAAGGCGAAGATGCCGCACACCGCGTAGGCGATCGCGAGGGAGGGGCCCGCGTCGGCGAGCCGGCCGCCGGCGCCCAGGAACAGGCCGGTGCCTATCGCCCCGCCGATCGCGATCATGTTGATGTGGCGGGACTTGAGGTCCTTGCTGTAGCCCTCGTCACCGGCGTCGACGTGGCGGGAGGACGCCGGGGCGGGGGCCTCGGTCAAGGTGCGGTCACTCATGTAGGACTTCGCCTTCGTGGGTGGGACGGCAGGCCCGGACCGCCGTGCAGGGGAGCTGGGTGGTGTCACCTGTGCGGGGTTCCGGTGGTTTTTGTCGCCCCAGGAGACCATGAGGCCCGGCTATGGCCAAAACCCGGCCTCCCCACGCGGAAGCCCCCGGCGACCATGGAAACGGGCGCCGGGGGCTTCGTACGAGCTGGAAAGCGAGGCGGAGCGGGTCTTTCGCGGGGATCGGCCGCCGGGGTCGGCTGCCGGGGGCCGGGGATCGGCCGCCGGGGTCAGTCGCGGGGGCCGGCCTCCGCCGCCTGGTCGAGGCGGAAGGCCTCGTTCCCGAGGCCGATGCGGGCGTGCACCTCGGGGCGGCGGCTGCGCAGGACGGCCCCGTACAGCAGCCCGCCGACGACGGCGGCGCCGATGATCCCGGGCAGGACCCAGCTGAGCGCGGAGCCCTTCTCGGCGCCGACCAGGACGTCGAAGTCCTTCACCGTGTAGACGGCGATGCCGAGCAGGGCGATCCCGGCGGCGCCGGCCGCGACGAGCCGCCAGACCTGGGCGCCGGCGGTGCCGCGGCGGACGAAGAAGGCGATGACGGCGAAGGAGGCGGCTGCCATGAGGAGGGTCACGCCGAGGGCGCCGACGTTGCCCATCCAGGTGAACAGGTGCAGGACGGGCGTGGTGGGGTCCCCGGCCGGCTGGTCGTCGGTGAGGGCGAAGGCGAGGACGACGAGGGTGGAGATGACGGTCTGGAGGAGCGAGCCGGTGGCGGGGGCGCCGGTGCCCGCGTTGGTCCGGCCGAAGGCGGCCGGGAGCAGGCCCTCGCGGCCCATGGCGAAGGCGTAGCGGGCCACCACGTTGTGGAAGCTGAGCATGGCGGCGAACATGCCGGTCACGAAGAGGACGTGCAGGACGTCGGTGAAGGTGGTGCCCAGGCGGCTCTCGGTGAGCTGGAAGAGCAGGCCGGGGCCGGCTTCCGCGGAGGTCTTGACGACCTCGGAGGGGCCGGTGGCCACGGTGAGGGCCCAGGCGCTGAACGCGAAGAAGAGGGCGACGAAGCCGACGGCCAGGAACATCACGCGGGAGACGACGATGTGGGGCTTGCTCGTCTCCTCGGCGTACACCGGGGACTGCTCGAAGCCGACGAAGGCGGCGATGCAGAAGCAGAGGGCCGTGCCGAGGCCGGGTCCGCTCAGGGTCTCGGGGTTGAAGGCCTGCAGCGAGATGCCTTCGGCGCCGGGCTTGCCGAGCGCCGCGACGTCGAAGACGACGACGAGGACGACCTCGATGAGGAGGAGGACGCCGAGGACCTTGGCGTTGAGGTCGATCTTGAGCCAGCCGAGCGCGCCGGTGACGGCGACGGCCGCCAGGGCCGGTATCCACCAGGCGAGGTCGGTGTGGAGGTACGTGGCGAAGAGGCCGGAGATCTCGAAGCCGAGGATGCCGTAGACGCCGACCTGCATGGCGCTGTACGCGACGAGGGCGACGAGCGAGGCGCCGGCGCCCGCGGTGGGGCCGAGGCCGCGGGCGATGTACGCGTAGAAGGCACCGGCGTTGTGGACGTGCCGGCTCATCTCGGCGTAGCCGATGCTGAAGAGCGCGAGCACGACGCCGAGGATCACGAACAGCAGGGGCTGGCCGACGATGCCCATGACGCCGAAGGTGGTGGGCATCACGCCGGCGACCACCATCAGGGGCGCGCTGGCGGCGAGTACGGAGAGCAGCAGTCCGGCGGTGCCGAGGCGGTCGGCGCGCAGGGCGCGGTCCTGGCCCTTGTAGGTGCGGATCTCGGGCGCGGTGCTGAGCGTGGTGGATCTGCCCGTCGCCATGGCGGGGTGTCCTTTCGGGGAAGGTCGGGGGAAGGTCGTACGGAGCGGAGCGGAGCGGAGCGGGGGTGCTGTGCGGCCCCGCCGCGTCAGGCCGTGCCGAGCGCGGCGCTGCGGGCGGCGAGGAAGGCTTTGTGCGGGTCGAGGTCGGGATAGGACCAGGGGGCGGGCGTGGCGTGGCTGCCGATGCGGTGGAAGAGGGCGGCGGCCTCGGCGGAGCGGCCCTCGCAGAGCTTGGCGTGGGCCAGGAAGTTGAGGTCGACCCGGTTGCGGGGGTGGTCCTCGCGCTCCCACTCCAGCCACCAGTCGAAGGCGGAGCGCAGGACCTGGCGGGCGCGGCGGCTCGACCAGTGGGCGGCGGCCCCGTCGGGGGTGCGGCCCTGGGTGGCGGCGAGCACCCGGTAGCGCTCGGCGTGGGCGATGACCGGGAGGACCGCGAGGGGGGAGTCGGCCGGGGACTCCTCGGCGGCCCAGGCGGCGAAGTCGTAGACCTCGTGGAGCGGGTCGTGGCCGGTGGCGGGGGTGTGTTCGGCCAGCCTGGCGACCATCAGGTGGTGGGCGTGGTGGTGCTCGCGGTGGCGGACCCGGACCTGGTCGAAGTGGCGGCTGAACTCCTCCTCGCTGCCGAAGGCCCGGGTGAGCATGAGCAGTCCCAGCCAGGGGGTGGGGTCGGCGGGGAGCAGGGCGGCGGCCCGGCGGCAGGCCTCCTCGGCGGCCTCGGGCGTGCCCTTGCGGCGCAGGGCGGTGAAGACGGCGGCGCAGGCGAGGAGGGTGGCGGCGTCGGGGCTCTCGGGTTCTGCGAGCAGCCATTCGCGGGCCCAGGCGGTGGCCGCCGGGGTCTCGGCGAGGACGACGAGGCGGTGGCCGCGGCGGTCCCAGTCGTCGCCGGTGGCGACGAGGAGGGAGCGGGCCTTGGCCCAGCGGCCCTGGGTGAACTGGGCGCGTACGTCGACCAGTTCGGTGTCGCACAGGGCCGGGTCGAAGAGCTGGGCGTCCCGCTTGCGGGCGCGGCCGAGGGGCGGCGGAGGCGGGGACATCCGCGGGATTCCCTCCAGGACACGGGCGCGGGCGGACGATATGGCTGAATGATCACGCACAGCAAAGCGGTAGGCACAGCTCCGCGTCAAGGTCCGGTCGGGTGCGTGGCGCGTTTCAACTGGTATGGACATGACGACAGTTGGCGCGTTTCCACTCCTTCGCGGCCGCGGCGGGGGCGAAGACCTCGACGACGGGGCGGCCGGCCGGGTACGAGGTCGCGGGCGACCCGCTGCCGGCGGTGGGCGAGCGCTGCGCGTCTGTGGCCGAATGGCGCGCTACGGAACGCATCCGGGATCGTCGAGCGCCTTCCGTAGCCGTCGCCGGACACTCCCTGGCTAGCCCACCGCCTTGGCCGCCGCGCGACCGGCCGCGCGGCCCGAGAAGATGCAGCCGCCGAGGAAAGTGCCTTCCAGGGCGCGGTAGCCGTGCACCCCGCCGCCGCCGAAGCCGGCCGCCTCGCCCGCCGCGTACAGGCCGGGCAGCGGCTCGCCGGACCCGGTGAGGACCCGGGAGGACAGGTCGGTCTCCAGGCCGCCCAGCGACTTTCGGGTCAGGACGGAGAGCCGTACGGCGATCAGCGGGCCCGCCTTCGGGTCGAGGATCCGGTGCGGGGCGGCGGTGCGGATCAGCTTGTCGCCGAGGTACTTGCGGGCGCCGTGGATGGCCGTCACCTGGAGGTCCTTGGTGAACGGGTTGGCGATCTCCCGGTCCCGGGCCACGACCTCCCGGCGGAGGGTCTCCTCGTCGAGCAGGTCCTCCTTGGTGACCGCGTTCATGCCGCGCACCAGCGAGGCGAGGTCGCGTTCGACGACGAAGTCCGCGCCGCGGTCCATGAAGGCCTTCACCGGCCCCGGCACGGCCTGCCGCGCCCGGTCGATGACGTCGCGGACCGACTTTCCGGTCAGGTCCGGGTTCTGCTCGGAGCCCGAGAGGCCGAACTCCTTGCCGATGATGCGCTGGTTGAGGACGAACCAGGTGTGATCGTGGCCGGTCTTCATGATGTGGTCGAGGGTGCCGAGGGTGTCGAACCCGGGGAAGAGCGGTACGGGCAGCCGCTTGCCGGTGGCGTCCAGCCAGAGCGAGGAGGGGCCGGGCAGGATGCGGATGCCGTGCCTGGCCCAGATCGGGTTCCAGTTCTCGATGCCCTCGGTGTAGTGCCACATCCGGTCCTTGTTGATGTGGCTGGCCCCGGCCTCCTCCGCGATGCCGAGCATCAGGCCGTCCACGTGCGCCGGGACCCCCGAGAGCATCCGCTGCGGCGGGGTGCCGAGCCGGTCCGGCCACTGCTCGCGTACGAGGTCGTGGTTGCCGCCGATGCCACCGCTGGTCACGATCACCGCCTGGGCCCGGAGGGAGAAGGCCCCGGTGCTCTCGCGGCCGCTCGCGGTGCCCCGTACGGCGTCGGAGGGCTCCAGTACCTCGCCCGTCACGGTGTCCAGGGCGCCGGCCGTCCGGGCGAGCCCGGTGACCCGGTGCCGGAAGCGGAGCTGGACCAGGCCGCGGGCCACCCCGGCGCGGACCCGCCGCTCGAAGGGGGCGACGAGGCCCGGCCCGGTGCCCCAGGTGATGTGGAAGCGGGGGACGGAGTTGCCGTGGCCGTTGGCGTCGTAGCCGCCGCGTTCGGCCCAGCCGACCACCGGGAAGAAGCGGACGCCCCGGGCGTGCAGCCAGGGCCGCTTCTCGCCGGCCGCGAAGTCGACGTACGCCTCTGCCCAGCGGCGCGGCCAGGCGTCCTCCTCGCGGTCGAAACCGGCGGTGCCGCTCCAGTCCTGGAGGGCGAGCTCGCGGCTGTCCTTGATGCGCATCCGCCGCTGTTCGGGCGAGTCGACGAAGAACAGCCCGCCGAAGGACCAGTGCGCCTGCCCGCCTATCGACTGCTCGGGCTCCTGGTCGAGCAGGATGACCTTGCGGCCCGCGTCGACGAGCTCGGCGGTGGCCACGAGGCCGGCGAGCCCCGCCCCGATCACGATCACGTCTGCGTCGTACGTCATGGCGAACCCGTCCTCCGGTCGGTGGTGGGGCAGATCCTTGGCTACGGAGCGGTAACCAGTCAACAGCGGTGGTTGGATGAGCCTCGTGAGTGCTGCTGATGAGGTGTTGGACGTGGTGGACCGGGACGACCGGGTGACCGGGCGGGCGCCGCGGGGCGAGGTGTACGCGGACGGGCTGCTCCACCGGTGCGTGTTCGTACAGGCCAGGGACGCGCTGGGGCGGATCTTCGTGCACCGGCGGACGGCATCGAAGCTGGTCTTCCCGTCCGCCTACGACATGTTCGTGGGCGGGGTGGTGGGCGCCGGCGAGGGCTACGCCGAGGCCGCGCTGCGGGAGGCCGAGGAGGAGCTGGGCGTGGCGGGGCTGGCGCAGCCCGTGCCGCTGTTCAAGTTCCTGTACGAGGGGCCGGGCGGGGCCTGGTGGTCGTACGTGCACGAGGTGCGCTGCGAGCTGCCGGTGCGGCCGCAGGAGTCGGAGGTGGCCTGGCACGCGTGGCTCTCCGAGGAGGAGCTGGCGGGGCGAATCGCGGACGGGGAGTGGGAGTGGGTGCCGGACGGGCTGGAGGCGTACCGGCGGCTGCGCGCGCACCGGGAGTCCCGCCAGTAGATTGGCCGGGTGATCGACTTCGTCAAGGACGTGCGCCTCTGGTTCGCGCCGCAGCGGGTGAGGGACGAGGGCGAGACCCCCGACTACCGGTTCTCGCTGGCCAACGAGCGGACCTTCCTGGCCTGGATCCGGACCGCCCTCGCCCTGGTGGGCGGCGGGTTCGCGGTGGACCAGTTCCTGCCGGACCTGCGCTGGGGCGTGCGGGTCGGGATGTCCATCGCGCTGCTCGCGGTGGGCGCCGCCTGTGCGCTGCGGGCGGTGAACCACTGGGTGCGGTGCGAGCGGGCGATGCGGCGGGGCGAGGACCTGCCGGTCTCCCGGTTCCCGGTGGTGCTGAGCCTGGGGGTGGGGCTGGTCGCGGTGTCGATGATGCTGGTGGTGCTGATGGGCTGGACGAGCGGGCGGTGACGGCCTCCGGCAGGGCGGGGCGCGACGCGGGGCTGCAGCCCGAGCGGACCCGGCTCGCGTGGCGGCGTACGACGCTGGCGTGCTCGGTGACGGCGGTACTGGCGCTGCGGACGGCGCTGCGCGGGTCGGGCTCGCCGGTGGAGGTGGTCGGGGCGGCGGTGATCGCGCTGATCTGGCTGGCGTTCCTGGGCGTCGCGCACCGGCGGGTGCGGCAGCTGGCGGCGGCCCGGCCGCCGGGGCTCTCTCCGCGCTCCGCGCTGGCGGCGGTGGCGTGCACGGTGGCGCTGTCGGTGGTCGCGGTGGCGGTCATCTTCTGAGCTGCCGATCGGATGATCCGCCTTATGCGTGCCGCCTGGGACACAACAGGCGATAAGGGATGTTCCGCACTAGCCTCGGCGCCATGACGACCACGCACCAGGAACACCCCACGCACGCGCACACCCACGGCCCCGACTGCGGCCACACCGAGGTGTCCCACGGGGACCACGTCGACTACGCGCACGACGGCCATCTGCACCGCGAGCACGCGGGGCACTGGGACGAGTGCGAGCCCGCGGGGCACGCCGCCCACGCGGAGCACGACCACGCCCACGGGCCGGCCTGCGGGCACGAGGCCGTGCGGCACGGCGACCACGTGGACTACGTGCACGACGGGCACCGGCACGCCGAGCACGACGGCCACTACGACGACCACTGACCGCCGCCGGAGGTACCACCGGCCGGCCGAACGGCTGACCGACCCGCTGACCGACCGGCCGGCCGACCCCCGCCCTCCCCCGGCGCCGCCGCGACTGGCAGGATGCTGACCGCTTGTCAGAGCGACCCGGGGAGAGCATTCATGACCGCCGAAGAGCCGTACCTCGTCCAGCCCGCGACCGGGGTGTACGCCTACGTCCAGCCGGACGGCGGCTGGTGCCTGAACAACGCCGGCTTCGTGAGCGACGGCGGCCGGACCCTGCTCATCGACACCGCGGCCACCGAGCGGCGGGCCCTGGCCCTGCGCGAGGCGGTCGTGGCGGCCGGGGTGCCGCTGCCGCGCACGGTGGTCAACACCCACCACCACGGCGACCACACGTACGGCAACGCCGTCTTCGCCCCCGAGGCGCTGATCCTCGGGCACGACAACGCGCGCACCGAGCAGATCACGGCCGGGCACCAGCTGGAGCTGATCTGGCCCACCACCGACTTCGGCTCGGTCGAGATCACCGCGCCGGACCTGACGTACAACGACCGGACGACCCTCCACCTCGGCGACACGGAGGTCCGGATCATCCACCCGGGCGTCGCGCACACCACCGGGGACTCGATCGTGTTCCTGCCGCGGCAGCGGATCGTCTTCACCGGCGACCTGGTCTTCGCCGAGGGCACGCCGTTCCTGGCGATGGGCTCGCTCGCCGGTTCGCTGCGGGCGCTGGAGCTGCTGCGCTCGCTGGGCGCGGAGACCGTCGTACCGGGTCACGGCCCGCTGACGGACCCGTCCGCGTACGAGGCCACCGAGCGCTATCTGCGGTACGTGGCCGAGCTGGCCCGGGAGGGCAGCGCCAAGGGGCTGACCCCGCTGGAGGCGGCGCGGCAGGCCGATCTCGGCGAGTTCGCGGCCTGGCGGGAGAGCGAGCGGCTGGTGGCGAACCTGCACCGGGCGTACGCGGAGCTGGCCGGGGAACCGGAGGGGGCGCCGCTGAACATACTGGCGGTGCTCCAGGACATGACCGTGATGAACGGCGGGACGCCGATCCTCTGTCACGCGTGAGCCGATGGTGCGGGCCGGGGGGATCGCCTTCCGGCCCGCACCCGTCGGTCCGTACTCATCGGCTTGCACTCGTCGGTCCGTACTCGCTCGGTCTGCGCACTGGACGACATACCGACTGGTCGGCATGATGTCACTCGTCCGTTCCGTCTCGTTCACTCCGTACGGAGGTGCGCACCATGACCTCAGCGTCAGAGTCCGCTTCGGCCGGCCCCCGGGGCCTCGACCTGGAGCGGCTGCGCGGTCATCTCGACCGGGCCCGGCCCGGGCTCGTGGCCGGGGCGCTGCACGGCCGGCTGATCGAAGGAGGCCGGTCGAACCTCACGTACGAGATCACCGACGGGACCGGCCGCTGGGTGGTGCGCCGTCCGCCGCTCGGTCATGTCCTGGCCACGGCGCACGACATGAAGCGGGAGCACCGGGTCATCCGGGCGCTGCACGGCACGGCCGTGCCGGTGCCCGAGCCGGTGCTCCTGTGCGAGGACGAGTCGGTCCTCGGGGCGCCGTTCTACGTGATGGAGTACGTGGACGGGGTCCCGTACCGGACGGCCGACCAGCTCGCGGAGCTCGGCCCCGAGCGCACCCGGCGGGCGGTGCTGGGCCTGGTGGACACCCTGGTCGACCTGCACGCGGTGGATCCGGAGGCGGTGGGCCTGGGCGACTTCGGCCGGCCCGAGGGCTTCCTCGACCGCCAGCTGCGGCGCTGGGGCAAGCAGCTCGACTCCTCCCGGGGGCGCGAGCTCGCGGGCATCGACGAGCTGCACGCCGCGCTCGGCCGCTCCCTGCCCGGCTCCCCCGCCCCGACCGTGGTCCACGGGGACTTCCGGCTGGACAACGTGCTGATCGGCGGTCCGGACGACACCATCCGGGCGGTACTGGACTGGGAGATGTCCACGCTCGGCGATCCGCTGACCGACCTCGGACTGCTGGTGATGTACAGCTCGGACCTGGGGCTGACGGATTCCCCGGTCAGCACGACGAGCGGCGCGCCCGGCCACCCGGCGCCGGCGGAGCTGATCGAGCGGTACGCCGCCCGCTCCGGCCGGGACACCGGCGCGATCGCCTGGTACACCGCCTTCGCCTGGTTCAAGCTCGCGGTGATCCTCGAGGGCATCCACTACCGCTACACGCTCGGGCAGACGGTGGGCGCGGGCTTCGACCGGATCGGCGATCTGGTCCCGGTCTTCATCGAGCACGGTCTGACCACCCTCCGGGCCCCCCGTACATTCCAGAACGGTCAGGAAGGCTGAGACACACCCATGGACTTCGCATTCGATGCACGGACCGAGGAACTCCGCGAGCGGCTCCTCGCGTTCATGGACGAGTACGTGCACCCGGCGGAACCCGTCGCCGCCGAGCAGCGCGCGCGGCTGGCCTCGCCCTGGGACACCCCGGCCGTCTTCGGTGAGCTGAAGGCCGAGGCGCGCCGTCAGGGCCTGTGGAACCTCTTCTTGCCGGATGCCGAGCACGGCGCCGGGCTGACCAACCTCCAGTACGCCCCGCTCGCCGAGATCACCGGCCGCAGCCCGCACCTGGCGCCGATGGCGACCAACTGCGCGGCCCCGGACACCGGGAACATGGAGGTGCTCGCGCAGTTCGGCAGCGAGGAGCAGAAGAAGCAGTGGCTGGAGCCGCTGCTGGCCGGCGAGATCCGGTCCGCCTTCGCGATGACCGAGCCGGAGGTGGCCTCCTCGGACGCGGCGAACATCGAGACCCGGATCGAGCGTTCGGCGGACGGGTCCGAGTACGTGGTCACCGGCCGCAAGTGGTTCATCTCCGGGGCCATGAACCCGGATTGCAAGATCTTCATCGTCATGGGCAAGACCGACCCGCAAGGCGCCGATCCGCGCCGCCAGCAGTCGATGATCCTGGTCCCCCGCGACACCCCGGGCGTCGAGGTGCGCCGCGCGATGACCGTGTACGGGTACGAGGACCACGATCACGGCGGTCACGCCGAGGTGGTCTTCGACGGGGCCCGGGTGCCTGCCGCGAACCTGATCGGCGAGGAGGGCACCGGATTCGCGATCGCCCAGGCCCGGCTCGGCCCGGGCCGGATCCACCACTGCATGCGGCTGATCGGCATGGCGGAGCGGGCCATCGAGCTGATGTGCCGGCGCGCGGTGGGCCGTACGGCCTTCGGCAAGGAGCTGGCCGCGCAGGGAGTCGTACAGAACTGGATCGCGGACGCCCGGGTCACGGTGGAGCAGCTGCGCCTGCTGGTGCTGAAGACGGCCTGGCTGATGGACACGGTCGGCAACCGGGGTGCGCACACCGAGATCCAGGCCATCAAGATCGCGACCCCGCGGGCGGTGGTGCGGATCCTGGACGACGCGGTGCAGCTGCACGGCGCGGCCGGGGTGAGCCAGGACTTCCCGCTGGCCGAACTGTGGGCGGCGGCGCGGACGCTGCGGCTCGCGGACGGGCCGGACGAGGTGCACCAGCGCTCGCTGGCGCACCGGGAGCTGAAGAAGTACGCGGGCCGCTCGTGAACGTGTAGGAATCGTGCAGGAGTTCGTGCGAACTCGTGTACGACGTGAAGGCGATGCGGGGGGTCTTTTAAGAAACCTTGTTGAACAACCCCGAACCGCCGGTACGTTCTTGATTTGCGCCTGTCAATCGGAACAGGGTTCTCCAGAAAGTTTGACGCCCCACACGTCAGCAAGAGGAGAACTCTCCAGATGGCAACTCACAAGCGCTCGCGCACTTTCCGGTACGCGGCGGTCGGCACGGGAGCCGCCGCAGCGGCCGCCGTGGCCCTGATCGCCAGCCCCTTAGCGGGGGCTGCGACACCGGCCGAGGGCACGGTGTACGGACTGGGCGCACCCGGTGCGATCAACGGTAGCTACGTCGTCATCCTCGACGCATCCGCGAACAAGGAACAGCTGGTCAAGAAGTACGGCGGCGAGCTGCAGCGCACGTACAGCTCCGGGGTCAACGGCTTCTCGGCCTCGGGCCTGAGCGAGACCGAGGCCAAGCGGCTCGCCGCGGACCCGGCCGTCGGCAAGGTCGTGCAGAACAAGAAGTTCACCATCAAGGCCACGCAGGACAACCCGCCTTCATGGGGTCTGGACCGGATCGACCAGACCGCCAAGGCGGGCGACAAGAAGTACAACTACCCCGACAGCGCCGGCGAGGGCGTGACGGCGTACGTCATCGACACCGGGATACGCACGACCCACAAGGACTTCGGCGGCCGCGCGACGTCCGGCTTCGACGCGGTGGACAACGACGACAAGGCCGACGACGGCAACGGCCACGGCACGCACGTCGCGGGCACCATAGCCGGGACCGCGCACGGCGTCGCCAAGAAGGCGAAGCTGGTCGCGGTGCGGGTGCTGGACGACAACGGCTCCGGCACGACCGAGCAGGTGGTCGCCGGGATCGACTGGGTCACCCAGCACCACTCGGGGCCCTCGGTGGCCAACATGAGCCTGGGCGGCGGCGCGGACGAGGCCCTCGACGAGGCGGTGCGCCGGGCGATCGCCTCGGGTGTCACCTTCGCGGTGGCGGCGGGCAACGAGTCGGCCGACGCCGGACAGGGCTCCCCCTCGCGGGTCCCGGAGGCGATCACCGTGGCGTCGAGCACGATCAACGACGAGCAGTCCTCGTTCTCGAACTTCGGCTCCGTGGTAGACCTGTACGCGCCGGGTTCGGACATCACGTCCGACTGGAACGACAGCGACACCGGTACGAAGACCATCTCGGGCACCTCCATGGCCACCCCGCACGTGGTGGGCGCCGCGGCGGTCTACCTGGCCGGGCACCCGTCCGCGACCCCGGCGCAGACGGCCGCGGCACTGACGGCCGCGGCCACGAGCGGCGCGGTGACCAACCCCTCGGCGGGCACGGCGAACAAGCTGCTGAAGGTGGCCCCGTAGCGGCTCCCGCTACGGACGCAGGGCGCGCAGCAGCAGGTCGGCGAGGTGATCGGCGACCTGCTGCGGCGTGAGTGGACCGTCCGCCCGGTACCAGGTGGACAGGTGGTGGACGGACCCGAAGTGGTAGTCCACCACCAGGTCCGCGGGGGTGGCGGTGGAGAACACTCCGGTGCGCTGGCCCTCCTCGACCAGCGCCCGGAACCGCTCGTGGTAGCGCCGGCGCTCCGCCCGTACCTGCTTGGACTTCTCCGGACTGAGCTGGTGCATCGACCGGAAGAAGATCGCCGCGTCGTCGAGGTTCTCGATGGTGGTGACCACCACATCGGCGGCCGCGGCGCGCAGCCGCTCCTCGACCGGGGCGCCGGAATCGGCCACCGCGTCGAGGCGCTGCTGCTGGCGGCGCAGCATCCGCGCGTACACCTCGTGCAGCAGGTCGTCCTTGGACCCGAAGTAGTGGTAGAGCGCGCCCTTGGTGACCCCGGCCGCCTCGACGATCTCCTGGACGGAGGTGCGGTCGTAGCCGCGCTCGGCGAAGAGCCGGGTGGCGACGGCCAGCAGCCGCTGCGGCACCGGGGTCTCGTGCGTGCCTTCGGGCTCCGTGGTCCTGCCAGCCATGGCGCTGACCTTCCCTTCCCTGTTCCCTGGTCCGTACGACCAGCTGCGCGAGCGGCGACTGTACGACCGTACGGCTGTTTTCAGCCTCGGTCGCGCAGTTCCCGTCGCAGGATCTTGCCACTCGTCGTCTTCGGCAGGACAGGCAGGATCTCCACTTGGCGCGGGTACTTGTACGCGGCGATGCGGGCGGCGCAGTACGCGGACAGCTCCTCCGGCCGCGCCGAGGTGCCGGGGCGCAGGCTCACGTACGCCTTCACGCTCTCGCCGCGGTACGGGTCCGGGACGCCGACCACGGCCGCCTCGCGCACGGCGGGGTGGGTGTAGAGCACGTCCTCGACCTCGCGGGGCCAGACCTTGAACCCGGAGGCGTTGATCATGTCCTTCTTGCGGTCGACGACGTAGAGCCAGCCGTCCGGGTCCATGAACCCGACGTCGCCGGTGCGCAGTTCGCCGTCCGGGAAGGCCTTGGCCGTGTCCGCCGGCAACCCCCAGTAGCCGGGGGCGACCTGGGGTCCGCGGACGGCGATCTCGCCGCTCTCGCCGAAGGGCACCTCGGCGCCGTGCTCGTCCAGGATCCGTACGAGGGTGTCGGCGCCGGGCAGGCCGACGGAGAGGGTGCCGGAGGCGGGGTCGACCGGCGCTTCGAGGTGTGCGGGCACGGAGGCGCAGGGGGCGGTGCACTCGGTGAGGCCGTAGCCGTTGCGCAGGTAGAAGCCGAAGGCGGCGCGGAGGCGTTCGACGAGGGCGGGCGGGAGCGGGGCGCCGCCGGAGGAGAGCACCTGGAACGAGGCGAAGTGGTCAGCGGTGGCCTCGGGGTGGGCGGCGAGGGCCATGAAGGCGGTGGCCGGGCCGACGGTGTAGGCGGGGCGGTGCGCCAGGAAGGCGTCGAGGACGACACCGGCGTCGAAGCGGTGGGCGAGGACGAGGGTCCCGGCGTTGACGAAGCAGGCGCCGAGCTCGCAGACCATGCCGGTGATGTGGAAGAGGGGCGCGAGGGCGAAGTAGGTGGCGCCCTCGGGGAGCGGGTGTCCGGTGACCTGCCGGACGGCGTTGTGGGTGAGCGCGCCGTGCGGGTTCATGGCGCCCTTGGGGGTGCCGCTGGTGCCGGAGGTGTAGCTGATGAGCGCGGTGTCGGCGGCGGTGAGGCCGGGGTCCGGCGGGGCGGGGTGGCCGCGGCGGGCCACGGCGGTGAGGTCGGCCGGGGCCACGGGGCGGGCGGCCGGCTCGGCGGGGGCCGGGTCGGCGGCGGCCGGGTCCGCGGGGGCGAAGACGCGCGGGTCGTTCCGGGTCTGGAAGTCCCGGTCCGAGGCGGTCAGCGCGATCCGTACGGCCGTGCCCGAGGCTGCCGCGGCCACGTACGCCGTCCACGCGCGGCCGTCACAGACCAGTGCGACCGCCCCGGAGTCGCGCAGGATGTGCCCGATCTCGCCCGATTTGTACATGGGGTTGAGCGGGACGACCACCGCCCCGGCCTTCCACGCGGCCAGGACGGCGAGCACGAAGTGCGGGGTGTTCTGGAGCATGACGGCGACCCGGTCTCCGCGGCCGACGCCGTGCGCGGCGAGGTGGCCGGCGACGGAGTCGGAGAGCGCGTCGGCCTCCGCGTAGCCGATGCGGCCGTCGAAGTAGGCCAGCGCGGTGCGCTCGGGGGCCCGTGCGACGGCGTCACGGAAGGCGCGCAGCAGGCTCGGCGGCGGGGAGACGGGGGCGCGCTGGGCCGGGCTGAGCAGCCCCAGCCACGGCTTGGCGGCGTAGCGGGAGGGCGGGTCCGGCCGCGTCACCTGGTCTCCCACTTCTGCTGGATGTGGTTCATGCCGGTGAGCCAGCGGTCCGGTTCGGTGGCGCGGGCGGCATAGTAGTCCGCGACCTCGGGGTGCGGGAGGATCAAGAACCGGCCCTTCTCCATGCCGTCGAACAGTGCGTCCGCAACCGCTTCCGGCTCGATCGCGGTCGGCGCGAGGACGAGTTCGCCCGCCGAGCCCGCGGCCGTCAGCATGTCGGTGCGGACCCCCTGCGGGCAGATGGCGTGGACCTGCACGCCGCGGTGGCGGTAGGTCAGCGAGAGCCACTCCGCGAAGGCGAGCGCACCGTGCTTGGTGACACTGTACGGCGCCGCCCCGATCATGGTCAGCAGTCCTGCGGCCGAGACGGTGGACACGAAGCGCCCGCTCCCGCGCTCCAGCCAGTCCGGCAGCAGCAGCCGGGCCGCGCGGACGTGCGCCATGACGTTGGTGTCCCAGGCCGCCTCCCACACGGCCTCGTCGGCGAACGCGTCGCCGCCCGAGCCGAGTCCGGCGTTCGCGCAGTAGACGTCCACCCCGCCGCCGAGTGCCTCGCGGGCCTCGGCCACGACGGTCGAGGCGTCGCCCGGGACCGCGATCGCCTTCGCCCCGATCTCGCCCGCCACGGCGGCGGCCTTCGCGGCGTCGAGGTCGTTGACCACCACCGTGGCCCCCTCCTCGGCGAAGCGGCGGGCGAGGGCGGCGCCGATGCCGCCGCCCGCTCCGGTGACGACGACTCGCTGGTCCTGGTACGCGCTCACGGGATCACCTTTCATGGCGTTCACGGCCGGATGCCGGGCAGACTAACCGGTCGGTATGTCGGGGTGGAAGAGGGTCGACGCCTAAGGTCGTCTCTTCCGGATCTTGCCGGTCAAGCCCGCGTCGTCCGGTGCCGTGCATCGCAAGGCGGAGAGGCTCCCGAGTGCTGGACGTACTCGGGAGCCTCGACAACGCGGCGAGGTGCGGCACCGGACGGCGTGGGTCAGGCAAGACCCGGAAGAGACGGCCTAGCGTGGCCGGATGACGCTGTCGCGACGGGGGCTGCTGGGACTGGCGGGGACTGCGGGGGCCTTGGGGACCCTGGGGGCGGTGGGCGCGGCGCCGCCCTGGCGGGTGGCGGACGCGGCTGCGGATCCGGCGGCGGCCACCGCCGACCGGGTGCGCACCGGCTTCGAACAGCTCGCCGCGGACGGCTACGAGGTGCTCGCCGGCCGCCGGGTGGGGATCGTCACGAACCCCACCGGGATCACCGCCGACGCCCGCCACCTGGTCGACGTACTGCACGAAGACGCCCGGGTGGACCTGGTGGCGGTGTTCGGGCCGGAGCACGGGTTCCGCGGCACCGCGCAGGCGGGCGACTCCGAGGCGGCCGGGCGCGATCCGGCGACGGGGCTGCCGGTGTACGACACGTACGGCAAGAGCGGGCAGAAGCTCGCGGACGTGTTCACGGCGGCCGGGATCGACACGGTCGTCTTCGACATCCAGGACGTCGGGGCGCGCTTCTACACCTACATCTGGACCCTGTACGACTGCATGCGCGCGGCCGCGCTGGCCGGCAAGGCGGTGGTCGTGCTGGACCGGCCGAACCCGGTGGGCGGCCGGCGGGCCGCCGGGCCGGTACTGGAGCGCGCGTACGCCAGCGGCGTCGGCCGGGAGCCGATCGCGCTCGCGCACGGGATGACGGTGGCCGAGCTGGCCCTGCTGTTCAACGCGGAGTTCCTGGCGGCGAATCCGGTCGGCCTGCACACCGTACGCATGACCGGATGGCGGCGGGACTCCTTCTTCGGGGCGACCGGACTGCCCTGGGTGCCGCCGAGCCCGAACGTGCCGACGCCGGACACGGCCCTCGCGTACGCCGGCACCTGCCTGTTCGAGGGCACCAACCTGTCCGAGGGGCGCGGGACGACCACACCGTTCGAGGTGGTCGGCGCGGAGGGGGTGGATCGGCGGTGGGCGGAGGCGGCGCAGGCGCTGGGGCTGCCCGGGGTGTGGTTCCGGGAGGCCTACTTCACACCGACGTTCTCCAAGTTCGCCGGGAAGGTGTGCGGCGGGGTCCGGCTGATCGTGCACGACCGGGCGGCCTTCGATCCGGTGCGGACCGGGATCGGGCTGCTGGTGACCGCGAAGCGGACGTGGAGCGGCTTCGCGTGGCGTACCGACCACTGGATCGACCAGCTGACCGGCTCGGACCGGGTCCGGAAGATGGTGGACGCCGGGGCGGGGGTCGAGGAGATCGCGGGCGACTGGGCGGCCGGGCTGGATCGGTTCGCGGAGGTGCGGGGGCGGTACCTGCTCTATCCGTGAATCCTCGTGGATCCGTGTGCATCCGTGCGAGTCCTCGTGAATCCGTGTGAATCCGTGGGTGACAGGGGTCTGGCCGGGTAGGGGCGGCAGCAGGATGCTGGACGGCACCGGAGAGACGGCGCGGAGGGGGACCTCATGTCGGATGCAATGGCGTCGAGCGGCGGGATCGGGGTCGGTCCGTACGCGGAGCTGACCTTCGACGCGGACGGTGACGTGGATCTGGGCACCCAGGATGCGGTGGCCGCCCTGGAGGCCACCGACCTGCTGGTCTTCGCGCACGGCTGGAACAGCGACCGGTCGACCTCGACCCGGCTCTTCGACCGCTTCTACGCGCCGTTCCCGGGGCTGGTGGGGTCGGGAGTGCGGCTGGGGTACGTGGGCGTCGTCTGGCCCTCGATCCGGTTCTCGGACGAGCCGATACCGGACTTCGACCCCCACGGCGCGCTCGCCGAGCCGGGCCACGGGACGGCCCTGGACCCCGCCACGCTGCGGGCGCTCGGGGAGTTCTGGCCGGGGCGGGTGGCGGAGCTGGACCGGGTCGCCGAACTGCTGGAGGACCGGCCGGAGTCGGCGGCGGCGTTCACCGAGTTCGGGGCGCTGGTACGGGAGCTGGCGGGCGTGGACGTGGTGGATCCGGCGGGTGCGGGGGATGCCGTCGATCCGGCGGACGCGGCCGTCGGCGTCGGCGTCGCTGTCGCTGTCGCTGTCGCCGGGCCGGTCGTACGGGACGTGCCCGCCATCTTCACGCTGGACGTGCTGGAGGTGTGCCGTGCCCTCACCGCGGGGCTGGCCGAGGCGGGCGCGCCGGCCGCGGGCGCCGCCGAGCCCGGCTTCTCCGTCGGAGGCGGCCTGCGCACGCTGTGGAACGGCGCCAAGGAGCTGCTGCGGCAGGCCACGTACTACCAGATGAAGAAGCGGGCCGGAGTCGTAGGCGAGCGCGGCCTCGGCCCGGTGCTGGCCGAACTCGCGGGCCGCCGCCCGGCCCTGCGGATCCATCTGATCGGCCACAGCTTCGGGGCCCGGGTGGTGTCCTTCTCGCTGCGCGCGGTGCCGGACGGCGCCCGGTACGTGAAATCCGCGACGCTGCTCCAGGGGGCCTTCTCCCACTACGCCTTCGCCGACCGGCTCCCCCACGACAAGGGCAGCGGCGGCGCCCTGCACGGCATGCAGGGCAGGGTCGACGGGCCGGTGCTCGCCTGCCACTCCCCGTACGACTCGGCCCTCAAGGTCTTCTATCCGCTGGCCTCCCGGATGGCAGGGGATTCGGCCGGTCTCCTCGGCTTCGACGAGCGGTGGGGCGCGATCGGTCATGACGGGGTGCAGGCGGTGCCCGGCGCGCCGCGGCTCACCCTGGACGCGGCCCTGCGCGCGGGGGTCCCGGAGGCCGGTTGCGTCAGTGTGGACACCGGGTCCGTGGTGCGCCGCGGCGGTCCCCCGTCAGGGGCGCACAGTGACATCTGCCACGAGGAGCTGGCCCGGCTCGTGGTTGCTGCGGGGCGCATGGGGCGCTGACTTCCGGCCATGTGCCACCCGTACGCCTCGACCGCCCCCGCATGCGCCCACACCTGGCCGGGCATGTTGGGCACATCTCACGGTGCGTCGTCGTTCGACGTAGTACGACGCCCCCCGGTGCGGGCGTGGGCGCGACGGAGGTGAAGGTGTGATGGCGGGATTCCGAAGTCTGGCGTACCAGGTGCGGGACGCGCGCAATGACCGTGCCCTGCGGCGCCATTCGCTGCGCCGCTGCCTGGAGCGGTTCGCTCCGTACGGGCACCGGGCGACGTGGTGGCATCTGTGCGACCGGCACGGGATCGCCCCCGAGGACCGGGCGGCCGATCCGCAGCGGCTGGTGGCGGCGTTGGAGGAGCTGGAGGACGCGCGGGCCGTCTGGCTGGAGTACGAGCGGCAGTTCGCGGAGCGGCGCCGGCGGGAGAAACACCACGGGCTGCGCCGGCCGGAGTGGGCGTGGGGCGGCAGCGGGGATGCGGTGGTGCGGTGCGCCGATCCGGGGGTGCGGCCGGACGGGACGCTGGGCGAGGTGCTGCGGCGGCTGGTCGCGGCGCTGGAGTCGGAGCCGGGGACGGGGTGCCCGGTCTGCGGGGAGCAGGAGCTGCGCTGGCCCGCGCACGGGCCGGGGCAGAGACGGGGGCCCCGCGCGGGGCATCGCACCTGGGAGGGTGCGTGGGCCTGGGACGGTCCGGTGTGTGCGGGCTGCGGGATCGTCGTGCCGAGGCCGGCGCTGGCGGACGCGGTTTCGCTGGCGGACCCGGCTTCGGCGGGGGCGGCATGAGCCGGCGGGGACTTGGGGCGACGGGGCCGGTTTCGGAGGCGCAGCTTTCGGCGACGGGGCCGGATTCGGCGACGGGGCCGGTTTCGGTTGCGGTGTCGCTGAACGGGGCGCGCGGTGCCGTCGACGGCGGTGCCGTGCCCCTGTCCCCGCCGGACGTGGTGGAGTCGGCGCTGGCGGCGGTGGCCGCCGGGGCCGGGGAGGTACTGGTCCATCCGCGGACCCCGTGCGGCCGGGAGAGCCTGTCGCCCCGGGTCGTGGGGCCGCTGCTGGAGGCGATGCGGGGCGCGGGGGTCTCCGTACCGCTTTCGGTGTCCGCGGGGATCGGGGCCGAGCCCGATCCGGCGGGGCGGCTGGATCGGATCCGGTCGTGGACGGTGCTGCCGGACAGAGCCGTGGTGCATTTCGCGGAGCCGGGGGCCGAGGAGTTGGCGCAGGCCCTGCTGGCGCGGGGCGTGGCGGTGGACGCGGTGGTTCCGCTGGGCGGGGAGGCCGGGGCCGGGTGGGGGGCCGCGCCGGGGACCGTGCCGGGGACCGAGACGGGGGCCGCGCCGGGGACCGAGACAGGGAGCGAGACGGGGAGCGAGCCCGGGCCGCTGGCTCGGTTCCTGGCCTGGCCGGTACGGGACCCGGCGCGGATCCGGCTCGTGGTGGAGCTGGCCGCGGCCGATCCGGCGCTGGTGGCGGGGCTGCGGTGGCTGCCGCCGGTGCCGCTGCTGCTGTTCGGGCGGGAGGCCGCCGCCTGGCCGGTGCTGCGGCTGGCCGCGCGGTGCGGTGCGGGAGCGCGGACCGGGGTGGGCGACGTACTGCACCTGCCGGACGGCCGGCCGGCGCGGTCGAACGCCGAGCTGGTGGCGGCGGCGGCCCGCGAGATCGCGGGTAGCGCGGCAGCCGTTACAACCGGGAGCCGGTGAGCTGCTCGCCGAAGACGTCGTCCGGGTTGGACAGGGCGCAGTTCTTCAGCGAGAGGCAGCCGCAGCCGATGCAGTCGGTCAGGTGGTCGCGCAGGCGCGTCAGCTGGGTGATCCGCTGGTCGAGCTCGGCGCGCCAGGCCTCCGAAAGCCGGGCCCAGTCCTCGCGGTTGGGGGTGCGCCCCTCGGGGAGCTGGGCGAGGGCGTCGCGGATGGCGGCGAGCGGGATGCCGACGCGCTGGGCGGCGCGTACGAAGGCCACCCGGCGCAATGCGTCGCGGCTGTAGCGGCGCTGGTTGCCGGTGGTGCGGCGGCTGCTGATCAGGCCCTTGGTCTCGTAGAAGTGCAGCGCGGAGACGGCCGCGCCGCTGCGGGCGGACAACTGGCCGACGGTGAGCTCGTGGACTTTCTCGGGAATCTGCGGCACGAGGCCGAGGGTAGTCGGCCGGTCCGACATTCGTTGACAGACGTGTCGTTGACAGATACATGCGGCCCCACCATGCTGAGCAGCGCTGAGCAAGCGCTTATTTCGCCAGGGAGAGGGAGACGCATGGCCGAGCCGAGGATCTTCACGTCCGCCGAGGAACTGCGCGCGGGGATCGGCGAACCGCTCGGTCCGAGCGGTTGGCTGGAGGTGGACCAGAAGCGGATCGACCTGTTCGCCGATGCCACCGGCGACCACCAGTGGATCCACGTGGACCCGGAGCGGGCCGCGGGCGGACCCTTCGGCGCCACCATCGCCCACGGCTATCTGACACTGTCGCTGCTGCCGAGCCTGGTCCCGCAGGTCATGCGGGTCGAGGGCATGAAGATGGGCATCAACTACGGCACCGACAAGGTGCGTTTCCCGGCGCCCGTCCCGGTCGGCTCGCGGCTCCGCGCCACCGCCGTGATCACGGCGGTCACGGAGGCGGGCGGCGGCGTCCAGGTCACGGCGACGGTCACGGTCGAGCGCGAGAACGGCGACAAGCCGGTGTGCGTCGCGGAGTCGGTGTCCCGCTACTACTTCTGAGGCGTACCGGGTCCGTCCGGGGCGGCTCCCACCATGCGCAGGACGAGGTCGGCGTAGAGCGCGCCGACCTCGTCGGGCGTACGGCGGCCGGCCGCGTTGAACCAGCGGGCCACGTCGATGCAGAGCGACAGGACGGCGAGGGTGGTGCCTGGGACGTCCGGAACGTCGAACTCCCCGGCCGCGACCCCGTCGGCGAGGATGCGGCGCACGGCGGCGTCGCTCTGCCGGCGCAGGGCCACGATCTCGGAGCGGTGCTCCGGAGCGAGGGCGTCCAGCTCGTACTGGACCACGCGCGCGGTGGTGTGGTGCGCGGCGTGCCACAGAACGAAGGAGCGTACGGCGGCGTCGAGCCGCTCGGCGGCCGAACCCGGGCCGGAAGCGGCGGTCTCCAGGATCTCCAGGGCCTTGTCGTGGCCGATCCGGCTGATCCGGTGGAGCAGCTCTTCCTTGGTCTTGTAGTGGATGTAGAGCGCGGCCGGACTCATGCCGGCCCGTCCTGCGATGTCACGCGTGGTGGTGGCGTGGTACCCGCGCTCCGCGAACGCTTCGACGGCGGCGACGAGCAGCCGCCGCGCGGCGTCGGGGGTGACCTCCGACCACGGCCGGTAGCCGGCGGTCGTCTCCTCCGCGCTGTCCATCGCTCGCTCACCCTCTTCGTCCTGTGGAAGGAACACCTTACCGGAGGGTGAGCAAGCGCTTAGCCGACATGGCTCCGGACCTCGGACGCGGCCCTCGTGCGCAAGCCTCAGACCTTCGGCTGGAAGGGGTCGTAGTCGGCCATGATCTTCTCCATCCGGGCCTGGTCGACCCGGGTGACGATCTGGGTGAGCTCCTGGCGGTCCCGGATCACCTTGGCGAGGGTGAAGGCCGAGGTGGTGAGGTAGAGGACCGCGATGGCGAGGAAGGCACGGACCCAGCCGTCCACCTGGAGGTGGTAGATCCCCACGGCGACGGCACAGATGGCGATGGCGAAGGAGGCGACGGCCTGACCGTAGTACGCCGCCGAGTTGCGCTGCTTGACCGGTGTCTCACTCATGGACCCAGCATCGGGCGGCGCCGACGCGGACGCCTCCGCGCACGTACTCAGATGCGTACTCAGATGCACGCCCGGACGCAGGCCGAGACGCCGCCCGGACATGCGCTCAGAAGGCGGACACTCCGGTGCGGGCGCGGCCGATCAGCAGCTTCTGGATCTGGCTGGTGCCCTCGTACAGGGTCATCACGCGGGCGTCGCGCAGCAGTTTGCCGGCCGGGTACTCGTCGATGTAGCCGTAACCGCCGTGCACCTGGAGGGCGTTGCTCGCGGCCCGTACCGCGGCCTCGGAGGCGAAGAGCTTGGCGGTGGAGGACTCGGTGGCGAAGGGCTGCCCGCGGTCGACGAGGTCGGCGACCCGCCAGGTCAGCAGCCGGGCCGCGTCCACGTCGACCGAGATGTCGGCGATCAGCTCCTGGACCAGCTGGTGGTGGGCGATGGGCTTGCCGAACTGCTCGCGCTGGGCCGCGTACGAGACGGCCGCGTCCAGCGCCGCCTGCGCGATGCCGACGCACCCGGCTGCGACCGACATCCGGCCCTTGGCGAGGGCGGACATGGCCACGGAGAAGCCCTTGCCCTCGGGGCCGAGCATCGCGGAGACGGGGACGCGGACCTCGTCGAGGGCGAGTTCGGCGGTGGCCTGGCCGCGCAGGCCGAGCTTGCCGTGGATCTCGCGGCGGGTGAGTCCGGGGGTGTCGGCGGGGACGAGGAAGGCGGATATCCCTCGGTGGCCGGGCTCGCCGCCCGTGCGGGCGAAGAGGAGGACCACGTCGGCCCAGGTGCCGTTGGTGATGAACATCTTGCTGCCGCTGATGACGTACGCGTCCCCCTCTCGCACGGCCCGGGTGGTGAGGCTCCCCGCGTCGGAGCCGGTGCCGGGCTCGGTCAGGCCGAAGCAGCCGAGCGCCTCGCCTGAGCAGAGGCGGGGCAGCCAGGCGCGCTTCTGCTCCTCGGCCCCCCAGGCGGCGAGGGTCTTGGCGACCAGGCCGAGGGAGACGGAGACGATGCCGCGCACGGCGGAGTCGCCGCGGCCGAGCTCCTCGGTGACGAGGACGTAGGAGAGGTGGTCGCCGCCGGAGCCGCCGTACTCCTCGGGGACGGTCAGGCCGAGGAAACCGAGGTCGCCGAGCTTCTTGACGATGGCCCGGTCGACGCTCTCGGCGCGGTCCCAGTCGGCGGCGTACGGGACGATCTCGCGCTCGGTGAACTCGCGGGCGAGCCGGCGTACGGCTTCCTGCTCCTCGCTCAGCTCCAGATTCACCGGGCACCTCCGGGCGGTCCGGCGCGGGGTTAACTAGCACCGGTAGTTTATGGCGGGCAGGCCCTACTATGTGGCGCATGGCCAGACCGCGCAAGCCCCTCCTCAGCAGAGACCGCATCGTCGAGGCGGCGGGCGCGCTGGTGGACGCGGAGGGGCTGGGGGCGGTGTCGACGCGGCGGCTGGCCGCCGCGCTAGGGGTCAGCGGGCCGTCGCTGTACAACCACTTCCGCACGAAGGACGAGATCCTGGACGCGGTCGCGGACGCGGTGAGCGCGCGGGTCGACTTGTCGATGTTCGAGCCGGGGGCGGGCCGGGACTGGCGGGGCGCCCTGCACGACTGGGCCCACTCGTACCGGGACGCGCTGTCCGACCATCCGAACATCGTGCCGGTGCTGGCGCGTGGCCCTGGCCGGCGCCCGGCGGGGCTGCGGGTGGCGGACGCGGTGTTCGGCGCGATGACGGAGGCAGGGTGGCCGCCGGCCCAGGCGACGCGGATCGGCGCGCTGATGCGGTACTTCATCCTGGGGTCGGCGGTGGGCTCGTTCGCCGGGGGGTTCGTGGACGACGAGGCGGCATACGACCCGTCGGACTACCCCCACCTGGGCCAGGCCCACCTGCTGGCCGAGCGCCGGCGCGAGGTGGACGAGGGCGCGTTCGAGACGGGCCTGGCCGCCCTGCTGGACGGACTGGCCCTCCAGCACGAGGCGTTGACGGGGCGGACGACCGGCGGTTGAAGGGCCGCCGGGTACCCGCTAGAACACGACGAGCGAGCGGCCGCCCTTGCCCGCGAGCATCGCCTCGAAGGCGGCCGGGATTCCGTCCAGGGTGATGCGGTCGGTGACCAGGGAGACGAGGTCGAGGCGGCCCGCGCGGACGTGGTCGGAGATCAGCGGGAGATCGCGCGCGGGGTCGCTGTTCCCGTACACGCAGCCGGTGAGGGTGCGGGCGAAGTGGAAGATCTCCAGGGCGTGGAAGCTCACCTTCTGCTCCTTGCCGCCGATGCCGACGACCGTGGTGCGCCCTCCGCGGCGGGTGGAGTCCCAGGCCCCGCGGATGGACTCCGCCCGGCCTGCGCACTCGACGGCGACGTCCGCGCCCTGTCCGCCGGTGAGGGCGCGGATCTGCTTGGCGGTGGTGTCGGAGGCCAGCACGAACTCGGTGGCCCCGGCCGCCCGGGCCAGCTCCTCCTTGGCCGGGGAGACGTCGACGGCCACGATCGGGCCCGCCTCGGCTATCCGCGCGGCCTGGAGGGCGGCCAGGCCGACGCCGCCGACGCCGAACACTGCGACGGACTCGCCGGGGCGCACCCGGGCGCTGTTGCGTACCGCGCCGTAGCCGGTGAGGACGGCGCAGCCGAGCAGCGCGGCCTCGGCGAGCGGGATCCCGGCGGGCGCGGGCAGCACGCAGTTGGCCGCGACGACCGTCTCCTCGGCGAAGGCGGCCACGTTCAGCCCCGGGTGCAGCGGCGTGCCCTCGGCGTCGTGGGCGTAGACCGCCCCGACCCCGCTGAGCGCCTTGGCGCAGAGCCAGACCTCGCCGATCGAGCAGTGGTGGCACTCCCCGCAGGACGGGGACCAGTTGAGCACCACTCCGTCGCCGGGGGCGACGTGTGTGACGCCCTCGCCGACGGCCAGGACCGTCCCCGACCCCTCGTGGCCGAGGACGGCGGGGACGGGGACCGTCATGGTGCCGTCGGTGAGGGAGAGGTCGGAGTGGCAGACACCGGCTGCGGCGAGCCGCACCCGGACCTGGCCGGGGCCGGGATCGGGCAGGACTATCTCCCGTATCTCCAGCGGGGCTCCGACGGCGGGCAGGATGGCGGCGCGGACCATGGTCGATTCCGTCTCTCGGGCTCAGGAGGGCAAGGCGGTGACGTGGAGCCGGTGCGGGCGGCTCAGAACTGCAGCGACTTGGTCTGGAGGTACTCGGCCAGGCCGTGCGGGCCGAGCTCGCGGCCGACGCCCGACTGCTTGTAGCCGCCGAAGGGCGCGAGCGGGTTGAAGCGGCCGCCGTTGATGTCCACCTGGCCGGTGTCCATGCGGCGCGCGAAGGCGACCGCGGTCTCCTCGTCCGCCGCCCAGACCGCGCCGCCCAGTCCGTACACGGTCCCGTTCGCGATGCGCAGGGCCTCGTCCTGGTCCTCGTACGGGAGGATCGAGAGCACCGGGCCGAAGATCTCCTCCTGCGCGATGGTCATCTCGGGCGTGACGTCGGCGAACACGGTCGGGGCGATGAAGTACCCGTGCTCGTACGGTGCCTCGGGGCCGCCGGCGACGAGCCGCGCGCCCTCCTCGACGCCCTTCGTGATGTATCCGCGGACGCGGTCGCGCTGCTTGGCGTTGACGACCGGGCCGAGGCGGGTGCCCGGGTCGCGGGGGTCGCCCGAGGGGTACTTGGCGACGGCGGCGGCCGCGAGCGAGACGGCCTCCTCGTACTGGTCGCGGTGGACGAGCATCCGCGTGAGCGCGTTGCAGCTCTGGCCGGAGTTGTTCATGACGTGGCCCACGCCCGCCGCGACGGCCTTGGCCAGATCGGCCCCGGGCAGGATGACATTGGCCGATTTGCCGCCGAGCTCGAGGGCGACGCGCTTGACGGCGGCGCCGGCCGTGGCGCCGATCTGCTTGCCGACCGCGGTGGAGCCGGTGAAGGAGACGAGGTCGACTCCCTCGTGTGCGGCCAGCGCCTGCCCGGCGACCGGGCCGGTCCCGGTCACCAGGTTGAACACGCCAGCCGGGATGCCCGCCTCGTGCACGGCTTCGGCGAAGAGCTGTGCGGTCAGCGGGGTGTCCTCGGCCGGCTTGAGGACGAGGGTGCAGCCGGCGGCGAGAGCGGGTGCCACCTTGGCAACGATCTGGTGCAGCGGGTAGTTCCAGGGCGTGATGGCCCCGACGACACCGACCGGCTCCAGCAGCACGGTGGAGTTGCCGATCCGCTCCTCGAAGGCGTACGAGGCCCCCAGCTCGGCGTACGAGGAGGACACCGCGATCGGCGCCCCCACTTGGACCATCTCCGAGAAGCTCCGCGGAGAGCCGAGTTCGGCGGTGATGATCTCGGCGAACTCGTCCTTCCGCGCGACCAGCACATCGCGGAGCGCGCCGATCAGGGCGGCCCGCTCGGCCGGAGCCGTGGCCGCCCAGCCGGGGAACGCGGCGCGTGCCGCGCGTACGGCCGCGTCGACGTCGTCGGCGTTTCCGGCCGGGACCCCGTCGATGACCTGCTCGTCGGCCGGGTTGACCACCTCGATCCGCTCGGTTCCGGCGGCGGGCCGCCATGCGCCGTCGATGTACATCCCGTCGTGGGCCTTCATGGCTTTCCTCCCGAGCGCGCACGAACGCGCGGACGCGTAGACCTGACCTCGTTCGACCACCCTACAAACTACCGCCGGTAGTTTTTCGGTCCGCCACTGCTCCCGGGGTCAGATGATGCCGAAAAGCATCCCTGCGCCGAGGACGACGAGGGAAGTGAGGGCCGCCCATTTCACTGTGAAGCGGGTGTGGTCGCCGAACTCGACCTTGGCCATGCCGACGAGGACGTAGACGGCGGGAACCAGCGGGCTGGACATGTGCAGGGCCTGGCCGACCAGCGAGGCGCGGGCGATCTCCAGGGGGGAGACCCCGTGGGCGGCGCCGGCTTCGGCCAGGACGGGCAGGACGCCGAAGTAGAAGCCGTCGTTGGACATGAAGTAGGTGAGCGGCAGGCTGAGCAGGCCGGTGACCAGGGCCATGTGCGGGCCCATGCCCTCGGGGACGACGGCGACGAGCCAGTCGGCCATGTGCTTGACCATGCCGGTGCCGCTGAGGACGCCGGTGAAGACGGCGGCGGCGAAGACCATGCCGGCGACGTTCAGCACGTTGTCGGCGTGGGCGGCGATCCGGGCCTTCTGATCGGGCATGTGGGGGAAGTTGACGGTGAGGGCGAGGGCGGCGGCGAGGACGAAGAGCACCGGGATGGGCAACAGCTCGGTGATCATCGCGGTGAGGAGGGCGACGGTGAGGCCGGCGTTGAACCAGTAGAGGCGCGGGCGGAGGGTCGGACGGCGGGGGTCGAGGCCCTGGAAGCCGTCCTCGTGCGCGGCGGAGTCGGAGTCGGAGTCGGGATCCGTGCCGGAGTCGGAGCCTCCCCCCGTGCGAGAGGTGGGGACGGACGGCTTGGCCGGAGCCGCGGACCCGGTGGCGGTGGACCCGGTGGCGGTGGACCCGGTGGCGGTGGCGGTGGCGGTGGCGGTGGCGACCAGCAGACGCTCCTCGGCAGGCTCGGCGGTCTCCCCGGGCATGACCAGCGTCCCGACCCGGCGGCGCTCCTTGAGGCCGAGCACGTACGCGAGGCCGAACACGAACAGCAGGCCGACCGCGAGGGCGGGGATCATCGGGACGAAGATGTCGGAGGCGTCGAGCTTGAGGGCGGTGGCGGCGCGGGCCGTGGGGCCGCCCCAGGGAAGGGTGTTCATGACGCCGTTGGCGGTGGCGGCGACGCCCGTCATGACCACCAGGCTGAGGCCGAGACGCTTGTAGAGCGGGTACATGGCCGAGACGGTGATCATGAAGGTGGTCGAGCCGTCCCCGTCGAGCGAGACGATCGCGGCGAGCACCGCGGTGCCGACCACGACCCGCACCGGGTCCGCCTTGCAGAAGCGCAGGATGCCGCGCACGATCGGGTCGAACAGGCCGACGTCGATCATCACGCCGAAGTAGACGATGGCGAACATCAGCATGGCGGCGGTCGGCGCGAGCTTGCCGACGCCGTCGATGACGTAGTCGCCGAGGTGGGCGCCCTTTCCTGCGAACACGCAGAACAGCGCGGGGATGAGGACGAGCGCCGCGATGGGCGACATTTTCTTCATCATGATCAGGACCAGGAAGGCGGCGATCATGGCGAAGCCGAGGAAGGTCAGCATGCACGGAACGTAGGCGCCCCCTCCGTGCGTCAACAAGACGTCAGCGCGTGAGCAATACGAGCAAAACCCCAGCTCAGGGCAGGGGTGTCAGTTCGACGGGGAAGCCGTTGAGCACCGCGGTACCGGACAGCGGGTCGAGCCGGGAGCCGTCGAGGAGCTGGTTGACGTTGACGCCGGGCACGGCGGAGGCGACGGAGAGCCGGGCCCCGTCGCGGTCGTGGCCCCAGCCGTGCGGGAGGCTCACGACGCCGGTGCGGACGGTGTCGGTGACCTCGACGGGCACCTCCAGACTGCCGCCGTCGCCGGTGATCCGGGCCAGGCCTCCCTCGGTGAGGCCGAGCCGCCCGGCGTCCTGCGGATTCACCTGGAGGGTGCAGCGGTTGGAACCTCCGGTGAGGGCCGGGACGTTGTGCAACCAGCTGTTGTTGGACCGCAGATGGCGGCGGCCCACGAGCACCAGGGTGGCGGGGCGGTCGGTGAGCGCCGCGCGCAGCCTGGGGAGCTCGGCCGTGATCGGGTCCGGGAGCAGCTCGATCCTGCCGCTGCGCGTCCTCAGCACGCCCGGGAGCCGGGGCCGCAGCGGGCCCAGGTCGATGCCGTGCGGGTGCGCGAGCAGCCGCTCCAGGCTGAGTCCCTCGCCGCCGCCCCCGCCCGCATCCTCACCCGCGTCCTCACCCGCGCCCTCGTCGGCGCCCGGTCCCGCCTCGGGGGCGGAGCCGGCGCCGAACCGGTCTCCGTACGGCCCGAGTCGGAGCATCAGGTCGAGCCGCCGCTCGGGGCCGCTCTCCCCGGTGAGGAGGCCGGCCAGGCGCGCCGGGTCCTGCCCGTGCAGCGGGGAGCTCGGGTCGGCGGTCTCCTTGGCCAGGGTGCCCCGGATGACCATCTCGTCGACGGAGGACGGGGCGGCGGATCCGTGCATGCCGGAGACGGCCAGGACGAGGCGGGCGTGGATCTCGCACTCGTCGAGCCGGCCCGCTTCGAGCGGGACGGCAGGACGGCTGTAGCGCGCCTGGTTGCGGATGGCGAACCCGTTGAAGGCGAAGTCGTGGTGGGCGCTCTGCGAGGGCGGCGGCGGAGGCAGCACGACGTGGGCGTGGCGGGAGGTCTCGTTGAGGTACGGGTCGATGCTGACCATGAAGTCGAGCCCGGCCAGGGCCTCGTCGAGGCGCCGCCCGTCAGGGGCGGACAGCACCGGGTTGGCGGCGATGACGACCAGGGCCCGGATCCGCCCCTCCCCCGGCGTCTCGATCTCCTCGGCCAGGGCGGCGATGGGCAGTTCGGACTTGGCCTCGGGGTGCCCGCTGACCCGGCTGCGCCAGCGGCCCAGGGTGAAGCCCTTGCCTGGCCCGGCGGGGCGCGGCCGCGGGCCGGCGGCCGGGAGCGGGAAGAGGACTCCCCCGGGCCGGTCGAGGTTGCCGGTGAGGATGTTCAGCACGTCGACCAGCCAGCTGGCGAGCGTGCCGTACTCGACGGTGCAGCTGCCGATCCGCCCGTAGACGGCGGCGGTGGGCGCGGCCGCCAGGGCGCGGGCGAGGTCGCGGATCTCGGCGGCCGTGAGGTCGCAGGCGGGGGCGACGGCCTCAGGAGTGAAACGCGCGAGGGCTTCGGCGAGTTCCCCGAGTCCCTCGGTCCGTTCCTCCAGTGCGCCGGGGGCGGCGAGCTTCTCCGCGAGGAGGGTGTGCGCGAGGGCGGCCAGCAGCAGGGCGTCGCTGCCGGGGCGCGGTGCGAGGTGGAGGTCGGCGAGCTTGGCGGTGCGGGTGCGGCGGGGGTCGACGACGACCAGGGTGCCGCCGCGGGCGCGCAGCGCCTTGAGCCGGCCCGGGAAGTCGGGGGCGGTGCACAGGGAGCCGTTGGATTCGACCGGGTTGGCGCCGAGGAGCAGCAGGAAGTCGGTGCGGTCGAGGTCGGGGACCGGGATGGCGAAGGGGTCGCCGAAGAGGAGCCCGCTGGAGACGTGCTTGGGCATCTGGTCGAGGGTGCTGGCGGTGAAGAAGTTGCGGGTGCCGAGGGCCTTGAGCAGGAGCGACGGGTACAGGTTGCCCGCCATGGTGTGCACGTTCGGGTTGCCCAGGACCACGCCGACGGACTGGGCCCCGTACTCCCGCACGAGGGCCGGGACGGCGGCGGCGATGGCCTCGTACGCCTCCGCCCAGGTGGCCTCCTGGAGCCGGCCGTCGCGGCGGACCAGGGGGGCGCGCAGGCGGTCGGGGTCGGCGTCGAGCGCGCCGAAGGCCGCCCCCTTGGGACAGATGAAGCCGCGGCTGAAGACGTCCTCGCGGTCCCCGCGGGCGCCCGTGACGGCGGCGTCTTCGATGGTGAGGGTGAGGCCGCAGGTGGCTTCGCAGAGGGGGCAGATGCGCAGGGCGGTGCGGGGCATGGGCCCTCCAGGGGCGGCAGGCGCGACACGGACACGCGGGCGAGCCGAGCATACCGACCGGTTGGCACGGTGGGGAGGGGTCGGTCCGCGTGCGGGGCCGCCCAGGGCGGTGTCAGTCCAGTACGCGGGACAGGTACGCGTGCATCATGGCCCGGGTTTCGGCCACGATGCCGGGGTCGCCGGCCGGGTCGGCGCGGAAGGCCAGCTTCGTCAGCGCGTCCGTGGCCTCGACGGCGACCAGGACCGCCCGTTCCAGGGTGGCGTCCGGGGTCAGGCCGAGGTGGGCGCCGAGCAGTTCGGTCAGGCGTACGGCGACCAGCCCGTTGGGGTCGGCGGCCGGGCCGTCGGCCGGCGGGGCGGGCACCCCGAAGTCGACGAGCGCGAAACCGGGGACGGTCCGCTTCATGGCCAGGTACTCGTCGAGCACGGCGTCCACGACGGGCCGCCAGTCGCCGGACGGGAGCGCGGCGAGGCGGTCCGCGATGGCGTCGGTGTACCGGTCCAGGTTGCGGTGGGCGAGGGCGATGGACATGGCCCGCTTGTTGCCGAAGAAGCGGTAGACCGAGCCGATGGGCACGCCGGCGCGCAGGGCGACGGCCCGGGTGCTGAGGTTCTCGTACCCGGTCTCGTCCAGGAGTTCGGCGCAGGCGTCGAGGATCCGGGCGAGCCGGTCGGCGCTGCGCTGCTGGATCGGCGTCCGGCGCATGGGGTGGGCGGGGGGCACGGGGTCCATCATGCCGCTCCTGGTTCCCGGGTTCAGCAGCGGTCTCAGTTCAGCAGGAGGCCGACGCCCCCGATCGTGAAGGTGATCATGAGCGCGAGCAGCGGCAGCTGGCCGGTGACGGCCCTGGCGGGCGGGAAGAGGCGTACGGAGCGGTCGTGGGCCGCGATCACACCGAGTACGTGGCCGGTGACGACGGCGATGACCTGGAGGGCGGCGAGACCCCCGGGGCCCAGTGGTGGCAAGGGTTCTGGGGCGTTGTCAGTGCCGAGTGCCATGATTACTGTGCGTGGTCCTTCGGTGACCAGGAGGGAGAAATAGTGGGCGACGAGATAGCCGAGTGAGATCGGTACGAGTGAGTGCGCGAAGGCGGTCAGCGGGCCCGGGTGGGGGCCGCAGACGAGGCGGGTGGCCGCTGCGCAGAGGCAGTACAGGGTGGCGACGAGGGCGATGGAAGCGAACAGTCCGAGCGTGGCCGTGGGGGTGCGGCCGAGGGGGGAGGTCTGGAGGGTGTTGATCCACGAAGGGTTGTCGGAGTAGCCGTCGTAGGCGGTGGAGCCGAGCAGGACGCAGACGGTGGCGACGAGTCCGGGCCGCTCGGGTGTCGCGTCGAGTCCGTGGAACGGGTTGCGGAGTACCAGGCGGCCGTCGCTGCGGCGGCCGAGGGGGGAGAGCCGGGCCAGGAGGGCGGAATACGCCTCGAAGGCGTCCGCGTCGGCGAACCAGCGCTCTCCGAAGCGGGCGGCGAGCGCGAGGTGGACGGCGGTGTAGACGGTGAGGGCGGTCAGGAGGGTGGTGGTGGATGCGGGGTCCGGAGCGGCGAGTTCGAGCCAGGTGAAGCAGAACAGCCCGGCGGCGGCGGGCCATTGGCCGAGCCCGGCGGGAAGGGGGGCGTGTGCGTGCCGCGGCCGGGCGCGGGGCAGCCGGCGGTACAGGCGGTAGAGGGTGCGGAGCGGGTTGAGCAGGCGCCAGACGGGGCCGAGGAGGAGGGAGGCGGGGACGAGACCGACCCAGAGGAGGACGTAGACGGCGCCGGGGGCGGGGTTGCGCGCGGGGTCGTCGGGACCGAGGAGGAGGGAGAGGAGGACGGCGAGGGCGGCGGCGAGGCCGAGTCCGCGCAGGGCGGTACGGGTGGCCGGCGCGTCGGCGATCCGCTCCAGGGCGGCGGGCAGGGCGAGGCCTGACCGGTCGCCGCGGAATCGGGAGGAGGGCCAGAGCAGGCCGAGCGCGAGGAAGGAGACGAACAGTGCGGCGAAGGCACCGGCGAATGCGTAGAAGGGAGAGATCGGCAGATCGTGCTGGGACCCGATCCCGTGCGCGAGCGTGGTGAGCGGACCGGCCGGACCAGGGACCACGCCCCGGCCTCCGCCGCCACCGCCCGCGTCGGGCCCGAGCCCGAGCCCGACCGGGGTCACCTTGGTCCGCCCGCACGGCGTTGTTCCCCTCCGCGGAAGGGGAACGCGGCCGGGTGGGTTCGGGTCATCGCGGTCCGCCCGGAGGGGAACGGGGCGAGGCGGTTCCCGGGCCGGGTCATCGGACGAGGAGCTGGGTCAGGACGAGGCGGGACTCGTGGGTCTCGACCTCGAAGAGGCCCGTACGGTCGGCCGTCAGGACCAGGGTGGCCTCCTGGCCTGCCGGCAGGGCGAGTTCCTTGTCGTAGCCGTGGACATGCAGGGTGTCCGCGCGGTCGCTGGTCACGCGCAGGGCGACGCGTTCCCCGCGCCGCAGCTCGGTGCGGCCGGGGGCGGGGGTGACCTTGCCGTCCCGGACGGTGATGGTGACGGTGCGGTCGGCAGGCGCCTGCGACGGCGAAGGTGATGGCGACGGCGACGCAGGCGTTGACGGCGGGGTGTGGCTGTGGCCGGCTTGGCCGGGGGTGGCGGCGGTGGCGGTGAGCTGAAGCGTGCCCTCGATGGCCTTGCCGGCGACGGCCCAGGCGGTGTGGTCGTCGGCGTAGAGGCGGACGGTCAGGGTGTGCGTGCCCTCGGGCACCTGAGCCGCCGGCAGATGGAACCAGGGGCCGTACAGCCTGGCCAGTTTGCGGCCGTCGAGCTCCAAGTGGGCGTGTCCGGCGCCCGGGAGGGCGGCGCCGCCGGCGCTGTCGGGGGTGAAGCGGAAGTTCTTCACCGTCAGCTGGAGGTTCCAGCCGTCCTCGGAGTCGGGGCGGGCGGCGAGCTGCACCTGCGGCGCGCCCTCGGCCGTGACCTCGCGGAGCCGGTGGCCGGTGGGGTCCTGGGCATCGAGCAGGGTGCCGACGCTGCCGGTGGCCTGCTCGTGGCTGGTGCCGGGCTTGTGGTGGGTGGTGGCCCGCCCGCCGCAGCCCATCGCCGCGCCGCCGACGAGGAGGAGTACGAGTGCGAGCAGGGCCGCGCTTCGGGCGCCGCGTCGAGGCCGCGCCCCGACGGGCGGTGTCCCGCAGCCATCGCAGCTGATGGGGCCTGCGGCCCGTTCGTCGCTCACTGTGCTCCTCCTTCGACCGGGCGGGCCGGGGCCGGGGTGCGGTCGCCCGGTCGGGAGGCGGCGATGGTGGCCCAGAGGGTCCAGGGGATCAGGACCAGGGCCCGGAGCCAGGAGGGGCCGATCGGGATCCAGGGGATCATCAGGACGGCCTTGTCGAAGGCGTCGAGGAGGGTGAGGGCCGCCAGGAGCAGGGTCAGCCGCGCCAGCCAGGGGCGGGCGGGCCACAGGGCGAGGCCCGCGCCCGTCCACCACAGGCCCAGCAGGAGCAGCGCCAGGGCCGGCACGGCGGTGTCCACGAGCGGCATCGTGGAGCCGGCCACGTCCAGGGCCAGCCCGGCCAGGCCCAGCAGCGAGGCCGCCGTGCCCAGGCGGGACCCGCGCAGGCGGCGCCACCACAGCACCCCGCCGACCAGGAGCAGGACCGCCGCCACCGCCAGCGCGATCTGGGTCTCCACCCGCTCCATGCCGCGCGCGCCGTACCAGTCGCAGCCGGCCGGCAGCTTGCGCGCCTGCACGCTGTAGTCGGCGCAGACGAGGAGTTGGGCGAGTTTCACCGGTTCGCCTACCAGCCGGGAGGAGGCGCCCGACACCTCACCGCGGCGGTCTCCGCAGTGCGGGAGCGTGCCCGGGGTGGAGCCGTCGGGTCCGCTCTGCCAGCAGTTCCCGCGGCCCTGGCCGTCCCACCACACGTCCATGCCGTTGGGGCGCGACGCCCCAGACTTGTCCTTGCCGAGGATGTTGGCGGCGTACCGGTTGTGGTGGGAGGTGTCCGCCTGTTTCGACCACGCCTCCTCGCCCCGGATGAACGCCGGGACCGCCGAGAGGAAGAAGCCGGCGCGCCGGTGCCCGTACACCCAGTTGTTCTCGTACACGTTCCAGTTGCCGCCCGCGGTGATGATCCCGGTACCCGGCGGCATGGAGATCTGCGGGCAGACCACCCCCTGCTCGTAGCCGCGCTCGATCGGCGGCTTGGCGCAGGTGCCGTCGGCGACGTACCCGTAGTAGTCGGCGTTGTTGTCGTGGATCAGGTTCCGCTCGAACTTGGCGTGGTTCTGCGGGAGCCCGGGGTGCCCGGGGAAGGCGCTGTCCATCGAGGCGCCGCCCATGTTCCGGTCGAACTCGTTGTCGTGGACCCAGACCGAGTCCCCCGCGGTGCCGGAGTAGCCGACCATGTTGTGGTGGCTGTGGCAGCCGGTGATCTCGATGGAGTAGCGCGGGACCTCGTAGCCGCGCCCGTCGTTGATGTTCGAGGCGCTGCCCGGGTAGATGCCGGAGTCGCCGTTCCCGTACGACTCGCAGTTCTTGTACAGCCCGTGATCGCTGGCGAAGGTCAGGAAGCCGTACTCGTCGTTCCACCGGGTCAGGACGTCGTCGATGACGAACCCGTCGCCCGCGAGCACGTACAGCGAGTTGAAGGTGGTCCGCTGCGCGGTGAAGTTGCGGAAGTAGATGCCGTTCGACTTGTCGGCGCGTATGGCGTTCAGCTTCTGGTACTTGGCGTCGATGACGACGTCCTGCCGGTTCGCGCCCGTGCCCTCGATCTGCAGGTCCGTCTTGCCGAGGATCGCGACGAGGTTCTGGTTGTGCCGGCACTGCACCTGCTGCTCGTACGTGAGGATCTGGTAGCCGAGCGAGGAGTTGGGGGCCTTGAGCGCGGCGCACTCCCCCGTCGGCTTCGGCAGCGAGGGCTCCTCCTCGTACAGGCCGGGGAGGATCGCGATGTTCATGCCGGGCCGGTCCACGGCGTCGACGGCTTCCTGGAGGTGCCGGTAGCCGCTCTTCTCGCACCGCTCGTACAGGGCGAGGTTGCGCTGCCTGAGCTCCTGCGGGAAGGCGGCTGTCCGGCGTTCGAAGGCGGGGCGGTCGGTCTTGCAGACCAGCAGGTCGGGCTCGGCCTTCCGGTACTGCGGCACGGACCCGGAGCCGTCCGGCAGGGTCACGGGGCGCTCCTCGTGCGCGCGGGCGGCGGGCGCGGCCACGAGGAGGGACAGGAGCGCGAGGAGGGCGGCGAGGAGCGCCGCCGGCACGGCAGGGAACCTGCGGGTCCACGACATGCGCGTGAGAGTAGAGCAATGTTCATCTTTTTGGATCCCCTACGGCACCGCGAACTACGGCACCGCGAAATCGAGGGCGCCATTGACGCGCGGGCCACGGAATCCTACTGTCGACCATAGGATTCCTTCGACTGTCACAGAGCGGGAGCACCCATGAGCGAGCAGGCCGAGCAGGCCCGGAAGACGGCCGAGGCACTGGAGTACCTCACCGGCTTCGGCAACGAGCACAGCTCGGAGGCCGTCCCCGGCGCCCTGCCGGCCGGCCGCAACTCGCCCCAGCGCTCCCCCCTCGGCCTGTACGCGGAGCAGCTCAGCGGCAGCGCCTTCACCGAGCCCCGGGGGCACAACCGCCGCTCCTGGCTCTACCGGATCCGCCCCTCGGCGGCCCACCCGCCCTTCACCCGGGTCGACAACGGCGCCCTGCGCTCCGCGCCCTTCACCGAGGCCCCGGCGGACCCCAACCGGCTCCGCTGGAACCCGCTGCCCGACGCGGCCCCCGGCACCGACTTCCTGGCCGGCCTGTGGACCCTCGGCGGCAACGGCGACGCCACCCAGCGCACCGGCATGGCCATCCACCTCTACTCCGCCAACGCCTCCATGACCGACCGGGTCTTCAGCGACTCCGACGGCGAGCTGCTGATCGTCCCCGAGCGCGGCGGCCTGCTGCTGCGCACCGAGCTCGGCCTGCTCAGCGCCGGTCCCGGCGAGATGGCCCTGATCCCGCGCGGCGTGCGCTTCCGCGTGGAGCTCCTGGACGAGGACGCCCGCGGGTACGTCTGCGAGAACTACGGCCGCCCCTTCGAGCTCCCGGACCTCGGCCCGATCGGCGCCAACGGCCTCGCCGCCGCGCGCGACTTCCGGGCCCCGGTGGCCGCGTACGAGGACGGCGAGCGCCCGACCGAGGTGGTCAACAAGTTCTGCGGCAACCTCTGGTCCGCCACCTACGACCACTCCCCGCTCGACGTGGTCGCCTGGTACGGCACGCACACCCCGTACGTCTACGACCTGCGCCGTTTCAACGTCCTGGGCTCCATCAGCTACGACCACCCGGACCCGTCGATCTTCACCGTGCTGACCTCGCCCTCCGACACCCCGGGCCTCGCGGGCGTGGACTTCGTGGTCTTCGCCCCGCGCTGGCTGGTCGGCGAGGACACCTTCCGCCCGCCGTACTTCCACCGCAACGTCATGAGCGAGTACATGGGCCTGATCGAGGGCGCCTACGACGCCAAGGCGGAAGGCTTCGTCCCCGGCGGCGGCTCGCTGCACAACATGATGTCCGCGCACGGACCGGACCGGGAGACCTTCGACAAGGCGAGCGCCGCCGAGCTGAAGCCGCAGAAGATCGACGACGGCCTGGCCTTCATGTTCGAGACCCGCTGGCCGATCACCGCCACCACCCAGGCGGCCGGCGCCGATCACCTCCAGCGCGGATACGACGACGTCTGGCAGGGGCTCCAGCGTCACTTCCGCGCCTAATATCGCTAGGCGCGCGCCACGCGCTGCGCGTCACGTGCCACGCACCACGTGCGCCACGCCCCGTCCGTACGGAGAACCACCCGTGACCGCCTTCGCCCCCGACTCTCTGGTGCTCAACCGGAAGCTACCGCTCTGGTACCAGGTGTCACAGTCGCTGCGCGCCTCGATACTGGGGCGCACCCCGGACGCCTCGCTGCGCCTGCCCACCGAGGAGCAGCTCGCCGAGCACTACGGGGTGAGCGTGCTGACCATGCGCCAGGCGCTCAAGGAGCTGGAGGGCGAGGGGCTGATCAGCCGGCACCGGCGGCGCGGCACGTTCATCGAGCCGGGTGCGCGGCGCGGGGCGCCGGTACGGCTGCTGGGATCGGTCGACGCGATCGTGGCGCAGCAGTCGGGCGACCGTACGACGATTCTCGGCCACGCACGGACGGCCGTGTCAGGGGAGCTGCTGGAGCACTTCCCGGACACGGCCGAGGTGGTCACCTACCGCCGGCTCCGCCACGACGGGGAGAGCGGCGAGCCGACGAACTGGGCGGAGAACGCAGTCCGGCCGGAGGTCGCCGAGGCCGTGGACCTGGCCGATCTGGCGCGCTGGCCGATGACCAAGGTGCTGCGTGACGTGGTGGGCGTGAAGATCAGCCGGATCACGGACACGGTCGAGGCGCGGCTCGCCGACCCGGAGACGGCCGAGCTGCTCCAGGTACCGCTGCTCAGCCCGATCCTGCACTACACGGGCGTGACGTACGACGAGGACGGGCGGGTCGTGGACGTGGCGCGGATCCGATACCGGGGTGACCGGTTCTCGTTCACGGTGACGGTCGACGCCACCTGACGGCTGCCGCCGCCACGCCCCGCGGGGGCTACTTCCCTTCGTCGTCCGTGCTGCGCTCGCCCTCCGCCTGCGACGGCGTGGTCCGCATCGTCTGCGGGTGCCGCTGCTTCTTCTCCTTCTCGTCCATGTCCTCGTCGAGCCGTTCACCCTCGGCCTGCGACGGAGTCGAGTATTCGTCGTACTGACTCATGTCCGTCTCCTCGGCATCGATACACAGGTACGTAGGTATATAGGTACATACCCGTACATAGGGAGCCTAGCTCTTCGGCCCCGACCCAGCCCGGCCACACCCCCGGCCACACCCCGGCCGCACCCCCGCCGACGCCCCCGGCCACCGCCTCCCGTCGCTACCATCTGCCGGGTGAGCGAAGACGTACCGCTGCTGGACGATCTGATGCCCTGGGCCGTGGGCGGCCTGCGCCTGGGCCGGGCCTGGGTGGCGGCCCCCGACCCGGCGGCCCTGCGCGCCCGCTGGGCGGCCCTGACCGGCGCCGAAGGCACCGAGCGGGAGCGACTTTTCCGCCCGACGCGCAGCCGCACGCCCACCGCCGGCGCGGCGGCCCTGCCCGGCCAGCGCTCCCCGTCGACCGCCCGCTTCGCCGATGCGCCGGGCCCCTGCCCGGAGCCCGTACGGGTGCTGCGCGACCCCTTCGACGAGCAGTGGCTACTGCCCGACCAGCGGCTCATCGACATGGCCCGGCCGGAGCTGTGGCGGGTCCTGGACGAGCACCAGCTCTTCGCCGTCGAGACCCCGGAGCTGCTGGTCACCGCGCACCTCCCGGCCGGCCGGCTGGGCCGGATCCGCCCGCTGCACCGGCGCCCCGGCGGCGCCGAGCCCAATCTCGCGCCGGGTCTGCTGCCACTGCTGGGCGAGCGCTACGGCGGCTGGGTCACCCCGCAGGACGTGCTGTGCTGGATCCTCGCCGCGGGCCGCCCCGGCCCCCAGGGGTACGAGGTCCCGCTGACCGGCGACCCCGGCCGCTGGCGGGCCGGGGTGGAGCTGGGGCACCGGCTGCTCACCGTCCAGCTGCGCGGCGGGCCCGGCGCCGAACCGCCCCGGCTGCCGGGCGGGCGGCGCCCGTACGTCCGCTCGGCGGTCCAGGCCTGGCCGGAAGGGCTCGCGTACGACCCGCAGACCGAGACCCTGGGCCTCGGGACCGGGACGGTCTCCCCGGTGCCGCAGGGTGCCTGGGAGTACGAGGTGCAGGGCGGCACCCGGGTGCTGGAGACCTGGTTCGCCGCCCGCACCGCCCACCGGGATCCCGAGACCGACGGACTGGAGGCCCTCGGGCCCGCCGAGTGGCCGCAGGCCTGGACATCGGAGCTGCTGGCGCTGGTGACCACCCTGGCGCTGCTGGCCGATCTGGCCCCGGAGCGGACGGCGTTCACCGCCGGGCCGCCGCTGCCCGCCGCCGAGCTGGCGGCGGCCGGGGTACTGCCGCCACCGCGCTGGTCCCGGCGCCCGGCCTCCGTGCTCGACCACCAGGAGGAAGGTCCGGGCGGCCAGTTCGCCCTGCTCTGACGGAACACGGGACCGCTCCCGCGCGGCGGGACCCGGAGACGGCCTGGACCGGCGCCATACGCGGACGAACCGCGCACGGCCGGCGATGTCGACGTTCTGCCTGGTGACAGGCCGGGGTCCGAGCAGGTAGGCAGGCTGTCATGACAGCCGACTCGCCCGCACCCGCACGCCCCGTCGAACCGCAGCCCCTCGACGGCGTGACCGTCGTCGCCGTCGAACAGGCCGTCTCGGCCCCCTTCGCCACCCGCCAGCTCGCCGACCTCGGAGCCCGGGTGATCAAGGTCGAGCGGCCCGACGGCGGCGACTTCGCGCGCGCCTACGACACCGCCGCGCACGGACTGGCCTCGCATTTCGTCTGGGCCAACCGCGGCAAGGAGTCGATCGCGCTCGACCTGAAGGACCCGCGCGGCCTGGAAGTCCTGCACGGGCTGCTCGACGGGGCCGACGTGTTCGTCCAGAACCTCGCCCAGGGGGCCGCCGCCCGGCTCGGGCTCGACTCGGCCGCACTGTGCGCGCGGTACCCGCGGCTGGTCGCCGTCGACATCTCCGGGTACGGGGCCGAGGGCCCGTACGCCCACAAGCGCGCCTACGACATGCTCGTGCAGTGCGAGGCGGGGCTGGTCTCGGTGACCGGCACCCCCGGGCAGCCCGTCAAGGCGGGCATCCCGGCCGCCGACATCGCGGCGGCCATGTACGCCTTCTCCGGGGTCCTCGCGGCCGTGCTGCGCCGCGGGGCCACCGGGCGCGGGGGCCGGGTCGAGGTCTCGATGCTCGACGCGCTGGCCGAGTGGATGGGCCATCCGCTGCACCACACCATGCACGGCGGGCAGCAGCCCGTACGCACGGGCCTGGCGCACGCCGTCATCGCCCCGTACGACGCCTACCCGACGGCGGACGGGGACCGGGTGCTGCTGTCGGTGCAGAACGACCGCGAGTGGCGGCGGCTCGCCGAACAGGTGCTGGAGCGGCCGGAGTTGGCCGAGGATCCGGCGTACGCGACGAACGCGGCACGCACCCGGGGCCGGGAGAAGACCGACGCGGTGGTCGCCGAGGCGCTGGCCGGGCTGGGCGCGGACGAGGCGATCGGGCGGTTGGAGGCGGCGGGCATCGCCTGCGCGCGGCTGAACTCGGTGGCCCAGCTGGCGCAGCACCCCCAGCTGGCGGCGCGGGACCGCTGGCGCGAGGTGGAATCACCGGTCGGTCCGCTGCGGGCGCTGCTGCCGCCGATCGGACTGCCGGGAGGCGCGGCACCGCACATGGGTGCGGTGCCCGCGCTCGGCGAACACACCGAGGCCCTGCTGCGCGCCCTGGGGATGACGGGCGCGCAGATCACGACACTGCGCCGGGATGGTGTGGTTGCGTAGGGCCGGGGCGAAACCAATGACGGCCGGGAACGTTGTTACGAGCGGCGGCTGCCGAAGAGCGTGCGACGCAGACGGCGCAGCGGCGCGAAGAGCGAGACGCGCGCGCTCCGGCTCCGCAGGCGGTGCGTGTGGTCGCGGGACGTCAGTTCGCGCATCAGCAGCGTCGCCTCGGCGACCTCGCGGTGGGGGACGGCGGGTCCGCCCAGCACGGCGAGGTGGCGGTCGAGGCGCGAGCTGGTCGCACCGCTGCCGCAGGTGATGGCAGGCACGCGAGGCGGCCTGCTGCGCATTGCTATCTGTTCCATGATCTCTCCCCACCCGTACGAGGGCACCCGGCCCGGGCAGGGTAACCCTATCGCCCCCACGTCGTGCTCGGGTATCCCGGTGGTGTGAATTACCCCTATGGCGACGGGGAGTTGACGGTTACTCAGCGGAGTCGACCGTTACTCTCCGCAGGGAGGGCGGCGCTTCGGGGACGCTCCGTGAGCCCCCGGCGGGCTCTTCGGCAGCTCCGCGCGCGCGTCCCGCCCGGGACCGGGCCCACATCGCGTCCACTGCGCTAACTTGGAGTGACCGCCCGCCGACACACGGACACGCCTGGGGGCTCGCGTGAGTGACAACATGGGTGAACCGGGCGGGGAATCCGCCGCAGGCCGTGTCATCTCGGGCCGGTACCTGCTGCTCGACCAGCTGGGCCGGGGCGGCATGGGCATCGTGTGGCGGGCCCGCGACGAGGTGCTGGGCCGCGAGGTGGCCGTCAAGGAGGTACGGCCCCCGGCCGGACTGGACGGCGCCGAGGTCGGGCGGATGTACCGGCGGCTCGAACGGGAGGCCTGGGCGGCGGCCCGGGTCTCGCACCGCGGGGTCGTCACGGTCTACGACGTGGCCACCGACGACGGCCGGCCCTGGATCGTGATGGAGCTCGTGCGCGGACTCTCCCTGGCCGACGTACTGGAGGCCGACGGGCCGCTCAGCCCGCAGCGGGCCGCGCACTTCGGGGAGCAGGTGCTGGCCGCGCTGCGCTCCGCGCACGAGGCCGGGGTGCTGCACCGGGACGTCAAGCCCGCCAACGTACTGATCGCCAACGACGGCCGGGTGGTACTGAGCGATTTCGGGATCGCCAGCCTGGAGGGCTCGTCCTCGATCACGATGACGGGCGAGGTGGTGGGCTCCCCCGAGTACCTCGCGCCGGAGCGGGCACTGGGGCGCGACCCGGGGCCCGAGTCGGACCTGTGGTCGCTCGGGGTGATGCTGTACGCCGCGGTCGAGGGGGTCACGCCCTTCCGGCACGACACCCCGCTGTCCACGCTGCGGGCGGTGGTGGACGACGAGATGCCGCCGCCGCGCCGGGCCGGTCCGCTGACGCCCGTACTGGAGGGGCTGCTGCGCAAGGATCCGCAGGAGCGGCTGCCCGCGGCGGAGGTGGCCCGCATGCTGCGGATCATCGGGGCGGGCGGGACCGTACGGGGATCCGGCGGGGCGGTGTCGGGCCCGGACTCCCCGACGGCCACGGCGCAGCACCGGCACGACCGGCAGGGCGGGCCGACCCCGCCGATGCCGATGCCGATGCCGGGGCCTGGGCCGGCGCCTTCGCCGGTGCCCGGTGCGGCGGGACCCGGGCCCGGTGGCGGGGCGCCGCCGCGCGAGGGGCGGGCCGGGGCGGTGCTGACCGCCGGGATCGTGGTGCTGCTGCTGGCGATCGTCGCCCTGGGGTGGCTGCTGCTCAAGGACCGCAAGGAGTCGGGCGGAAGCGGGGGCACCGGCACGACGGCCCCGGCCACCTCGTCGGCCGCGTCCGGGAGCGCGGCCGGATCGCGGTCGCCGTCCGCGGCCCCGTCCCCGTCCCCTTCGGCCTCGCCGTCCGCTTCGCCGTCGGCCGCGCCCGCCCCGCGGTTCGCCGTGGCGGTGCGCGCCGTACGGGATGACTACCGCGGGACGTGTCCGCCGCCCGCCGACCAGGCACCGGCCTTCACGGCGACGGTCGATGCGGACCGTACGCCCGCGGTGCTGGAGTACCGCTGGGCGACGCGCAGCGGGGTCACCTCCGGTCCCGCCTGGCAGTCCGTCACGTACGAGGCGGACGGCCCCAGGAGCCGGCAGCTGGACCACACCGAGCTCACGTACTACCCGAGCGCGACCTTCACGGACGCGATCCGGCTGGAGGTGCGGGGGGACGCCCCGACGGCCTCGGAGTGGGTGGAGTTCTCCGTGACCTGCGAGGCGGAAGGGGAGGGGGAGACCCCGTCGGGCGGGACCTCCCCCTCCCCCGGTGCGAGCGGTACACCGGCCCCGGTCCCGGCGGGGCCGGCGTCCCCGGGTCCGGTGTCCGCCGGACCGCAGACGCCGGAAACTCAGGATCCGGCCCCGGAAGCGGCCCCGGAAGCGGCCGGCCCGGAGGCCGCCGCTTCGTAGCCGCCGCTTCGCAGCCGCCGCTTCGCAGCCGCCGCGGCGGCCCCGGTCAGGCCGCGTTGGTGAACACGGGCAGGTAGCCGCCGGACTGTCCGGCGGCGGTGGGGTGGTAGGACTCGCCGATGTTGAGCCAGTTGACACTGTGCAGCCACGCGTCGCCGGAGCAGATCTCGTGGCCGGTGAAGGCGCCGGCCACCGAGGCGAAGGTGAACCCGTGGTTGGCGGCGCGTTTGGCGATGGCGGCGTTCAGGTAGTCGGCCGCGCCGTTGATGGCGGAGCGCTCGCCCTCCGTGAGGCCGGTGGCGCAGCTGCCGTTGAGCTTGTAGAAGCGGGGATAGCCGATGACGACGACGTGGGCCCCGGGCGCCCGGCCGTGGATGGCGTCGTAGACCTGGTCGAGCTGGCCGGGGAGGGTGGAGTCGACGTACGCCTTGGCCTGGTTGACGCGGTTGACGCAGGTGGACTCGGACTGGAGCACACAGGTCGTCATGACGTCGGAGAATCCGGCGTCGTTGCCGCCGATGGTGATGCTGACCAGATCGGTTCCGGAGTTCAGCGGGGAGAGCTGGCCGGAGAGGACGTCACCCGTACGGGCGCCCGAGCAGGCGGCGAAGGAGAAGGTCTGCGGGGCGTGGGCGGCGGCCCACAGGGCCGGGTAGGCGCGGGTGGTGCGCTTGCAGTCGCCGCTCCCGCTGTCGTAGTTGCCGGCGCCGACGCCGGAGGAGTACGAGTCGCCGAGGGCGACGTAGCCGAAGTCGGCCGTGGCGGCGGCCGCCTGTCCCGCGCCGAACAGGGCGGCGCCCGCGGCGAGTAACAGGGAGGAGGTCAGGGCGGCGAAGCGCGACATCTTCATGCTCATGTGTGCGGCTCCTTGTGGGGGGAGGTACACGGGGGTTACTCGGGAGTTACTCCTGAGTCCGTGGTACTGGGAGCCGGGCATGGCCGGAAGTGTTCATGCCAAGAATTTTCGGCGCGGAGTTGCGCCCCGAACCTTCACCACCGGTGCGTTTGAAGAGGGAACTTGGGCACCCGATCCAGCGAAACACGGGTGCACGAGGCCACTTCGTGCCGGATCATGGGCGCCATGCCAGCCAACCCGCATGACGCGCTGCCGATCCGGCTCAACGTCGACGACAGCGATTCACCGTCTGACGTCGTGGACGCGCTGTTCCTCGGCCGGTTCGCGTCCGGCGAGCAGCCGTACTCGCACAGCGTCACGATCGAGCGGGTGAAGGCGGAGGCCACCCTGCTGCCGCCCGAGGCCACCGTGCTGCGCTCCGCGCGCGACTCCGACCGCAGCGCCACGCTCGCCGAGGGCGAGGGCTGGACGATGCTCGTCTCCCGCTGGAGCCGCGGCGCCGACGTGACGGTGACGGCGGTCAGCGACGAACTCGCCTCCAGCGTGCTCGGCGAGGCCACGGAGGGGGTGCAGGACGAGCCCGAACCGCAGCCGGAGAACGTCACGATGGGCTTCTGGTACGTCTCCCCGCGCCGCGGCCCGTACCGGACGACCCGCCAGATCGCGGCCGGGACCTGGACAGAGGTGCGGCCCAACTACACGGCGCCGGTGGCCGGGGCGATGGACCGGCTGATGAAGGTGACACCGGACGACATCGCGGGCCGGCTGCTCCTGCTGCACGGCCCGCCGGGCACGGGCAAGACCTCCGCGCTGCGGACGCTGGCCCGGTCGTGGCGGGACTGGTGCCAGGTGGACTGCGTCCTGGACCCGGAGCGGCTGTTCAACGACGTGGGCTACCTGATGGACATCGCGATCGGCGAGGACGAGGGCACGGCGAAGGGGCGCTGGCGGCTGCTGCTGCTGGAGGACTGCGACGAGCTGATCCGCGGCGAGGCCCGGCACACGGCGGGCCAGGCGCTGTCGCGGCTGCTGAACCTGACGGACGGGCTGCTGGGCCAGGGCCGCAACGTACTGGTCGGCGTGACCACGAACGAGGACCTGGAACGGCTCCACCCGGCGGTGGTCCGGCCGGGCCGCTGCCTGGCCCGCATCGAGGTCGGCCGGCTGACGCACGGCGAGGCGGTGGACTGGCTGGGCACGGACGAGGGGGTGCCGCGCGAGGGCGCCACACTGGCCGAACTGTTCGCGCTGCGGCGGGGCGCGGGCCCCGCGTCGCTGCTGCCGCCGCAGGGCCAGCACGGCGCGGAGCCGGGCCTCTACCTGTAAGGGCCTCCACCTGTAAGGAGCGACGCCGCGGGCGGGGCGCGCACGGGCCGCACCCGCGCGCCGAAGACAATGGGTCCCGGACCGCCCGCCCAAGACCCGGCCGAAGCACCCGGGGACACCACCGAGCAGGAGAGTGCACGTGCCCGAGCCGGCGCAGGAGAATCCGTACCCCGACAGCCACGTCCTCGGCGAGGGCCCCGAGCCGCACCCGCAGCTGCGGCCGGTGCTGTCCCTCCTCGGGCGCTGGCACGGCCGGGGCCGCGGCGAATACCCGACCCTGGAGCAGGGGTTCCGGTACGAGCAGGAGATCACCTTCAGCCACGACGGCCGGCCGTTCCTGCGCTACGAGTCGCGGGCCTGGCTGATCGACGAGTCCGGCACGGTCCTGCGCCCCTCGGGACGGGAGTCCGGGTGGTGGCGGGCCCTGCCCGACGCCTCGCTGGAGGTCGTCCTCGCGCACCCGACCGGCATCGTGGAGACGTACGTCGGCCGGGTGTCCGGGACGGAGATCGAGATCGCGACCGACACCGTGGCCCGCACCCCCAAGGCCAAGGAGGTCACCGCCATGCGGCGCCGGTACGCCTTCGGCGACGGGGAGCTGACGATCGAGCAGGACATGGCGGCGATGGGCCGGCCCCTCCAGCACCACCTCCGGGCGCAGCTACTGCGACGCGAGAGCTAGATCAGTTGCCGTAGCGGGCGCGCAGGGCGTCGAGGGCGGCCGCCGTCGCCTCGTCGAAGCTCAGGCCCAGCCGCTTCGCGCGCTCCGCGTAGGCCTGCGCGGCGGTGGCCGCCTCGCGGGCGGCCCCGTCGCCGGCCGCCGCGACGAAGGTCCCGTTCCGGCCGCGGGTCTCGATCACCCCGTCGCCCTCCAGGGCCCGGTAGGCCTTCGCGACCGTGTTCGCCGCCAGCCCCAGCTCCTCGGCGAGCCCGCGCACCGTCGGCAGCTTGTACCCGACCGGCAGCTCCCCCGAGCGCGCCGCCCGCGCGATCTGCGCGCGCAGCTGCTCGTACGGGGCGGCCGCGCCGGCCGCGCCGTCGATCCGGATCTTCAGGTTCGTCGAGGTCACCCGGCGATTCTCCCCCATCCGCCGGGAAATTCGGAGGCATTCGCCCCGCCCCCGCGCCTACGGTCGACGCCATGACCGTAAAGATCCGCGACCTCCGTCCGGGCGATCCTCCGGACGTGGAGTCCGTCGTACAGGTGCGCCGCGCCGCGCTGCCCTTCATGATCACCACACCTGCCGGTCTGGCCCACGCGCTGGCCACCGCGCACCCCGACAAGCGCTACCGCGTCCTCACCGCCGAGACCGAGGACGGCCTCGTCGTGGGCACCGCCGAGCTCGGGCTCGTGTACCGGAGCCCCGAGCCCGGCCAGTCCTTCGTCAACGCCTACGTCGACCCCGCACACCGCGGCCGCGGCGCCGGGACCGCCCTGCTGCACGCGGCCGAGGAGTACCTGGCCGCCGAGGGCGCGGTGGAGACGTACGCCTGGGTCCTCGACGAGCCGGCCCACCGCTCCTTCGCCGAGCGGCGCGGCTACCGCCCCTCCCGCTCCGCGCACTTCCTGCGCCTGGACCTGGCCGCCGGCCCGCTGCCGGAGCTCCCGGCCGTCCTGCCCGCCGGGGTCGAGCTGCGGCCGGCCTCGGCCTTCGCCGCCGACCCGCGCCCGCTGTTCGAGGCCGACGCGGCGGTGTCGGCCGACGAGCCGGGCGACGTGCCGGAGGTGCCGGCCGACTACGAGGACTGGCTGAGCAGCGTCTGGAACGAGCCGACGCTCGACCGGGAGCTGACCCGGGTCGTGCTGGTCGACGGGGTCGTGGCCGCGTTCTGCGCGGCCCGGACCGACGGCGCCGCCCGCTACGGCTCGGCGATGACCGGCACCCTGCGCGCGTTCCGCGGCCGCGGGCTGGCCAAGCTCGCCAAGACGGACTCGCTCCGACGCGCCCGCGCCGCCGGCTACACCGAGGCCTTCACGGGCAACGACACGGGGAACGAGCCGATGCTCGCCGTCAACCAGTGGTTCGGGTACGAGATCTGCGCGACCGAGACGCGCTTCGCCAAGAAGCCGGACAACAGGCCATGACCGACCACCTCACCGTCACCCTCACCAAGGCGGGCCGCACCAAGATCCGCTACCCCGCCGCCCTGGTCGCCGACACGGGCGACCGGATCTCCGTACGGGCCCCCTGGGCGGCGGAGGGCGTACGGGACTTCGGCTTCGTGCGCTTCGAGCCGGGCGACGTGTTCACCGAGCACTTCTGGCGGACCCGCTGGTACGCGGTCAAGGAGGTCCGGACGGGCGAGGGCGTCCTCAAGGGCTGGTACTGCGACATCACGCGCCCGGCGGTGGTGCGGGACGGCGGGATCCTCGTCGAGGACCTGGACCTGGACCTGTGGGTCTCGGCGGACGGAGCGAGCGTCCTGCGGCTGGACGAGGACGAGTTCGCGGCGAGCGGCCTCGGGGAGAGCGACCCGCGGGCGGCGGCCGAAGCCGTGCGCGCCCTCGACGCCCTGGCCGCCCAGGCACACGCACCGGAGGGCCTGACCGCCCTCCTCACCTGATCCGGCTCCCGCGACCCCCTCTTCCTGTCGGCCCGCTTAGTGGTTCCTTAAGCGGACCCTAAGGATCTTCGGGAGGGCCCTGAAAGGGGTGGCGGCGGGGGTGCGGGAGGCTAGCTTGGCGGGGCCGAGGAGGGCATGGGGCGGCGTCGGATCCTGCGGGGGGCGGCGCCGCCCCGCCGGCTCCCGGCACACCCACGACCGTGGTGCCCGCATCGCCGCTCCGAAGGAGATCCACCCATGCCCGCACGCAGCCGCCGCACCGTGACCCGTATCGCCGCAGTCGGCCTCGCCCCGCTCGCGGTGGCCGCGTACGCCGCCGGGCCCGCGGCCGCGCACGGCTCGATGACGGACCCCGTCAGCCGGGTGGCGGCCTGCTACGCGGAGGGGCCGGAGTCGCCGAAGTCGGCCGCCTGCAAGGCGGCGGTGGCGGCGAGCGGCGCCCAGGCGTTCTACGACTGGAACGCGGTGAACATCGCCAACGCGGCGGGCAACCACCGGTCGTTGATCCCGAACGGGCAGCTCTGCTCCGCCGGCAACGACAAGTACCGGGGCCTGGACCTGGCCCGCGCCGACTGGCCGGCCAGCCCGATGACCTCGGGCGCGCACACCTTCCGGTACAAGGGGACCGCCCCGCACAAGGGCTCCTTCGAGCTGTACGTCACGAAGGACGGCTACGACCCGTCGAAGCCGCTGAAGTGGTCGGACCTGGAGCCGGCGCCGTTCGCGAAGGTCACCGACCCTGGCATGCAGAACGGGGACTACGTGTTCTCCGGCAGCGTGCCGAACAAGTCCGGGCGGCACCTGATCTACAGCATCTGGCAGCGCTCGGACAGCCCGGAGGCCTTCTACACCTGCTCCGACGTGGTGTTCGGCAAGGACAACGGCGGGAGCGGCGGCAACGGCGGTGGTACCGGCACCGGCACCGGCACCACCCCGAGCACGAAGCCGAGTACGAAGCCCAGCACCAAGCCCTCCACCGGGGACGGGCGCCCCTCGGACGCACCCAAGGCCCCGACGGACCAGCAGATCGCGGACGGCGAGAGCAAGTCCACCGTGGAGCACAACGGCCACGGCGACAACGACCCGAGGACGAACGGCGCCGCCGCCCTCACCCCGGTCCCGTCGGACTCTCCCGCGGGCACCGACCTCGCCGAGACGGGCGGAAGCGCCGCCACCCCGGCGATCGCGATCGCCGGGGCAGGCGTGCTGGCCGTCGGAGCGGCCGTGCTGTTCGGCGTGGCCCGACGCCGTGCGACGACGCCGGGCCGCCACGGCCGCTAGGCCGTGTCTTTCGGATCATGCCGGGCCCGTCACCTGCGCGTCACTCGAAGACCGACGCGCAGGTGGTCCGGGTCGCGTGCGCCGGGTCGAGGGAGTTGACCGCCTCGTGCCAGGCGATCCGGTCGGTGAGCCCGATGGCGACGTGCTCGGAGAGGTCCAGCGGGCACAGGTCCTGGAGCACGACGTTCCGTACGTTGGAGCCGGTCCCCTGGAGGAAGGCGCTCCGGTACGGCGTGACGACCTCGTCGTACTTCGTCGCGATGACCGTGTACTGGACCCCGGGGACGGTGTCCCCGCCCGCGTTCAGCTTGGTGACGAAGGGGGATCCGGCGATCTGGTCGGCCAGCCCCGGGGTCGCCGAGCTGATCAGGTCCTCGGCGCCGGGGAAGTACGGGAGCAGCTGGGCGAGCCCGTCGAGGGTGGTTCCGTGGTTGTCGGGGGCGAGCCCGATCAGGGCGCCCACCTTGGGGGCGCCGCCGAGGAACTTCAGGTAGTAGTTCGGCATCATGCCGCCCTGCGAGTGGCCGACGATGTCGGTCTTCGCGGCCCCGGTGGAGGCCAGCACCTTGTCGACGAACACCTGGAGCTGGCCGGCCGACTTGTCGATGGGGCCGAGCCCGTTGAAGAAGGGCACGCCGGGCAGTTGCCCGTAGTCGAGCGAGTAGACGCAGTACCCGCGGTGTACGAGGTACGGCGCGAATCCGAGCCAGTTGTCCACGGAGTTGCCGAACGTGCCGTGTACGAGGACGACGGGGCGCGGATGGGCGGCGGAGGGTTTGCAGGACCAGTCGTTCCAGCCGCTGCTGGGTGCGGACGCGGCCTGCGCGGCGCCGGTGGGGGCGACGAGGGCGGCGGCGGCGAGGGTGAGGACGGCCAGCGGGCGGAGCAGGCGTCGCCAGGGCAGCATCGGGTGATCTCCTTGCGGGTCAGGGAAATACGTGGGGGTTCGTCCCGTGATCCGGATCACAAGTGGGTGCTGCTTCGGCCAAATTACGGGCGAGTAGCAAAACTTGAAAGTTACGCGTCAGTAAAAAATGCGTGTCGGGCCCCGGGCGCGAGGCCGGGACGATCGTCCGTCAAGTCGCGCCCGAGGCGGACGCGTTGGCGCCACCACACGGGACCGGCGCCAGGGGGTGTCTTACGGGTCAGGCCGGGCTCGCGCCCCTAGGCCGCGCGGTGGAAGGTGGCCGCCGGGCGGACCGTGCCCGGGCCGAAGCGGGCGTTCGCGCGGTCGACGGCCGCCTCCACCGTCAGGCGGGCCTCGCGGACCGGGTCCAGCGAGATCTGCCGGGACGCCCGCTCGGCGTCCGTGAGGTCCTCGGCGCGCAGCACCATGCCGGTCAGCCGGGCCCGTTGCAGCCCGGCCGCGTCCAGCAGGCGGTACGCCGCCGCCCGCAGGTCCTCGTCGTGCCCGGACGCCTCGGGGAGCCGCCGGGTCCGCTCCCAGCGGGTGCCGCCGGCGAACTGCAGCGTCAGCGACAGGGCCCGGGCGGCCTGGCGGCGGCCGCGCAGCACCGCGCCCAGCCGGACCACCAGGGCGAGGAGCACGGCCCGGGCGTGCGGGCCGTCGAGCTCGTGCCGGGTGAAGCCGCTGCGGACGGCGGCCGACGGGGGCAGGTCCTTCGGGGTGACGGGGCGCGGGTCGATCCCGCAGGCGCGCTCCGCGGCCAGCCGGCCCGCCCGCTGCCCCAGGATCCGCTCGACGGTGCCCGGGGAGACGGCCGCGACCGCACCGATCGTGTGCAGTCCGTACCCGCGAAGCGCCTCCGCCTGCTTGGGGCCGGTGCCGTACAGCGCCTCCACCGGCAGCGGGCCCAGGAAGGCGTCCACCCCGTCCTCGGGCACGGCCAGGACCCCGCCGGGCCCGGGCACCCGGGCGGAGGCCGTCGCCGCCACCGCCCAGGTCCCGGCGACCCCGATCCGTACGTCGGTGCCGAGCCGGGCCAGCGCGCGCAGCCGCACCAGCTCGGCGATCCGGCCGGCGTCCGCGCCGAAGTACCGCCGGGCCCCGCGTACGTGCACCAGCGCCGCCCGGGGCGGCAGGGCCTGCACCGTCGGGGAGAACTCCCGCAGGAGTTCGAGGACCTCGCGGTACCCCTCCTCGGTCAGCGCCGGAGCGCACCGTACGTGCAGGACTCCGTTGGCCGGGGTCATCCCGCGCTCCCCGGGCTGGAGTGCCACAGCTTGCGGCCGGTGGCGGCGCGGTCGCCGGGCGGCTGGAGGTCGGCCCACGGGTTCATCTCGTACCCGGTGGACAGGTGGATGCGGCGCCCGGAATCAGCGGGGCCGGCCGCATGCCCGGCACCCCCGTCACCCCCGGCACCCCCGTCACCCCCGTCACCCCCGTCACCCGGCAGCGGCTCCGCCAGACGGGCCGCGACCGCGTCCAGCCCGCCCGCCGCCCGCAGTTCCACCAGCTCGGCCAGGTCCCAGGCCGCCGCGCCGACCACGCTCAGGCTCTGCGGCCCGCGCCGCTGGACGACCCCGCGTACGAGCAGCAGGAACGAGTGGAAGACGGTGTGCGCGCACGCCTCGTGGCTGTCGTCGAAGAAGGCCAGGTCGACCAGGCCCGTCCCGTCGTCCAGCGTGGTGAAGATGACCCGCCTCCCGGAGCGGATCGGCGGGGTCTGGGTGGCCGCCTTGGCCCCCGCGACCAGCACCGTCCGGCCGTGCTCGACCTCGCGCAGCCTGTGGGCCGGGACCGCCCCCAGCTCCGCGAGGAAGGCGTGGTGGTCCCCCATCAGGTGCCGTGAGGCGTCCATGCCGAGCACGCCCAGCTCCGCGCTGAGCCGCTCCGCCTCGTTCAGGTCGGGCAGGCCGACCGGGGCCGTGGACCGCCCGCCGTCCAGCGGAAGTTGGACACCGCCCGCCCGGGCCCCCGCCGACCGCTGCGCGCCGTGCAGTTCGGCCACGTGCAGCAGCAGGTCGCGCCGGTTGGCGCCGAAGGCGTCCAGCGCTCCGACCTGCGCGAGCCGCCCCGCGACCGGCCGGCTGGGGTGCGCCCGGTCCCAGAAGTCGCGCAGCGATCCGTACGGCTGCCCGTCCTCGATCCGCCGCGCCTCCGCCTCGCCGATGCCGTGGACGTCGGCCAGGGCCAGCCGGAGCCCCCACACCGGCGGAGCCCCGGCCTCGGACACCAGTTCGATGCGGTGGGCCACCGCCGACCGGTTCACGTCCAGCGGCAGCACCGGCACGCCCCGCCGCCGCGCGTCCGCCAGCAGCAGCCGCTTCGGGTACATCCCGGGGTCGTGGGTCAGCAACCCGGCATAGAAGGCCGCCGGGTGATGCACCTTCAGCCACGCCGACTGGTACGTCGGCACGGCGAAGGCCACCGCGTGCGCCTTGCAGAAGCCGTAACTGCCGAACGCCTCGACGATCTCCCAGGTCCGGCCGATCACCTCGGCCGAGTAACCCCGTTCGCCCGCCTTCGCCGCGAACCACACCTTGATCCGCGCCTGCGACTCGGGGTCGGAGAGCCCGCGCCGCACCCGGTCCGCCTCGTCGCGCCCGCAGCCGGTCATGACGTGCACGATCTCGATGATCTGCTCGTGGAAGACCACCACCCCGTACGTCTCGCGCAGCGCGTCCGCCAGGTCCTCGTGCGGGAAGCGGACCGGGGCCCGCCCGTGCCGGGCCTCGATGAACGGCCGCACCATGTCGGCGGCGACCGGCCCGGGCCGGAACAGCGAGATGTCGACGACCAGATCGTGGAAGGTGGCCGGCTGGAGCCGCCCCACCAGATCGCGCTGGCCCGGCGATTCGATCTGGAAGCAGCCCAGCGTCTCGGCCGAGCGGATCAGTTCGTACGTCGCCCCGTCGCCCGGCGGCACCTGCGCCGGGTCGTCCAGGTCGAGTTCCTCCCCCGAACCGCGCCGGATCTCCGCGACGGCGTGCGCCATCGCGGACTGCATCCGTACGCCCAGCACGTCGAGCTTGAGCAGCCCGAGCTCCTCCACGTCGTCCTTGTCGAACTGGGACATCGGGAAACCCTCGCCGCTGGTGGGCACCACGGGGGTGCGGGCGAGCAGCGAGGCGTCGGAGAGCAGCACCCCGCACGGGTGCATGGCGATCCCGCGCGGCAGCGCGTCCAGCGCCTCGACGAGCTCCCACAGCCGCCCGTGCTCCTCGCCGCGTACGTCGCGCAGTTCGGGGAGCTCGGCCAGGGCCGTGCGGGCGTCGCGGGCCCGGATGTGCGGGAAGGCCTTGGCGAGCCGGTCGACGGTGGCCGGGTCCATGGACAGGGCGGCCCCGACGTCGCGGATCGCGTGCCGGACCCGGTAGGTCTCGGGCATGGAGACGGTGGCGACGCGTTCGGTGCCGAAGCGGTCGATGATCCGCCGGTAGACCTCCAGCCGGCGGGCGGACTCCACGTCGATGTCGATGTCGGGCAGGACGTGGCGGCGCTTGGACAGGAACCGCTCCATCAGCAGGCCCTGCTCGACGGGGTCGGCGTGGGCGATGCCGAGGAGGTGGTTGACGAGGGAGCCGGCACCGGAGCCGCGGGCGGCCACCCGGATGCCCATCTCCCGTACGTCTTCCACGACTTGGGTGACCGTCAGGAAGTACGAGGCGTACCCGTGGTAGGCGATGATGTCCAGCTCGTGGTGCATCCGCTCCCAGTACGCGCGGTCGTCGGCGTAACCGCGCAGCACCATGCCTGCGGAGGCCCTGGAGGCGAGGACCCGCTGGGCGGTGCGGTGGGCCGCGCCGACGAGGTGGGCCTCGGGGAAGTGCACGGAGCCCATGCCGAGGTCGTCCTCGGGGTCCACCGCGCAGGCCTCGGCGGTACGCCGGGTCTGCGCGAGCAGCCCGCGCGCGTCGGCGGGGCGCAGGCCGGCCGCCCGGCAGATCCGGTCGGCCGCCGCGGCCATGGCGGCGGGGTCCTTGAGCCAGCGCTCGCCGCCGTCGAGGGCGCGGGGGTCGATGGGGACGAGCCGGCGGGCCGCGTCGAGGACGTCGGCGACGGGGCCCTGGCCGGGGTCGGCGTACCGGACGGCGTTGGTCAGCACGGCCGGGACGCCCTGCTCGGCGGCGAAGCCGACCGTACGGGCGGCCAGGCGCAGCGAGCCGGAGCCGGTGCCGGCGCGGCCGTGGTCGACGGCCTCCAGGCGGAGGGAGTCCCCGTAGATCTCCCGCCAGGGCGCGAGCAGCCGGGCGGCCCGGTCCGGCCGGCCGGCCGCCAGCGCCCGCCCCACTTCGGACCCGGGCCCGAGCAGTACGCAGACCCCTTCGCCGCGCAGTTCCACCCAGGGCAGCACCGGCAGGCCGTCGCCGGCGTGGGCGTGGGCGTGGGCGTGGGCGGCGGTGACCATACGGCACAGCTCGGCCCAGCCGGCGGCGCCGTCGCGGGCCAGGAAGGTGGCCCGGGGTGCGGACTCGTCGACGAAGGCGCCGCCGACGACGGGGGTCCGCCGCCGGTAGGACGCCTCGCCGGAGCCGCCCGAGCCGGCCGGTCCGCCCGGCCCCGCGGAGCCCCCCGGCCCCGCGGAGCCCGCTGCGGGCGACACGGCCAGGTCGACCCCGAACAGCGGCCGGATCCCGGCCTTGGCGCAGGCCTTCGCGAACCGGACGGCGCCCGCGAGGGTGTCGCGGTCGGTCAGGGCGAGGGCGTCCATGCCCCGGTCGGCGGCGCGTTCCGCCAGCCGTTCGGGGTGGGAGCCTCCGTAGCGCATGGAGAACCCCGAAACGGTGTGCAGATGCGTAAAACCAGGCACCCGCGGCCTCCCTGCTTCGCTCGAACGTGAACACCACCCCCGTCTCCACCATAGAGCAATTCGAATATTCGTGCGAAACATTCGTTCGATGACCCTGCTGGTCCGGCCGCCTCCCGCCCGTCATCCGTTCGGCCCGCCCCTGCTGCGCCCCACCCCCCGTACGCCGAGCGTGTGAGACATGACCCAGCCCACCTCCCCGCCTCCGCCCGCCGGGTTCCTCGCCGAGGTCAAGGACGCCGTGACCGTCCGGGCCGCCCTGCTGCTCGTGGGGGTGCTGGCGCTCCAGCTCGCCTTCATCACCTCGTACATCGGCGCCTTCCACCGGCCCGTGCCCAGCGAGATCCCGATCGCCGTGGCCGCCCCCGCCCGGCCGGTCGCCGAGCAGTCCGCGCAGCAGCTCGCCGATCTGCCCGGGAAACCGCTCGACCCGCACGCGGTGAAGGACGAGGCGGCCGCGATGGCGGAGGTGGAGAACCGGGACGCGGACGGGGCGCTGGTCATCGACCCGGCCGGCCCGACCGACCGGCTGCTGGTCGCGAGCGGCGCGGGCGCCTCGCTCTCCCAGGCCCTCGAACAGGTCGTCGGCCGCGTCGAGCAGGCCCGGGGCCGGGCCGTCCGGGTCGTCGACGTGGCCCCGGCCGCCGCGGGCGACGCACGCGGGCTGAGCGCCTTCTACCTCGTCATCGGCTGGTGCGTCGGCGGCTACCTGTGCGCCGCGATCCTCGCGATCAGCGCCGGAGCGCGGCCCGCCAACTCCCACCGCGCCTTCATCCGGCTCGGCGCGCTGCTGCTGTACGCGATCGCCGCCGGTCTGCTCGGCACGGTCATCGCGGGCCCGATCCTGGGTGCGCTGCCCGGCGGCATCACGGCCCTGTGGGGGCTCGGCACCCTGGTCGTCTTCGCGGTCGGGGCGATCACCCTGGCCTTCCAGGGGGTGGCGGGCGTCGTCGGCATCGGCCTGGCGATCCTGCTGGTGGTGGTGTTCGGCAATCCGAGCGCGGGCGGCGCCTACCCGTACCCGCTGCTGCCGCCGTTCTGGAGGGCCATCGGCCCGGCGCTGCCACCGGGCGCGGGCACGTACGCCGCGCGCTCGATCACGTACTTCAAGGGCAACGCCGCGGCCGGGCCGATGCTGGTGCTGGCCGCCTGGGCGGTGCTCGGCTCGGCCGTCACCGTGGCCTGCGCGGTCTTCCGCAAGGGCCGCCCGGGCCCCGCCGTGGGCAGCGGGCTCCCGCAGGACACGCCCTCCGGTGAGGGGGCGGCGGCCCGATGAGCACCCCGGGCAGCGGTGGCGGCAGGAGCGGCAGCGAGCGGGCAACGGCCTCCTCGGGTTCCGCAACCGCCAGGGCCCCGCCGCACAGGCCGTCTCCGTCAAGCGGATGGAGCCCAGCGCCCAGGCCCAGCTGGGCGCGCTCGGCCTCACCGGCTTCATCGTGGCCACCGTCACCGTCACCGTTAGCGTCATCGCCACCGTCATCGCCACCGGGATCGACGCGGGCGTCTTCCCCGAAAGCTCGGCCACTCGGTGCTGCCGCTGGTCGGCTTCTTCATCGGCGGCCTCGCCCAGCTGCTGGTCGGGCTCTTCCGGCCCAGCGCGGCGACACCCGGCACGCCACCGTCTTCGGCGGCTTCGGCCTGTCCCGGATGTCCAAGGCCTGCCTGCTCCAGTGGGTTCACCGGGTCGCTTCGGACGGCCCGACGCCACTTTGACGACACTCCCTAGGGCGCGGTGTGGACCACCTCGCCCGCGACCACCACCGTCTCGGCCACCGTGCCCGGGATCCGCTCCGGGGCCACGGCCAGGATGTCCCGGGACAGCACCACGAAGTCCGCCGCCTTGCCCACCGTCAGCGAACCCCGGTCCGCCTCCAGGAAGTTGGCGTACGCCGAGCCCATCGTGTAGCCGTACACCGCCGTCGCCACGTCCACCGTCTCGGCCGGCTGCCACGGGTCTCCGCCGTCCAGCGGGCGGCGGGTGACCGCCGTGTAGATCCCGATCATCGGGTCCATCTCGGCCACGTTCCAGTCGCTGGAGAACGCCAGCACCGCCCCCGCCCCCGCCAGGCTCCGCATCGGCCACGCCTTGTGCCAGCGGTCCTCGCCCACGTTCTCCGCCCAGTCCTGGCCCGGCCCGGCGATCTCCGGCGCACAGTGCCTCGGCTGCATGCAGGCCACCACGCCGAGTTCGGCGAAGCGCGGCACGTCCGCCGGGTCCAGGCATTCCACGTGCACCACCTGGTGGCGCGCGTCCCGCGGCCCGTTGACCGTACGGGCGTGCTCGACGGCGTCCAGGACCGTACGGATCCCCCGGTCGCCCGTGGCGTGCACGAAGCACTGGAACCCGCGCGCGTCGAGGCGCGCCAGCAGCTCCGCGAACTCCTCCGCCGGGTAGAAGGTCTCGCCCCGGTGCGCCCCGCACCCGGTGTACGGCTCCAGCAGCGCGGCCGTGCGCGGCTCGACCACGTCGTCGATGTACAGCTTGAGCGGCCCGACCCGCAGCCGGTCCCCCGGGTACCTGCGGGCCGCCGCCGCGAACGCGTCGAGCTCCTCCCCGGTCGTGCCGCGCGGGTGGAACAGCGCCGCCACGATCCGCGAGCGCAGCCGGCCCTCGGCGCGGGCCCGCTCGTACAGCTCCAGGTCGTCCAGGGAGTTCTGCGGTTCCACGACCGTGGTGATGCCGAAGCCGATCGCGTCGTCCAGGCTCTTGGCGAGGCGCCCGTACTGCCGGTCCGGCGAGGCCCACGGCACGCCGAGCTCGCGCAGCGCCCGGTGGCCGTCCCGGGAGAGCCCCTTGATCGCGAAGTCCTTGACGAAGCCGGTGGGTTCGCCGGTCTCCGGGTCGACGGCCGCGGTGCCGAACGGCAGGTCGGTACGGTCCTTCGCGACCCCGAGCCGGCGCATCGCGGCCGTGTTCAGCCAGGCCGTGTGCACGTCGTACGAGAGCACGATCGCCGGGACCTCCCCGGTGACCGGGTCGAGGTCGGCGGCGGTGGGCATCCGCCCGCCCGGGATCGCGGAGTAGTCGAAGGCCTCGGCCTCGATCCACTCGGCGTCCGGGTGGGCCTCCCGCCAGGCACCGATCCGGTCGAGGATCGCCTCCAGGGTGCGCACCCCGGCGAGCTGCACGCAGGCGTCGTCGGAGCCGAGCCGGACGTGGTTGTGGGCGTCGACGAAGCCGGGCAGCACCAGCCGGCCGCCCGCGTCGATCCGCTCGGTGTGCGGCCCGGCCCAGGCGGCGGCCTCCGCGTCGCGGCCGAGCCAGACGATCCGGCCGTCGGACACGGCGAGGGCCTCGGCCTCGGGCAGGTCCGGGTCGACGGTGTGGATCCGGGCTCCGGTGAGCAGCAGGTCGGCGGGGAACGGGTGCGGCATGGGTGGTGCTCCTGTGCAGAGGGGGCAGAGAGGGGCAGCGGTGGCGGTACGGGGAGGACGAACTCAGGCGGCGGGGACGTACGAGGGCACCCGGCGGGCGAGGACCCAGTAGGTGAGCGCGGAGACGACCGAGCCGAGCAGGGTCAGGTCGGCGCCGCCGAGCGGGGCCACCAGCGGGCCGGTCCACAGCTCGGAATCACAGGTCAGCGCGGCGAAGGCCATACCGGCCAGCAGTGCGGCCATACCGGCGGGGTGGTAGCCGGCCCGGTACCAGTAGGCGCCCGCGCTCCCGGCGTGCAGTGCGTCGGAGTCGTAGCGGCAGCGGCGCATCAGCATGTCGGCGAGGAAGACCCCGCCCCAGGGCGCGAACACGATGATCAGCAGGGAGAGGAAGGAGAGCAGCGAGGTGGTGAAGTCGGTCAGGAAGAGCGCGGCGAGCGATCCGGCGGCGGTGACCGCGGCGCTGATCACGATGGCGCGGGCGCGGCTCCACGGGATGCCGAGGACCTGGAGGTTCAGGCTGGACGAGTAGAGGGTGATGATCGAGTTGGTGACGGAGCCGCCGAGGACCAGGGCCAGGAACACCGGCTTGAACCAGCCCGGGAGCAGGCTCTCGGCCCCCGCGACGGCGTCGGTCATGTCGGTCCGCGTGGCGGCGGCGACCCCGGCGACGCCGAGGGCGACGGAGGAGACGAATCCGCCGAGCGCCCCCATCCAGGTGATCGACTTCAGCGAGGTGGTCCGGGGCAGGTAGCGGGTGTAGTCGGCGGGCATCGGCAGGTACGAGAAGGGTCCGGCCAGCATCACGACGAAGGCCAGGCTCCAGCCGGACAGGCCCGGGGCGCCGGCGCCGGCCGGGGCGCCGGTCTCGGCACCGGGCAGGAGGAAGACGAGCAGCGCGCCGAAGCCGAGGGCGAGGACGTAGGCCATCCAGCGCTCGGCGAACTGCACGGTGGCGTGGCCCCACATCGCGACGGCGAAGGTGAGCGCGAGGGTGATGCCGAGCGCGAGGGCCCGTGCCGCCGTGCCTTCGCCGAGGCCGACCTCGGCGAAGAACACCTCCAGGGCGAGGGTGCCGACCACGGTGTTGACGATGGTGTAGCCGATGCTCACCACCCAGTTCAGGACGCCGGCCGGGAAGTTCCCGCGGACCCCGAAGGCGGCCCGGGAGATGACGAGGGTGGCGGTGCCGGTGCGGATGCCGCTGAGCCCGGCGGCGCTGACCGCGAAGAAGGACAGTCCGCTGATCACGACGACGGCGGTGGCCTGCCAGAAGGAGAGGCCGAAGGCCACGGCGAGGGCGCCGTTGATCACGTAGGTGAAGGTGAGGTTGGAGCCGAACCAGAGCCAGAAGAGGTCCTGGGCGCCGCCGTGCCGCTCGGCGTCGGGGATGGGGTCGATGCCGTGGGTCTCGACCCGGAACACCTCGTCGACGTCGGCCGTCGTCTCCTGCTGCGTCATGCGCCGTACCCCTGACTGTGGACCCACTGAACCTTGAATGACGTTCTAAGTTCTTGAATGGCATTCAAGATGCGCCGCCGATCGGGACCGCGTCAAGACCCTGTCCGGGATAAGGTCGGGCCACGAAGATCGGGAAGGCGGCACGGGGTGGCGGGAGCGGCGGGAGCGGCAGGAGCAGCCGGGTCTGCGGGGGCGGCGCGGCGGCGCGACGGGCGGATCGCCCAGGAGCGGATGCTGGAAGAGGCCATGGCGGCGATCGCCGAGGGCGGGCTCGCGGAGCTCACCATGTCCGCGCTCGCCGAGCGGCTCGGCACCAGCGGCGGCCACATCCTCTACTACTTCGGCAGCAAGGACCGGCTCCTGCTGGCCGCCCTGCGCTGGAGCGAGGACCGACTCGCCGCGGAGCGCGCGCAGTTGCTGGCCCGCCGGGTCACCGCGCACCGCAAGCTCGCGCTCTTCCTGGAGCTGTACCTGCCGCGCGGTCCGCGCGATCCGCGCTGGACCCTGTGGATCGAACTGTGGGCCCGCACCCCCGCCAACGAGGACCTGCGCGCCGCCCAGCAGGAGATCGACGACGGCTGGCAGCGGGACTTGGAGGCCCTGCTCGCGAAGGGCGTGGACCAGGGCCGCTTCGCCGGAGCCCTGGACGTGCCCGCCCGCGCCTCGGAGCTGCTCGCACTGCTGGACGGGCTGAGCACCCGCGTGGTGCTCGGGCAGCGCGGCGCCGACCGGGCCGCGTCCCTGGCGCGGGCCCGCTCGGCGGCGGCCCTGCTCGTCCCGCACGTCTAGGTCCCACCGTCAGGCGCTCGGCGTGGCCTCCGCGGCGCCGTAGTACGCCTGCCGCACGAGCCGCTGCATGCCGTCGGTCATCGGCATCCGCGGGTTCGCGGGCGCGCGCTGGTCGGCGTACGCGTTCATGGCCGGTGCCGGCAGGGCCTCCAGGAGGGCCTGCTCGTCCACGCCCTCCTCCGCGAAGGAGGCCGGGATCCCGCACTTGGCGCTCAGCTCCTCAACGGCGCGTGTGTACGAGCCGACGCCCTCGGCCGGGGTCGCGGCCGGCAGGCCGAGCAGCTTCGCGATCTCCTGGAACGCTCCGGGGCCCGGTAGGCCTCGGCCTTCGGCCACGGGGCGGCCTTGCGCGTGACGGTGCCGTTGTACCGGATCACGTGCGGCAGCAGGGCGTTGGTCCGGCCGTGGGCCACGCGGAAGGTGTTGCCCCAGGGTGTGCGCCATGGCGTGGACCAGGCCCAGGAAGGCGTTGGCGAAAGCCATGCCCGCCACCGCCCCGGGATTGTTCGGCCCGTCCACCACGCAGCGCCTCCAGGTTCTCAAAGACGAGCTTGACGGCCTGGAGGCAGAGGCCGTCCGTGTAGTCGTTGGCGTACGCGGACACGTACGCCTCGGTGGCGTGCATCAGGGCGTCGAAGCCGGAGTCCGCGGTCAAGGCGGCCGGCAGCCCCATCGGGAGCACCGGGTCGACGACGGCCACGTTCGGGGTCAGCGCGCAGTCGGCCAGCGGGTACTTCCGGGCAGCGGCCGGGTCGGAGATGACGGCGAACGGGGTGACCTCGGAGCCGGTGCCCGAGGTGGTCGGGATGGCCACCATCCAGGCCTTCTCGCCCAGCGCGGGGAACGTGTAGGCCCGCTTGAGGACGTCGAAGAACTTCTCCTTGGCGTCCGCGAACTCCACCTCGGGGCGATCGCTCGCGCATCAGCGCGGCGCCCGCCCGGACGGCGGCGAGCTCCGGGTTGGGCTCGACGTCGTCGATGACCTGGACGGCGACGGAGCCCTCCCGGGCCCGCAGGATGTCGGTCACCCTCAGCGCGAAGCCCAGCGCCGCCATCGTCTTGTCGGTGACGATCGAGACCCGGCTGATGCCGTCCATCTCGCCCAGGTGCGGAGGGAGATGCGCTCGGGAGGAAGGCGTTGTAGACGTCGCCGATCTGATACCTCGATTCGACACCCGGAAACCGAAGGCCGCCGCCCCGGCAAAGCCCTTTCCTGCCGGGCCGAAGGGCCGTTCACGTCCGTTCGCTCGCCCCATCACAGGGCATCTGAGCTGCAGTTCCAGGCAGGGAGCAAAGACCCATGCGCGCTTGTGAAATCCTTCACAAGAATTCCCGCATTCCGCATCCTCTGGTCCTGCGCGAGCGGTCCGTGCTTCCATCGCAGAAGGGCGGCGTCACAGCGGGAGGGCACAGGAATGCGCATCGAGGTGGGCCTGGCCGACGGGCGAAGGCTGATCGCACAACAGTGGGGGGCTCCCGACGGCTCACCGGTCCTGTTGCACCACGGCATGCCGGGCAGCCGCCTGGGCGTCGCGCTCGGCGACGTCACCGAGCGGCATCCGCACATCCGTTTCTTCTCCTACGACCGGCCCGGCTACGGGGAATCCGACCGCGCGCCGGGGCGGCGCGTGGCCGACGCCGCCGCCGACGCCGACGCCGTCGCGGACGCCCTGGGCGTCGGCCGCTTCGCGGTCGTCGGCCGCTCCGGGGGCGGTCCGCACGCACTCGCCTGCGCGGCCCTGCTCCCCGACCGGGTGACGGCGGCGGCCTGCCTGGTCGGCCTCGCGCCCCGCGACGGCACCGGGCTCGACTGGTACGCCGGCATGACCCCGTACAACGTGGAGCACTACACCCTCGCGGACCGCGACCCCGCGGCCCTGGAACGGCGACTCGCCCCCAGGGCGGCGGAGATCCACCGCGATCCGGGCCGGCTGCTCGAAGACCTGCGCGCGGACCTGCCTGCCGCGGATCTCGCGGTCCTGGCCGACACCCGGGTACGCCGCTCCGTCGTGGACAACTTCCGCGAGGCACTGCGGACCTCCGCGGACGGCTGGCTGGACGACTCCCTCGCGTTCTGCCGGCCCGGGGGATACGACCCGCGGGCGATCACGGGCCCGGTCATGCTCTGGCACGGCGCCGAGGACGTGTTCTCGCCGGTGGGCCATTTCCACTGGCTGGCGGAGCACATCGGGCACAGCACGGCGGTGCTCAAGCCCGGAGCCGGCCATTTCGCGGCCCAGTACGCCCTCTCCGAGGTGCTGGACTGGCTCCGGGGTTAAGACCTGCCAAGGGGCCTGCCTTCCGGCTCATCGGCGGGCGGAGCGGTTCGGGGTACGGGCACGGGCACGGGCCGTGCCGACCGGGGTTGCTCCACGGGCGCGGCCACCGGTTCCCGGGCCCCCTTGAGGCAGTCGATGACCCGCTCGTGCGTGTCCCCGACGCTGTCCACCACTTGGATACGCAGGTGGAACGCCCGCACCTCCTCGATGAACCGCTTCGAGAACACCCCCACCACTATGGTTTCGTACGTACCGGTCGCCACCAGCGGGAACCCCGCTCCCATGGAGGTGAGGCGGAAGTCGGCCGCCGGCCGCAGCCCGATCTCGCCCAGCCGCTCACCGGCCTGACGCAGACTCATCCATGCGTCCTCGGGAACCGGCCCGTCGAGCACCTCACCCTCCGGCACCACGAAGTAGTCCACGCGGTGCACCCCGGCGTTGTGCTGGCCGCCGTTGAAGACGCCCGTGCTCCAGGCCTTCGACTCGCCCGGCAGTTCCCCCGCCACGTAGTCGGAGCGCCACCCCAGCATGGGCCGTACCGTACGGGCGTACTGGGCGCGGGCCAGGACGGCGCCGGCCGCGACGGCCAGCAGGCTGGCGAGGGGTTCGGAGCTCATCAGCTGGAGCCGCCAGGGCCAGTGGCCGCGGGATGCCTCGGACATGTTCCCGCGCACGATCTCCCAGACGAGTACGGCGCCCAGGAGGCAGAGCAGCACGAGGGGTGCGGTGAACAGCCAGCGGTTGCGCCGGATCCGCCGCTGGGCGTCGGGTGCGGAGCCGCCCCGCCCTAAAGGTGCACTGACCATGTGCGCTACCCCGTTTCCCCCGAAAGGCGAGCCCCCGCCCGGGAGTTGGGCGGGGGCTCATTGTGCCGTAGGCAGGTCGGGTCAGTACACGCTCACGCCGTAAGCGTTGAGGGCCTCGACGGCGGGCTGGAAGAAGGTGGTTCCGCCCGAGGTGCAGTCGCCGCTGCCCCCGGAGGTCAGGCCGATGGCGCGGCTGCCGGAGTAGAGCGGGCCGCCGCTGTCGCCGGGCTCGGCGCAGACGTTGGTGCGGATCATGCCGTAGACGATGTCGCCGCCGCCGTAGTTGACGGTGGCGTTGAGGCCGGTCACCGAGCCGCCGTGGGTGCCGGTGGTGGAGCCGCGCCGGGTGACGGACATCCCGACGGTGGCGTTGGCGGCGCTGGTGATGTCCTGGCTGCCGACGGTGCCGGGCGGGACCGGCGAACTGCTGGCGTACTTGATCAGGCCGTAGTCGTTGGTCGGGAAGCTCGATCCGACGGTCGAGCCGACGGTGGTGGTGTGCGAGGAGTTCGTCCACCAGGTGCCGGCGCCGTCGGTGCAGTGCCCCGCGGTCAGCACGTAGTACGTGTTCCCGCTGCGCACGTTGAAGCCGAGCGAGCAGCGCCAGCCCGAGGTGTAGATGGCGTCGCCGCCGGAGATCAGCTTGCGCAGCTTGCCGGGGGTGCGCTCGATGCGCAGGGCCGCGGCGTCGGCTCCGGCCTCGGTACGGATCTTGGTGATGTCCGCGGCGGAGACGGTGGAGTCGGCGGTGACCACGAGGGTGCCGCTGGCGGGGTCGGTGTACCAGGCGGTGCCGGCGACGTCGGCACGCTGGACGGAGGCTCCGGCCGCGGCGAGCCGCGCCGCGCTGAAGCCGCTGTCCGCGCTCGCCGCGGTGGGGGCGGCGAGCCCGGCGACGGCCGCCAGGCCGGCGGCCACGGCGAGCAGCCGGGTACGGGTGATGTTCTTGATCCTCACTTCTCGTCCTCCCGGGAGGGATCGGGGGCCCGGCGGACGGTGGGGGGCGCCGGAGCCCGTGAGGCGCAGCCGGAGGTACGGCGGGCGCACAGGATTTCGTCGTGCCCCTGACAAGCCCCCGGAAGGCGCTGTCGGGAGTGTCTCGGCGTCAGATTCGGGCGGCAAGGGCATCTTTCAGCCTCCGCTCGCCCGCCGCGACCTCGAAGGGCAGGGTGTTCCCCGGTGGCGGGAACGGGCAGATGAAGTGATCCGCGAAGGCGCAGGGCGGCAGCACGGTCCGGTTGAAGTCGACGGTGATCGAGCCGTCCACCGGGTCCGGAACCCCCGGTTTGAGGAAGCGGAAGCGGTAGCTGGAGCTCCCCCCGGTGGCATCGCCGATCACGGCCCAGAGGCTGCCGTCGTCCTCGTCGACGGCGACCTGGAGGGTGTGCCCGGCGCCCCGGTACGCGAAGCTCAGCTCGCCGCCGAGGCCGAGCCCGCGCGCCCGCCCGTCGGCGTTCGCCACCTGGACGGTCCGGTCCTCGCCGTACGGCCGGAAGCGCCCCGGCACCACGAAGTCCGGGTCGTACGGGGTGGCCTCGATGCCGGCGAAGGCCCGGCGCGCCGCGGAGGCGGGGTCGAAGACCCGGACCGCCCACTCCCCCTCGCGCCGGATCACGGTGATCCGGAGTTCCTGGGCGGCGGCGACCCGGGAGCGCGCGGGCGGGGCCTGGTCGGCGGCGAGGACGGCGTCACCGGTGAAGGGCTCGCCGTCGAGGCTGAGGCCGTCCTCGGCGGAGGCGCTCAGCGCCACCCCGCCCTCGGTAGCGCGCCAACGCCCCGGAACGGCCGGAATTCGACCTTCCGGGTAGTCCGAGAGCCAGTGGGTGCCGATGAGGGAGAGGGGGCCGTAGGGGGCGGATACGGAAGCCACCCGATGCTCGTGCCATTTCCGCCAGGCGGTCTTCGGATCGTCTGCGTCGTCTGCGTCATCGCTCATGCCGCTCAACCCTTCCACACGGGCCCGGACGGGAATCTCCCTGTACGCCGTCCGGACCCACGGAATCTGAGCGGGCCTCAGCAGTCGCAGCCGCAGTCGCAGCCGTCGCAGCAGCACCCGTCACAGCTGCAGCAGTCGCCGCATCCGCTGCAGTCGGGGCAGCCGTTTCCGCAGTCGCAGGCCTCGCACCACGCGTCCCGCTTCTTGCGGGACCACGGGCCCTCGTGGTCGGTGCAGCACAGCCGGCAGGTGCAGAACAGCCCGATCGCGACCGCGCAGCCGGCGAACAGTCCGCGGCGCGGCTTCTGCGGGGGCGGACCGCCGCCGGGGCCCATGGGCGGCCCGGGTATCCACGGGCCGCCGGGCCCGCCCGCGCCGCCGCCGTACGGATTCCCGCCCTGGCCGCCGTACGGGCCGCTGCCGTACGGGCCGCTGCCGTACGGGCCCGCCTGGCCCGGGCCGTGGCCCTGCGACGGCGCCCCGTGGCCGCCCTGCCCCACGGCGTTCATGCCCACGTGCCCGCCCGTGTGCGCGCAGCCGGTGACCCCGAAGGCCCGGTCCACCGAGGTCTTCAGCTCGTGCACGAGCAGCCGGTGGGCCAGCCCGGCGTCCGCGAACTCGACCTCGCGCAGCGCCAGCCTGATGCCGTGCAGGGCGTCGTCGGCCAGCCTCCGGGCCTCGGCGAGCGGGGTCCCGGTGGCCGTCAGCGGGTTCCAGGCGCCCGCGGCGGCGTCCGCGGCCCGGTCCTCGACGGCGTCCAGCAGGTGCGCGAGGCGCCCGAAGTAACGGCCCGCCTCGGCCAGCGCGGGAGCGTTGCCTGGCCGTCCGGCCAGCTGCGCGGTATGCGCGAAGGCGGCGGCGGTCGCGGTCTCCGTCGGCTCGGTCACCACGAGCACCGGCGTGCCGGGCCCGGCGAGCGTCTCGATGCCTTCCTGCCGGTCCACGGCGTCCACGAGGACGGCCGTGTCGAAGCCGAGCGAGGCCCCGGTGCGGGCGCCGGCCCGGTCCCAGCCGCGGGCCACCCTGCGCGCGGCGGCGGCGATCGGCGCGCGGGCCAACAGCCCGTCCCGGTCCGCCACGTGGTCCCGTACCTTCGCCGAGGCGAGGACGAGCGAGACGGCGGCCGCGAGCCGCGCGCCCTCCCCCCTGGCCACCGCCGCGGTCCGCATCCCGCGCAGCGGGCAGGGGCCCGCGGTGCGCCGGGAGCCGGGCGCCGGTCCGGACTGAGCCTCCGTCAGAACGGAGACGAGCAGCCCGTCGTAGTTGGTCACGATCCGGGCGAACTGTCCGTGGTCCGCGCGAAGTGCCAGGCACAGCCCGCAGAGATGGGCCATCCACTCGGTCTTGAAGCGCTCCCCCAGCCGGTGCGTGCAAGGTCTGACGATGCCGAACAAACCGGTCCCCCGTGTGTCATACGCGTGCGTGATGCGCATCGTATCGAGCGGGATCGTTCACCCGTACGTCCGTGTCGGTCACCCACTCGGCGGCAGCGGTCGTATTTTCACTCAGTCAGCAGCGGTACCCGCCAGGAAGCTTGACGGTGCAACGGATGTTCTGCACCAGTACCGTCACGAAACCCCTGCGCGGCGGCTATCCACTTGGCGCGTTGTCAGCATCATGGACGACCATAGGGGCAGCGGAGAGAAGACAACTGACCGCGGTGAAAGGAGGCGTCCATGGGTTCGGTACGCAAGGCGAGTGCCTGGTTGGGTCTCGTGGAGGACAACGACGACGAGCGATACTACGACGACGACTACGCGGAGGCCGCACAGGGCTCCGTCTCGGGCCCCGGCGACCAGTGGGTCACCGACCCGCGGGTCAAGGTCGCCTCGGAGTCGGCCGTCGATCAGGGCCGGCGGATCGCGACGGTCACCCCGGACGGCTTCCGTGACGCGCGCGGCATCGGCGAGCTGTTCCGCGAGGGCGTCCCGGTGATCGTGAACCTGTCGTCCATGGACCCGGCCGACGCCAAGCGCGTGGTCGACTTCGCGGCCGGCCTGACCTTCGGCCTGCGCGGCTCGATCGAGCGGGTGGCGACCAGGGTCTTCCTGCTGACCCCGGCCGACACCCAGATCGTGAGCGGCGAGCCCGCCGGCCGCTCACGCGACTTCTTCAACCAGAGCTGAGCAGGGCCCTCACCGGAAGGCGTCGAGCCCGGTGAGCGCCTTGCCCAGCACCAACTGGTGCATCTCGACGGTGCCCTCGTAGGTGAGCACCGACTCGAGGTTCGTGGCGTGCCGCATGACGGGGTATTCGAGCGAGATCCCGTTGGCACCGAGGATGGTCCGCGCGGTGCGGCAGATGTCGATGGCCTCGCGGACGTTGTTGAGCTTGCCGAAACTGATCTGCTCCGGCCGCAGGGTGCCCGCGTCCATCCGCCGGCCCAGGTGGTGGGCGAGCAGGATGCCCTTGTGGAGTTCCAGCGCCATGTCGGCGAGCTTCGCCTGGGTGAGCTGGAAGCCGCCGATGGGCTTGCCGAACTGCTCCCGCGTCTTCGCGTAGTCGAGCGCGGCCTCGAAGCTGGCGCGCGCCGCGCCCATGGCCCCCCAGATGATCCCGTACCGCGCGTGGCTGAGGCAGCCCAGCGGCCCCTTGAGCCCGGTGACCCCGGGAAGCACCGCGTCCGCGGGCAGCCGTACGTCGTCCATGACCAGCTCGCTGGTCACGGAGGCCCGGAGCGACCACTTGTGCTTGATCTCGGGCGCGGAGAACCCGGCCGAGTCGGTGGGCACCGCGAAGCCACGGATCCCCTCGTCGGTCTGCGCCCACACCACGGCCACGGCCGCGACGCTGCCGTTGGTGATCCACATCTTGCGGCCGTTCAGCACCCAGTCGGTGCCGTCGCGCTTCGCGTACGTGCGCATGGCGGCCGGGTCGGAGCCGACGTCGGGCTCGGTCAGCCCGAAGCAGCCGATCAGCTCGCCGGCGGCCATGCCGGGGAGCCAGCGCTGCTTCTGCTCCTCGGAGCCGTACTTCCAGATCGCGTACATGGCGAGCGAGCCCTGCACCGACACGAGGGACCGGATCCCGGAGTCGGCGGCCTCCAGCTCAAGACAGGCGAGCCCGTACTGCACGGCGGAGGCCCCGGCGCAGCCGTACCCCTCCAGCGACATCCCGAGGGCCCCGAGCGCCCCGAGCTCTCTCGCCAGCTCCCGGATCCCGGGCAGCTCGCCGCTCTCGTACCACCCGGCGATGTGCGGCAGCACCCGCTCGGCGGCCCAGTCGCGCACGGTGTCGCGGATGGCGAGGTCCTCGGGCGCGAGGAGCTCGTCGATCCCGAGCGGATCGGTGGGTACGAAGGGCACGGCGCCTCCTGGTGCGGACCTGCGGTTCGAAACCTAGCGGTGCAAGTTTGTCCTCGCGACCGCCCGCGGTCCACCCCCCACCTGCCCGCGCAGCGGTCAGGCCGGGCGGGCCGCCGGGTCGCGGTCCGGCGTCGATGCGGGCGCCTGCGTCGGCGCCGGCGCCTGCGCCTGCGCCTTCGTCGCAGTCGGGGTGCGCACGGCATCGGGGCCCGCCTGGGCGGGGAGGCGGACCGGCTCCGGTTCGGGGTCCGGACACTCCATCACCCGCGGCAGCTTCAGCGCCATCACGGCCCCGGCCAGCAACAGCCCGGCGCTGACCACCAGCGTCACGTGCAGCCCGTGCACGAAGGAATGCCGCGCCGCCGCGTACAGCGACTGCCCCGCCGCGCCCCCGAGCGCCCCCGCGATCTGGTACGCCTCGCCCAGGGAGTTCGCGGCCCCCGCCGCATCCGACGCCGACACCCCCGGCACGTGCGTCAGCCCCGGCGCGTAGGCCGCGTTCATGACACTGCCGAGCAGCGCGATGCCCATCCCCGCACCCAGCTGGTACGAGGTCTCGCCTATGGAGGCCGCCCCGCCGGCCGTGGCCGCCGGCGCCTCGCTCAGCATCGACTCGTACGCCGCGAACAGCGTGGTCTGCAGCCCGAAACCGAGCAGGATGAACCCGACCGTGAGCAGCACCGGCCGGTCGTGCTGCCCCATGAACGTCAGCAGCAGCACGGCGAACGCCGTAAGCACGAAGCCCAGCGACACCATCGTCCGCGGCCCGACCCGGGCCAGCGTGTACGACCCGGTGGCACCGGCCGCCATGGCCGCGAAGGTCAGCGGCAGCAGCCGAAGCCCCGTCTCCAGCGGGCTGAGGTGCAGCACCAGCTGCAGGTACTGGACCGCGATCAGCTCCAGCCCGACCAGCGCCAGCATGGCGAGCACGATGCACCCGACGGACGTCGAGAACGCGGCGCGCGAGAACATCCGCATGTCGATCAGCGGGTGCGTGCGCCGCTTCTGCCGCCGTACGAAGAAGATCAGCAGCGCCGCGCCCAGCAGCAGCGGCACCAGTGCCTCGGCATCGAGGAGCCGGCGCTCCGCGCCGATCCGCTTGACCCCGAGGACGAAGCCCAGCACGCCGGCGGCGGCCATCAGCGCGCCGATCACGTCCCACGGCCCGTCGGCGGCGCCGCGCGACTCCGGCAGCAGCCAGCGCCCGAGCGGCAGGATCAGCGCCATGAGCGGGATGTTGATGAGGAAGACCGAGCCCCACCAGTAGTGCTGGACGAGGAACCCGCCGAGGACCGGTCCGCTGGCCGCGCCGATGGCGGCGACGGCGGTCCAGATGCCGATGGCGAGGGCCCGCTCGCGCCGGTCGGGGAAGACCTGCCGCAGGATCGACAGGGTGGCCGGCATGATCATCGCGCCGCCGACGCCGAGCAGCGCGCGGGCGCCGATCAGTACCTGGGCGTTGTCGGCCAGGGCGGCCAGCGCCGAGGCCGCGCCGAAGAGCCCGTAACCGAGGAGGAGTATCCGGCGGCGGCCGACCCGGTCGCCGAGGGTTCCGAAGAGGATCAGCAGGGCGGCGCAGACCAGGGGGTAGGCGTCGACGATCCACAGGAGTTCGGTCGAGCGGGGGCGCAGGTCCTCGGTGACGGAGGGGACGGCGACGTGCAGGATCGTCGCGTCGAGCGCGACGAGGACCAGGCTGACGCACAGGACCGCGAGGACGAGCCAGCGGTTGGCCCCGCCGGAGGCGGCGCGCAGCCGCAGCCGGAAGGCGGCCGCGTTCGTCCCCGACATGCATGTACCTCCCAGATGATCGCTCGCACTCGGCGGACCAGCGTCTGCGGAGCCACGGCGTTGGTGCACCGTGCGGCGTCCTACGGGGTCCGGCATCGACACGCGAGTGAAGCGTCAGCGTACGCGAGTTCGTCTGTCCGACACGTGGTCAAGCTCTCACCGCGGCGGCGACCGCGGTGTGGTGTGCGCCACTCGCCTCACCCCGCCCTCCCCCTCTCCCCTCCTCCGCGTACACGCGCGGTCACGACCCGTGGTTCTGTGCCGATGACACGCACGGGCGCCACCGATAATCATGCCCGTGAAAGATCTTGGATTTCGCCGGGCCGCGCCCGCCCTGGCCGTCTTCGCGGCGGTCCGGCTGCTCGGACTGGCCGTGCTCGCGCTCTGGTGCGCGGCCGCCGGCAGCAGCCCGCACACGCTGCTGTCGGCGCGCTGGGACTCGCTCTGGTACGCCCGCATCGCCGCCGAGGGGTACGGGTACGAGGTGCTCCTGCCGAACGGGGACGTGCACTCGAACCTGGCCTTCTTCCCACTGCTGCCCTGGCTGGAGCGGCTGGTCGCAGCGCCGACCGGGCTGTCGTACGGCAGCGCCGGGCTGGTGGTCTCGGTGGTGGCCGGACTCGCGGCGGCCTGGGGGATCTTCGCGGTCGCGGACCTCCTCCACGGCCGCCGGGCCGGGGTGTTCGCCGCCGGGGTCTGGGCCGCGCTGCCCGTCGGGATCGTGCAGTCCATGGCGTACAGCGAGTCGCTGTTCACGGCGCTGGCCGCCTGGGCGCTGTACGGGGCCCTGCGCGGCCGGTGGCTGACGGCCGGCCTGCTCGCGGCGGGGGCCGGGCTGACCCGCCCGGTCGGCGCCGCGGTGGTGGCGGCGGTCTGGGTGGCGGCCGCCCTGGCCTGGCGGCGCGGGGAGCGGACCTGGCGGATGGCGGCGGGGGCCGTACTGGCCCCGCTGGGCGCGGCCGCGTACGTGCTGTGGGTCGGGGCGCGTACCGGCGGCGGGCTGCTCGGCTACCTGGACGTGCAGGGCGGCTGGGGCAACGGCTTCGACGGCGGCTGGGCGTTCGCCCGGTTCATCGGGGCGAAGCTGGCCTCCTCCGCCGCGCCCGCGGGGGTCGGACTGATCGCGGGGGTCGCGCTGGTGCTGTGGCTGTACTGGCTCTGCGTACGGCAGCGCCAGCCGGCCGCGCTCCTCGTCTACTGCGGGATCGTCGTCGCGCTGGCGCTGTGCGCGTCGGGGTACTTCGGCTCCAAGCCGCGGCTGCTGCTCCCGGCGTTCCCGCTGCTGCTGCCGGCGGCGGTGGCCCTGGCCCGGTGGCGGACCGGGCGGGCGGTCGCGGTGCTGGGCGCGGTGGCACTGGCGTCGGCGGTGTACGGGGCCTTCTGGCTGAACGGGTCGGGGCCGCCTTAGGGAGCCGCCGGTCTCCCCGACGGGCGCCCGCGGCGGGACCACGTAACGGAATGGATCATTCCGATCCATCTTTCAGCAAAGTAATTGAGCTGCGGTGATAAAGCGCGGCTAACCATGCGAAAGAATGGCCAGGGCAATGGATCAAGACGCCTCCAACTAATGCTTGAATGCCAGGAATTAAGCGTCGCGTGAGACCAACTCCACATCACATGGTCATCACAAAGCCCGTGATTCGACCGGGCCGCCCATCGGCGCGCGGTAACGTCGATTGAGTGCGTACCGACCAAATCCTGACCCGTCTGGAGCGGGTGTTCGCCCGGCTGGACCGGGAACCAGAGCGACCGGCTCATCTGCAAACACCGCAGATGAGCCGGCACCGCATCGTGCTCCTCGGATCGACCCTCGCGTTCTACCTCGCGATCGTGGTGGCCGTCCTGACCACGTCCTGGCTCGTCCGCCTGGACTGGCAGGTCATGTTCTTCCGGCCCTACGAGCAGTGGCCGCAGCTGCACGCCTTCCTCGACTACCTCGTCGTCCTGGGCCAGCGCGGACCCACCGCGGTCATGGTCGCCGCATGGCTCGGCTGGCGCTCCTGGCGCCAGCACACCCTCCGCCCGCTGATCACCCTCGGCGTGGCGCTGCTCCTGCTCAACATCACCGTCGGCGCCGTCAAGCTCGGCCTCGGCCGGCTCGGCCCGCACTACGCCACGCAGATCGGCTCCGCCGAGCTCTTCGCCGGCGGCGATATATTTCCTTCCGGCCACACCGCCAACGCCGTCGTGACCTGGGGAATCCTGGCCTACCTGGCTTCCACCACGGTCACCCGGCGGGTGCTGTCCGTGGTGTCCGCCACCGTCTCGCTGAGCGTCGGCGCCACCACCGTGTACCTCGGTACGCACTGGGTCAGCGACGTACTGCTCGGCTGGTCCGCGGGTCTGCTGATCATGCTGGCGCTGCCCTGGTTCGAGCCGCTGATCGCCGGCGCCGAGGCCCGCGTCTTCGCTCTGCGGGAGCGGCTGCGCCGCCGCCTAGAGACCGGAACCGTGCCCGTCCCGGTCGCCACCGCGCTCACCCCGCTGCTCTCCGCGGGCGGCAAGTGGCAGCTCCGGCTCGCCGGTGACGCCGCCACAGCAGGTGCCGGTGCCCTCGGTCCGCAGGAGCCGGCCGCCGTGCCCGTCCCGGCGGCCGCACAGGCGGCCGTCGCGGGCCCCGGGCACGCCCCGGTGCCCCGGCCCGCCGCGCACGTCTCCGGCCGGCCGCACCTGATCCGGTCCGAGCGGACCCCGGTCACACCGGCCGGCAGCCGCCGCCCGGCCCACACCGAGCGGCCCGCCGGTCGGGCCGCCGCCCGACCGGCCACCGGCGGCTGACGGGGCGGTACGCACATCCTCACCCCGCACCACCGAAATGGCCGAGGCGGGCCGGGTCACCACCCGGCCCGCCTCGGCCATTTCGGTGGTTTCCGCAGCGCACCTGACCGGAACGTCAGCGCAGCGCCCAGAGGTTCGTCCGAACCGGGTCACGCTTGGGTCACGGAATGTCGACAGTTCTTTGACGGGACCGGCTCCATCCGAAGCACCGTGAAAGCGTCCCCGCGCCATTCTTTTTCCGGCCCGCGACAAGCCGTCCGTACATCCTGTTTCGCATTCCGTCCGAGGCCCCCGGAATTTCCCCGGGGATTGCCGCGGCCACCCTGCGCCGCGGGGTGAACCCCCTCGGTTTCCTTACATCTTCTCCACGGCCCGCCCGAGAAGGTCCCGGGCCGCTCTGATCCGGTCCGTCAGCTCCGGCGGCTCCAGCACCTCGAACTCACAGCCGAGCAGCATGACGTGAATGACGAGCACGTCGAGGTTCACGGCCCCCGTGCGCAGCAGGCAGCTCTCGGCGTCGAGCGGCTCCAGGGCCCCGTCGCTCGGCCCGACGATCCCGGCCGCCGCCTCCGCCGGAACCTTCAGCCTCAGCACCGCCTTGGCCGCGTACGCGGCCTGCGCCACGCCGCGCGACACGTACGCGGCGAGGTCCTCGGCGGGCGCCGGACGCGGGGTGAACCGCGGTCCGTGCGGGGGTCTGAGCTCGATCCGGTCGGCGCGGAAGGTCCGCCAGTCCTCCCGGTCCAGATCCCAGGCGACCAGGTACCAGCGCCGCTCGGTGCACACCAGCCGGTGCGGCTCCACCGCGCGGCGGCTGACGGCGCCCGCGTGGTCCCGGTAGCCGAAGCGCAGCCGCTCGCTGTCCCGGCACGCGGCGGCGAGCCCGGTCAGCACGGAGGGGTCGACGGTGGCCGGACCCGGCCCGCGCAGCATCGGCACGGTGAACTCGTTGAGCGCCGACACCCGCCGCCGCAGCCGCCCCGGCAGCACCTGCTCCAGCTTGGCGAGCGCCCGTACGGAGGCCTCCCCGATCCCCTCGACGCCGTTCCCGGCGGCCGTCCGCAGGCCCACCGCGACGGCGACGGCCTCGTCGTCGTCGAGCAGCAGCGGCGGCAGCTCGGCACCGGCGCCCAGCTGGTAGCCGCCGCCGGTGCCGGGGCTGGCGTTCACCGGGTAGCCGAGCTCCCGGAGCCGGTCGACATCGCGCCGCACCGTCCTCGGGGTCACGCCGAGGCGCTCCGCGAGATCGGCGCCGGTCCATTCGCGGTGGGCCTGCAACAGGGACAGCAGGCGGAGCAGTCGTGCGGAGGTCTCCAGCATGCCGAGCAGTCTGCCGGTACCCCGGCCCGCGTCCGAATCGCCCCCGCGGGCCGAGACCCCGTCAGGAAGCGGGCACGGCCACCGGGGCCGCCGGTGCCGTCGGGACCGGGGTCGGGGTCGGGGCCGGGGCCGGGGCCGGGGCCGGGGCCGGGGCCGGGGCCGGGGTCGGGGTCGCCACCGGCGCCGTGACCGGAACCGGAGCCGGTGGCGATGGCGGCAGGGCCAGCAGCGTGCCGACCACCAGCGCCTGCGGCTTCGGGCCGATCACCGCCCGGTTCGCCTCGTACAGCGCCTGCCAGCCGCCCTTCACCCGGTACCGCCGGGCGATCTTCTCCAGCGTGTCCCCGGTCCGGACCACGTGCATGCGCCCCGCCAGCCCGTACCGCTTCGAGCACACCGGCCACGCGTTCCACCCCTGGAACCCCACCACGTCCCCCGCCACCCGGATCTGCTGCTCCCGGCTCGCCAGATCGGCCCGCGCCGCGAAGACCAGCCCCCCGTACTCCTCCCACGTCGGCTGCCAGAACTGCAGGCCCCCGTAGAAGCCGTTGCCGGTGTTGACCGCCCAGCGCCCGCTGCTCTCGCAGTCGGCCACGCAGTCCCAGGGCCACTGCCCGCCGGGGCCGCAGTCCCCCGGGCCGGTCCCGATGATCCCCGGCGAGCCGGGGTGGGCCGCCCCCGCGGGTCCGGGCGCGGGGGGCGGCGGGGCCGCGCCGGCCCCCGAAGGGAGTACGAGAACGAGGACGAGGGCCAGCGCGGCAGCGGCGGCGGCAGCGGCCGCCGAGGCAGCCCGCCGGATCCGGAGGTCGGGCATCGCGTCACGCTACGCAGCGCCGCCGCACCCGCCCGGCCTTGCCACGCGGCACGTCCCGCAGCCCACCCGGTCGGCGGATCCGCCACCTCCCCCGGAAACGGCCAGTTCCGACCACCAACTGCGCACATGCAGAAAAGAGTTGGCACGAAAACAAAGTACCGGTCCGACCGTTCACCCCTCCGGGGGCCAGGTTCGATTCCGTTCCCTCCAACGGCGTGACCCCGGCCGCCGCTCGGCCGTTGAGCCCGGCGAGCCGGGAACCGCCCGGCCGCCCCCGCTCGCCTAGTCCGAGGAGCCAGCCCGTGCCCCGCATGCTCGACGTCAGTGATGAGGTACGTGCCGAGATCGGTGACGAAGAAGCCGAGAGGCTGCTCACCGGCGACGACGCACCGCGCAGCTACGACTGCACCTCCTGTCGCACCCCCGGGGACCCCGAGACCGACCGCACCAGCACGGTGCTGTTCGTCGGCGAGGAGACGGCCGTCCTCGCCTTCGCCCACGCCGGCTGCATCCCCTCGCAGGTGGTGACCGTCTCCGAGGAGCAGCTCCAGGGCGCGGTCCGCAGCATCACCGGCGACAGCCCCGCCGGCGGCGAGTCCCCGCAGAACGTGCCCGGCGGCCAGGCCGTCCTCGGCATCACCAGCGGCCTGGTCCTGATCGGCGGCGAGCTGCACCCCGCGCTCGTGGTCGAGCCGACCGCGCCGATCGCCCGCCCCGGCACCGCCGGCCCCGGCGACGACTTCCTGCCGCTCCTCATCGAGCAGGGGTTCATCCCGGTCACCGACACCGCCGAACTGCCCTCGCCGCTCGCCGGCTGGTCGGTGCTGCTCGCCGCGGGCCAGCTGCACGCCGTGCTCCAGCCCGGCACCACGGGCGGCGGCCAGGTCGCCTGGTGGCAGGCGCACCAGGCCCTGTCGGTCACCGACGGCTGGCGGGCCGCCGTCAACAAGACCCAGCGCGTGCTCATCTACGCCGCCCCGGTCGGCTCCATCGGCCAGCAGCCCCGCGAGGACCTGCTCCGCGACGCGCTGGACAAGGCCGCCGCCGGCGGCAAGCTCGTGGCGGCCTCGATGCCGCTGGCGGGCACCTCCGGCGTCTGAACCCGGCACCGGCAGGGATCCCGGAACGCCGCGCCGCCCCCGGCCAGGGGGCGGCGCGGTATGCGCCGGGGGTACGCGGTCCATCCCGCGCACCCCCGGCGATCTGCGTTTTTCTGCTTCTGGCCCGCATCCGCAGGGCCCCGGGTTCGTTGGCTGATACGTGCATTCATACGACCCCTCCCGCGCCCCTGCCCACGCGAGCACCGTCTCCCCGATGCGCCCCGCAAGGGACCGGGAGAGCTCTCCGGCCGCCGTCTCGCACACCCCGATCTACGACACGCTGTACTCGGAGTACCTGCGCGCCTTCCGGGCCCTGCCGGGCGACCGTACGGGCGAGGAGGACCTCGGGTTCGCTTCGTTCTCGTACGGCGGCTCGTACGCGGGCGGCGGCTCGGCGTACGGCGGCGGCAGCAGCGGCTCCGGGTACGGAGGCGGCTCGTACGGGAGCGGCTGGAACGGTTCCGCATGGCAGACGGACCCGTGGCCGGCCTCCTACGCCCCCGCGCCGCAGCCCTCGTACGCGTACGCCGGGTCCGCGACCGGCGGCGGCGAGCACGGCGCCGTCGGCTCCGCATACGCCGGCGGGCGGCAGCACCACACCGGGATGCACCACATCCCGGCGGCCCTGCCGCCCGCTCCGCGCCGGGGCTACTGACCCCGGACCGACGCTCGCCGCGTACTTCCTCCCGGCCCCTACTTCTTCTTGTACTGCGCGCCGCGCTTCTCGCGCACCCGCACGGAGATGTGGATCGGGGTCCCCTCGAAGCCGAACTCCTCGCGCAGGCGGCGCTCGATGAAGCGCCGGTAGCCGTGCTCCAGGAAGCCGGAGGCGAAGAGGACGAACCGCGGCGGCTTGCTCCCCGCCTGGGTGCCGAACAGGATGCGGGGCTGCTTGCCGCCGCGGATCGGGTGCGGGTGGGCCGCGACGACCTCGCCGAGGAAGGCGTTCAGCCGGCCGGTCGGGATGCGCGTCTCCCAGCCCGCGAGGGCCGTCTCGATCGCGGGGACCAGCTTCTCCATGTGGCGGCCGGTGAGCGCCGAGACGTTGACGCGGGGCGCCCAGGCGACCTGCTGCATCTCGGTCTCGATCTCGCGCTCGAGGTAGTAGCGGCGCTCCTCGTCGAGCTCGTCCCACTTGTTGTACGCGATCACGATCGCGCGCCCGGCGTCGACGGCCATGGTGATGATGCGCTGGTCCTGGACGCTGATCGTCTCGGTCGTGTCGATCAGGATGACCGCGACCTCCGCCTTCTCGACGGCGGCGGCCGTGCGCAGGGAGGCGTAGTAGTCCGAGCCCTGCTGGAGGTGCACCTTCTTGCGGATGCCCGCGGTGTCCACGAACTTCCAGGTGACGCCGCCGAGCTCGATCAGCTCGTCGACCGGGTCGCGGGTGGTGCCGGCCAGTTCGTTGACGACGACCCGGTCCTCCTTCGCGACCTTGTTGAGCAGCGAGGACTTGCCGACGTTCGGGCGCCCGATGAGCGCGATGCGCCGGGGCCCGCCCACCGGGGCGCTGCCGAAGGTCTGCTCGGGCGCCTCGGGCAGCGCCTCCAGGACGGCGTCGAGCATGTCGCCCGTACCGCGGCCGTGCAGCGAGGAGACGGGGTGCGGCTGGCCGAGGCCCAGGGACCACAGGGAGGCCGCGTCGGACTCGCCGCTCTGGCCGTCGACCTTGTTCGCGCACAGGACGACGGGCTTGCCGGCCCGGCGCAGCAGCTTGACGACGGCCTCGTCGGTGTCGGTGGCGCCGACCTTGGCGTCCACGACGAAGACGACCGCGTCGGCGGTCTCGATGGCGTACTCGGCCTGGGCGGCGACGGCGGCGTCGAGGCCGAGGACGTCCTGCTCCCAGCCGCCGGTGTCGACGACCTTGAACCGGCGGCCGGCCCATTCGGCCTCGTACGTGACGCGGTCGCGGGTGACGCCGGGCTTGTCCTCGACGACCGCCTCGCGGCGGCCGATGATGCGGTTCACCAGGGTCGACTTGCCGACGTTCGGGCGGCCGACGACGGCGAGCACGGGCAGCGGCCCGTGGCCCGCCTCCGCGATCGCACCCTCGACGTCGTCTACGTCGAAGCCTTCCTCCGCGGCGAGCTCCATGAACTCCGCGTACTCGGCATCGCCAAGCGCTCCGTGGTCGTGCTGGTCGTTCATGAAGTCCGTTCCTCGTCGTTCGTGGTGGTCGGTGGTGTCCGCGCAGCGCGGTTCCACTACTAGGTCAAGTCTCGCTCAGCGCCCGGTCAGGCGCTTGGCGTCGGCCAGGTGGGCGGTGAGCCTGCTCTGGATGCGTACGGTGGCCTCGTCCAGGGCCGTACGGGTACGGCGGCCGGTGCCGTCGCCCGCGTCGAAGGCGGAGCCGAAGACGACGTCGACCCGGCTCTTGAACGGCGGCAGTCCGCGGACCAGCCGCCCCTGGCTCTCGGTGCTGCCGAGCACGGCGACCGGCACGACGGGCGCGCCGCTGCGTACCGCGAAGTACGCGAGCCCGGCGCGCAGCGAGGCGAAGTCGCCCTCGCCGCGGGTGCCCTCGGGGAAGATCCCCAGGGCCCCGCCGTTGTCGAGCACCGCGAGCGCCTTGCCGATCGCGCCCCGGTCCGCGCCCGTACGGTCGACCTTGACCTGGCCGATCCCGTCCAGGAACGGGCCGAGCGGGCCGACGTACGCCTCCTTCTTGATGAGGAAGTGCAGCGGCCGCGGGGCGGTGCCCATGACCATCGGCCCGTCGATGTTGTGCGCGTGATTCACGGCAAGGATGACAGGCCCCGAGGCGGGCACGCGCCAGGCGCCCAGCACGCGCGGCTTCCACAGCCCGTACATGAGGCCGATGCCGATCCGCCGGCCGAGCGCCGCACCCTTGAGGGAGGGCGTTCCGCTCACTTGCTGCGCCGCTCTTCGACCAGGGTCACGACGCACTCGATCACCTGGTCGAGCGTGAGCTCGGTGGTGTCGACCTCGACGGCGTCGTCGGCCTTGGCCAGCGGGGAGGTCTTGCGGCCCGAGTCGGCGGCGTCGCGCTTGATCAGGGCTTCCCTGGTGGCCGCGAGGTCCGTGGCCTCCTTGCCGCGCAGCTCACCGCTGCGGCGCGCGGCGCGGGCCTCGGGGGACGCGGTCAGGAAGATCTTGAGGTCGGCGTCGGGCAGGACGGTGGTGCCGATGTCCCGCCCCTCGACGACGATCCCGCCCTCGGCCGACGCGGCGATGGAGCGCTGGAGCTCGGTGATCAGGGTGCGCACCTCGGGGACGGCGCTGACGGCGCTGACCTTGGAGGTGACCTCCTGGGTGCGGATCGGGCCGGAGGCGTCCAGGCCGTCGACCGTGATGGTGGGCGCGGCCGGGTCCGTACCGGAGACGATGCCGGGCTTGCCGGCGGCCACGGCGACGGCGTGGGGGTCGTCGGTGTCGATCCCGTTGGTGACCATCCACCAGGTGATGGCCCGGTACTGGGCACCCGTGTCCAGGTAGCGCAGCCCGAGCTTGGCGGCCACGGCCTTGGAGGTGCTGGACTTGCCCGTGCCGGAGGGACCGTCGATGGCGACGATCACGGCGGACGGAGCTGCGGTTTCCACGGTGCGGGCACCTTCCTGGTTGCGCGTACGTGTCCGGGCGCGCCAAAGCGCCCCTCTCCAAGGTTACCGGCCCCCGGCACGGGCGCCGTCCAGTACCGGGGAGGAGGGCCGACCGGCTACTGCTGGCGCAGCGCCCAGCCGCGTTCGCGCAGCTCCGCGGTGAGGGCTGCGGCCGCCCTCGGGTCGACCATGAGCTGGACCAGACCGGCCTGCTGGCCCGTGGCGTGCTCGATCCGCACGTCCTCGATGTTGACCCCGGCCCGCCCGGCGTCGGCGAAGATCCGCGCGAGCTCGCCCGGCTGGTCGCTGATCAGCACGGCGACCGTCTCGTACGCCATGGGCGCCGCGCCGTGCTTGCCCGGTACCCGGACCCGGCCCGCGTTGCCCCGCTTCAGGACGTCCTCGATGCCGGCCGCGCCGCCGCGCCGCTTCTCGACGTCCGCCGACTGGAGCCCGCGCAGCGCGTCGACCGTGGCCTCCAGGTCGGAGGCGATCCCGGCGAGGACGTCGGCCACCGGGCCCGGGTTCGCCGAGAGGATCTCCACCCACATCCGCGGATCGGAGGCGGCGATCCGCGTCACGTCCCGGATCCCCTGGCCGCACAGCCGCACCGCCGTCTCGTCGGCCTCCTCCAGGCGCGCCGCGACCATGCTGGACACCAGCTGCGGGGTGTGCGAGACCAGTGCCACCGCCCGGTCGTGCGCGTCGGCGTCCATGACCACCGGTACGGCCTTGCACAGGGCCACCAGTTCGAGCGCCAGGTTGAGCACCTCGTGGTCGGTGTCCCGGGTCGGGGTCAGCACCCAGGGCCGGCCCTCGAAGAGGTCTGCGGTCGCGGCGAGCGGGCCCGACCGCTCCTTGCCGGCCATCGGGTGGGTCCCGATGTACGCCGTGACGTCCACGCCGAGGGCCGCGAGCTCCCGGCGCGGGCCGCCCTTGACGCTGGCCACGTCCACGTACGCCCGGGCCACGCCGCGGCCGATCGCCTCGGCCAGCGACGCCGCCACGTGGGCCGGCGGTACGGCGACGATCGCGAGGTCGACCTGGCCCTCGGGGGCCTCGTCGGTCCCGGCGCCGAGGGCGGCGGCCGTACGGGCCTGGGCCGGATCGTGGTCGGCGAGGTGGACGGTGATCCCGCGGGCGGTCAGGGCGAGCGCCGCGGAGGTGCCGATCAGTCCGGTTCCGATCACGACGGCGGTTCTCACGGGGGCGCTCCAGGGATGCGGGTGACGAGTAACGGCAAGTCAGGGCCAGAGTAGCCAGCGCACACGCCGAGAGGGCCCGGCAGCCCGTCATGTGGGACGGCGGCCGGACCCTCGGCTGGGGCAGGCCCTAGGGAGTGTCGTCAAAAGTAGCGTCGGCCGCCCGGAAGGGCGGTGGTCGGCGGGGTCTGGTGCGTGCGATCGCAAGGCGGAGGAGGGAATCGACGCGGTGGGGGCACCT
>NZ_JBIVXF010000012.1:0-258536 GCF_044769045.1 Streptomyces sp. NPDC090741 | reverse complement strand
AGGGGGGACCCTGTGGGAGAGTAGGACGCCGCCGAACAATCATTGTAGAAAGCCCCGTACCGGGTATCCGGTACGGGGCTTTTCTGCGTTTACGGCCCGTTCGGCGTGGATGCAGTCCCGCCACGCATTCCTTACCAGTCGGCCGGGTAGCTCTTGAGGCTGCTGGTGTCGAGCGGCCGGCGGCCGGCGGTGACGGTGTCCCCGAAGGCGTAGGGGACCCCCGTGGGGAGCCGTGGGGCTCGTCATCGTGAGGAAGATCTGACCGTCGGTGGTCTGTACCTTCCACCGGAATTCCTGGTGCTCGGCCAGCTCCGCGAGCTGCTCCGCGAAGTCGTGCATATCTGCTCGGGGGTGAGGTCGGCCATGGTGGTCCTCCTGGCGGGTGCCCGACCAGCGTAGCCAGTCGGACAGCCCTACAGGCGGCCCGCGGCAGCGTCGCCATGCCCCGCTCATACCCTGGCGGGAATTGTCCGGTGGGAGGGGGGCGGCGGACGATCAGTGCATCACCACTCACGAGGAGGCACGTCATGTCTGGTTCCACGCCGTCCACTGCCGAGGTCATCGAGCGCTTCAACCAGGTCTTCCAGCAGCGGGACCCCTCCGGGCTCGCCGCCCTGGTCGGCGCGGACTGTGTCATGGAAGGGCTCTCGCCGGCTCCTGGCGGAACCCGGGTGGAAGGGGCCGAGGAGTGTATCCGCTTCTGGAGCGACTTCGCCACAGACCCGGCCAACGACTTCGAGGTCGAGGACGTCGTCTGTGCGCAAGAGCTGTCGGTGATCCGCTGGAAGCTGGTGTTCGGACCGGGCGAGAAGGAGTACGTCCGCTGCGTCAACGTGATGCGGGTACGCGACGGTCTGATCATCGAGGCCCTCGGGTACGCCAAGACCGGCTGAGCCCCGAGGGCCGGACGGCTACAGGCGGCCCGCGGCCTTCAGGGACAGGTAGGCGTCGGCGAGGGCGGGGGCCAGGGTGGTCGGGGTGGCGTCGACCACGTGGACTCCGTGGCGGGACAGCTGGTCCGCCGTGCGGCGGCGGGTGGCCTGGGACTGGGTGCCTGCCGCGGCCTCGTAGACCGCGTCGAGCGTGCCGCGGGACCGTGTCATCTCCTCGACGCGGGGGTCCGCCACCGAGGCCAGCAGGACCGTGTGGCGCTGCGTGAGGCGAGGGAGGAGCGGGAGCAGGCCTTCCTCTGTCGGGGCGGCGTCCAGGCTCGTCAGAAGGACCACCAGGGACCGGCGCGGGGCGTTGCGGAGGATGGTGGAGACCAGCGTTCGGGCGTCGGTTTCGACGAGCTCCGGTTCCAGCGTGGCCATGGCGTTGACGAAGGCGGGGAGGACGTCGCCGGCCGAGCGGCCCTGGACCTGGGCGCGGGTGCGGCGGTCGTGGGCCAGCAGGTCGACGCGGTCGCCGGCGCGGGAGGCGAGCGCGGCCAGCAGCAGGGCCGCGTCCATGGCCGAGTCCAGGCGGGGGGCGTCGCCGACGCGGCCCGCCGAGGTACGGCCGGTGTCCAGGCAGATCAGGATGTGCCGGTCGCGTTCCGGGCGCCAGGTGCGGACGGCGACCTTGTTCTGGCGGGCGGTGGCCCGCCAGTCGATGGAGCGGGTGTCGTCGCCGGGGACGTAGTCGCGGAGGCTGTCGAACTCGGTGCCCTCGCCGCGGGTCAGGACGCTCGTACGGCCGTCCAGTTCGCGCAGGCGGGCCAGGCGCGAGGGGAGGTGCTTGCGGCTGGTGAAGGGCGGCAGGACCCGGACTGTCCAGGGGACGGTGTGGGTGCCCTGGCGGGCGAGCAGGCCGAGCGGCCCGTACGAGCGGATCGTCACGCGGTCGGCCCGCCGGTCCCCGCGGCGGGTGGGGAGCAGCCGGGTGGTGATCCGGCGGCGTTCGCCGGCCGGGATCGCCAGGGTGTGGCGGGAGGCGTCGGTCTCGGTGCCCGGGAGCCAGCTGCTGGGGGGCCAGGCGTCGCGGACGCGGGCGCGCAGCGGGCGGGTGCCCGGGTTGGTGACGGTGAGGTGGACCTCGGCGGGCTCGCCGAGGCGGACGGAGGTGTCGCCCGAGCGGGTGAGGGTGAGTCCGCGGACCGGGGCCGCGAGGGCGTAGTCGACGGCGCAGGCCAGGGCGAGGGTGCCGTTGACGGCGAGCATCCCCGTCCAGCTCGGTTCGAGGATGCCGACGGGGAGGCTGCCGAGGGCCGCCAGCAGGGCGGCGCGTCCGGTGAGGGCCATCAGCGCGGGACGGGGACGTGGGACAGGATCGCGGTGATGACGGCGTCGGCCGTGACCCCTTCCATCTCGGCCTCCGGGCGGAGCTGGACGCGGTGGCGCAGGGTAGGCAGGGCGAGGGCCTTGACGTCGTCGGGGGTGACGTAGTCGCGGCCGGTGAGCCAGGCCCAGGCTCGGGCGGTGGCCAGCAGGGCGGTCGCGCCGCGCGGGGAGACGCCGAGGGTGAGGGACGGGGATTCGCGGGTGGCGCGGCAGACGTCGACGACGTACCCGGCGATCTCCGGGGAGACGGACACCTTGGCGACGGCCTCGCGGGCGGCTTCGAGCTCGGCCGGGCCGGCGACGGGGCGCAGGCCCGCGGCGTGGAGGTCGCGGGGGTTGAAGCCGGCGGCGTGCCGGGTCAGGACGCCGATCTCGTCCTCGCGGGAGGGGAGGGGCACGGTGAGCTTGAGGAGGAAGCGGTCGAGCTGGGCCTCGGGGAGCGGGTACGTGCCCTCGTACTCGACGGGGTTCATGGTGGCGGCCACGAGGAACGGCTCTGGCAGCTTGCGCGGGGTGCCGTCGACGGTGACCTGGCGCTCCTCCATGGCTTCGAGGAGGGAGGACTGGGTCTTGGGCGGGGTCCGGTTGATCTCGTCCGCGAGGAGGAGGTTGGTGAAGACCGGGCCGTTCTGGAAGGAGAACTCGGCGGTGCGGGCGTCGTAGACGAGCGAGCCGGTGACATCGCTGGGCATCAGGTCCGGGGTGAACTGGACGCGCTTGGTGTCGAGTTCGAGGGAGGCGGCGAGGGCCCGTACGAGGAGGGTCTTGGCGACGCCGGGTACGCCTTCGAGGAGGACGTGGCCGCGGCACAGGAGGGCGACGACGAGACCGGTGACGGCCGAGTCCTGGCCGACGACGGCCTTTCCGATCTCGGTGCGGATCGCTTCCAGGGAGGAGCGGGCGCTGTCCGTGGTGGCCGTCATGAGGTGCGGACCTCTCTTTCGAGGGCGTCGAGGTGGTCGGTGAGCGCGACGAGCGCCGCGTCGGTGGTGGGTGTGGTGCCGAAGAGGAGGCCGGTCAGGTCCTGGTGGCTCTCCGTCAGGCGGGCGGACACGGCGGGGAGCAGGGTCGCGGGGTCGTGGGCCTGGGCGGGCGGTACGCCGACCAGGGCGGCCAGGCGTTCGCGGGCGGCGGCGCGCAGCACGGTGGCGGCGCGGTCGCGGGCGCCGGACTTGCGGTAGAGGCGGGCGCGGCCCTCGGTGGTCTCGGAGGCGCGGATGGCGACGGGCAGTTGCTCGGTGACGAGGGGGCCGAGCCGGCGGGCGCGCCAGAGGGCGGCGAGGACGGCGGCGGCGAAGAGCTGGAGGAGGGTCCAGCTCCAGCCGCGGGGGAGGAGGTCGAGGAAGCTCTGCTCCTGGGCGGGGTCCTCGTCCTGGACCTCGGCGAGGGAGGGCAGGTACCAGACGAGGTCGGGGCGGGAGCCGAGGAGTTGGAGGGCGAGGGAGGCGTTGCCCTCGGAGGCGAGCTTCTTGTTGAGGAGGATCGTCTCGGAGCCGAGGAGGACGGTGTCGCCGCCCTTGGTGCCGGTGGGCAGGACGAGGAGGGTGGGGTTGCCGCCGCTGGGGTAGCAGGCCGCGGCGGTGGCTCCGTCGGTGGTGTAGCGGTGGTCTCCGCCGGTGGTGGCGCGGCCGGCGGAGACGGCGGCGGGCAGGGGGCAGCCGGGGTCGAGGTTCTGGTCGAAGGCGGTGCCCTTGGTGCGGGCGGCGGGGGCCAGGTCGGGGAGGCTGAGGCTGCCGGGGGCGAGCAGGACGGTGCGGCCGCCGGAGAGGTCGATGGCGGAGCGGATGGCGCGGCGCTGGGTCTCGCCGAGCCGGTCGGGGTCGGTGACCAGGAGGGTGGTGCCGGGGCCGGCCGCGGCGGCGGCCTCGCGGGCGGTGGTGACGACGCGGGTGGTGACTCCGCGGGCCTGGAGCAGCTCGGATATGGCCCGGCTGCCGTCGGGGTCGGCGGAGCGGGGGTCGAGCCGGCCGTGCCGGCTGCCGGAGGCGAGGGTGGCGAGCGTGACGGCGGCGACGAGCAGGATCCCGAGGCAGATCAGGAAGCCCCGTCCCCGCCGCCATGCGGCGCGGGGGGTCGTACGGGGCGTGCTGGTGGCCGGGGGGCCCGGCGGCGCCGGGGTGGGGGCGCTCATGACCGGGGGCCCGTCAGGAGGGGCTTCGCGTGGGTCAGGGTGAGGTCCAGGGTGCGCAGGTGGGCGTACATCTCGGCGGTGGCGGGGCGGGCGCCGTACGTGACGTCGTCGAAGGTGCGGGCCGCGGTGCGGAGGGCTTCGGCGTGGTCCGGGAGGGAGACGGCGGCTTCGGCGGCCGCCTCGTCGGCGGTGCGGCCGGGGCAGGGGTCGAGCACGGTGCGCTCCTCCAGGGAGCGGACGACGGCCCGCATGCGCTCCTGGACGGCTTCGGTCCAGCGGCCGGCGGCGGCGTGCGCGTCGGCGGCGGTGCGGTGGTCGGCGGCGCTGCGCAGGGCGCCGTCGAAGACCCCGGCCGCGGTGGTGGCGGTCCGGCGGGGGGAGCCGAGCCTCCACCACAGGGCGGCGACGGCGAGGATGACCAGGGCGGCGATCGCGAGCAGGCCCAGGGTGCCGCCGGGGGTGGCGCCCGAGGCGTGGTCGAAGAGGTTGCCGACCCACTCCCAGAACCGGTCCAGGGCGCGCTGGAGCAGGCCCGGGTCGTCCTGGTGGTACAGCGGCTTCGACAGTTCGCGTTCGGCCGCCTCGCGGGCGGGGTCGCGCGGTGTCGCCACCGGTGGTTTCTCCGCGGCCGGCAGGAGCGCCGCGGAGCGTGTGATGAGGCCCCCCGTACTCATCATCGGTGCATCAGCCTCCGGTCGGCGGTGCGGCCGGGTCCGAGCCGTAGTTCTCCAGGCCCGCCGCCCGGGCGAGCTCCAGGTCGAGGGCCTCGCGGCGGATGCGCTGGTCGACGTACAGGAGGACGGTGACGCCCGACTGGATCGGCATGGTGACGGTCTGCGCGATGATCGCGCCGACGGCCGAGAGCGCGAGCGCGGCCCAGCCGGTGGTGGCGGTGCCGTTCTCCAGGCCCGACACTCCGCCGTCGGCGAGGCCGATGGCGAGCCCGAGGGCGCTCAGCGGCAAGACGATGACGACCGAGACGATGGTGGTGATGACGCCCGTCAGGGCGGTGATGCCGAAGATGCGCCACCACGCGCCCTGGACGAGCCTTGAGGAGCGGCGCAGCGAGGTGGCCACGCTGCTCTTTTCCAGCATCAGCGCGGGCGAGGCCAGGCTGAACTTGATCCCGAGCCAGAGGAGGAGCGGGAGGGCGGCGAAGCCGCCGAGGAGGCCGAGGCCGAGGCTGCGCAGGGCGATGCCGGGCAGGATCAGCACGCCGACGAGGAGGGCGCCGCCGATCCCGAGCAGGAGGGTCAGCCCGAGCAGGCGGAGCAGCTGGGGGCGGGCCTCGCGCCAGGCGGCGGCGATCGTGGAGCTGTGGCCGAGCACGGCGCGGCTGAAGATCATCGTGAGCATGGCGGTGGCCACGATGGTGCCGATGAGCTGGATGAACCCGTTCGCGACCAGGGCGAGCATGCTGCTGCCGAGGGTGTTGACGAGCTCGCTCAGGTTCGGTTCGTCGTTGGAGGGGGCGGGCAGGTCGGAGAGCGTGTACTTCTGCACGAGCACGCTGATGACCTGGACGACGGTCGCGACGACGAGGGTGATCGGCAGGACCGAGCGCCAGTGGCTGCGCATGGTGGCGACGGCGCCGTCGAGGATCTCGCCCAGGTCCAGGGGACGCAGCGGGATCACTCCGGGCTTGGCGGCGGGGGGCTTGCCCCACTGGCCGGGGCCGCCGGGGTAGGCGTACTGGCCGCCCCCCTGGCCGCTCTGGGGGCCCGCGTACGATCCCCAGCCCGCGCCCGGCTGCGGCTGCTGGCGCGGCGGCTGCGGGCTCTGCGGTGCCTGGGGGGTGCCGGGGCTCGACCACTCGCCGGGCGGCGGCTGCTCGGCGGACCACTTCGGCCCGCCGGCGGGCGGCTGCTGCGCGGGCGGCTGGGCGCCCTCGGTGCCGCCTTGGCCGTCGGGTGCGCCCGGTCGCTCGCCGTCGGACGGGGAGGGTCCGGGCACGGCCCAGCCCGGAGAGTCGTTCATCGTCGCTCCTTCACGTGCACTGCGGGGCGGGGGGCGCTGGTCGGCTGCCATCGTGCCACGTGGGAACGTTGAGCGGACCGGCCGTCCCCCCGGATCTTCGGCGGCCCGCGCCTTCAATTGTCGCCCGGATCCGGGGCAGACTGGTCGCCCTGATCTCCACGCAGGTCTGAGGGGCGAATTCCAGCCCTTTTGGCTGTGGGACAGCTCACCGCCAGGTAACGATTAGCTAATGGGATGATGTCAAGCATGAAGGGACGAGTCCTTGTCGTCGACGACGACACCGCGCTGGCCGAGATGCTCGGCATTGTGCTGCGTGGAGAAGGTTTTGAGCCGTCGTTCGTAGCGGACGGCGACAAGGCATTGGCTGCCTTCCGCGAGGCGAAGCCGGATCTCGTGCTGCTCGACCTGATGCTGCCCGGACGGGACGGCATAGAGGTCTGCAGGCTGATCCGGGCCGAATCGGGCGTGCCGATCGTGATGCTCACCGCGAAGAGCGACACGGTGGACGTGGTCGTGGGCCTGGAGTCCGGGGCCGACGACTACATCGTCAAGCCGTTCAAGCCGAAGGAGCTGGTGGCCCGCATCCGGGCCCGCCTGCGCCGGTCGGAGGAGCCCGCGCCCGAGCAGCTGGCCATCGGTGACCTGGTCATCGACGTGGCCGGGCACTCGGTCAAGCGCGACGGCGTCTCGATCGCCCTGACCCCGCTCGAGTTCGACCTGCTGGTCGCCCTCGCGCGCAAGCCCTGGCAGGTGTTCACCCGTGAGGTGCTGCTGGAGCAGGTCTGGGGCTACCGGCACGCGGCGGACACCCGCCTGGTCAACGTGCATGTGCAGCGGCTGCGCTCCAAGGTGGAGAAGGACCCGGAGCGCCCCGAGATCGTCGTGACGGTGCGCGGTGTCGGCTACAAGGCCGGACCGAGCTGACGTGCCGCCCGGCAAGCCCCACAGCGGCTCCCGCCGAGGAGTCCTGCGGGGAGGCCGGCAGCTCCGTCAGATGGCTGACGGAGCGCCGGGCGGCCCTGTGCTGCGGTTGTTCGTACGTCTCGTACGGCGCCCGCTGCTTCCGGCTGTCCGGCTGTGGCGTCGCAACATCCAGCTGCGGGTGGTCGCCGCGACGCTGCTGATGTCGCTGGCCGTGGTCCTCGCGCTCGGGTTCGTGGTGATCGCCCAGGTCAGCAAGGGGCTTCTCGACGCCAAGGAGGAGGCCGCGCAGAGCCAGGCCGCGGGCGGGTTCGCCGTCGCGCAGGAGAAGGCCAACACGCCTTCGGCGGTGGACGGGCCCGATGCCACCGACAACAAGGTCGGCCGGGACGCCAGTACGTGGATGAACTCGCTGGTCAAGCAGCTCGCCAGTGGCGGCCAGACCGCCTTCGAGGTGGTCGCGCTCGGCGCCGGCCCCGATGCGGGCGGGCAGCCCGGCGGGCAGCCGAGCGGGCCGTTCGTCTCGGGCGTCAAGGGCGCCCGGGCCTCCGGGAACGTGGACCCGACGGCGAGCGTTCCCGCGGCGCTGCGCCGGGACGTCAACCACGCGACCGGGACCTTCAAGACCTTCTCTCAGATCCGGTACACCGCCGGGTCCGGGGACAAGGCGCCCGAGCCCGCGCTGGTCGTGGGCAAGCGGCTCACCGACATCAACGGGGACCCGTACGACCTGTACTACCTCTTCCCGCTCACGCAGGAGGAGGAGTCCCTCAACCTCATCAAGGTCACCATCGCCACTGCGGGCGTGTTCGTGGTCGTGCTGCTCGGTGCGATCGCCTGGCTCGTCGTACGGCAGGTCGTGACGCCCGTGCGGATGGCCGCCGGGATCGCCGAGCGGCTCTCGGCCGGGCGGCTCCAGGAGCGGATGAAGGTCACCGGCGAGGACGACATCGCCCGTCTGGGCGAGGCCTTCAACAAGATGGCGCAGAACCTCCAGCTCAAGATCCAGCAGCTGGAGGACCTGTCGCGGATGCAGCGCAGGTTCGTCTCCGACGTCTCGCACGAGCTGCGCACGCCGCTGACGACCGTACGGATGGCAGCCGATGTCATCCACGACGCCCGGGTCGACTTCGACCCGATCACCGCCCGCTCCGCCGAGCTGCTCGCCGGGCAGCTCGACCGCTTCGAGTCGCTGCTCGCGGACCTGCTGGAGATCAGCCGGTTCGACGCGGGGGCCGCGGCCCTGGAGGCGGAGCCGATCGATCTGCGGGACGTGGTACGCCGGGTCATCGACGGCGCCGAGCCGCTCGCCGAGCACAAGGGCACCCGGATCCGGGTGCTGGGCGACACCCAGCCCGTCATAGCCGAGGCCGACTCCCGGCGCGTGGAGCGGGTGCTGCGCAACCTCGTCGTCAACGCCGTGGAGCACGGCGAGGGGCGCGATGTGGTGGTCCGGCTCGCTTCGGCGGGCGGGGCCGTCGCGGTGGCCGTACGGGACTACGGGGTCGGGCTCAAGCCCGGCGAGGCCACCCGCGTCTTCAACCGCTTCTGGCGGGCCGATCCGGCGCGGGCGCGTACGACGGGTGGGACGGGCCTGGGCCTGTCCATCGCGGTCGAGGACGCGCGGCTGCACGGCGGCTGGCTCCAGGCGTGGGGCGAGCCGGGCGGCGGTTCGCAGTTCCGGCTGACCCTGCCGCGGACCGCCGACGAGCCGCTGCGCGGATCCCCGATCCCGCTGGAGCCGGAGGACTCCCGGTCCAACCGGGCCAGGGCCGCGGCCGACGCGGCGGGCGCGCAGGCGTCCCCGAAGGCGCAGCAGGGCCCGGGCCGGGGCGACCGGTCGCCGATACCGCCGCGGTCGGCGGTGGCCGGTGCGCTGCCGGTGCCCGCGGACCCGACGGCCCTGCCGGGCAGCGGGGCCCGCGTCGTGGCCCGTCCGGCCGATCCCGATCAGGCGGCGGCGGACCGGGCGGCGGCGGAGCGCGCTGCCGACACGGACGTCGACACGGACGTCGACACCGGTGCGGACACCGAGGCCGGCGCCGAGCAGGCAGCAGCAGCACAGGAGGATGGCGCAGGTGGACGCTGAGCCCGCACGGGTGCGCAGGGACGGCCGCCGCCGGTGGCGGGCGGTGCGGGCGTACGCCTTCGGCGCGGCCGGGCTGCTGCTGGCGGGCTGCGCCTCCATGCCCGACCACGGCGAGATCCGCGAGGTGAAGGCCTCGCAGGGCGTCGACTCGCAGGTGCGGGTGTTCGGGGTGCCGCCGGCCGACAAGGCCGGTCCCGCCGACATCGTCGACGGCTTCCTCGAGGCCATGACCAGCGACGACCCGCAACTGCAGACCGCCCGCAAGTACCTCACCGAGGAGGCGGCGAAGAACTGGAAGCCCGGTTCCGCCGTCACCGTGCTCTCCGCGGGCATCGACCGGTTCTCCGTGGGCAACGAGAAGGACGCCCCGGGCCCCCGCTGGAAGATGACCGGCAAGAAGCTCGCGACGGTGGACGAGCGCAGCGCGTACCAGCCGGAGCCCTCCGGCCGGCGCTACGAGGACTACCTCCAGCTGGTCCAGGAGAACAAGCAGTGGCGGATCGCGACGCCGCCGAGCGGCCTCGTGCTCAGCGAGTCCGACTTCCAGCGCATCTACATGCCGGTCAACAAGTACTACTTCGCGGGCGGCAGCCTCGTCGCCGACCCGGTGTACGTGCGCCAGCGCAGCGATCCCGACTCGCGGATGGACCCCACCACGCAGACCGTGCAGTCGCTGCTGGCCGGTCCGTCCAAGTGGCTGGGGCCCGTGGTCACTTCGAGCTTCCCGACCGGCACCGAACTGCGGGAGGGCACCAAGTCCCTCGCGTACGACGGGCAGAACGTGCTGAAGGTGCCGCTCAACGACAAGGTCGACAACGTCGCGCAGCCGCAGTGCGAGAAGATGGCCGCGCAACTCATGTACACCGTGCAGGATCTGACGTCCTCTCGGATGGCGCGGGTCGAGCTGCTGCGCTCGGACCGGTCCTCGCTGTGCTCGGTGACCGAGGCGGCCGCGGCGACGATCGCCCACCGGCCGCCGAGCCCGGAGTACCAGTACTACGTCGACGCCGAGAGCCGGTTCGTCCGGATGAAGCTCGACGTCACCGGTGAGGACCAGCAGTACCGGCCCGAGCAGGTGCCGGGGCCGCTGTCCCCCAGCGCCGGGAACCCCGGGTTCAAGGTCGGCTCCGCGGCCGTCTCGTACGACGAGAAGCGCGCGGCGGTGGTCTCCGAGGACGGGCACGGGCTGTACCTGGTGAACCTGACGACGGCCGGGCCCATGCCGCAGCCGGTGCTGACCGGCAAGGGCGCCAAGCCGAACGGGCTGGGCACGCCGAGCTGGGACGCGGCGGGCGACCTGTGGATCGCGGACCAGGATCCGCAGAATCCGGCGCTTTACCGGGTGCCGGGCGGGACCGGGGTCCCGCAGAAGATCGATGTGTCCGGACTCGACGGCGGGCGGATCACCGCGCTGAAGGCGTCGCCGGACGGGGTGCGGATCGCGCTGCTGGTGCAGTCCGGGAACAGCAAGAACCTGTACATCGGGCGGATCGAGCGGCCCGAGGGCAAGACCGACGCGGTGGCGGTGTCGGTGCGCGAGCTGCGTCCGGCGGCCCCGCAGATGGCGAGCGTGACGGCGCTGAGCTGGGCGCCGCGCGGCCGGCTGCTGGTGGTGGGCCGCGAGAACGGCGGGGTCGTACAGGCCCGGTACATGCTGGCCGACGGGTCGATGGTCGCGGCGAGCCTGCCGGGGGCGACGGGGCTGGACGCGGTCGCGGCGACGGAGGACGAGAAGAAGCCGGTGGTCGCGCACTCGGACGAGGACGGGATCGTGTGGCTGCCGCCGGGGGCGCAGTGGCGCACGGTGGCGCCGGGCGGCCGGGCCCCGGTCTACCCCGGCTGACCTGCCCTTTCGCCCTCGCTTTCGCGGCCGGTCGTACGTTGTCCACAGGGGTGGCGCGGTGGGCGGCCGGCCCGGCACAGTGGGCGGATGCGGGGGTGGTGGCAGGAGCTCGCCGGGCTGGTCCTGCCGGCCGACTGCGGCGGCTGCGGGGCTGCCCGGGTGCTGCTGTGCGCCGGCTGCGCGCAGGCGCTGAGCGGTGCCGCTGCGGGCCGTGTGAGGCCGTCTCCGCGGCCCGCGGGGCTGCCCGTGGTGTACGCGGCCGCGGTGTACGAGGGCGCCGTACGGGAGGTCGTACTGGCGCACAAGGAGCGCGGGGCGCTGCCGCTGGCCGGGCCGCTCGGCGCCGCCCTGGCGGCGGCCGCCGCCAGGGCCGTCGAAGGGGCCGTCGGCGTGGGTGCGGCCGCCGCGGCGGCGGGGGAGGAGCTGGTCCTCGTACCCGCGCCCTCGGCGCGGCGGCAGGTGCGGGCGCGCGGGCACGATCCGGCGCGCAGGACCGCCCTGGCGGCCGCGGCGCGGCTGCGGCGGGCCGGTGTACGCGCGCGGGTGGCGTCCGTGCTGCGCCATGTCCGGCCGGTGGCCGATCAGGCGGGCCTGGGGGCCCGGGAGCGGCGGGAGAACCTCACGGGGGCGCTGGGGGTGTGCCGCGGGGCCGGGGCGCGGTTTCCGGCCGCAGCACGGATCGTGCTGGTGGACGACTTGATCACCACGGGGGCCACGCTCGCGGAGGCTGCCCGGGCGCTGCGGGCGGCGTCGATCGGACCGGTGGCGGGGGCGGCCGTCGTCGCCGCACCGGCAGGATCCTTCGTAAGAAATCGGTCGACAACCCGTACAGAGCAACGCTCTTGTGAATAGATTTGGAACTCTCGGGGAAGGCGCATCGTTGCAGGTAGTAAGAGAGAACAGCCACCTGAACGGAGGTACGGTCCGGTAGCGGGTGCCGACAACCGGCATGGAGGGATATGTTCGGTTGTAAGGAACTGGCGAGTCCTGGCCACACGCACCGGATCGGGAGGTGAATGTCGCCAAGTCCGTGGCTCCGGTGTTCACCGGGGCCTGGTGCGAAAGGGAGACGCTTCGCCCCATGAGGCGGAGCTATCCGGGAACGGAGTTCTGCGTGGACATCGTCGTCAAGGGCCGCAAGACCGAGGTGCCCGAGCGGTTCCGCAAGCACGTGGCCGAGAAGCTGAATCCCGAGCGGATCCAGAAGCTCGACGCCAAGGTGATCAGCTTGGACGTCGAGGTGTCCAAGGAGCACAACCCGCGCCAGGCCGACCGTTCCGACCGCGTGGAGATCACCCTGCGTTCGCGGGGCCCCGTGGTCCGCGCCGAAGCCGCCGCCACCGACGCGTACGCGGCGCTCGACCTGGCACAGGAGAAGCTGGAGGCGCAGCTGCGCAAGCAGCACGACAAGCGCTACACGCGCCGTGGCAACGGCCGGCTCTCGGCGGCCGAGGTCGCCGACGTGGTTCCCGGCGTGGCCCGGCTCAACGGCAGCGGCCAGCCGGTCACGGAGGAGCCGGGGGACGCGATCCCCACCACCCGGATCGGATCGCTGGAAGTACAGGGCGAAGGCCCGCTCATCGTCCGCGAGAAGACGCACTCCGCGGCACCCATGCCGCTCGACCAGGCGCTGTACGAGATGGAACTGGTCGGTCACGACTTCTATCTGTTCGTCGACTCCGACACCAAGATGCCGAGCGTCGTCTACCGGCGCCACGGCTATGACTACGGCGTGATCCACCTCAACTCCGACGAGGCCTCCAGCTCGGCCGAGCCCGGTGCCGGTGCGGGCGGGGCGCTCGGCGGCTGATGCCGCGTCCTGATTTTCGGTGAAGTGCCCCCGGGGATGCCGAGGCGTCCCCGGGGGCCTCTGTATGACTCGTATACGCCAGGTGGCCGTGGCTGGCTCCCCGCCGGGTGGCGCGGGCATGGAATCATGGCGGGCAGTCAACCGGCGGGAGTTCCCGTCCGGTTGACCCGGCAGCTCGGTACATGCAGGGGGAGGAACGATGGCGGACAGCTTCGGGCCGGTGCGCAGTGATGACGGCGGCGAGCCGATCCGGGTGCTCGTCGTCGACGACCACGCCCTGTTCCGGCGCGGGCTGGAGATCGTCCTCGCGCAGGAGGAGGACATCCAGGTCGTCGGTGAGGCGGGGGACGGCGCGGAGGCGGTGGACAAGGCGGCGGACCTGCTGCCGGACATCGTGCTCATGGACGTGCGGATGCCCCGGCGCGGCGGGATCGAGGCGTGCACCTCGATCAAGGAGGTGGCCCCCTCCGCGAAGATCATCATGTTGACGATCAGCGACGAGGAGGCGGACCTCTACGACGCGATCAAGGCGGGCGCCACCGGGTACCTCCTGAAGGAGATCTCGACCGACGAGGTGGCGACGGCGATCCGCGCGGTGGCCGACGGGCAGTCGCAGATCAGCCCGTCGATGGCGTCGAAACTCCTGACCGAGTTCAAGTCGATGATCCAGCGGACGGACGAGCGGCGGCTGGTGCCGGCGCCGAGGCTGACGGACCGCGAGCTGGAAGTGCTCAAGCTCGTGGCGACCGGCATGAACAACCGCGACATCGCGAAGCAGTTGTTCATCTCCGAGAACACCGTGAAGAACCACGTCCGCAACATCCTGGAGAAGCTCCAGCTGCATTCCAGGATGGAGGCCGTGGTCTACGCGATGCGGGAGAAGATCCTCGAAATCCGCTGAGGCCGGCCGAGGGCGGTTGCGTTTGCGGTGCTCAGAGCGCGGCCAGTTCCGCCGTGACCGCTGCCGCCTGCTCGGCAGTGGCCGCGCGCTCGACGCGGACGGCGTCGCAGCCCACCCACTGCGCCGCCTCGCGCAGCGCCTCGGCCATCGGGCGGGCCGCCTTGGGGGTGGTCAGGGAGAGCTGCCGGGCCACCAGCGTGGAGCCCTCGCGGGCCGGGTCGACCCGGCCCTGGAGCCGTCCGCCCGCCAGCAGCGGCATCGCGAAGTACCCGTGGATCCGCTTGGGCTTGGGGACGTACGCCTCCAGCCGGTGCGTGAAGTCGAAGATCCGCTCCGTGCGCGGCCGGTCCCAGACGAGCGAGTCGAACGGGGAGAGCAGGGTGGTGCGGTGGCGGCCGCGGGGGGTCGTCGCCAGCGCGGCCGGATCGGCCCAGGCCGGCTTGGACCAGCCCTCGACCGCGACGGGGACCAGCCCCGAGTCCGCGATCACCGAGTCGACCTGCTCGCCCTTGAGCCGGTGGTAGTCCGCGATGTCGGCGCGGGTGCCGACACCCAGGCTCTGTCCGGCCAGCGCCACCAGGCGGCGCAGGCACTCGCGGTCGTCCAGGTCGTCGTGGAGCAGTGCGTCCGGGACCGCCCGCTCGGGCAGGTCGTAGACCCGCTTCCAGCCGCGGCGCTCGGTGACGACCACGTCACCGGCGTCCAGCAGCCACTCCACCGCGATCTTGGTCTCGGACCAGTCCCACCACGGGCCGCCGTTCTTCGCGCCGCCCAGCTCCGTCGAGGTCAGGGGGCCCTCGGCCCGCAGCCGGTCCAGGACCAGCCGGCAGGAGGCCTCCTTGTCCTTCATCTTGTGCCAGCGGTAGCCGTGGGCGCGCTTGATCCGGCGCCGGAACGCGAAGTGCGGCCACTCCTCGATCGGCAGGATGCAGGCCGCGTGCGACCAGTACTCGAAGGCGTGCCGGTCGGACCAGTACGCCTTCTCCACCGCCGGCCGGCCCACCGCGCCCAGGCGCGCGTACGGGATCAGCTCGTGCGAGCGGGCCAGCACGGAGATCGTGTCCAGCTGGACGGCGCCCAGGTGGCGCAGGACGCCCCGCACCCCGCCCCGGCGGTCGGGCGCCCCGAGGAAGCCCTGCGCGCGCAGGGCGATCCGGCGCGCGTCGTCGGCGGACAGGGACACGGAGGCTGCGAGGGTCATGGCCGCAGCCTAGGACCTGCCACTGACAGCGGGCAGGTACGGAAGTGAGGGGGTCAGGCCGAGGTCCGCGGGCAGCAGGGCGCCGACCCAGGAGTCCCGCGCGGTGCCGCCCCGGAGCACCGCGGCCCGCAGTACGCCCTCGAAGCGGAAGCCGGTCTTCTCCGCGACGGCCCGGGAGCCCGCGTTGCCGACCTCCGCGCGCCATTCCAGCCGTACGGCGCCCACCTCGGTGAAGGCCCAGCGACAGACGGCGGCGACGGCCTCTGCCATGTAGCCGCGGCCCCGGTGCTCCTTCGCCGCCCAGTAGCCGATCTCGTACGAGCCCTGCCCGCGCACGTGCACGCCGACGGCCGCGACCAGCGGACCGTCCGCCCCGAGGCGGACGGCGAAGCTGTACGCCGTGTCCTCGCGCCAGCCGGCCGGGACGGTCTCCAGGACGAAGCCGCGCGCGTGCTCGCGCGAGTAGGGGGAGGGGACCATCGTCCAGCGCTGGATCTCCGGGTCCTGCACCGCGGTGTACACCTCCTCCTCGTCGGCCGGGACGAAGGGGCGCAAATGCAGTCGGGCCGTGTTCAGTGTCGTGGGCTCCATGTACGGATTCTGCGCGGCCGGGGCGGGTCGGGCGAGCAGTTTTCGGGCAAGACGTGTCGAGGACCCCGGCACCTTCCAGGTACCTCGTACGTTCTCATTGAGGGCGCCCGTGCCCTGCGGGATACGGCGGGCCTCCCGGCGCGGCCGCGTCCTCGCTTACGATGGCCGTTGCGGTGGGGCCCACCCTCCGTGCCCGTGTACGAACCAGTGCCAGGCCCGACCGGCAAGGAGACAAACCTCGGTGTCCGTCTTCAACAAGCTCATGCGTGCAGGCGAAGGCAAGATCCTGCGCAAACTGCACCGCATCGCGGACCAGGTCAACTCCATCGAAGAGGACTTCGTCAACCTCTCCGACGCCGAGTTGCGGGCGCTCACGGACGAGTACAAGCAGCGCTACCAGGACGGCGAGAGCCTGGACGACCTGCTGCCCGAGGCGTTCGCGACCGTCCGCGAGGCCGCCAAGCGCGTCCTCGGCCAGCGGCACTACGACGTCCAGATCATGGGCGGTGCCGCGCTGCACCTCGGCTACGTCGCCGAGATGAAGACCGGTGAGGGCAAGACCCTCGTCGGCACGCTCCCCGCGTACCTGAACGCTCTGTCCGGCAAGGGCGTCCACCTGATCACGGTGAACGACTACCTCGCCGAGCGCGACTCCGAGATGATGGGCCGGGTGCACAAGTTCCTCGGTCTCGAGGTCGGCTGCATCCTGGCGAACATGTCCCCGGCCCAGCGCCGGGAGCAGTACGGCAACGACATCACGTACGGCACGAACAACGAGTTCGGCTTCGACTACCTGCGCGACAACATGGCGTGGTCGCAGGACGAGCTCGTCCAGCGCGGCCACAACTTCGCCGTGGTCGACGAGGTCGACTCGATCCTCGTCGACGAGGCCCGTACCCCGCTGATCATCTCCGGCCCGGCCGACCAGGCCACGAAGTGGTACGCCGACTTCGCGAAGCTGGTCACCCGCCTGAAGAAGGGCGAGCCCGGCGAGCCCCTCAAGGGCATCGAGGAGACCGGCGACTACGAGGTCGACGAGAAGAAGCGCACCGTCGCCATCCACGAGGCCGGTGTCGCCAAGGTCGAGGACTGGCTCGGCATCGAGAACCTCTACGAGTCGGTGAACACCCCGCTCGTCGGCTACCTGAACAACGCCATCAAGGCGAAGGAACTGTTCAAGAAGGACAAGGACTACGTCGTCATCGACGGCGAAGTCATGATCGTCGACGAGCACACCGGCCGTATCCTCGCCGGCCGCCGCTACAACGAGGGCATGCACCAGGCGATCGAGGCGAAGGAAGGGGTGGACATCAAGGACGAGAACCAGACCCTCGCGACGATCACCCTCCAGAACTTCTTCCGCCTCTACTCCAAGCTGTCGGGCATGACCGGTACGGCCATGACCGAGGCCGCCGAGTTCCACCAGATCTACAAGCTGGGCGTCGTCCCGATCCCGACCAACCGCGACATGGTCCGCAAGGACCAGCCGGACCTGATCTACCGGACCGAGGTCGCGAAGTTCGCCGCCGTCGTCGACGACATCGCGGAGAAGCACGAGAAGGGCCAGCCGATCCTCGTCGGCACCACCTCGGTCGAGAAGTCCGAGTACCTCTCGCAGCAGCTCTCCAAGCGGGGCGTCCCGCACGAGGTGCTCAACGCGAAGCAGCACGAGCGCGAGGCCTCGATCGTCGCCCAGGCCGGCCGCCGCGGCGCCGTCACGGTCGCCACGAACATGGCCGGCCGCGGTACCGACATCAAGCTCGGCGGCAACCCGGACGACCTCGCCGAGGCGGAGCTGCGCCAGCAGGGCCTCGACCCCGAGGAGCACATCGAGGAGTGGGCGCACGCGCTGCCCGCCGCCCTCAAGCGCGCCGAGGCGGCCGTGAAGGCCGAGTTCGAAGAGGTCAAGGCGCTCGGCGGGCTGTACGTGCTGGGCACCGAGCGGCACGAGTCGCGCCGTATCGACAACCAGCTGCGCGGCCGCTCCGGCCGTCAGGGCGACCCGGGCGAGTCCCGGTTCTACCTGTCGCTGGGCGACGACCTGATGCGCCTGTTCAAGGCGCAGATGGTGGAGCGCGTCATGTCGATGGCGAACGTGCCGGACGACGTGCCGATCGAGAACAAGATGGTGACGCGCGCGATCGCGTCGGCCCAGTCGCAGGTCGAGACCCAGAACTTCGAGACGCGAAAGAACGTCCTGAAGTACGACGAGGTCCTCAACAGCCAGCGCGAGGTCATCTACGGCGAGCGCCGCCGCGTCCTGGAGGGCGAGGACCTGCACGAGCAGGTGCGCTTCTTCATGGACGACACGATCGACGCGTACATCGCGGCCGAGACGGTCGAGGGCTTCGCGGAGGAGTGGGACCTGGACCGGCTGTGGGGCGCCTTCAAGCAGCTCTACCCGATCAAGGTCACCGTCGCCGAGCTGGAGGACGCGGCGGGCGACCGCGCGGGCATCACCGCCGAGTTCATCGCGGAGTCCGTCAAGGAGGACATCCACGAGCAGTACGAGGAGCGCGAGAAGGCGCTGGGCTCCGACATCATGCGCGAGCTGGAGCGGCGCGTGGTCCTGTCGGTCCTGGACCGCAAGTGGCGCGAGCACCTGTACGAGATGGACTACCTGCAGGAGGGCATCGGCCTGCGGGCGATGGCCCAGAAGGACCCGCTGGTCGAGTACCAGCGCGAGGGCTTCGACATGTTCAACGCCATGATGGAGGGCATCAAGGAGGAGTCCGTCGGCTACCTGTTCAACCTGGAGGTCCAGGTCGAGCAGCAGGTCGAGGAGGTTCCGGTGCAGGACGCGGCGCCTTCGCTGACCAAGGAGCCGGCCGGCGCGCGTCCGGAGATCCGGGCCAAGGGCCTGGACGCCCCGCAGCGGCCGGACCGGCTGCACTTCTCGGCCCCGACGGTGGACGGGGAGGGCGGGGTCGTCGAGGGTGACTTCGACGCCGACGAGGCGGGCGACGGCATGACGCGTGCCGAGCGCCGCAAGGCCCAGAAGGCCGCGGGCGGCCGCCGCCGCAAGAAGTAACCCCCGCCCGTACGGGCACCCTCGCCGGGCCGGACACCAAGCATGGTGTCCGGCCCGGCGGCGTTTCGCGCTCACGCGAGGGGGCTCATTTCGATGGCCGCGCAGCGCCAGCGGAGGTCCGGGCCCTGTTCCAGGCGGAAGGCCATCGCCGTGACGCGGTCGCCCGTCGCGATGCGGGCGAAGGCCTCGATCACGCCCGGGCCGGGGTGGCAGCGGCCGCACTGGCGCAGGACCGGGCGGAGCCGGTCGCGCAGAGGGGCGGCGGGGGCCAGGGTGACCAGCTGGTCGTACGCCGGGCCGATGGTGTGGCCCAGCAGCGAGTGGACGGGGCGCTGGCCGCTGACCACCGCCAGCAGCCGCTCCGCGAACCAGTCGTGGGGGCCGCGCGGGGTGCGGGCGGAGTGGGGGCGGCGCTGGTCGTGGCGGCCGGGGGGCCGGGTGGTGTTCCTGGTCATGGCGGTCGTCCCCGAGAAGTCCGGGCCCGGAGCGATACCGGGCGGTAACTTGGTAGGGGACTTCTACGGTCCGCGGATACCCTCCGCAAGCAGCTTCCGGGGGCGGGAGGGGCGGGCGCGTCTTCACCTATCCGGGTGGGCGCCCGCGTGGCCCCCGGCCGGTCCCGCGGCGCGCAGGGGCGCGCCGTGGACGGATTCCGGTCGGCGGGCGGGAGTCCGAAGGGGGACCGCCGCCGTCACCCGGCGCAGCCCCGTCAAGTCGTATCCTGAGGGCGTTTCCGACTACCGAAAGCAGCCGGCCATGCGCGTGTACGTCCCCCTGACCCTCCCCGGGCTCGCCGAGGCGCACAAGGCGGGTGAGCTGGGCCCCGCCCCGCTGCGGGCGTACGCCGTCACGCCCGGGCTGCGCGAGTGGTGCGTGTCGGACGACCTGGAGGAGCTGGAGTACGCGGCCCTCGGCCGGGCCGCCGCCGCCTCCCTGCGGATGCTCGCCGCGGACGGGGGCGCCCCGCGCAAGCGCGTCGTCGTAGCCGTCGACGTGGACGACAAGGCCGCCGCCGCGACCCCCGGGGTCGACGAGGCCACCCTGGGCCAGGTGACCCTCGCCGCGGCCGTACGGCTCTCCGTGGCCGCCGCCGTGCACGTGGACGCCGATGACGCCCTGGGCGACGTGACGGCCGCCGCCGTCGCCCTGGAGGCCGCCGACGCCGGGGACGACGACGCACAGTTCACCGTGGACGGCGCCGAGGACCACGAGCTGCTGTGGTTCGGCGTCCAGGAGATCCCGGGGCTGCTGAAGTGAGCACTCCGGCCACCCCCGTCGTCCCGCTCCACATAGTCTGGGACTGGAACGGCACGCTCCTGCACGACATCGACGCCGTCATCGCCGCCACCAACGCTTCCTTCGCCGAGTTCGGCTTCGCGCCGATCACGCTGCAGCGCTACCGCGACCTGTACGTCGTACCGGTGCCGAAGTTCTACGAGCGGCTGATGGGCCGGCTGCCCACCGACGCCGAGTGGGAGGTCATGGACGCGACCTTCCACCGCCACTACTGGGCCGCGGCCGACGCCGCCGGGCTCACCGACGGGGCCCGCGAGCTGCTGCGCGACTGGCAGGCGGGCGGGCGCACGCAGTCCCTGCTCTCCCTCGCGCCCCACGAGAAGCTCGTACCCCTCGTGCAGGCACACGGCATCGACCGCCACTTCCTGCGCGTCGACGGCCGGATCGGGCCCTCACACACCAGCAAGGCAGGACATCTCGTACGCCATATGGCCGCCCTGGAGCAGGCGGGTGTGACCGCCGCCCGTACGGTCCTCGTGGGGGACGCCGTGGACGATGCCCTGGCAGCCCGGCACATCGGCGCGCGGGCCGTCCTCTACACGGGTGGTTCGCACAGCCGGCGCAGTCTGGAATCGGCAGGGGTCGAGGTCGTCGACACGCTGGCAGAGGCCGTATCCGCTGCTCGCCGTCTGGCCGAATAAGTACGCCCAGAATATGCCCCCGTCACTGCGCACATCGTCAAAGTTCGAGACCTGCTTTTGTACAGATCCAGCGCGTGACGGACAGGGGGTCCGGCGAGATAGCCTGGTACCCGTGATCAGCGCGATAGTCATCGGAGGCGTCGCAGCCTCCGGCCTGCGCCCGGCGCACGACCGTGCCCGGGCCTTCGCTGATCCCTGCTGCCGGGAGCCCCAGCCGATCATGGCCAGTTCCCTCCCGGTCGGCTCTCACCACGGCACAGCGCCGATCCCCAGCGGTCACCCCGCGTCGCGGCGCCATGCCATTCCTTCCTTCACCTACGTCACGCAATGGCGCGCGACAGGAGCCAGAGGACATGCAGACCAAGCTGGACGAAGCAAAGGCCGAGCTGCTCGCGCGGGCGGCCCGGGTAGCTGAGCACAGCCCGGCCGGGGGGCTACTTCCGACTGGGTCCGAGCAGGGGGAGCGTCCCGACCGGGACACCACTCTCGCCTACCTCCAGCGCTACTACCTGCACACCGCCCCGGAGGACCTCCTGGACCGGGACCCGGTCGACGTGTTCGGGGCGGCTCTCTCGCACTACCGGCTCGCCGAGAACCGGCCGCAGGGCACCGCGAACGTACGCGTGCACACCCCGACGGTCGAGGAGAACGGGTGGACCTCCAGCCACTCGGTCGTCGAGGTCGTCACCGACGACATGCCGTTCCTCGTGGACTCCGTGACGAACGAGCTGTCCCGGCAGAACCGCGGCATCCACGTCGTGATCCACCCGCAGGTCGTCGTCCGCCGTGACGTCACCGGCAAGCTGATCGAGATCCTCGGTCCCGACTGCGACGCGCACGGCCCCAAGACCGCGCGCCCCCACGACTCCCTCGTCGAGTCCTGGATCCACGTCGAGACCGACCGCGAGACCGACCGCGCCGACCTCAAGCAGATCACCGACGACCTGCGCCGCGTCCTGTCCGACGTCCGAGAGTCCGTCGAGGACTGGGAGAAGATGCGCGACGCCGCGCTGCGCATCGCCGACGACCTCTCCGACGAGCCGACCGCCACCGACCTGCGCGAGTACGAGCTCGAAGAGGCCCGCGAGCTGCTGCGCTGGCTCGCCGACGACCACTTCACCTTCCTCGGCTACCGCGAGTACAACCTCGTCGACGGCGACGCCCTGGCCGCCGTGCCCGGCACCGGCCTCGGCATCCTGCGCTCCGACCCGCACCACAGCGGCCAGGAGGACGACCACCCCGTCTCGCCGTCCTTCAACCGGCTGCCCGCCGACGCCCGCGCCAAGGCCCGCGAGCACCGCCTGCTGGTGCTGACCAAGGCCAACAGCCGCGCCACCGTGCACCGCCCCTCGTACCTCGACTACGTCGGCGTCAAGAAGTTCGACGCCGAGGGCAACGTCGTCGGCGAGCGCCGCTTCCTCGGCCTGTTCTCCTCCGCCGCGTACACCGAGTCGGTCCGCCGCGTCCCGGTCATCCGCCGCAAGGTCGCCGAGGTCCTCGACGGCGCCGGCTTCTCGCCGAACAGCCACGACGGCCGCGACCTGCTCCAGATCCTGGAGACCTACCCGCGCGACGAGCTGTTCCAGACCCCGGTCGACAAGCTCCGCGAGATCGCCACCTCCGTCCTGTACCTCCAGGAGCGCCGCCGGCTGCGGCTGTACCTGCGCCAGGACGAGTACGGGCGCTACTACTCGGCGCTCGTCTACCTGCCGCGCGACCGCTACACCACCGGCGTGCGGCTGCGTCTGATCGCGATCCTCCAGGAGGAGCTCGACGGCAGCAGCGTCGACTTCACCGCCTGGAACACCGAGTCGATCCTGGCCCGCATCCACTTCGTCGTCCGCGTCCCGCAGGGCAAGGAACTGCCCGTCCTGACGGACGGCGACGTCGAGCGCATCGAGGCCCGTCTCGTCGAGGCCGCCCGCTCCTGGGCCGACGGCTTCGCCGACGCCCTGGTCGCCGAGGTGGGCGAGGAGCGCGCCGCCGAGCTGCTGCGCAAGTACGGCACCTCCTTCACCGAGGGCTACAAGGCCGACCACAAGCCGCGCGCGGCCGTGGCCGACCTCTGCCACCTGGAGCGGCTCTCCGCCAGCGACCGGGAGTTCGCGCTCTCGCTGTACGAGCCGGTCGGCGCCGGCCCCGGCGAGCGCCGGTTCAAGATCTACCGCACGGGTGAGCAGGTCTCGCTGTCCGCGGTCCTGCCCGTGCTCCAGCGCCTGGGCGTCGAGGTCACCGACGAGCGCCCGTACGAGCTGCGCTGCAGCGACCGCACCAACGCGTGGATCTACGACTTCGGCCTGCGGATGCCGCTTCCCGCCGGCAACGGCGACGCCCACCTCGGGGACGATGCCCGCGAGCGCTTCCAGGACGCCTTCGCCGCGGTCTGGCAGGGCGACGCCGAGAACGACAACTTCAACACCCTGGTGCTGTCCGCCGGGCTCACCTGGCGCCAGGCCGTGGTGCTGCGCGCGTACGCGAAGTACCTGCGCCAGGCCGGCGTGAACTTCAGCCAGGACTACATGGAGGACACCCTCCGCAACAACGTCCACACCACCCGGCTGCTGGTCTCGCTCTTCGAGGCCCGGATGTCGCCCGGCCGCCAGTCCGCCGGCACCGAGCTCATCGACGCCATGCTGGAGGAGCTGGCCGGGGCCCTGGACCAGGTCGCCTCGCTCGACGAGGACCGGATCCTGCGGTCCTTCCTCACCCTCATCAACGCGACGCTGCGCACCAACTTCTTCCAGCTCAACGAAGCGGGCGAGCAGCACTCCTACGTGTCGATGAAGTTCGACCCGCAGGCCATCCCGGAGCTGCCGGCGCCGCGCCCGGCGTACGAGATCTGGGTGTACTCCCCGCGCGTCGAGGGCGTCCACCTGCGCTTCGGCAAGGTCGCCCGAGGCGGCCTGCGCTGGTCCGACCGCCGGGAGGACTTCCGTACGGAGATCCTCGGCCTGGTCAAGGCGCAGATGGTCAAGAACACCGTCATCGTGCCGGTCGGCGCCAAGGGCGGCTTCGTCGCCAAGAACCTGCCGGACCCGTCGGTGGACCGCGACGCCTGGCTCGCCGAGGGCATCGCCTCGTACAAGATCTTCATCTCGGCGCTGCTCGACATCACCGACAACATGGTCGGCGGCGAGGTCGTGCCGCCGAACGGCGTGGTCCGCCACGACGAGGACGACACCTACCTCGTCGTCGCCGCCGACAAGGGCACCGCGACCTTCTCCGACATCGCCAACGGCGTAGCCGAGTCGTACGGCTTCTGGCTGGGCGACGCGTTCGCCTCGGGCGGCTCGGCCGGCTACGACCACAAGGGCATGGGCATCACCGCCCGCGGCGCCTGGGAGTCCGTCAAGCGGCACTTCCGCGAGCTGGGCCACGACACGCAGGCCCAGGACTTCACGGTCGTCGGCGTCGGCGACATGTCCGGCGACGTGTTCGGCAACGGCATGCTGCTCTCCGAGCACATCCGCCTGGTCGCCGCCTTCGACCACCGGCACATCTTCATCGACCCGACCCCGGACGCGGCGACCTCGTACGCCGAGCGCCGGCGCCTGTTCGAGCTGCCGCGCTCCTCGTGGGCCGACTACAACGCGGAACTGCTCTCCGCGGGCGGCGGCGTCCACCCGCGCTCGGCGAAGGCCATCCCGGTCAACGCGCAGATGCGCGCGGCCCTCGGCATCGAGCCGGGCGTCACCAAGATGACCCCCGCCGAGCTGATGCAGACCATCCTCCAGGCCCCCGTGGACCTGGTGTGGAACGGCGGCATCGGCACGTACGTCAAGGCGAGCTCCGAGACGCACACCGACGTCGGCGACAAGGCCAACGACGCCATCCGCGTCAACGGCGCGGACGTCCGGGCCAAGGTCATCGGCGAGGGCGGCAACCTCGGCCTGACCCAGCTCGGCCGGATCGAGTTCGCCCGGATCGGCGCGGGCGGCGAGGGCGGCAAGGTCAACACCGACGCCATCGACAACAGCGCGGGCGTGGACACCTCCGACCACGAGGTGAACATCAAGATCCTGCTGAACGCGGTCGTCGCGGACGGGGACATGACCGTCAAGCAGCGCAACAAGCTGCTGGCGGAGATGACCGACGAGGTCGGCCACCTGGTGCTGCGCAACAACTACGCGCAGAACACGGCCCTCGCCAACGGCATCGCCCAGGCCCCCAGCCTGCTCCACGCCCAGCAGCGCTTCATGCGCCGCCTGGAGGCGGCCGGCCGGCTGGACCGGGGCATCGAGTTCCTGCCCACCGACCGGCAGATCCGCGAGCTGCTGAGCGCCGGCAAGGGGCTGACCCAGCCGGAGCTGGCCGTCCTGTTCGCCTACACCAAGATCACGGTGGCGGACGAGCTCATCGCCACCGAGCTGCCGGACGACCCGTACCTGCGCCGCCTGCTGCACGCGTACTTCCCGGGCGCCCTGCGCGCGAAGTTCCCGGAGCAGATCGACGCGCACGCGCTGCGCCGCGAGATCATCACGACGCTGCTGGTCAACGACACCGTCAACACCGGTGGTTCGACCTTCCTGCACCGCCTGCGCGAGGAGAGCGGAGCCTCCACGGAGGAGATCGTCCGGGCGCAGCTCGCGGCCCGCGAGATCTTCGGCCTGGCCGACGTGTGGGACGCGGTCGAGTCGCTGGACAACAAGGTCGCGGCCGACGTCCAGACCCGGGTGCGGCTGCACTCGCGGCGCCTGGTCGAGCGCGGTACCCGCTGGCTGCTGAACAACCGGCCGCAGCCGCTCCAGATCACCGAGACCATCGAGCTGTTCTCCGACCGGGTGAGCGAGGTCTGGGCCGAGCTGCCCAAGCTGGTGCGCGGTGCGGACCTGGAGTGGTACCAGTCGATCATGGACGAGCTGATCGGCGAGGGCGTTCCGGAGGAGCTGGCGGCCAAGGTCGCGGGGTTCTCCTCGGCCTTCCCGACGCTGGACATCGTCGCGATCTCGGACCGTACCGGCGTCAACCCGCTGGACGTCGCCGAGGTGTACTACGACCTCGCCGACCGCCTGAACATCACCCAGCTGATGGACCGGATCATCGAGCTGCCGCGGGCCGACCGCTGGCAGTCGATGGCCCGCGCCTCCATCCGCGAGGACCTGTTCGCGGCGCACGCGGCGCTGACCGCCGACGTGCTGGCGGTGGGCAACGGCAACTCGACTCCCGAGGACCGCTTCAAGGCGTGGGAGGACAAGAACGCGGCGATCATCAGCCGGGCGCGGACGACCCTGGACGAGATCCGGGGCTCGGACGACTTCGACCTGGCGAACCTGTCGGTCGCGATGCGGACGATGCGTTCGCTGCTGAGGACGCACGCATAGTCCCTGCGGGGCAGTGACGGAAGAAGGGCGGCCCGGGCTTCGGCCCGGGCCGCCCTTCCGCGTCCCCTGTCGGTCGTTCCGCCGCCTCAGCGGCCGGAGGTGAACCTCTCGTACGCGTCGCAGACCTCGTCGGCGGGGCCGTCCATGCGCAGCACGCCGGACTCCAGCCAGATCGCCCGGTCGCAGGTCTCGCGGACGGTGCCGATGCTGTGGCTGACGAGGAAGACGGTGCCGGCCTGCTCGCGGAGCTCCTCGATGCGGGCCTGGCTGCGGCGCTGGAAGGCGGCGTCGCCGGTGGCGAGGGCCTCGTCGATCATGAGTACGTCGTGGTCCTTGGCCGCGGCGATGGAGAAGCGCAGCCGGGCTCCCATGCCGGAGGAGTACGTCCGCATGGGCAGGGAGATGAAGTCGCCCTTCTCGTTGATGCCGGAGAAGTCGACGATGCCCTGGTAGCGGTCGCGGATCTGCTGCTTGGACATGCCCATCGCGAGGCCGCCGAGGACCACGTTGCGCTCGCCGGTCAGATCGTTCATCAGGGCCGCGTTCACGCCGAGGAGCGAGGGCTGGCCGTGGGAGTAGATCCGGCCGCGGGCCACGGGCTGGAGGCCGGCGATCGCGGAGAGCAGGGTGGACTTGCCGGAGCCGTTGGAGCCGATCAGGCCGATGGCCTCACCCTTGTACGCGACGAAGGTGACGCCCTTGACGGCGTGCACCTCGCGGATGCCGGGGGCGGGCTTGCGGGAGAAGATCCGGCTGAGGGCGGCGGTGGCGCTGCTGCCCTTGCGGCTGCCGGCGCCGTGCACTTTGTAGATGACGTGCACCCCGTCGGCGATGACGGTGGGGACGCGGTTGTCGGGGACCGGCGTCGCCGGCGTCTCCGGTGTGGTCGCGGGTGCGGTCTTGGTGTCAGCCACGGCCGTACTCCTCCTCAGCCTTCCAGAAGTAGATGAATCCGCCGACGCCGGCGAGCAGGGCCCAGCCGACGGCGATCGCCCACACGTGGTGCGGGAGCGCGTGCGCGTTGAAGCTGTCGATCAGCGAGTAGCGCATCAGGTCGATGTAGACGGCCGCCGGGTTGGTCTTGAGCACGACGGTGACCCAGTGCGCGAGGTGATCCTTCTTGAGCATCGAGTCGATGGACCACATGACCCCGGACGAGTACATCCACGTGCGCAGGATGAACGGCATCAGCTGGCTGATGTCCGGGCTCTTGCTGCCGATGCGGGCCATGACCATGGCGACGCCGGCGCAGAAGACGGCCATCAGGGCCAGGGTGGGCGCGGCCATCAGCCACTTGAGGGACGGGGTCTGACCACAGGCCAGCAGCAGGAGGGCCAGCGCGCCCATGGTGACCAGCAGCTGCTGGAACAGCTGGACGACCGTGGACAAGGGCAGGCTGGCGCGCGGGAAGTGCAGGGCGCGGACCAGGCCGAGGTTGCCGTGGACGGCGCGGGTGGAGGCGTTGATGGAGCTGCCGATGAAGTCCCAGACGAAGACGCCGGTGATCAGGAACGGGATGTAGTCCGGCACGTCGTGGCTGGCGTTCAGGACGATGCCGAAGATGAAGTAGTAGACGGCAGCGTTGAGCAGCGGGGTCACCAGATGCCAGACCTGGCCCAGCTTGGCCGTGCTGTACGTGGCGTGCATCCGGGCGGTGGCGTACGCGGTCACGAAGTGGCGCCGGCCCCAGAGCTGGCGCACGTAGCTCGTGAGCGAGGGGCGGGCGCCGCTGACGGTCAGGCCGTGGGTCGCCGCCAGATCGGCGAGCGCGGCCGATGTCGTCGCCGGCTCGGCGGGGTGGGTGGTCACTGTCACGGGGGTCGCTTTCGACGGGGGTCGGGCGTCGGATGGCGATGGGACGGGTCCGTATCGTCGCTACGGCGAGATTAGGGGGCGATTCGACGGAACGCAACCGTATCGTCGTGACGGGTGGGTGACGGCGTGCGCGGCTATGCTCGGTGCATGACCTCCACGGACCCTGTCGCCGCACCCGCCTCCGCTCCCGCCGCCACCGCCCGCCGGGCCCCCGCCGGGGCCGCCGTCCTGCGCGAGGACGTGACCGAGGCGATCCGGGCCGCGGTGCTGGAGGAGCTGGCCGCGGTCGGGTTCTCGCGGATGTCCATCGAGGGCATCGCGCGGCGGGCGGGGGTCGGCAAGACGGCCGTGTACCGGCGCTGGAAGTCGAAGCTGCACCTGGTGCTGGACCTGGTGGGGGCCTTCGCGGTGGACGGCCTGCCGGTACCGGCGACGGGCTCGCTGTACGGGGACGTACGGGCCCTGCTGGAGGTCATGTCACACGTGCTGCGGCATCCGGTGGCATCGGCGGTGATCCCGGACCTGCTGGTGGAGGCGGCGCGGAATCCGGAGATCGCGGATGCCGTGCGGGGCGCGCTGCTGGAGGGGGAGCGGCGGATGGCGGAGGGGATCGTGTCGGAGGCCGTTGCGCGGGGCGAACTGGCCGAGGGCACGGATCCGGGGCGGGCCTTGGATCTGGCGATCGGGCCGCTGTACTGGCGGCAGGTGGTCGTGCGGGATGCCGTCCCGGCGGGGTACCTCGATGACCTGGCCAGGTCTGTGGTGGCGGGGTTGACCGCCTCCGCCGGCTGACGGCTTCGCTGCGCGGGACTCTCCCCCGCCCCGCCCTTTCACCGTTTCCCGGGAGCTCCGCCCCCGGACCCCCGCGCCTCAAACGCCGGCGGGGCTGATTTTCGCTACGGCCGGAGGCTCACGGTCAGCGTGGACTCCTGGGCGAGGGGCGGGGCTGTCGGGGCCGGGTGGCGGTCCTCCAGGGGCGTGATCGGGGGGATCGCCGTCGGCTGGTTCAGGAAGACCCGGCGGACCACGCGCTCCGCCGCGTGGCCGTCGTCGTACGAGCAGAAGCGGGAGCGGAACGCCGAGCGCAGCTGCGCCGAGCGCGAGCCCTGCCAGTGGCCCGTCGTGAAGATGTCGACCAGCTCGTCCTGCGTGCGGGCGATCGCCCCCGGCGGGCGGGACCGCAGGTCGAAGTACGTGCCGCGGGCGGCCTCGTACGCCTCCCAGTCGTCCGCGTGGATCACGATCGGCCGGTCCAGCGCCGCGTAGTCGAACATCAGCGACGAGTAGTCCGTCACCAACGCGTCCGAGGCCAGGCAGAGTTCCTCCACCGACGGGTACCCGGAGACGTCGACCAGGCGCGGGTGGCGCACCGGCAGGCCGGGCATGTCCGCGTACGTCAGGTGCGTACGCGTCAGGATCGTGAAGCGCGGGCCCAGATCCCGCAGCACCCGCTCGAAGTCCAGGTGTTCGGGCCGGCTGCGCCGGTAGTCGCGGTGGGTCGGCGCGTACAGGATCGCCGTCGAGCCGAGCGGGATGCCCAGGCGCTCGCGCAGCGCCACCACGTCGTCCAGGGTGGCCCGGTGGAAGGCGTCGTTGCGCGGGTAGCCGTACTCCAGCGTGGTGTACGAGGACGGGATCGCCTTCTCCCACACCAGGGTGGAGTGGCGGTTCGCGGACAGCAGGTAGTCCCACTGGTCCGCCCCGCGCAGCAAGCCCGCGAAATCCGTCGTCGGGGTGGCCGCCGGCCGGTCCTGGAGGTCCAGGCCGACCCGCTTGAGCGGGGTGCCGTGCTGGGTCTGGAGCAGGACCTGGCCCGGCCGCTTGACCAGGGCGCGCTCGAAGTTGACGTTCGTGGTGAGGTACGTGGCCCTGGCCAGCGCCGTCCAGTACGCCGCCGAGCCCGGGCGGAGCACGGCCGTCTGTGCCGGGAGCGTCGCCGCGTGCTGCGGATCGCAGATCCACGCCGTCCGCATCCGGGGCGCGAGCTCGCGCAGCTTGGCCTCGATGGCCGCCGGGTTGCAGGCGTAGCCGCCGTGCCAGTACGCGGAGAACACCGCCAGCTCCGGGCGCAGCGGCAGAAGCCGCTGGCAGCGGTAGTGCAGCCGCAGCGCGCTCTCGCGCAGGCCCCGCCACAGCGACACCCCGGCGCCCCCCGCCGCCGGCGCGGCCGAGCGGAGCACCGACAGAGTGCGGTACGTACGGCGCACGCCGAGCCGCATCAGCAGGTGCCGGATCCGGTCGGTGCGCGACAGCGACAGCGGGGGCGAGCCGACGGCCCGGTAGCGGCGCAGCAGCGCGGAGGCCCGGTGGAAGAACTCGGCCCGGCAGGCGCGCGGGAGGCGGCGCGGGTCGGCGTACAGGGCGCAGAAGTGCTCGGCCATCCGCCGGTGCACGGTGGGGCGCCAGCGCTCCAGCTCGGGGCGGGTGCCGAGGTGGCCGAAGACCCGGTCGTACTGGTCGAAGATCTCCAGGTGGCGGCGGCTGGTGGTGGTCAGGATCGAGCCGGTGCGCCGCTGGCGGTAGTGCACGCACACCCGGTCCAGGACGGCGATGGACTCGGCGGCCAGCAGCGCCGGGTAGGTCCAGGGGGTGTCCTCGTAGAAGCCGGGCGGGAACTCCAGGCCCTCGCGCTCCGCGTACTCGCGGCTGTACGCCTTGTTCCACACGACCATCAGCATGCCGAGCAGGGCCGGGCGGTCGGCGAGGCGGAAGCTGGCCGGGCCCTCCTCGGACAGCCGGTGCGCGAGGCGGTTGCGTACGAGCTCCCCGGTCCAGAAGGTGCGCGCGTAGTCGTAGACGAGGACGTCCGGGGAGCCGGTGTCCTTGAGCCGGTCGGTGATGGCCTGGAGGGCGCCGGGGGCGAGGGTGTCGTCGCCGTCGAGGAAGAGCAGGTAATCGCCGGTGGCCCGGGCCAGGCCCGCGTTGCGGGCCGGGCCCAGGCCGAGGTTGTGCGCCAGGTGCACGGCGGTCACCCGGGGGTCCCGGGCCGCGTACTCGTCGATGATCGAACCGCAGGCGTCCGGGGAGGCGTCGTCGACCGCGATCAGTTCCAGATCCGGGAACGACTGGGACAGGACCGAGTCCAGACTCTCCTGGAGGTACGCCTGAACCTTGTACGCGGGCACGATGACGCTGAACCGGGGCACGGCACATCCAGGGGTCGGCGCGGGCATTTTGCCAAGGAACCCCCGGCGTGGCGATCGGGTTACGCAGCGTGTGGCATTCGGGTTACCCAGCGTCAACGTCGCACGTCAACCGGCGTGTCCGTGTGTCCTACTTGATCGCTCCCGCCATCACCCCCGAGACGAACTGCCGCTGGAAGGCGAAGAAGACGACCAGCGGGACGAGCATCGACAGGAACGCGCCGGGGGCCAGCACGTCGATGTTGTTGCCGAACTGCCGTACCTGCTGCTGGAGGGCGACCGTGATGGGCGGGTGCGCCGAGTCCGCGAACACCAGCGCCACCAGCATGTCGTTCCACACCCACAGGAACTGGAAGATGCCGAGCGAGGCGATCGCCGGAGCGCCCAGCGGCAGCACCACCCGGGCGAACAGCCGTAGTTCGCCCGCTCCGTCGAGGCGGGCCGCCTCCAGCAGCTCGCGCGGGATCTCCGCGAAGAAGTTGCGCAGCAGGAAGATGGCGAACGGCAGCCCGAACGCGGTGTGGAACAGGACCACTCCGGCCGTGGTCTCGAACAGCCCGATGGCGCCGAAGAGTTCCGAGACCGGGATCAGCGCCACCTGTACGGGGACGACGAGCAGCCCGACCACGATCAGGAACAGCCAGTCCCGTCCCGGGAACTCCAGCCAGGCGAAGGCGTATCCGGCGAGCGAGCCCAGGGTGACCACGAGCAGGGTCGCCGGGACCGCGATGGCCACGGTGCTGAGCAGGGCGCTGGTGATGGTGTCGTTGGCCAGCAACCGTCCGTAGTTGTCGGCCGTCAGCCGGGTCGGGGCGGTCAGCGCCTGCCACCAGCCGCCCTTGTTCAGGTCGGTGGGGGAGAGGAAGGAGGAGATCAGCAGCCCGAGCGTGGGCACCAGCCAGAACAGCGCGGCCAGTACCAGGAACACCCGGACGGCCCCGGCCGCGGCCCCGGCGGCGAGCCGGCCGGCCCGGGCACCGGCCCGGGCAGCGGTACGGGCCCCGGTGCTGCGTGCCCCCGGGCGGGCCTGCGCGGCGGCGCTCATCGGGTCCTCTCCTTCCGCAGCCTGCGGATGTTGTAGAGCATGACCGGGACCACCAGCACCAGCAGCAGCACCGCGATGGCGCTGCCCAGCCCCGGATCGGCATCGGTGCCGAAGGAGGTGCGGTACAGCTGGAGGGCCAGGACGTTCGCGTCGTCCTGCACCGAGCCGGGCGCGATCACGAAGACCAGGTCGAAGATCTTCATCACGTTGATGACGAGGGTGACGAGGACCACCGCCAGCAGGGGCGCCAGCAGCGGCACGGTGACCCGGCGGAACACCTGCCACTCGTTCGCCCCGTCCACCCGCGCCGCCTCCAGCAGCTCACGCGGTACGGCGGCCAGCCCGGCCCCGATCAGCACCATCGCGAAACCGGCCCACATCCATACGTACGCCCCGATCACCGCCGGCGTCACCAGCGTCGGGCCGAGCCACTCCACCCCCGCGTACGCCTCGCGGAAGTTCGACGCGGGCAGCCGCAGCAGCGCCCCGTCGGCCTTCGCGGACAGGGTGAACGTGCCGTCCGGGCGGGCCGTCGCCGAGTCGACCACCCGGCCGTCCTTGACCGCCTCGACCCGGATCCCGGCCAGCCCCGACTCGGACGGGTCGACCGCGTTCGTACGACCGCCCCCGCCCCGGGTGAAGTCCTGCCAGACCGTCCCGGTGACCTTGCCGGGCTCGGCGGGGGCGGCCCTGGCCGTACGGGTCCCCCCGGGCAGGTCCTCCGGGGCCACGCCGACCAGCGGGAGCAGCACCGGCACGCCCGCCCGTACGGGATCACGGGTCGTGAAGCCGCCCGCGTCGGACCCCGCGGCCGGGACCAGCGGGGAGTCGCGGCCCGGGCGGGCCTTCGGGAAGGCCGAGGACTCCGCGAAGGTGTCGTGCACCCCGACCCAGACCGCGTTCGCGATGCCCCGGTCGGGATCGTGGTCGTACACGAGCCGGAAGATGATGCCGGCCGCCAGCATCGAGATGGCCATCGGCATGAAGACGAGCAGCTTGAACGCCGTGCCCCAGCGCACGCGTTCGGTGAGCACCGCGAAGATCAGTCCGAGGGCGGTGGCGGTGGTCGGGGCCAGCACCACCCACAGGGCCGTGTTCCTCAGGGCCGTGCGGATCGTGTCGTCGTGCAGGATCTCCGTGTAGTTGCCGCCGCCCACGAACGTGTCGCCGGTGCGGTCGAAGAAGCTGCGGTAGAGGGAGTAGCCGATCGGGTGGACGACGAGCGCGCCCAGCAGCACCAGGGTGGGCAGGAGGAACGCCGCCGCGACGAGGCGCCGGCGCCGGATCTCCGCGGACCGTGCCGTCGCGGCGGCCCTGGCCTTGGCGGCCGTGGCCCTGGTGGGCGAGGTGGTCTTGGCTGCCACGGGATCAGTTCCCGTAGGCCTTGGCCGCGTCCGCCTCCAGTCTGGCCTGGGTGCCCGCCACGTCCGACGGGTTCGCCAGGAAGTCCTGGAGCGCCTTCCACTCGCCGGCGCCGGGGGTCCCGCCGAACGCCGCCGGGGCCTGGTCCGACATGTCGAAGCGGAAGTCGTCGCCCGCCGCGATCAGGGACTTGGCGATGTCCCGCTGGATGGCGTTCGGATAGGCGCCCGGATTCACCGCCTTGTTCGGGGAGATGAACCCGCCCTCGCGAGCCTGGATCTCCGCCGCGTCCGGGGACGCCAGGAAGGTCAGCAGCGCCTGCGCGCCCTTCGACGGCTTCAGCGCGACCGCCACGTCACCGCCCGAGATGACGGGCGGCTTGGCGCCGACCGCCGGGAAGTCGAAGACGAGGGCGTCCTCGCCCACCTTCGCCTCCGTCTGCGCGATGTTCACCGCCACGAAGTCGCCCTCGAAGACCATCGCGGCCGCCGGGCGGTCGCCGCCGGTGAAGGTCTGCGTCACCGACTTCGGGAACTCGGTGGACAGCGCCCCGCTCGCCCCGCCCGCCAGGAAGTCCTTGCGCCCGAACAGCTCACCGAGCGTGGTCAGCGCCTGCTTGACGCTGGCGTCCGTCCACTTGATCTCGTGCTTGGCCAGCTGGTCGTACTTCTGCGGACCCGCCTGGGAGAGGTAGACGTTCTCGAACCAGTCGGTGAGGGTCCAGCCGTCCGCACCGGCCACCGACACCGCCGGGGTGCCGGAGGCGGAGAGGGTGTCGGCCGCCTCCAGCAGTTCCTTCCACGTCTTCGGGGGCTGCACGCCCGCCGCCTTGAAGGCCTTCGCGTTGTACCAGATCAGCGACTTGTCGGCGGCTTTGTAGTACACGCCGTACTGGGTGCCGTCGACCGCGCCCAGCTTCTTCCAGCCGTCCGCGTAGTTCGCGTCGAGCTGCGCCTTGGCCTCCGGGCCGACCGGCTGCACCCACTTGTTCTGCACGGCGGCGGTCAGGGCCCCGACCTGCGGGAGCAGCGCCACGTCCGGCGGCTGGCCGCCCGCGATCTTCGTACCGAGGAAGGTGACGATCGGGTCCTGGGCCGGGACGAAGGTGACCGTGGCACCCGTACGCTTCTCGAACTCCTTCAGGACCTTCGTGAAGTTCGCCTGCTCCGGACCCGTCCAGACCGCCGCGACCTCCAGCTTCTCGCCGGGCAGCTTCGGTAATTCGACCGGCGGCCGGGCCTGCGGGGACGACTCCCCGCCCGGCGGCGGGTCGGCCTTCTCGTCCCCGCCGTCCCCGCAGCCGGCGAGGGCCAGCGCGCCCGCGGCCGCGAGGGCCGTCCAGACGGCGGCACGGCTCCTTCTCCGGTTGCCCGTGCGGCTACGGTTCTTCGTACGGCCCGTTCCGTGCCTTCGCATGGCTCTGCCCCCGATGCCCGTGGTGTGCCCGTGGTGTGACTCGTCCCACAAGGTCTACGCCGAGCCGCGCACCCCCGCAATACCGCGTCGAACCGCGGCGCGGTCTTCCGGGCCGGCTCAGGGGGAGGGCGGGAACAGCACGGGTATCGCCGAGACCAGATGCGAGGCCCGGTCCAGGGCGCTCGCCAGCAGCGCCAGGTCGGTGGGGCCGTTGCCCAGCTCGCGCACGGGCCGGCGGGCCGGGGGATCGCCCATCCGCTCCCACTCCACCGGCACCACGGTCGGCCGCTGCGTCGCCGTCCGAGGGATCCGGCCGGTCACCCGGCCGCCCTGGAACGGGACCGTCCGCCCGTCGGCGTACCGCAGCCGGCCGCGGCCGGGGCCCGGCTGGTCGGGGCCGTCCAGATCGATCCGCAGCGGGTTCGTACGGGCCAGCTCGGTGTCGGCCGTACGGTCGGGGCGGGCGCTGGTGGCCACCAGGTGAACCCCGAGCCGGGCGCCGTCGCGGGCCACCGCCTCCAGCGCCCGTACGACGGATCCGGCGGCGGGCCGGCCCGTACTGCCGAGCCCCGGCGCGACCAGCGCGTCGAAGTCGTCCACCAGCACCACCAGACGGGGTAGCGGGCTAGGCCCCGCCGGGTCGGTGCGCACGGCGGAGGCGCGCAGCCGGAGCGTGCCGGTGCGCTGCGGGTCGAGGTCGCCGAGCAGTTCGCCGGGGCTGGGCCGGCGGGGCGTGACCATCCGGTCGGAGACCTCCCGCCGGGCGTGCCATTCGGCGAACGGGACCCCGTCCAGGAGCTCGGCCCGGCGCTTCAGCTCGGCGCCGAGGGCCTGGGCGAACTCCCGCATGCGGACGGGGTCGGAGGCGACGAGGTGCGCGGAGACGTGCGGGAGCTCGGTGCAGGGCTGGAGCCCGTCGCCGCGCTCGCCGCCGGCCCCGTCGAGGAGGACCAGCCCGAGCCGGTCGGGCCGGGCGGCCGCGGCGAGCGAGGCGGCCACCGAGCGCAGCAGCTCCGTACGACCGCTGCCGGCGGGCCCCTCGATGAGCAGGTGCGGGCCGTCCTGGACCAGCTCGGCGCCGATCGGGCCGCGCCGGCCGCTGCCGAGCACGAGCTCGGCGCGGCCGCCGACCCCCTGCCCCTGGTCGGTGGTGGCGGCCCAACGGGCCATCAGGGAGGCCGGGGTGGCCCGGGCGAGGCCGAGCTCGTCCAGCAGGCGGGCGGTGTTGGGGAGCGCGGCGGCGAGGGCCGGGCGGGGCCCGGCGGGGGAGGGCTCGGCGCGCAGCGGGGCCAGGGCCCGGGCGAAGCGCTCGGCCCAGGCGGCGGAGACGGCGTCGGCGGTGGCGGTGGTCCCGGGCGGGGACGGCTTGCCGCCGGTCACCGTGAACGTCCGTACGGTGGTGGCCACATCGCCGCTGAGCAGGGCGGCCGCGCCGCAGCCCCGGAAGGCGGGGCTGCTCGCGCAGGCGGCCTCGTACGTCTGCGTGAGCGGGGAGCCGGGCGTGGCGGCCGGCGTCTCGGCGAGCACGAGGAGGTGGATCCCGGCGGCCGGGCCGTGGGCGGTGAGCCGGCCCGTGATGTCGCGCAGCGCGCCCGCACCGGGATCGCCGTCGACGACGAGGAGCGTGTACGGGCCCTGATGGGCCTCGCCGACGGGGCTTTCACCGACGGGGCCCTCGTCGAGGCGGCGGGTCAGCTCGGCGGTGCGGGCGGCGGCCTGGTCGCGGTCGTACGCGAGGAGCAGGCGGCAGTCCTGGCCGTGCGCGGGCCGTACGTGCGGCAGCCAGCCGAGCCAGCCCCAGTCGGCGCGCCGCTCGGCGAGGCCTCGGGCGCGGTCGGCGGCGAGGAGCACGATCTCCAGCTCGCCCGGCCCGTGCAGGCCGGCGAGCTGGGCGACGACGGACCGGGCGACCCCGGTCAGCCGGGCGCGGGGCCCGGCGATACCGAGCGAGCCGACCTCCTGGAACGCGACCCGGCTCCCGGCCCCGAGCCCGACGTCGAGCCGCCCCCGGCCCCGGGACCAGAGCCGCCGGGTGGGCCCCAGCGCGGCGAGCAGCAGCGTGGCGGGATCATCGGCATCGGGCGCGGCGGCCGCGACGGCTTCGGCGGCGGCGCTCCCGTACCCGGGGTCCTCTTCCCCCCGCACCCACTTCCGGGCCCAGGCCCCGAGCCCCCGCTTCCGCGCCCGCTGCCCGCCGCTGCCGGCCTCGGCCTGGTCCGTGCCGGGCGCGCCGATGCGCACGCCGCCGCCCGGAACGACCCCGGAGAACCCGCCCGAGCCCGAGCCGCCCGCGCCGCTCCCCCCGGCCCCGGCGGCGCCGGAGTCGGGTCCGCCGGCCCACCGGGCGCCGGCCCCGCCGGTACCGGCCTCCCGTGCCGTGCGGGGTGCGGCTGAGCCGCCCCACCCGGCCCCGGACCCGCCCGTACGGCCGGCCCCGGCTGCGCCGGTCTCCCTGCCCATGCCGGGTGAGGCTGCGCCGTCCCGTCCGGCCCCGGCTGCGCCGGGTGCTGAGCCCGACTCTGCTGCGGCCGCGCCGCCCCGTCCGGCCCCGGCTGCGCCGGTCTCCCGTGCCGTACGGGGTGCGTCGGCGCCGGAAGCGGAACCGGGCTCGGCCGGGGGGCGGCCGGTGCCGCCGGGAGCGGCCGCGCCGCTCCAGCCGGGCACGGAACGGCCGCGCCCCGCGCCGGCCCACGCGTCGCCGGACGGGGTGGCGGGCGCGGCTGTGCCGGGCGATCGGCCGGAGTCGGGACCGCCGGTCCACCCGGCGCCCGAGGAGCCGGGGTGGGACGGCGAAGCCGCGTCGGGGCGCAGCCCCGGGCGGTGCTCGTCGGGGTCGGGGGCGGAGCCCCCGTTTCGGGAAGGGGCGGGGTGGGGGAACGACCCCTGCGGGCCGCCGGTCCCACCGCTCCACCCCGCGCCGGAGGCGCCGGCGGCCGCACCGGGCTCCCGGCCCGAGCCGGCTCCCCGGCGCCCGTCGCCCTCGCCGGTCCACCCCGTGCCGGGACCGGCCTCGCCGGGGCGCCCAGCGCCGGGACCGGCCTCGCCGTAGTGCCCGGCTGCGGAGTCGCCGCCGGGGGCGGCCGGGAGGGACAGGTGGCCTTCCAGGTCCGGGACCACCCGGAGCGGGGCCGGGGTGTCGGGGGCCAGGCGGAGTGTCGATTCGCCGATGCGGAGCAGCGCCCCCGGCGCCAGCGCCACCGGCCGCGCGCCCACCACGGCGCCGTCCACCGTCGTGCCGTTCGTCGAGTCCAGGTCGGCCACGGCCACCCGCCCGTCCGGCATCACCGTCACCGCGCAGTGCAGCCGCGAGACATCCGGATCGTCCAGCGGGACATCCGCGTCGGCCGAGCGCCCGATCCGGATCGCCCCCGGGTGCAGCAGGTGCACCCCGCCCGCGTCCGGCCCCGCCACCACGTGCAGCTGCGCGCCGTCCGTCCCGTCCGGCAGGACGTCCCCGTCCGGCAGGACGCCCGGCACCGGCGCGTGCAGCCCCAGCACCGCCCCGTCCACCAGCGGCGGCTCCCCGAGCACCCGCCGCTGGAGGTCGAGCCGCTCCGTACCGGCGTACAGCACGACCGTGCCGCCGGTGTCGGGCCCGCCGACGGTCGCCGCCAGCCCGGAGGCCACGGCGGCGAGCGCGGTGCCCACGGGCGCGGTGACGAGCACGTCACAGCCGGCGGGCGCGGTCTGGTGGCCGCTGCGCGACCCAAGGACGGTCAGCCGGATCTGCATCGCCGTCAGCGGTCCCTTCTGCGCGGTGCGCGGTGCGTGCGCCCGGCAGGGGTACGGCGGGGCATGGCTGCCCCGATCAACCCCCCACCCGGCACGGCGCGTCGTCCGGTCAGGTCTGCCCGGAACGCGGGCTCCCGTCCCGGCCGTTCCGTACGGGTGCATCCTCGCACCTGTCACTGACAACACGCCCGGCACCCGGCAATAAATGATCTTGAATGATCACACCCCTGCGCGTGTCGCGTACACGCCCGGGCGCGGAGCCCGGCCGAAAACTCGCGGACGGCCGGGGAAAATCGCCCCCGGCATACCCCCCAAACCTCACCCTTCGTACAAATGTGCGGCAACCAACCTCCGGCACCCCGCGTCTTCCCCGGAGACACCCCCTAGAGTGGGCCGGAAAAACGAACCACAAAACGAACCGCAAAACGAACCACAAACGAACCACAGCAGGACGACAGCAGGGAGCGCGAGACGTGCGGCCAGTCGGCAGCAAGTACCTGCTCGAGGAGCCGCTCGGACGCGGCGCCACGGGCACCGTCTGGCGTGCCCGCCAGCGGGAGACCGCCGGCGCGGAGGCAGCCGTCGCCGGGCAGCCCGGCGAGACCGTGGCCATCAAGGTCCTCAAGGAGGAGCTGGCCCAGGACGCGGACATCGTCATGCGCTTCCTGCGTGAGCGCTCGGTCCTGCTGCGCCTGACGCACCCCAACATCGTGCGCACCCGCGACCTCGTCGTCGAGGGCGATCTGCTCGCCCTCGTCATGGACCTGATCGACGGCCCGGACCTGCACAAGTACATCCGGCAGAACGGCCCCTTCACGCCGGTCGCCGCGAGCCTGCTGACCGCCCAGATCGCGGACGCGCTCGCCGCCAGCCACGCCGACGGCGTGGTCCACCGCGATCTGAAGCCCGCCAACGTCCTGCTCGACGAGCGCGGCGGCCAGATGAAGCCGATGCTCACCGACTTCGGCATCGCGCGCCTCGCCGACTCCCCGGGCCTGACGCGCACGCACGAGTTCGTCGGCACCCCCGCCTACGTGGCCCCCGAATCCGCCGAGGGCCGCCCGCAGACCTCCGCCGTCGACATCTACGGCGCCGGCATCCTGCTCTACGAACTGGTCACCGGCCGCCCGCCGTTCGCCGGAGGCACCGCCCTCGAAGTCCTCCACCGCCACCTCAGCGAGGACCCGCAGCGGCCGCCGAACGTGCCCGAGCCGCTCTGGATCGTCATCGAGCGCTGCCTGCGCAAGGAGCCGAACGAGCGCCCCAGCGCCGAGAACCTGGCCCGCGGACTGCGCGTGGTCGCCTCCGGCATCGGCGTGCACAGCGCCCCCTCCGAGGTGGAGGCCGCCCTCGGAGTCGGCGCGCTGCTGGCACCCGACCCCTCGCCGGCGCCGGTCCCCGGGAGCGCGGGCGGTGGCGTCGCCGCCGCGTCGCCGATGGGCGCGTACGACCCGAACGGCATGACCAGCGTGCTCCCGCCGGTCGGTGCGGCCGACGCCACCTCGGTGCTGCCCAGCACGGGCGGCCCCGGCGGCCCCGGGGCGGACCCGACCTCGGTCATGCCCCCGGTGCAGCGGCCGGACCAGCCGCACCCGTGGCAGTCGCAGATGCAGGCCGCGCGCGACCGCAACGAGCAGACGCAGATGCAGTACCTCGACCCGGCCGAGGACCCGCTGCGCCGCCGTCCGCAGCGGCAGGCGCCCCCGCCTCCGCAGCAGCGGCCCCAGCAGCCCCCGCAGTACCGCCAGGGCCCGCCGCCCCAGCAGTACCAGCAGCAGCCGCAGTACCAGCAGCCCCCGCAGCAGCCGTACTACCAGCAGCAGCCGCCGCCCCAGCAATACCAGCAGCCGCAGCAGGCCCCGTACCAGCAGCCACAGCGGCAGCCCCAGCCCCAGCGGCAGGCGCCCCCGCAGCAGCAGCCCCCGCAGGCCCCGCCGCCGCGCGCCCCCCGGGAGCCGCGCGAACCGCGCCCCCGCAGCGCCAACCCGGTCAAGATCCCGGGCCTGGGCTGCCTCAAGGGCTGCCTGGTCCTGATCCTGCTGTTCGTGGTGGCGGGCTGGCTGGTCTGGGAACTCACCCCGCTCCAGGAGTGGGTCGGCACCGGCAAGGGCTGGTGGGACCAGCTGTGGACCTGGGGCTCCGACATCGCCGACTGGGTCAGCGCGATCGGCGACTCCACGGGCAGCGGCGGCTCGGGCAGCGGCACGCCCTGAACCGGGGCCCCGTAGCGCTGGCTTCGGGGACCGGTTCGCAGGCAGGTTCGCGGACTGGGTTGTGGATTTGTCGACTTCTGGGACGTGATTTCGCCCCCAGAAGTGAAGGTCGCCGCGTTCCGGGGCGTTCAACCCCCATCCGGCCGCGTAGCTTTGGTGCGTACGCCAGCCGCTGAGGGAGCAGTCGTGGCACGGAAGATCGGCAGCCGGTACACCGCGCACCAGATCCTGGGGCGCGGCAGCGCGGGCACGGTGTGGCTGGGCGAGGGGCCGGACGGGCCCGTCGCCGTCAAACTGCTGCGCGAGGACCTCGCGTCCGACCAGGAGCTGGTCGGACGCTTCGTCCAGGAGCGCAGCGCGCTGCTCGGCCTGGACCACCCGCACGTCGTCTCCGTCCGCGACCTCGTCGTCGACGGCAACGACCTGGCCCTGGTCATGGACCTCGTACGCGGTACGGACCTGCGCACGCGCCTCGACCGGGAGCGGCGGCTCGCCCCCGAGGCGGCCGTGGCGATCGTCGCGGACGTCGCGGACGCGCTGGCGGCGGCGCATGCGGCGGGGGTCGTGCACCGGGACGTGAAGCCGGAGAACGTCCTGCTGGACATGCAGGGGCCGCTCGGGCCCGGAGGCTCGCATCCGGCGCTGCTGACCGACTTCGGAGTGGCCAAGCTGATCGACTCGCCGCGGCGGGCGTCCGGGGCGCCGGGCGCGCGGGCCTCGGCCCCGACGACCCGGATCATCGGCACGCCGGACTACCTGGCTCCGGAGATCGTGGAGGGCCTGCCGCCGCGGGCGGCGGTTGACATATATGCCCTGGCCACCGTGCTGTACGAGCTGCTGGCGGGTTTCACGCCGTTCGGCGGCGGGCACCCGGGCGCGGTGCTGCGGCGGCACGTGACGGAGACGGTGGTCCCGCTCCCCGGGATCCCGGACGAGCTGTGGCAGCTGATCGTGCAGTGCCTGGCGAAGGCGCCGGCCTCACGGCTGCGGGCCTCGGAGCTCTCGGCCCGGCTGCGGGACCTGCTCCCGCTCCTGGCCGGGATGCCGCCGCTGGACGTGGACGAGCCGTACGAACCGGACCCGGATCCGGAGCCGGCGGAGTCCGTCTCGGAGGCGGACCCGGTGCGGCGGCGTGGCGTGGTCCCGCTGGTGCCGGGCTCCGCGACCGACTCGAACCGGGACACGCACACCTCGATGAGGGTTCCGGGACCGGACGAGCTGGCCGGGGGCGCGCTGGGCACGGCCCGGGTGCCGCGCCCTGCGGGCGGCCACCGGCCGGGGTCGGCCCGCCACCGTGCGGAGACGGCCCGCAAGCGGCGGCTCGCCCTGACGGCGGGGGCCGTGGTGTTGGCCGCCGCGCTCGGCGTGGGCACCTGGCTGGCGGCGTCCGGCGACGAGGCGCCGCCCCAGGACACGAAGCACTCGACCCCGGCGAAGCCGTAGCCGTAGCCGTACCCGGCCTGCAGCCGGACCGGACCGGACCGGCGAGCGGGCCGGGGCCGCTGCGCGGGCCGGGGTTACGCCTCGACCAGTTCCGGGTGCCAGCGGCGGGCCACCGACGGGTGGGCCCGGGTCCAGCCCTTGAGCTCGTTGCGGCCGTACTCCGCGTGCAGCGGGTTCGACGCGTCGTGCGCGACCCCCGGAGCCGACCGCAGGTACTCGCCCGGCACCGTCTCGACCACCGCGTCCAGCCGCGGGTTGTAGAAGAACGGCACCGAGTACCGCTCCACCGCCCCCGGCGGGCTGACCACCCGGTGGTCCGTGGCCACCAGGTACCCCTCCGTCGCGATCTCCAGCAGCTCGCCCAGGTTGACCACGAACGCCCCCGGCAGCGGCGGGATGTCCAGGAACCCGTCCCCCTGCCGTACTTGGAGCCCGCCCACCGAGTCCTGCAGCAGCAGCGTCAGGAACCCGTAGTCCTTGTGCGCCCCGACCCCCTGGTCGGTCCCGGAGGGGGCGGATCCCGGGTAGCGGATCAGCTTCGTGTGCAGGTGCGGCCGGTCCGCGAACGCCTCGTCGAAGAAGTCGGACGGCGCGCCGATCGAGGTCAGCAGCTCCTGCAGCAGCCGGTGGGCCACCGCCGCCAGCCGGGCCTGCCACTCCAGCACCACCGGCCGCAGCTCCGGCAGGGCCGCCGGCCACTGGTTCGGGCCCTCCAGCCACAGGTACGCCGGGTCGTCCGGCCCCAGCGCCGGCGCCGGGCGCTCGGCGCCGACGTCCAGCTGGTCGCGCCAGTCGGAGGCCCCGCCGGTCAGCTCGTGGCCGATGCGGGTGTACCCGCGGAAGTGCGGCGAGTTCAGATTGCTCACCGCGAGCCGGTCGGCCTCCGGCAGGGCGAAGAAAGCCCTGGTCAGCTCAAGGATGCGGGCGGTCTCCGCCTCGGTGATCCCGTGCCCGGTGAGGTACAGGAAGCCCGTGTCCCGGGCCACGGCGTGCAGCTTCTTCAGGAAGTCGCCCCGCTGGGCCGGGTCGTCGGCCTGGGAAAGGTCGATGACGGGAAGGGCGGGAACTGCGGAATCGGCAGAGAGATCGTGGTGCGCGGACGGCATGACGGCTCCGTTTCGGATGTCACGGGGTCCTGTTCCCCAGAGGTGTCGGGGCAGCGGATGGGGAGGGCCGCCGGCAGGGATGGCGCCGGAGCCGCTTGGGCCGCGTACAGGACCAAGTCGGATCGGGGTGGATCAGGCTTGGGGATGGTCCGGCGGCAGACAGCTCGTCGTCGTGACACGCATGTGGTCCACATGGCGGCGCTTGACGAGGAGCAGAGTCATACCGTGAGGGTACGCCCGTTCGCCCACTCACCAGAACGGGTGATCCGGCCTGCCCGGACAGTGCCGCCCGCGGACCGGCTACGCTGGACCCGTGGCAGTCGTCGATGTTTCCGAAGAGCTGAAGTCCCTCTCCTCGACCATGGGGTCGATCGAGGCCGTCCTGGACCTCGACAAGCTGAGGGCAGAAATCGCCGTGCTCGAGGAGCAGGCCGCCGCGCCGTCCCTGTGGGACGACCCGGAGGCCGCTCAGAAGATCACGAGCAAGCTTTCGCACCTCCAGGCCGAGGTCCGCAAGACCGAGACCCTGCGCGGCCGCATCGACGACCTCGCGGTGCTGTTCGACCTCGCCCAGGAGATGGACGACGCGGACACCCTGGCGGAGGCGGAGACCGAGCTGGTCTCCGTACGCAAGGCGCTGGACGAGATGGAGGTCCGCACCCTGCTCTCCGGCGAGTACGCCGAGCGCGAGGCGCTGGTCAACATCCGTGCCGAGGCCGGCGGCGTCGACGCCTCCGACTTCGCCGAGCGCCTCCAGCGCATGTACCTGCGCTGGGCCGAGCGCCACGGCTACTCCACCGAGATCTACGAGACCTCGTACGCGGAAGAGGCCGGCATCAAGTCGACCACCTTCGTCGTCAAGGCCCCGTACGCCTACGGCACGCTCTCGGTCGAGCAGGGCACGCACCGCCTCGTGCGCATCTCGCCCTTCGACAACCAGGGCCGCCGCCAGACCTCCTTCGCGGGCGTCGAGGTGCTGCCGGTCGTCGAGACCAGCGACCACGTCGAGATCGACGAGACCGAGCTGCGCGTCGACGTGTACCGCGCCTCCGGCCCCGGCGGCCAGGGCGTCAACACGACCGACTCGGCGGTGCGCATCACGCACCTGCCTACCGGCATCGTCGTCTCCTGCCAGAACGAGCGCTCGCAGATCCAGAACAAGGCCAGCGCGATGAACGTGCTCCAGGCCAAGCTGCTGGAGCGGCGCCGCCAGGAGGAGAAGGACAAGATGGACGCCCTCAAGGACGGCGGAAGCTCCTGGGGCAACCAGATGCGCTCGTACGTCCTGCACCCGTACCAGATGGTCAAGGACCTGCGGACGGATTTCGAGGTCGGCAACCCGCAGGCGGTGCTCGACGGCGAGATCGACGGCTTCCTGGAGGCCGGCATCCGCTGGCGCAAGCAGCAGGAGCAGACCGCGTAAGCACGTATTGACGCATTGACGCATTGACGCACGAAGGGCCCGGACACCTCAGGTGTCCGGGCCCTTCGCCGTATGTCTGCGTCGATGTGTCTGCGTCGATGATCGGGACGCGGCGAGGGAGCTACGCCGTCTGCTGTGCCAACAGGGCCAGAGCCGCGACAAGGACCACCAGGAGCACGATGAGCGCCAGGGGGTTCAGACCGCCGAAGGGGCCCTCCTGCTGCTGGAGGCGCTCCCGGTTGGCCCGGCACACCGGGCAGCGGCCCTGGCTGACGGGCGCGGCGCAGTTCGCGCACACGAGCCGGTCATACGTCATGCGCTCTCCTCCTCTCGTCCCCTTGAACAACGAACACCTTGAACAACGTCCGAAGGAACGACTGCGTTCCCCTACCACTGTGCCAGCTCTGGCGACATTCGGCGCGGCCCGTCCGGGCAATCACGGACCATCCCGGAACGATCCCCTCCCGGACCAGGGGATATATCGGGCAACTCCGGACGCCGGGCCCCCACCCCCCGCCCGTTCGCGTATGGTCACGCACACCGACTCCGCACACCTACTCCCGGCGACCGTGGTGCACCCGTGATCCGATTCGACAACGTCTCCAAGTCCTACCCGAAGCAGAACCGCCCCGCACTCAGAGATGTCTCCCTGGACATCGCGAAGGGCGAGTTCGTCTTCCTGGTCGGCTCCTCCGGCTCCGGCAAGTCCACCTTCCTGCGGCTGGTGCTGCGCGAGGAGCGGGCGAGCCACGGCCAGGTCCACGTCCTCGGCAAGGACCTCGCCAAGCTCTCCAACTGGAAGGTCCCGCAGATGCGGCGCCAGCTGGGGACCGTGTTCCAGGACTTCCGCCTGCTCCCCAACAAGACGGTGGCCGAGAACGTCGCCTTCGCCCAAGAGGTCATCGGCAAGCCGAGAGGCGAGATCCGCAAGGCCGTCCCGCAGGTCCTGGAGCTCGTGGGCCTCGGCGGCAAGGAGGACCGCAGGCCCGGCGAGCTCTCCGGCGGTGAGCAGCAGCGCGTGGCCATCGCCCGCGCCTTCGTCAACCGGCCGGCCCTCCTCATCGCGGACGAGCCCACCGGCAACCTCGACCCGCAGACCTCGGTCGGCATCATGAAGCTGCTGGACCGGATCAACCGGACCGGCACCACCGTGATCATGGCCACGCACGACCAGCAGATCGTGGACCAGATGCGCAAGCGCGTCATCGAACTCGAACAGGGCCGACTCGTGCGCGACCAGTCGCGCGGCGTCTACGGCTACCAGCACTGAAAGGCCCTTGAGACGTCATGCGCGCCCAGTTCGTCATGTCGGAGATCGGCGTCGGTCTCCGTCGCAATCTCACCATGACCTTCGCGGTCATCATCTCCGTGGCCCTGTCGCTGGCCCTGTTCGGCGGCTCCCTGCTCATGCGCGACCAGGTGAGCAAGATGAAGGGCTACTGGTACGACAAGGTCAACGTCTCGATCTACCTCTGCAACAAGAGCGACGCGGAGGACACCAGCGAGAGCGGGAGCAAGGCCTGTGCCAAGGGCGCGGTCACTCCCGAGCAGAAGCAGCAGATCGAGACCGACCTGAAGAAGATGGACCTGGTCGAGACGGTCCACTACGAGTCCTCCGACGAGGCCTACACGCACTACAAGGAGCGCTTCGGGCACACCGCGCTCGCCTCGGTGATCACCCCGGACCAGATGCCCGACTCCTTCCGGGTGAAGCTCAAGCAGCCCGAGAAGTACAAGGTCATCACGACCGCCTTCGCTGGCCGCGACGGCGTCCAGTCGGTCGCCGACCAGCACACCGAGCTCGACAACCTCTTCACGATGCTCGGCTACCTCAACTGGGCCGCCCTCGGCATCATGCTGATCATGCTGATCGTGGCCCTGCTGCTGATCGTCAACACCGTGCGCGTCTCCGCCTTCAGCCGGCGGCGGGAGACGGGGATCATGCGGCTCGTGGGCGCCTCCAGCTTCTACATCCAGGTGCCGTTCATCATGGAGGCCGCCTTCGCGGGCCTCATCGGCGCCGTGTTCGCCTGCGGCATGCTCGGCGCCGGCCAGTACTTCGTCATCGACCACGGCGCCTCGCTGCGGACGAAGATGGAGCTGATCAACTTCATCGGCTGGGACTCCGTGTTGACGAAGCTGCCGTTGGTGCTGGTCATCGGAGTGCTGATGCCCTCGCTGGCCGCCTTCATCGCATTGCGCAAGTACCTGAAGGTGTGACAAGCGCCCCGTGTGAGGTCCGCCCAACCCGGCGTGCCTCCACGGGGCTTGTCCTAGACTCGGCGCCATGCTGGGCTTGCCGAGTATTCCCGCCTTCTGTCTCCGGCCCCGCGACCTGCGTCGCGGGGCCGCTTTGACGTTGGCCTTCGTCGCCGCCGTGGGCGCCGCGGCGGGCACCGGCTGCTGGGACCGCGCGGACGCCGTCGGCGCCGCGGGCGCGGCGGGCGGCGCGTTAGCGGCCGCCGGTACGCAGAACCCCGCGGCCGTGCCCGAGGCTCCCCGGGACACCGCAACCGCCGACCGCGAGGCCGTCGCCCGCGCCGCGGCCGAAGCCGCCGCCGAGGGCAAGTCCGGCAAGAAGGCCGCCCAGGAGGTGGTCAGCCGCAGCGGCGACCGCTGGGGCATGGTCTACGACCAGGGCGAGTACGCCGCCTTCACCGACGACCTCGACGGCCGCTGGACCGGCGTCGGGCTCTGGATCGAGAGCCGCCGGGACGACCGCATCGCCGTCGAGAGGGTTCAGCCCGGCAGCCCCGCCGCCCGGTCCGGCCTGCGCGCCGGGGACCGGCTGCTGAGCGTCGACGGCCGCCCCGTCACCGGCCTGCGCGTCTGCGACGTCGTCGCCCTGCTGCGCGGAGGCGCCGGCACCCCGGTCGTCCTGCACCTCACCCGGGACGGCGCCGACCTCACCGAGACCCTGCGCCGCGAGCAGCTGCACACCGAGCCCGTGACCGTACGGGAGCTCCCGGGCGGGATCACCGTCATCAAGGTCGCCTCCTTCAGCCGCGGATCGGGCGAACAGGTCCGGGCCGCCGTGCGCGCGGCCCCGCCCGGCGCCGGCTTCATGCTCGATCTGCGGGGCAACCCGGGCGGCCTGGTCACCGAGGCCGTGACGGCCGCCTCGGCGTTCCTGGACGGCGGGCTGGTGGCCACGTACGACGTACGGGGGGCCCAGCGCGCCCTGTACGCGAGCCCGGGCGGGGACACCGCGAGCCCCCTGGTGGCGCTGGTCGACGGCGGCACGATGAGCGCGGCCGAGCTGGTGACGGGCGCCCTCCAGGACCGCGGCCGCGCGGTGGCGGTGGGCACGAGGACCTTCGGCAAGGGCTCGGTGCAGATGCCGACGCCGCTCCCGGACGGCTCGGTGGCGGAGCTGACGGTGGGTACGTACCGCACCCCGGCGGGCCGCAGCCTCGACGGCAGCGGCATCACCCCGGACCTGGCGGCGGGCGACGGGGTCGAGGAACGGGCCCGCACGGTATTGGGTGGCCTCGGGGTGGGTCCGTAGTGCGAAAATGACCGCACTATGGCTAAGGAAAAAGGGCGCAAGCTGATCGCCCAGAACAAGAAGGCGCGGCACGACTACACGATCATCGACACCTACGAGTGCGGCCTCGTGCTCACGGGCACCGAGGTCAAGTCCCTGCGCCAGGGCCGTGCCTCGCTGGTGGACGGCTTCGTGTCGGTGGAGAGCGGCGAGGCCTGGCTCTACAACGTGCACGTGCCGGAGTACAGCCAGGGCACCTGGACCAACCACAGCGCCCGCCGCAAGCGCAAGCTCCTCCTGCACCGCGAGGAGATCGACAAGCTGGACTCGAAGACCGGCGAGACGGGCAACACGATCGTGCCGCTCTCGCTGTACTTCAAGGACGGCCGGGCGAAGGTCGAGATCGCGCTGGCGAAGGGCAAGAAGGAGTACGACAAGCGCCAGACCCTGCGGGAGAAGCAGGACACGCGCGAGACGAACCGGGTGATCTCGGCCGTGAAGCGCAAGGAGCGCGGTCAGCTGTAATCTCCTGGCATCCCGTGGTCCACTTCGCGTACCATGGCGTCAGCACCGCCCCTCCGGGGTCGGAGCAGCTTGTAAACAAAACATGGGGATGATCGGTTTCGACAGCGGATGTCGATGCAGGGGAAGCGAGCCGAGGAAGCGGCAATGATCTCGCTAACCACATGTCGCAAAAAATAATCGCCAACTCCAAGAGCGATAACTCCCGCTTCACCCTCGCTGCCTAATAACAGTGAGCTGAAGCCTCTGTGAGGAGCGTCAGCCCGGAAGTGGTCCCGGTCCGGATCCTGGCGTCAATTAGGGATCTAAACCTCTAGCCCCGGTCACGGGGGTTGGAGGGAAACCAAACAGTGACTGAGCCCGTCGGAGACTTGTCCGTGTGATCTCCGGGGCTGAGAAAAGCGCAGCGGACTGCGCTCGGAGAAGCCCTGCTTCTGCACCGTTGGACGCGGGTTCGATTCCCGCCATCTCCACTCATCCCATGTGGGCGAAGGCCCCGCAGCCGCCAGGCTGCGGGGCCTTCGTCATGCCCGGCCCGGGCTCTCGGCATCAGTAGCGGTACCGAGCCTTGAGCACCTTCACTTCCTTGTCGTCCGCCCGGTACACGAGTCGGTGTTCGTCGTCGATGCGGCGAGACCAGTACCCGGACAGTTCGCCTTTCAGCGGTTCGGGCTTACCGATCCCGGTGAACGGGTCGCGCTGGATCTCGCCGATCAAGCGGGTGATCCGACGGGCCGTCTTCCGGTCGGAGGAGAGCCAGAACTGAAAGTCCTCCCAGGCGGCCGGATCGAAGTGAACGCTCCTCACTCCTCCCCTCCGGCCAACTGCCTCAGCTCGTCCATGTTCTTGGTGACCGATGACGCGCCCTCGCGGTCGCGCGCGACGGCCTCCGTCAGCCGCTGGGCGTTGGCGGGGGAGCGCAGCAGGTAGACGGTTTCCTGCCATGAGTCGTAGTCGTCGGCGGACATGAGGACGGCGTCACCGTTCTTGGAGGTGATCCGCACCGGGGCGTGGTCGGTGTTGACGCGTTCGATCAAGGGGAACAGGGTCGCCCTGGCTTCGCTGGCGCTTATGGACATGGTCCGCTCCTCCGGTTGTGGTACGAGTTCACGGTACTTGAGTCGTACCGGAAAGCCGTACCGTTTGGAGGGTCGGGAGGACCAGTAGGGACAGGAGGGCCGCCGCGGCAGGGAGGGCGTAGGGGGTTGTCGGGCCCAGGTGGTCGATCAGGGTGCCTGCCGTGGCCGAGCCGAGGGCTATGCCCGCCAGGATGGCGGTCACCGCCAGGGTCATCGATTCGTTGAGGCGGCCCTCGGGGGCGAGGGCGTGGACGCGGGACATCGCCGTGACCATCGTCGGGGCCGTGGCCATGCCCGCCAGGAGGAGGGCGGCGGCCAGCAGCGGGAGGGAGCCCGTGGCCGCCGCCGCCCAGGGGAGGGCCAGGGCCGCGCTCAGGGCGATCAGGCAGGTCCGCAGGCTGCGCGGGCGCAGGGTGCCGTAGAGCAGGCCGGCCGCGCAGGAACCCGCCGCCTGGAGGCCCAGGACCAGGCCGGTGGCGGCGCCCAGGCCGCGGGCGCCGAGGTGGGCGATCGAGGTGACCTCCATCGAGCCGAACAGCAGGCCCAGGGGAACGAACAGCGCCAGCAACGGCATCAGCCCGCGCAGTGGGGCGGGGGCGCCGCCGGGCCGCGTCGGCGGCGGTTCCGTGGCCCGCTGGGACGTGAAGACCAGCATGCCCGTCAGCAGCAGGGCGGCCGCCGTGATGGTGCCCGCCTCCGGGAAGGCGGCCGAGCAGAGGAACGCCGCCACCACGGGACCGAGCATGAAGCACAGCTCGTCGGCGGCCTGCTCGAACGACATCGCCGTGTGGTGCGCGGCGGGGGAGCCGCGCAGCAGGTGGGTCCAGCGGGCCCGGGACATGCCGCCGATGTTGGGGGTGGTCGCGGTGGCGGCGTACGAGGCGAACAGGGTCCAGGCGGGGGCGTGGTTGCGGACGCAGAGGACCAGCCCCACCGAGCCGAGCACGGCGATCAGCGTCGCGGGGACGGCGATCCGGGCCTGGCCGTACCGGTCGACCAGGCGGGCGGTCCACGGCGCGACCAGCGCGGTGGCGGCCAGCCCGGTGGCGGTGACCGCGCCGGCGAGGGAGTACGAGCCGCGCTGGCCGGCGATCATCATGACCGCGCTGATGCCGAACATGCCCATGGGCAGGCGCGCCAGCAGGTTTCCGGCCGTGAAGGCCCGGGTCCCGGGGAGCGTGAACAGCCTGCCGTACGGGCCCGGCGTGCGCGGCGCCCGGCGGCGGCACGGGGCGGGGGCGATCACCAGCGTCGAGCCGGTCACGGTCATCAGCGGGGCGGGGGCGGAGGAGGTCTGCGGCATGATCCAAGGCTCCGGCGCGGGGTCCCCGGCCGTCCAACACCTGTTCCGGAGCCATTCACCGGCTTCCGTTGTTAGTCTCCCCGGGTGATACCCCGTGATGTGGAACCCCGGCTGCTGCGCGGGTTCGTCGCCGTGGCCGAGGAACTGCACTTCACCCGCGCCGCCGCCCGCCTGTACGTCGCCCAGCAGGCGCTGAGCCGCGACATCCGCAGGCTCGAAACCGCCCTGGGCGCGGGGCTGTTCGTACGGACGACCCGCGCCGTAGAGCTGACCGCCGACGGGGAGCGGCTGCTGCCCCTGGCCCGGCGGGTGCTGGCCGCGCACGAGGCGCTCGCCGCCGCCTTCGCCTCCGCGGGCCCCCGGCCGCTGCTCGTCGACCTCAACACCGACGGGCCGAGCACCGCCCGCACCGTGCTGGAGCGGGCCCGCGAACTCGCCCCGGACTGCGAGCTGATGGCCCGCTTCGAGAGCGGGCTGACGTACGCCGCCGCGGAGGTCGCCGCCGGCCGCCTCGACGTGTCCTTCGGCTACGCCGACGGGCTGGACCCGGCGCTGCGGGCCCGCCTCGCGCACCGGCCCGTACGGTACGAACCGCTCGCGGTGCTGCTGCCCGACGGGCACCCGCTGGCCGCGCTGGCCGACGTACCGCTGGACGCGCTGGCCGGGGAGACCGTGTACGCCGGGGCCGGCAATCCGCGGACCCTGGAGTGGACCGGGCTCGCCCGCGAGCTGTTCGAGGGCCGCGGGATCGCACTCGCGCCGCCCGCGCCCGTGGCCATGGGGAAGGACGAGTTCCGCCGGGTCATGGCCAAGACCCGCCATCCGGTCCTGGTGACCGTGGACTTCCTCGACCTGCCCGGGTGCGCGAAGCGGCCGCTGATCGACCCGGTACCGCTGTCCCCGCTGTCGATGGTGTGGCGCAAGGGTTTCAGCCACCCCGGGCTCGACGCGCTGCACCAGGCCGCGGCCGCCCTCGCCGCCGGGCACGGCTGGCTCGACGTGCCCCCGGCGAGCTGGCGCCCCGCCGCGCTCACAGGCGGCCCCGGCGGCGCGTGAGTGCAAGGTTTCCCACCGGTCATCCGGTGGGGACCGGGGCCGAAACGCGCCGTTCCTACGGTCGTCACCACGGACGCGACAGCTGTGGAGGCGTGTGATGACCGGAACGACCGCACCGCGCAAGGGGGGCCGCTGGATCGAGCGGTGGGAACCCGAGGACGAGGGCTTCTGGAAGGAGTCCGGGGAGCGCATCGCCCGCCGGAACCTGCTCTACTCCGTGCTCAGCGAGCACATCGGGTTCTCCGTCTGGACCCTGTGGTCGGTGATGGTGCTGTTCATGGGCCCCGCGTACGGGATCGACCCGGCCGGGAAGTTCTTCCTCATCGCGACGGCCACGTTCGTGGGCGCGTTCGTCCGGGTGCCGTACACCTTCGCCGTCGCCCGCTTCGGCGGCCGGAACTGGACCGTCGTCAGCGCCCTGCTGCTGCTCGCGCCCACCGCGGCCGCGCTGGTCGTCATGGAGCCGGGGACCTCGTACGGCACCTTCCTGGCCGTCGCCGCGCTGACGGGCGTGGGCGGCGGGAACTTCGCCTCCTCCATGACCAACATCAACGCCTTCTTCCCGCTGCGGAAGAAGGGCTGGGCGCTCGGCCTGAACGCCGGCGGCGGCAACATCGGCGTGCCCGTGGTGCAGCTCGTCGCCCTGCTGGTCATCGGGACCGCCGGGGCCGGGCACCCGCGGCTGCTGCTCGCGGTCTACCTGCCGCTGATCGTGGCCGCGGCCGTGCTGGCCCTGCTGCGGATGGACAACCTGGCGCCCGTACGCAACGACGGCGGCGCCGTCCGCGAGGCGGTCCGGGACGCCCACACCTGGATCATGGCGTTCCTCTACATCGGCACCTTCGGGTCCTTCATCGGCTACAGCTTCGCCTTCGGGCTCGTCCTCCAGACGCAGTTCGGCCGCACCCCGCTCCAGGCCGCCTCGCTCACCTTCGTCGGGCCGCTGCTCGGCTCGCTGATCCGGCCCGTCGGCGGCGCCCTCGCGGACCGGTTCGGCGGCGCCCGGATCACCCTCGCCACGTTCGTGGCGATGGCGGCCGCGACCGGGGTCGTCGTATACGCCTCGGCCGAGGAGTCGCTGCCCGTCTTCCTCGTCGGATTCGTCGCGCTGTTCGTGCTGAGCGGGCTCGGCAACGGCTCCACGTACAAGATGATCCCCGGCATCTTCCAGGCCAAGGCGCTGGCGCGGGGCATGGGCGGCGAGGCGGCGGCCGCCTACGGGCGCCGGCTGTCCGGAGCCGCCATGGGGCTCATCGGCGCGGTCGGCGCCCTCGGCGGACTCGGCATCAACCTGGCCTTCCGGGAGGCGTTCTCGACCTCCGGGTCCGGGACGGCCGCCTTCGTCACCTTCCTCGGCTTCTACGCGGCCTGCTGCGCGGTGACGTGGGCGGTATACCTTCGCCGGCCCGCCCCCGCGGTGCTCCCGGCGGCCGGCGCCGGGGCGAAGCCGCAGCTCACATCGGTGTAACGGCGGTTTACGGACACGAAATACGGCGGAACCGAGCCCGACACGCCGACTTGACAGGCTCGGTTCCGTTCTCGCGACACGTGATCGCGCGAAGTGACGACGACCCACTGGGCAAGGCAGGTCACCATGGACGACACCCGCACAGCCGCCGCCCCGACGGCCGCTCCCGCGGCCGGTCCGCTCGCGGGGTTCACCGTGGGGGTCACCGCGGCCCGCAGGGCGGACGAGCTGATCGCCCTGCTGCGCCGGCGGGGGGCCACCGTCGTACACGCCCCGGCCCTGCGGATCGTGCCGCTGGCCGACGACGGCGAACTGCTCGCCGCCACGAAGGAATTGATCGGCCGCGCGCCGGACACCGTGGTCGCCACCACCGCGATCGGCTTCCGCGGGTGGATCGAGGCCGCCGACGGTTGGGGCGTCGGCGAGGAGCTGCTGGCGCGGCTGCGGGCCACCGAACTGCTGGCGCGCGGGCCGAAGGTGAAGGGGGCCGTCCGGGCCGCCGGGCTGGTGGAGACGTGGTCCCCGCAGTCGGAGTCCCTCGCCGAGGTGCTCGACCGGATGCTGGCCGGCGGGGTCGCCGGGCGGCGCATCGCCCTCCAGCTGCACGGTGAGCCGCTGCCCGGGTTCGTCGAGGCGCTGCGGGCCGGCGGGGCGGACGTGGTCGTGGTCCCGGTGTACCGGTGGATGGCCCCGGAGGACCTCGCGCCGATGGACCGGCTGCTGGACACGGTGGCCGGGGGCGGGATCGACGCGGTGAGCTTCACCTCGGCTCCGGCGGCGGCTTCGCTGCTGTCGCGGGCGGAGGAGCGGGGGATGACGGAGGCGGTGCTCGCGGGGCTGCGGGGGGACGTGCTGTCGGCGTGCGTGGGGCCGGTGACGGCGCTGCCGCTGCAGGCGCGCGGGGTGGACACCGTGCAGCCGGAGCGGTTCCGGCTGGGGCCGCTGGTGCAGCTGCTGTGCCAGGAGCTGCCGGGGCGGGCCCGGGTGCTGCCGGTGGCGGGGCACCGGGTGGAGATCCGGGGGCACGCGGTGCTGGTGGACGCGGAGCTGCGGCCGGTGCCGCCGGCGGGGATGGCGCTGCTGCGGGCGCTGGCGCGCCGGCCGGGGTGGGTCGTGGGGCGGCCGGAGCTGCTGCGGGCGCTGCCGGGGGCGGGGCGGGACGAGCATGCCGTGGAGACGGCGATGGCACGGCTGCGGGGGGCGCTGGGGGCGCCGAACCTGATCCAGACGGTGGTCAAGCGGGGGTACCGGCTGGCGCTGGACGCGGGTGAATGCCACACGGACTCCGCCGGTTGAACGGGGTCGGGTGCGGCCCTGGCACTCCCGGGGCTCCGCCCGGGCCCCGTGAGTGTCAGGGCGCCTCAAACGCCGGCGGGGCTGGAATCGGCGGGGCTGGAATCGGCGGGGCTGGATGTGCGTGCTGAGGTTCGTTAGCGTGCCCTGGTGATCATTGACGGGGTGGAGATGCGGGGCGTCGGGGTCGGGGACGCCGCCGGGCTGGCCGACACGCTGACGCGGAACCGGGCGTACATGGCGCCCTTCGAGCCGTGGCGGTCCGAGGTGTTCTTCACCGAGGCGGGGCAGGCCGCCCGGATCGAGGCGCTGCTCGCCGAACGCGACGCCGGGCGCACCGCGTCCTACGTGCTCGTCGAGACCGGCTCCGGCACGCCCGTCGGCATGATCAACCTCGGCAGCATCGCCCTCGGGCCCTTCCGCAGCGGCGGCATCGGCTACTGGGTCGACCGGGCCCGGCACGGCAGGGGACTGGCCACCGCCGCCGTCGAGGAGGTCTGCCGGATCGCCCGCGACGAGATCGGGCTGCACCGCGTCGAGGCCGGGACCCTGGTCGACAACGTGGCCTCGCAGCGGGTGCTGGCGAAGGCCGGGTTCGAGCAGTACGGGCTCGCGCCCCGCTACCTGCACATCGACGGCGCCTGGCGCGACCACCGCCTCTTCCAGCGCCTCCTCCACGACGACCCGCCGCTCTAGGGGGTGTCCTACGCGAGCCCTGGCCCCCGTACGGGGGGTTCCGCATCGCCCCGGCGCCCGGCACTCTGAGAGGCACGCAGGCAAGAGGCGGTGACGGGCATGTGGTTCGAATCCGGGCGGGTGTGCCTGGACCTGGTGGCCACCTTCGCCGCCCCCGCGGGCGCCGAGGAGATCCAAGACGGCGACGAGCTGCGGCTGTGGCTCGCCGGAGCCGGGCTCGTGCCCGACCGGACGCCGATCGCCCGGGTGGGCCCCGACTGGGTGGAGGCCTTCCGGGCGCTGCGCCGCGATGTGGGGAGCCTCGTACGGGCGGAGCTCGCCGGGGCCGGTCCCGACGAGGGCGCGCTGGCCCGGGTCAACGCGCTGGCCGCCGGTCCACCCCCGGGACTGTGTGCCGTACAGGACCAAGAAGGGCACCTCGTGCGGGAGTTGTGCGGCGGCGTGGAATGCGGTGCGCTGCTCGCCGCCGTCGCCCGGGACGCCGTGGAACTGCTCACCGATCCCGGCGAGCGGGACCTGCTGCGCTCCTGCGAGGGGGACGGCTGCACCCGGGTCTACCTGGACACTTCGCGCGGGCACCGGCGGCGCTGGTGCTCCAGTGAGCTGTGCGGCAACCGCGAGCGGGTCGCCCGGCACCGCCGCAGGGTCCTCGCGGCCCGTCCCGGGTAGCGATCGGGTGGCGACAGGGCGGCGGCCGGGCAGTGATCTTCGCCCGGTCACCGGAACGGGCGTGCGGACAGGGTGCCGCTTCGCGTACGGTTGACGGTCGCCCATGCACATCAGAAGGGGGCCTTGGTGGCCGCGCAGAATGCCGCTGTCGACAGCACGGCGGATTCCGTCCGCGATCGGGAGATCGCGGTCGAGCAGACGCATCTGGACCAGGTGTACCGCCGCCTCGAAGAGAAGATCGACGAGGCCGAGTTCCTGATGAACGACGCGGCCAAGCGCGGTCAGGTCGGCACGCCCGGCGCGCTCGCCGAGCGCGACGCGCAGGTCTTCCGGGCGGGTATCCACCTGAACCGGCTGAACAACGAGTTCGAGGACTTCCTCTTCGGCCGGATCGACCTGGTCCTCGGCAAGGACGGGGAGCGCGGGCCCGACGGCGCGTACACCTCCGTCCAGCCCGCCGACGACGCGATCCGCGGGGACCTCACCGCCGACATCGCCGAGACGCTCCACATCGGGCGCATCGGCGTGCTCGACGCCGACTACGCGCCGCTGGTCATCGACTGGCGCGCGCCGGCCGCCGCGCCGTTCTACCGCTCCACGCCCAAGGACCCGGGCCGCGTCGTACGGCGCCGCGTCATCCGCTCCAAGGGCCGCAAGGTGCTCGGCGTCGAGGACGACCTGATGCGCCCCGAGATCACCGCCTCCCTCGACGGCCGGGAGCTGCCCGCCATCGGCGACGGCGCCCTGATGGCCGCGCTCGGGCGGGCCCGTACGCACTCGATGCGGGACATCGTCTCCTCCATCCAGGCCGAGCAGGACATGGTGATCCGGGCCCCCGCGGCCTCGGTCGCGGAGGTCGCGGGCGGGCCCGGCACCGGCAAGACCGCCGTCGCCCTGCACCGCGCCGCCTACCTGCTCTACCAGGACCGGCGCCGCTACTCCGGCGGCATCCTGATCGTCTCGCCGACCCCGCTGCTCGTCGCGTACACCGAGGGCGTGCTGCCCTCGCTCGGCGAGGAGGGCCAGGTCGCCATCCGGGCGCTCGGCTCGCTGGTCGACGGCGCCGAGGCGACCACGTACGACGAACCGGCCGTGGCCCGCGTCAAGGGCTCCTCGCGCATGCGCAAGGTGCTCCACAAGGCCGTACGGGGCGCGCTCGAACTCGGTGACGCCCCGGAACGGCTGCGCGTCGTGGCCTTCGGGCGGCGCCAGGAGCTGGAGGCCGACGAGCTGAACCGGATCCGGCAGAACGTGCTCAGCGGCACCGCGCCGGTGAACCTGCTGCGCCCGCGCGCCCGCAAGCTGCTCCTCGACGCCCTGTACGCGAGATCGGGCGGGACCGGCCGGCACAGCGATCCGGAGCTGGCGGCCGAGCTGCGCTCCGCGTTCGACGAGGACATCTCCACCGAGGACGCGTTCATCGACTTCCTGAACGCCTGGTGGCCCGAGCTGACCCCGCGCGGGGTGCTCGCCGCGATGGCCGACGAGCGCCGGCTCGGCCGCTGGTCGCGGCGGGTCCTCAACCCGCGCGAGACCCGCCAGCTGGCGCGCTCGCTGCGCCGGGTGGGCCCGGACGGCAAGGGTCCGCTGTCGGTGCACGACGTGGCGCTGCTGGACGAGCTCCAGCTGCTGCTCGGCGCGCCGGCCCGGCCCAGGCGCAAGCGGCAGCTCGACCCGCTCGACCAGCTCAGCGGGCTGGAGGAGCTGATGCCGACCCGCGAGGAGACCCAGTGGGAGCGGGCGGAGCGGATCGCGGCGGAGCGCACCGAGTACGCGCACGTGATCGTCGACGAGGCGCAGGACCTGACGCCGATGCAGTGGCGGATGGTGGGCCGCCGCGGCCGGCACGGCACGTGGACGGTGGTCGGCGACCCGGCGCAGTCCTCGTGGACGGACCCGGAGGAGGCGGCCGCGGCGCGTGACGAGGCCCTGGGTTCCCGGCCGCGCCGGCGGTTCACCCTGACCGTGAACTACCGCAACCCGGCGGAGGTCGCGGAGGTCGCGGCCCGGGTGCTGCGGCTGGCGATGCCGGGCATGGAGCCGCCGACGGCGGTCCGCTCCACGGGCCTGGAGCCCCGCTTCACGGCCGCCGGCGGCGATCTGGGCGCGGCGGTCCGCGAGGAGACGCGCAGGCTGCTGGAGCAGGTCGACGGCACGGTCGGCGTGGTCGTGGCCATGGACCGGCGCGCGGAGGCCGCGGGCTGGCTGGCGGACCTGGGGGAGCGGGCGGTCGCGCTCGGCAGCCTGGAGGCCAAGGGCCTGGAGTACGACGCCACGGTGGTCGTCTCCCCGGCGGAGATCGCGGAAGAGTCCCCGGCGGGCCTGCGGGTGCTGTACGTGGCCCTGACCCGCGCGACGCAGCAGCTGACGGTGGTCTCCGCGGGCCGCGACGAGCCCGGCGAGGACGGGGTGCCGGCGCTGCTGAAGCCGTAGGCCGCGCGGGTCCGCGCTCCGTGGGACCACGTGGCACGGATGGCTCGCGGCCACACGCGTGGTGAGACGAGGTCAACCCCCTGGAGGGGGATCGCTTCCGGCGATCCTTTGTTAGCCTGGGTGCGGCACCGACTCGATCCAAGCCCCCGGGCCCAACCTTCGTCGCTTAGAGCGACCACTTGCCGCGAGGCGAGCATGGCGGGTCGGTGTCATAGACGTTCATACAGGTCCGCGCCCCTCGGATTCCGGGGGGCGCGGACCTTTTTCGTACGGGCCTACGCTTCCGCGCACCTGATCTATCTCGTATGGTGGAAGTGTCTTTCCGAAATTTGTAGCTGGTTACCTTGTACTGGCTGGTAGGTGGGACGATCGGACAACAGGTCCTGCCGCACCTGCCGTGCGTGGGGCCCTGTGTGTGTACAAAAAACCAGGGACAGAAGAGGAACACGGCCATGGCAACGGCGCCCAGCGTCTCGTACTCGATGACGGTCCGCCTGGAAGTGCCCGCGAGCGGAACCGCGGTCTCCCAGCTGACCACCGCCGTGGAGTCTTCCGGTGGGTCGGTCACCGGCCTCGACGTGACCGCCTCCGGTCACGAGAAGCTCCGTATCGACGTCACCATCGCCGCGACCTCCACCGCGCACGCCGACGAGATCGTCGGCAAGCTGCGCGGCATCGAGGGCGTCAGCCTCGGCAAGGTCTCCGACCGAACCTTCCTGATGCACCTCGGCGGCAAGATCGAGATGGCGTCCAAGCACCCCATCCGCAACCGCGACGACCTCTCGATGATCTACACCCCGGGCGTCGCCCGCGTGTGCATGGCCATCGCCGAGAACCCCGAGGACGCGCGCCGCCTCACCATCAAGCGCAACTCCGTCGCAGTCGTGACGGACGGCTCCGCGGTACTGGGCCTCGGCAACATCGGCCCGATGGCCGCGCTGCCCGTCATGGAGGGCAAGGCGGCCCTCTTCAAGCGCTTCGCCGGCATCGACGCCTGGCCGATCTGCCTCGACACCCAGGACTCCGACGAAATCGTCGCGATCGTCAAGGCCATCGCCCCGGGCTTCGCCGGCATCAACCTGGAGGACATCTCCGCGCCGCGCTGCTTCGAGATCGAGGCCCGCCTGCGCGAGGCCCTCGACATCCCCGTCTTCCACGACGACCAGCACGGCACCGCCATCGTCGTCCTCGCCGCCCTCACCAACGCACTTCGCGTGGTGGGCAAGGCGGTTGGCGACGTCAAGGTCGTCATGTCGGGCGCCGGCGCGGCCGGTACGGCCATCCTCAAGCTGCTCCTCGCGGCCGGCGTGAAGAACGTCGTCAGCGCCGACATCCACGGTGTCGTCCACGCGGGCCGCAACGACCTGGTCGACGCGGCCGCCGACTCCCCGCTGCGCTGGATCGCCGACAACACCAACCCCGAGGGCTACACGGGCACTCTGAAGGAGGCCGTGGTCGGCGCCGACGTGTTCATCGGCGTCTCCGCCCCCAACGTGCTGTCCGGCGAGGACGTCGCGGCCATGGCCGAGGGTGCGATCGTGTTCGCGCTCGCGAACCCGGACCCCGAGGTGGACCCGGCCGTCGCCCGCCAGACCGCCGCCGTCGTGGCCACCGGCCGCTCCGACTTCCCCAACCAGATCAACAACGTGCTGGTCTTCCCGGGTGTCTTCCGCGGCCTGCTGGACGCCCAGTCCCGCACCGTGAACACGGACATGATGCTGGCCGCCGCGACCGCGCTCGCGGACGTCGTCGGCGAGGACGAGCTCAACGCCAACTACATCATCCCGTCGGTGTTCAACGACAAGGTGGCCGGCGCGGTCGCCGGAGCCGTCCGCAAGGCCGCCTCGGCGAACTGACGCGGTGTCGGGCGAAGCCGCGCCGGGTCCGGCCGCCGCTGTGACGGCCCTCACGGCTTGCCGATCCCGGCGCGTCGCGAGATGCGGGCCCGGCGGGCCGCCTCTAGGGTTGCGGGGATGCCCGCGAGGTCCGCGGTCCGCATCCACCAAGTGCGGACGGAGCGTCACCGCGGCGTGACTGTGGCGCTTTTCGTGTGACCCTGGCGGGTGCCGGATTGGCTTTCCCGCCGCTGGTGGGGGCAGGATGCGTAACCGGGCGAGAGGGTCTGACGTTCAGACCCGGGTCCGGGGACTGTCCGAGGGCCCTGGCAGCATCGGCTTCGATCTCACGCCTCTAAGGCAAGTTGAACACGGGAGTACAACATGAACCGCAGTGAGCTGGTGGCCGCTCTGTCCGAGCGCGCCGAGGTGACCCGCAAGGACGCCGACGCCGTTCTGGCCGCGCTCGCCGAGACCGTCGGCGAGATTGTCGCCAAGGGCGACGAGAAGGTCACCATCCCCGGCTTCCTGACCTTCGAGCGCACCCACCGTGCCGCTCGCACCGCGCGCAACCCGCAGACCGGCGACCCCATCCAGATCCCGGCCGGCTACAGCGTGAAGGTCTCCGCGGGCTCCAAGCTCAAGGAAGCCGCCAAGGGCAAGTAAGTCCTGCCCGTACCGGGGCCCGTACGGGCCCTCGGAGCGGCGGAGCAGTACGCAGTACTGGCGAAGGGCGGCCATCCCCGGGCGGGGAGGCCGCCCTTCGGCCTGTCCGGGGTCCCGCCGAGGTCCCGCCGGGGTTCTGCGGGGTTCTGCCGGGCCGCGGCGCCGTACGGGCCGCGAGGGCCTCGTACGGGCCGGTGAACGGCCGCGTGCGGGCCGGTGAACGGCCGCGTGCGGGCCGGTGAGCGCATGCGAAAGCCCCCCGGACCCTGGTGGGCCCGGGGGGCTTTCGGTCGGCCGTACGGCTCAGACGAGGTCGCCGCCCGGAAGCTCGACCTTGGCTCCCAGCTCCACGAGCTTCTCCATGAAGTTCTCGTAGCCGCGGTTGATGAGGTCGATGCCGTGGACCCGCGAGGTGCCCTCGGCCGCCAGCGCCGCGATCAGGTACGAGAACCCGCCGCGCAGGTCGGGGATGACCAGGTCGGCGCCCTGCAGCTTCGTCGGGCCGGAGACGACCGCCGAGTGCAGGAAGTTGCGCTGCCCGAACCGGCAGGCGCTGCCGCCCAGGCACTCCCGGTACAGCTGGATGTGTGCACCCATCTGGTTGAGCGCGGAGGTGAATCCCAGACGGGACTCGTAGACCGTCTCGTGGACGATCGAGAGGCCCGCGGCCTGGGTCAGGGCGACCACCAGCGGTTGCTGCCAGTCGGTCTGGAAACCGGGGTGCACGTCCGTCTCGAGCGCGATCGCGTTGAGCGGGCCGCCCGGGTGCCAGAAGCGGATGCCCTCGTCGTCGATCTCGAACGCGCCGCCGACGCGGCGGTACGTGTTCAGGAACGTCATCATCGAGCGCTGCTGCGCCCCGCGGACGTAGATGTTGCCGCCGGTCGCCAGCGCCGCGGAAGCCCAGGAGGCGGCCTCCAGGCGGTCCGGGAGCGCCTTGTGGTTGTAGCCGCCGAGGCGGTCGACACCGGTGATCCGGATGGTCCGGTCGGTGTCCACGGAGATGATGGCGCCCATCTTCTGCAGGACGCAGATGAGGTCCTCGATCTCCGGCTCCACCGCGGCGTTGCTCAGCTCGGTGACGCCCTCGGCCAGGACGGCCGTCAGGAGCACCTGTTCGGTCGAGCCGACCGAAGGGTAGGGCAGGCGGATCTTGCAGCCGCGAAGGCGCTGCGGGGCCTCCAGGTACTGGCCGCCCTCGCGCTTCTCGATGGTCGCGCCGAACTGGCGGAGCACGTCGAAGTGGAAGTCGATCGGCCGGCCGCCGATGTCGCAGCCGCCGAGGCCCGGGATGAAGGCGTGGCCGAGGCGGTGCAGCAGCGGGCCGCAGAACAGGATCGGGATGCGCGACGAACCCGCGTGCGCGTCGATGTCCGCGACGTTCGCGCTCTCGACGTGCGTCGGGTCGAGTACGAGCTCACCCGGCTCCTCGCCGGGGCGAACGGTCACCCCGTGCAGCTGGAGCAGCCCGCGTACGACGCGGACGTCGCGGATGTCGGGAACGTTGCGGAGCCGGCTGGGTCCGCTGCCGAGCAGAGCGGCGACCATGGCCTTGGGCACGAGGTTCTTCGCACCGCGGACACGGATCTCGCCCTCGAGCGGGGTACCGCCATGGACAAGTAGTACGTCGTCTCTGTCTGTGCCGGTCATGAATCTCGCGTTCCGGAGAGGGGCTCCCCCGGCGAGGCCAGAGGAGGGTGGGCAGGGGGCCAGGGAAAAGGGTAAGGGGCAGCACCCCCTTGTTCGTAAGGCTGACGCGGCCGTAGGACTGTCATGAATCAGCCACAACACCCACAGTGCCCACCTCATGGCGGAGTGTCGCATTCCGCCATCGCCGGCGGCGCGCGCTCCTCCCTGCTGCCGTGCGCCCTGAACTGCGTGCGATCCGGTGCGCCCGCCCGCTCCCCCTGAAGGGCGATTGTGCGAGATCATGTCGGCATGACCGAGGTGTCCTCCCTCACAGGGCGGCTGCTCGTGGCCACCCCCGCCCTCGCGGACCCGAACTTCGACCGCGCGGTGGTGCTCCTGCTCGACCACGACGAGCAGGGCTCGCTCGGCGTGGTCCTCAACCGGCCCACCCCCGTGGGGGTCGGCGACATCCTGCTGCCCTGGGCGACCCTGGCCGGCGATCCCGGGGTCGTCTTCCAGGGCGGGCCGGTGGGCCTGGACTCGGCCCTCGGCGTGGCGGTCATCCCCGGCGAGGAGGGGCCGCTCGGGTGGCGCCGCGTGTACGGGGCGATCGGCCTGGTCGACCTGGAGGCCCCGCCGGAGCTGCTGGCCGCGGCCCTCGGCTCGCTGCGGATCTTCGCCGGCTACTCGGGCTGGGGCCCGGGCCAGCTGGAGGTCGAGGTCGGCGACGGCGCCTGGTACGTCGTGGAATCGGAGCCCGGGGACGTGTCGTACCCGGATCCCGAAAGGCTGTGGCGGGCGGTGCTGCGCCGCCAGCGCAGCGAGCTCGCGATGGTCGCCACGTATCCCGACGACCCGTCGCTCAACTGACCCGCGCACGGGTCGGTACCCTGGCTTTTATGAGCACTCTTGAGCCCGAGCGCGGGACTGGTACGGGGACCCTCGTAGAGCCGACGCCGCAGGTGTCCCACGGCGACGGCGACCACGAGCGCTTCGCCCACTACGTCCAGAAGGACAAGATCATGGAGAGCGCGCTCGGCGGGACCCCCGTCGTCGCGCTGTGCGGCAAGGTGTGGGTACCGGGCCGGGACCCGAAGAAGTACCCGGTCTGCCCCATGTGCAAGGAGATCTACGAGTCCATGGGCCCCGGCGGGGACAAGGACAAGGGCGGCAAGGACAAGTAGGTCCGGTTCCGTCCGGTCCGGTCCGGTCCGGTTCGGTCCGTTCGGCCCGAGCTGTCCGGTCCGTTCGGCCCGTTCGGCCCCTCCTTGGCGGGACCGAGGCCCTCGAAGGCCCCCTGATGCGCTGATGCGCGTCCGGGGGCCTTTGCCGTGCGCGGGGGGCGGACTAGGGTCGGCCGCACGGGCGCCGGGCGCCTTGTGGAACGCGCGTTGCGCATCGCGCAACGGCTGGACGGTGGAGGGGCCGAGGCCATGCCCGAGTTGATTCCGGAGCCGCGGTACGCGCGATTCGCCCGCGACGCCGGCGAGTGCGTACTGGACGATCCGCTGCTCCACGTCGGCCCCGGCGCCGAGGCCACCGCCCGCTGGCTGCGCCGCGAGCTCGGCGCGGCCACCGGCTGGGAGCTGCCCGCGCCGGCCGCGGGGGAGGAGGGGGAGGCGGGGGAGGCGTACGGCGGGCGTACGGTGATCCGGCTGGTGCTCCGCCCCGACCTGGCCCACAGCGTCGGCGCGGAGTCGTACGAGCTGCACGTCGCCCAGCGCGAGGTCCTGCTCGAAGGCGCCGGCCCGGCGGGTCTCTTCTACGCCGCGCAGACGCTGCGCCAGCTGCTCGGGCCCGAGGCCCACCGGCGCGCGCCCACGGCGCCGGGGCGCGCCTGGCGGCTGCCGGTGGGAGGGATCCAGGACGCGCCCCGCTTCGGCTGGCGCGGCATGATGCTGGACGTGGCCCGGCACTTCATGCCGAAGGACGGGGTGCTGCGGTACGTCGACCTGCTCGCCGCGCACAAGCTCAACGTGCTGCACCTGCACCTGACGGACGACCAGGGCTGGCGGGTCGAGATCAAACGCCACCCGCGGCTCACCGAGGTCGGCGCGTGGCGGCCGCGCAGCCGCTGGGGGCACCGGGCCTCGCCGCTGTGGAACGAGACCCCGCACGGCGGCTTCTACACGCAGGACGACATCCGCGAGATCGTCGCGTACGCCGCCGAACGGCACGTGCGGGTGGTTCCGGAGATCGACGTACCGGGGCATTCGCAGGCCGCGATCGCCGCGTACCCGGAGCTCGGCAACACCGACGTCGTGGACACCGGCGCGCTGGAGGTGTGGGACGACTGGGGGATCAACGAGAACGTGCTCGCGCCGACCGAGGCCGTACTGCGCTTCTACGAGGGGGTCTTCGAGGAGCTGCTGGAGCTGTTCCCGGCGGAGGTCTCGCCGTTCGTGCACGTGGGCGGCGACGAGTGCCCCAAGGGGCAGTGGCGCGCGTCGGCGCTCGCGCAGGAACGGATCCGGGAGTTGGGGGTGGACGGGGAGGACGGGCTCCAGTCCTGGTTCATCCGGCACTTCGACGGCTGGCTCGCGGAGCGCGGCCGGCGGCTGATCGGGTGGGACGAGATCCTGGAGGGCGGGCTCGCGCCGGGGGCGGCGGTCTCCTCGTGGCGCGGGTACGCGGGCGGGATCGCCGCCGCCGAGGCCGGGCACGACGTGGTGATGTGCCCCGAGCAGCAGGTGTACCTGGACCACCGTCAGGCGGGCGGCGGGGACGAGCCGATGCCGATCGGGTACGTGCGCTCGCTGGAGGACGTGTACCGCTTCGAGCCGGTGCCGCCGAAGCTGTCGCCGCAGGCCGCGTCCCACGTACTGGGCGCGCAGGCCAACGTGTGGACCGAGGTGATGGAGAACCAGGGCCGGGTGGACTACCAGGTGTTCCCGCGGCTGGCGGCCTTCGCCGAGGTGGTGTGGTCGCGGCTGCCGGAGCCGGGCGAGCGGGACTACGCGGGCTTCGAGGCCCGGATGGGCGGGCACTACCGGCGGCTCGACGCGCTCGGCGTCGACTACCGGCCGCCGGGCGGGCCGTTGCCGTGGCAGCGGCGGCCGGGGGTGCTCGGACGGCCGATCGAGGGGGAGCCCCCGAACGTGTGATGCGGGCGGGGCGGTCGGAGGGCGAATGGGGGGCGGCAGGGACGACGGGGGCGGCAGAGGGCGGCAGGGGGTGACAGGGGGTTGGCCGGAGGTGGCCGGAACCTTTCCGTACTGTTTCGGCGCCGATCGGAACTCTTCGGACTTCTGCGGAACTCCCGAGGGTTCCGGGACGTCCTTCGTTCTTGGGGGCGGTCAGGAACTCTTGCTCGATTTCGGGGGATTCGGCGGATCTGAATCGATTCGGTTGATTCGGTGGATACGGGGGAAACCGGACGTCCTGAAGCTCCAGGGGGCGCCCGCCGGACCCTCGCGCCGGGCGGTGGGGAAGATGTGCCAGAGTTGCCACGTCCCGGCGGTGAGCACGTACCGTACGGCGGACAGGCGTGAGCGCCGGGACCGGGACATCGGGAAGGGGCAGCTGGGTTGACCACGCACGCACCGCATGCACTGCATTCATCTCAGGCGCCGCAAGCGGCGCAGTCCGTGACGCTGCCGGCCTCGCTCGACGAGGCCGTGGCGGCACTCGCCGCCATGCCCGCCGCCGTGCCCGTCGCCGGCGGCACCGACCTCATGGCCTCCGTCAACGCCGGGCTGCTGCGGCCCGCCGCGCTCGTGGGCCTGGGCCGGATCAACGAGATCCGCGGCTGGCAGTACCAGGACGGGCACGCGCTGCTCGGCGCCGGGCTCACCCACGCGCGGATGGGACGGCCGGATTTCGCCGCTCTGATCCCCGCGCTGGCGGCGGCCGCGCGGGCCGCCGGGCCCCCGCAGATCCGCAACGCCGGCACCCTCGGCGGCAACATCGCCACCGCCGCGCCGACGGGCGACGCACTGCCCGTACTGGCGGCGCTGGAGGCGATCCTCGTCATCCACGGCCCGGGCGGCTCGCGCCGGGAGATCCCGGTCTCGCACCTGCTGGCCGGCCGCGAGATGCTGCGGCCCGGCGAGCTGATCGGCTTCGTACGGGTCCCGCTGCTGCACGCGCCGCAGGTCTTCCTGAAGGCCACGGGGCGTACGGGCCCGGGGCGTGCGGTGGCGTCCGTGGGGCTCGTACTGGATCCCGCGCGCCGGGGTGTGCGCTGTGCGATCGGCGCGGTCGCGCCCATGCCGCTGCGGCCGCTGGAGGCCGAGCAGTGGGTGGCCTCGCTGATCGACTGGGACGGGGAGCGGACCCTGGCTCCCGAGGCGCTGGAGGCCTTCGGCGAGTACGTCGCGGCCGCCTGCGTGCCCGACCAGGGCGAACCGGTGGCACCCGGGGTACTGCATCTGCGGCGGACGGTCGCCGTGCTGGCACGGAGGGCCCTGGGGAGGGCGCTGACCTCATGAGTGAGAACGAGAACGTGAGCGGAACGACGGGGGACGCGGGTCCCGCGGGCCACACCGGCACCGGCTGGGGCTGGGAGCCGGTCCCGCAGGGCGGCGAGTACGACTCCGACGCGACGGCCTTCGTGAAGCTGCCGCAGGACATGCTGGACGCGCTCGGCACCGGGGAGCCGCTCGCGGCGCCCGGGCACGGCTACGTGCCGCCGCCGATGATCGTGCCGCTGGGTTCGGCGAGTGCGGATCCGGCGGCGACGGGGATGTGGACGATTCCGGTGCAGTGGCCGGAGGCGGGCACGGCGCCGCACACCGGTGGCGGTGCGGGTGCTTCCGGTGGCGCGGGTGCTGGTGCTGGTGCTGGTACGCCGACGCCCGCGCCGGTCGGCGGGCCGATCCCGGCTTCGATCCCGATTCCGGCCTCCGTGGCGGCGGCGTTCGAGGGCGCGGGTCAGGATCCCGTCCGGGTTTCGGGTGCCGAGCAGGGCCAGGCGCCCGGTTCGGGCCAGGCCATGGCTTCGGGTCAGGTGCCGGGTTCGGCGCCGGGTCAGGTATCGGGTCAGCTATCGGCTTCGGCCGAGGGTGCGCACGATTCCGGTGCGACCGCCGAGTGGCGGTTCCCGGAGGCGGTCCAGGACTCCGAGCCCGTGACCACCGGCCAGTGGACCCTCCCGGAACTGCCCGAGCAGACCGGGGAGTTCCGCCTCGGTGCCGCGGCGGCCGACTGGAGCCAGGCTCCGGCGACGCTGCCGGGCGGCGCGGCGGCCCCCTGGGCGACCCATCCCGACTTCGAGGCGGCGGCAGCCGCGCGTCCGGGTCCGGATGCCGCGATGAGCTCGGGCGTGCTGCCCGAGGCGCGGCCCGACGCGGGCGACACCGGCACCTCGGGCGGGGTCCTGCGGCGGCTCGGCGGCCCCGGCGTCGGCGGCCCCGGGCGCGGCCCCCGTGTACTGGGCGGACCCGGCGTGGGCACGCTCCCGGAGGCGCCGGAGCCGGAGCCGGTGCATCCGGCTCCGCACGACATCGAGGCCGCCCACGGCCCGGCGCCGACGCCGGTCACGGCGGAACGGCCGCATCCGGGGGCGGAGGCCGCCGAGGTGGCTTCGCGCGCCGACGCGGATCGGGAGCGCGCGGCGACGCCCGTCGCGGCTGCCGAGTACGCGCTGTCGGGCGGTCCGGGGGTCGGCGGCGTCGCCGGTGGCTTCGGGGAGCCCGGGGACACCGACGGGCACGGGTTCACGGCATCCGGCCACGGGCACGGCCCCGCCGGGGCGGAGTCCGGGCCGGGCAGTGAGCACGGGTTCACGGCGGAGCCCGCCGCGGAGCCCGCCGACACGGACGGGCGGGGTCTCGGGGGCGGCTTCGGCGAAGCCGGGGCTCCGGGAATGCCGACTGCGGACACCGCGGACATCGCTGTGGCGACGCCGGATGCGGGAAGCGCCGAAGGTTTCCCGGCCGAGGGGCCGACGTACGAAGAAAACGCGACTGCCGAGGCCGTCGCCCATCACGAGCACCCGCTGGCTTCCTACGTCCTGCGCGTCAACGGCGCCGACCGGCCCGTCACCGGCGCGTGGATCGGCGAGTCCCTGCTCTACGTGCTGCGCGAGCGCCTCGGCCTCGCCGGCGCCAAGGACGGCTGCTCGCAGGGCGAATGCGGGGCGTGCGCGGTGCAGGTCGACGGCCGGCTCGTCGCCTCCTGCCTGGTGCCGGCCGCGACGGCGGCGAGCAGCGAGGTCCGGACCGTGGAGGGGCTCGCCGGGGGCGGGGAACTCTCGGACGTGCAGCAGGCGTTGTGCAGGTCGGGTGCGGTGCAGTGCGGATTCTGCGTGCCCGGCATGGCCATGACCATCCACGACCTGCTGGAGGGCAACCACGCCCCCAGCGAGCTGGAGACCCGGCAGGCCCTGTGCGGGAACCTGTGCCGCTGCTCCGGCTACAAGGGCGTCATCGAGGCCGTCCGCGAGGTCGTCGCCGAGCGTGAGGCGTCGGCCTCAGCCTCGGCCGACGCTACCGGGAGCGGGGCCGGGAACGGCTCTGGCGCGGAGGCGCGTATTCCGCACCAGGCGCCGCCCGGCGAGGGCGGGATCCACCACAACGGAGGCATGGCGTGAGCGGGCACGACGCGGCCACGGCCACGACGACGGTATCGGTCTCCGCGGGCGCCTCGGCCGCCGCGCCGCCCGAGGCGGGCGAGCAGGAGGTGCCGCGCGGAATCGGGGCCTCCGTGCCCGCCGCCGACACGCGCGCCAAGAGCGAGGGCACCTTCCCGTACGCGGCCGACCTGTGGGCCGAGGGCCTCCTCTGGGCCGCCGTCCTGCGCTCCCCGCACGCCCACGCCCGCATCCTCTCCGTCGACACCTCCGCGGCCGCCGCCATGCCCGGCGTGCGCGCCGTCGTCACCCACGCCGACGTCCCCGGCGCCACCACGCACGGCCGCCGCATCGCCGACCGGCCCGTCTTCGCCCACGACGTCGTCCGCCACCACGGCGAGCCCATCGCCGCCGTCGCCGCCGACCACCCGGACACCGCCCGCCTCGCCGCCGCCGCGATCGCCGTCGAGTACGAGCTGCTCGACGCGGTGACGGACCCCGAGCAGGCCTTCGGCGCCCCCGCCCTGCACCCCGACGGCAACCTGATCCGGCACATCCCGCTCCGCTACGGCGACCCGGAGGCCACCGGCGAGGTCGTCGTCGAGGGCCTGTACCGGATCGGCCGCCAGGACCCCGCACCCATCGGCGCCGAGGCCGGTCTGGCCGTGCCGCGGCCCGACGGCGGCGTGGAGATCTACACCGCCTCCACCGACCCGCACCTGGACCGCGACCTGGCGGCGGCCTGCTTCGGCCTCGAACCCGACCGGGTACGGGTCGTGGTGACCGGCGTCCCGGGCGCCACGGCCGACCGCGAGGACGCCGCCTTCCAGCTGCCGCTGGGGCTGCTCGCCCTGCGCACCGGCTACCCGGTCAAGCTGGCCGCCACCCGCGAGGAGTCCTTCCTCGGCCACACCCACCGCCACCCGACGCTGCTGCGCTACCGCCACCACGCGGACGCGGAGGGCCGGCTGGTCAAGGTCGAGGCCCAGATCCTGATGGACGCCGGCGCCTACGCCGACTCGTCCTCCGAGTCGCTGGCCGCGGCGGTGGCGTTCGCCTGCGGCCCGTACGTCGTGCCGCACGCCTTCGTCGAGGGCTGGGCGGTCCGTACGAACAACCCGCCGTCGGGCCACGTACGGGGCGAGGGCGCGATGCAGGTCTGCGCCGCGTACGAGGGCCAGATGGACAAGCTCGCGGCCGCCCTCGGCATCGACGGCGCGGAGCTGCGCCTGCGCAACGTACTGGCGACGGGCGACCTGCTCCCGACGGGCCAGACGGTCACCTGCCCGGCCCCCGTGGCGGAACTCCTGCGTGCGGTACGCGATTACCCGCTCCCCTCGCTACCGAAGGACACCCCGGAGGAGGAGTGGCTGCTGCCGGGCGGCCCGGAGGGCGCGGGCGAGCCGGGCGCGGTGCGGCGCGGGGTCGGGTACGGCGTGGGCATGGTCCACATGCTCGGCGCGGAGGGCACGGACGAGGTCTCGACGGCGACGGTCAAGGTCGTCGACGGGGTGGCGACGGTGATCTGCGCGGCCGTGGACACCGGCCAGGGCTTCGCCACGCTGGCCCGCCAGATCGTGCAGGAGACGCTGGGCGTGGACGAGGTCGTGACGGCCCCGGTCGACACGGACCAGCCGCCGGCGGGCCCGGCGGCGCACGGCCGCCACACGTGGGTCTCGGGTGGCGCGGTGGAGCGCGCGGCAAAAATGGTCCGCACGCAACTCCTCCAGCCGATGGCCCACAAGCTGGGCATGTCGACGGAACTCCTGCAGATCCAGGACGGCCGCGTCACCTCGTACGACGGAGCCTTCTCCACGACGGTCTCCGAGGCCATGGCGGGCAAGGAACTCTGGGCGACGGCCCAGTGCCGCCCCCATCCGACGGAGCCCCTGGACGGCGACGGGCAGGGCGACGCCTTCGTGGGCCTGGCGTTCTGCGCGATCCGCGCGGTGGTGGACGTGGACATCGAACTGGGCTCGGTGCGGGTCGTGGAACTCGCAGTGGCCCAGGACGTGGGCCGCATCCTCAACCCCCGCCAGCTGGAGGCCCGTATCGAGGCGGGCGTCACGCAGGGCGTGGGCGCGGCGCTGAGCGAGAACCTCCGGTCGGTGTCGGGCCTGGTCCGCCACCCCGACCTGACGGGCTATGCGCTGCCGACGTCGCTGGACGCGCCGGTGGTCCGGATCGTCAAACTGGTCGAAGAGCGGGACGTGGTGGCCCCGTTCGGCGCGAAGGCGGCGAGCGCGATCCCTGTGGTGACGGCCCCGGCGGCGGTAGCCTCAGCGGTACGTTCGGCCACGGGCCGCCCGGTGAACAGGCTCCCGATCCGCCCCTCGGCGGCGGTCGCAACGCCCAACTCGTGACCGTGTGACCCGCATTGCACGTGCAACCCCGAGGTTGGGACTGTCGGTGCCGGTCGCTAGAGTGATCGGTAAGACGTAGTACGTGCGCGATTGAACGGGTGCGAACGGGGAGGGGCCGCGGCGGAAGCGCCGCGACCCCGGGGATTACGGGGAGTCGGGGAGGCCATCGTGGCAGAGGAGTCGGCGCCTGGCCTGTTGGGGCTGGGCGGTATCAATACGGGCGTGGCGGACGCGATCATGGCGCAGGCCAAGGCGCTCGAGGTCGAGTTCGAGTCGATGAAGGACTTCAAGAACCGGGTCGATGAGCTCTTGGACAAGCTCGACGGCTCCCAGGCGGACGACAAGAAGCTGGCCCACGGCACCTTGCCCGAGGGGTCGTTGGGTCATGGCTTCGGGGAGGCGGAAGCCCTCCACAAGACGTACACGACGGTGCACACGCAGCTGCAGAACCTGTCGAAGGGCCTGGCGGGGCAGATCGAGGCCCTGGGCATCGCGATCCTGACGGCGGGCAAGGGCTACGGCGGGGTCGACGCGGAGACGGAGGCGCGGATGCGCGCCATCGTCGCGCAGTCGAAGAAGGACTACGTTCCTGAGCGTGACCCGCTGGAGAAGGAGAAGGAAAAGGAGAAGGCCGCGCAGCCGGCTCCGACGGGGAAGGGCAAGATCTGATGGCAACGAACTTCGAGGGCTACACGCACCAGCAGCTGCTTGCCATGGTCGCTTCCCTTGACGCGGAAACGGTCAAGACCCGGGGCACGGAGCTGACGGAGGCGGCTAAGACGATCAAGGAGATCGGCGAGAGCCTCAAGAAGCACCGCGTGAAGGGCTGGGAGGGCGAGGCTGCCACGGCCTTCGAGAACTGGGTCGGCCAGGCGGGCAGCGCGACGCTGCGGCTGGGCGACTACAGCGAGGCCGGCGGCAAGTGGATGACCGAGGCCGCGCAGACCATGGTCGAGGTCAAGAAGAACATGCCGGTGTACGACACGGACGCCGCGGCCAACCTCAAGGCGGCCCACGACTACCACAACGACCCGGACGCCCAGAAGATGGGCCAGGAGGCCCACACAAAGCTGAGCGGCGACCATCAGAAGGCGGTCGACGGGCTGACGAAGCTTGCGGGCTCGTACGACCAGTCGACGACGCAGATGAGCAAGGCGGAAATCCCGACTTTCCCGCCGCCGCCGGGTGTGTTTCGCCCGTCGGACGATGTCTCCAGCGACTCCTATATCGGGCGGTCGAGCGCTAGTTCTGGCGGTGGTTCTGGTTCCGGTGGCTCGTCTTTCGCACCGACGGCACCGCGCGGTGAGGGTCCCTCAGACTCGCCAAGCTTGGTGACTGGCCACCAGCCGGACGGCACGCCGCTCCCGTCGACGGGACCGGCACCGGTTCCCGGGCTTCCGGATCGGGATGCAAGTGTGGATCTCGACCATGTCGGGACCCTTCCTGACAAGACGCTTCCCCCGGTCACAGGCCTGCCCACCGTTCCCGGGCCGAGTCCGACCACCGGCGGTACCCCGCCCGTCTTCACTCCCCCTGTCACTCTCCCGCCCATCGGTACGCCGATTCCGGCAGGTGGCGGACCCGGCAGCAAGTTCCAGGTCACGACTCCTCCCCTCAGCAAGGCCGGTGGCACCGGCGGCCTGATGCCGCGCGACACCGGGATTATGGGTGGTCGCCCGGTGACTACCAACGGGCCGAGCGCCGGTATCCCGCGTGGCACGGTCATCGGCCAGGAAGGCGGCGGTCAGCAGGGGCTCGGCCGCGGCATGGGCGGCGGAATGCACCCTGGCGGCGGGGGCGGCCCCCACGGCGGCCAAAGCGGTTCTGGGATGGGCCGTCGCCTGGCCATGGAGCCCGGCGGTGTTGTCGGCGGGCGTCAATCCGCCGCGATCGGTCGTCCGACCACTGGAGGTCAGCCCTTCACACAGGGCGGATCGGGTCTCGTGCGCAATGGTTCCGGGGCCGGTTCGGCCCGCGGCACGATGGGGCAGGCGGGTGCGGGCGTCCACGCTCCGGGTAACCGGCGTGACGAGCGCGGGGGCGAACGCCCCGACTACTTGGCCGAAGACGAAGAGACCTGGCAGGGCAACGATCGCGTTGTTCCGCCGGTGATCGACTGAGAGAACGGACATTGCACGGGATGCGCATGCGTAAGGCGACCGCGGCCCTGGTTGGCCTCCTGCTGGCCGGGGTCGCCGCGACCCCGGCCCACGCGGAGACGGTTCGGTCCAAGCAATGGCATCTCGACGCCATGAAGGCCGACGACATCTGGAAGATCAGTACCGGCAAGGGTGTCACCGTTGCAGTGATCGACACAGGTGTTGCGCGAATTCCCGAGCTTGAGGGTCAGGTTCTCCCAGGCAAGAACTTCGCGGCGCCCAGCTACGAAGGCGATGAACGTACTGACTATGGCCATCACGGCACGAGCATGGCTGCGATCATCGCAGGTAATGGCAAGGGCCCCAGTGGCACGGACAGCGCGTTCGGCCTAGCACCCGATGCGAAGATCCTGCCTCTACGAATCGATCGTGGTGGCGATGGCGGACCCATCTTCAAGTCGATGATCCAGGCCATCCGCTACGCAGCGGATTCAGACGCCAAGATCCTCAACATTTCGATCGTTGGTGATGGGACGAGCGAGGACCTCACCAAGGCGGTCAAGTACGCCTTGGACAAAGGCAAGCTGATTTTCGCCGGTGCTGGCAACGACGGGGATACATCAAACGAGATTTATTACCCCGCTGCGACGCCCGGAGTGGTAGGCGTTGCCGCCGTTGACCCGGACGGCGCCGCGACCAAGGAATCGCAGCACAATGCTTCCGTAGACCTATCTGCTCCAGGCGTCAACATCGTCACCGGATGTGACGGGGGGACAGGTCTCTGCAACAGCCACGGCACCAGCGACGCCACCGCCCTCACATCGGCCTCCGCCGCGCTGCTCTGGTCTGCTCACCCCGACTGGACCAACAATCAGGTGCTCCGGGTCCTGCTGAACACAGCAGGCAAGTCCGACGATGGCGAGCGGAACGACTACTTCGGCTATGGCGTGGTGCGTCCCCGGATTGCGGTGCCCACGCCCGGTGACCCCGGCCCCGCCGATGTTTATCCGCTGCCCGACCTGGCTGCGGCGGATGCCAAGAACTCGCCCTCCCCGTCGGCCGGCGGTAAGAAGCCCGAGTCCGGTGCGCCCCAGGCCGAGGCCAAGAAGGACGGCGGAAGTCCCGTCCTCTGGATCGGGCTCGGGCTTGGCGCATGTGTGCTCATCGGGGGTGCCGTCACCGCGGTCGTCGTGCGGCGCAGGAACGCCTGACGGCGGTCCGTGCGGCCGCGTCGGACCACCTCGGCCCTGGTCGGCCTCCTGCTGGCCGGGGTCGCTGCGGCCCCGGCCGCCGACGCCCACACCGCTCGGCCGGAGCAGTGGCATCTCGGTGCCATGCACGCCCAGGACACCTGGAAGGTCAGTACCGGCCAAGGCGTCACCGTCGCCGTCATCGACACCGGCGTCGGCCGGATCCCCGAGCTCGACGGCCAAGTGGTCCAGGGCAGGGACTTCTCCCACGGCTACGACGGCGACGAACGCACCGACTACGGCGATCACGGCACCGGCATCGCCGCCCTGATCGCCGGCACGGGTAAGCGCCCGTCCGGCGGCGGCGGGGCGTTCGGGCTGGCCCCCGGGGCCAAAATCCTTCCCCTCCGCGTCTCCGAGGGCGGCGGGAACCTCCGCCTCCATCAGTCGATCGCCGAGGCGATCCGCTTCGCGGCCGACTCGGAAGCCAAAGTCCTGAACATCTCGTTCGGCGGCCCGGGCAGGAGCGAGGAACTCGACGCCGCCGTCAGGTACGCCCTGGACAAAGGCAAGCTCATCTTCTCCTCCGTCGGCAACGACGGAGAGGGGCCCAACGAGGTCATGTATCCCTCCGGCTCACCCGGAGTGGTCGGCGTCTCCGCCGTCGGCCCGGACGGTGTGGCGACCAAGGAGTCCCAGCACGGCCCTCAGGTGGACCTGTCCGCCCCCGGCGTCGACATCGCCACCAGCTGCGCCGGTGACTCCCCTGACTCCGTCGACTCCGGTCTCTGCGTCAACCACGGCACCAGCGAAGCCAGCGCCCTCGCCTCCGCCTCCGCAGCCCTGCTCTGGTCCGTCCACCCCGACTGGACCAACAACCAGGTACTCCGCGTCCTGCTGAACACGGCTGAGAAGCCGGACCCCGTCCACGGCATCGAGCGCAACGACCACCTCGGCTACGGAGTCGTCCGCCCCGTCATCGCGCTGCCCACCCCCGGCGACCCCGGCCCCGCGGACGTCTACCCGCTCCCCGATCTCGCCGCGGCGGAAGAGGCGGTGTCCCCAGCCCCGGGCCCGCCCAAACCTGCACCGGCCCCGGCGGCCGCATCCCACGTACAGAACAAGACAACCAGCAGCAGGCTCCTTCCCTGGGCCGTCCTCGGGATGGGAGCCTGCCTGCTCGTTGCCGGAGCCGTAACCACAGGCGTACATCAGCGTGTTAGACGCTGATGTGACACAAGGAGAAACGCACGTCATGTCGTTCGACGAGGAATGGTCCGCCGCGCGCGCCACGGCCGCCGCCAACGTCTCCATGCGGCTCAACCACGTACCCGTCGAGCCCGGCGGCAGCGGTGGCGGCGGCAGTGGCAGTGACCTGGAGCTCAACCAGGACCACATCGGCGCCATCGGCACCGAGGCGTACAAGCTGCACACCCGGCTCCAGACGGACGGCAAGCACGCCGCCACCGCCACCGGCGAGGCCGCCGGGGCGCTCACGAAGGAGAGCTTCGTCAGCGGGGCGGCGCTGCTGAGACTCAACTCCGTGTGGGAGAGCCAGGTGAAGACCCTCGTGGCCGCCTGCGCGAACATCTCCAACGGGCTCAACTACTCGCTCTCCTCCCACGCCAAGGACGAAGAGCAGTTGCACGCCGACTTCACCACGTCCGCGATCGACAAGTACCTGAAGTAGGCGGCGCCCCCATGCTGACGTACGAGAACGTGATGAACGTGCCACTGGACAAGCTCCTGACGGCGGCCACGGACTGGAAGGCCATGGCCGACAAGCTGGACGAGATGGCCGAGACCGCTCGCAACGGCATGAAGGCCAAGGCCGACAAGGCCGAGTGGAGCGGCGTCACCGCCGGCGTCGGGCGGGCGTTCGTCGACAAGACGGCCAAGGAGTTCGAGGACGCGGCCAAGGAGGCCAAGGGCGTCCACCAGCTCCTCAGCGACGGCCACACCACCATCAAGACGGCCCGGGACGCGCTCAAGAAGGCCGCCGACGAGGAGGCCCTGGCCGCCGGCTTCCGCGTGGACGCGACCGGCAAGGTCTCGGCTGTCCCGATGGACCCGAAGACCGAGTACGCGGCCCGGCACGACCCGGACTACCCCGAGTTCAAGCGCAAGCAGGAGGAGGACCGCAAAGCCTGGCAGGCGAGGGTGGACCGGCTCGTCGAGGACTGCGCGGACGCCGACGACTCCCTGGCCCGCGCACTGCGCGCGAACGTCTCGGACGACCACGACTTCACCGCGCCGAAGTACACCACCCTGGACGGGGAACAGGCCGACCGGGCGGCCGAGCTGATGAAGAAACTCAGCAAGGAGCAGGGCGGCGTCGCCCGCAACCCCGAGGCGCTGCGCGAGCTGGAGGACCTGCTCGACGACAACCGCAACGACGCCGAATTCTCGACGGACTTCTACCGCAGGCTCGGCCCCGAAGGCACGCTTGAGGCGTACGCGAAGCTGTCCATCGACGCGTCGACCCTGGGCGAGGCAGGCAAGGACCGCCTGGCGATGGTCGGCAACATCCAGAACGACATGGGCGCGATGCTGGGACTCGCCACGCAGACGAGCTCGCCGAACCACCTGGATGCGGCGTGGACGACCGGCCTGATGAAGGCCGGCCGCAAGGAGATGCAGGTCACCGGCGATCTGACCAGCAAGATCTACGGTTACCAGGCGCTGGGCGCGCTGCTCCACGAGGGCACGTACGACAAGGACTTCCTGACCTCGGTCGGCCGGGACATGGTCGCGTTCGACCGTGAGAACCCGAAGGCCTGGGAGCACGGGTCTCCGTACGACCCGAAGACGGTGCTCAGCCAGGGCAAGGACGGCAGCCGGGGCTTCTACCCGCTGACGGGCCTGATGGACGCGATGTCCCACAACCCGGACGCGGCGACGGCGTTCTTCAACGAGCCGGTCCGCCAGGACAGCAACGGCGACGGCATCGTCACCACGGCCGACAAGGTCGTGTCCGGCCAGCACGGCAAGGCGCGGGGCATGGTCGACTACATGCTGGACAAGGAGTCGTGGGCCGACGCCTTCGACCGGACGCCCAGCCACCCCTACGGCGAAGCGGGCCCGGCCCAGGACGCACTCGGCAACGCCCTCGAAGCGGCGGTCTCGGGCCGCGTGCCGGGCGACGAGGACGCGAAGTCCATCCCCCACACCAAGGAAATGACGGCGATCATGGAACGCGTCGTCGAGATGGTCGGCGACGACCCGTCCCTGGTGGCGCAGGACCCGGACGACGAGGACAAGAAGCCGAGGCTGGGCGCCCTGGCGGGGCACTTCGGCAACATGGCGGCGGAATACATCCCGGACCTCCAGGCGTCCGCCGAGAACGGCGGGAACCAGATCAAGGTCACCGGCACGATGGCGCATTTCAATGAGTCCACCATGGCCCGATTCCTCGGTGCGGTCGCTCAGGACCCCGAGGCGTATGGCGCGATCACCAACGCCAACCAGGCGTTCACGGCGGTGCTGGTCAACGACATCGTCCAGCACCGCGGCGAATACACCCTGCTGGGCGATGCGATGGGGGTAGCCGTACAGCCCGGTGGCCAGATCGCGGGCATGATGACGGAGGCCCGTGCCCAAGGCATGCACGCCGAGACCGCCCACACGAACGAGGAGTACGTGAAGGGGGTCGAGGACGGGGCCAAGTGGATCAACCGCGGAGTCTCGGCCGCCGGCGGCAAGTACCTGGAAATGGTGCCGCTGGCCGGTGACATCGTGGAATGGGTCCAGGAGGACGTCACTGAGCACTTCGTCGAGGACGCCAAGGACAAGGGCAAGGAGAAGACCGCAGGTACCGAGAAGGCGGTCGGGCAAATGTACTCAGAGGCGGACAGGGCGACGAGCGAATCGGCTCGGAAAGCCGTGTTGCATGCAGCTGCCGGATCGGGCATGTCCCAGCAGGACATCAATACTCTTGCCGGTGTGGCGTCCAAGGAGTCGTCGGTCGCGCACTCGGTTGGCCGCGACCTGGTGGACAGCTCGAAGGGGTCGTCCTGATGTTCGTGGCGAGATCGTCGCGCGCCGTTGCTGCGGTGGCGGTGGCCGGTGCCCTGCTGGGAGGCTGTTCGGGCAAGCAGGAGAAGGTCGCGACCCCCGAGGTACCGCAGCGGCTGTGCTGGGGAGCCTTCGAGGGCAAGGCCGTGGCACCTCTGTTGGGGGGCGGAAGGAAGATCGCAGAAGATACCCGGGACGCGTTCTCCCTGGCGACCGACCTCAAGACGATCACGTGCCGCGTTCAGCTGGACGGGAAGACGTTGTTCACGGCCCAGATCGGACGCACGCCGCTGGGCAGTGACGCGTACTGGCAGTCCTTCGACCCGCTGCATCCGGACAAGCTCGACTTCGGGCGCAAGGGCCTGGTGTGGGACTTCGGCGCGACGCTCCTCACCACGTGCCGGACCCCCACGGAGGCATTCGAGCTGGAGCTGAAGATCAGCCATGTTCCGTCGGACCTGGACAGCGCGAAGGTCAGGGCGCTGGACACCCAGCTGATGAAGGACTTTCAGGGATCCACCCGCAAGCAGCTCGACTGCGCTCCCTGACCCGACTGCCGCATACGACGCGAAGGCCGCTCAGGGGTTCCTGAGCGGCCTTCGGGAGAAGCCGTGACCGGAATCGAACCGGCGTAACTCGCTTTGCAGGCGAGTCCCTCAACCACTCGGGCACACGGCTGTGGGGTGGTTATGGGTGTGACCGTACGGGTGGGATCCGGGGCGGCGGAAGGTGTGCGTGGCGGGTGCAATGTGATTGCCATGCTGCGTTTACGGGCCGCGGGTCCTAGGGCTTGGGGATGAGCGCGGGATACGTCCAATTGACAGGGGCGTAGCCCAGGAGAGGGGCTTACTCTGGGGCGATGAGTGCCCCTGAAGCCCGTGTGTCGCAGCGCAGTGTGCCGGTCCCGCCGGAGCCGGAGGGCGGGATTCTGGGGTCTGCGTACCGGGCGCTCAGCATCGGGATCATTTCCGTCGTCTTCCTCATCGCCTTCGAGGCGACCGCCGTCGGGACGGCCATGCCCGTCGCCGCGCGGGAGCTGGACGGGATCGGGCTCTACGCCTTCGCCTTCTCCGCATACTTCACCACCAGCCTCTTCGGGATGGTCCTGTCCGGGCAGTGGGCCGACAGGAAGGGGCCGTTGTGGCCCCTCGCCGTCGGGATCGCCGCCTTCGCCGCGGGGCTCCTCCTCGCCGGGACCGCCGTGGACATGTGGGTGTTCGTCCTCGGGCGGGCCGTGCAGGGGTTCGGGGGCGGGCTGGTCATCGTCGCGCTGTACGTGGTGGTGAGCCGGGCCTACGAGGAGCGGCTGCGGCCCGCGATCATGGCCGCCTTCGCGGCGAGCTGGGTGGTGCCGTCGATCGTCGGGCCGCTGGCCTCGGGGGCCGTGACCGAGCACCTCGGCTGGCGCTGGGTGTTCATCGGGATACCCGTGCTGGTCGTCGTACCGCTGGTCGTGGCCCTGCCGGCGATACGGCGCACCGCGTCGGGGCCGGTGGATCCGGACGCGCCGCCCGCCGCCTTCGACGGGCGGCGGATCCGGCTGGCGCTCGGGATCTCCGTCGGGGCGGCGCTGTTGCAGTACGCCGCCCAGGACCTTCGGTGGCTGTCGCTGCTGCCGGCCGCCGCGGGTGCGGGGCTGCTGGTGCCCGCCGTACGGGGGCTGCTGCCGCGCGGTACGTACCTGGCCCGGCGCGGGCTGCCTTCGGTGGTGCTGCTGCGCGGGGTGGCGGCGGGGTCGTTCATCTCGGCGGAGAGCTTCGTGCCGCTGATGCTGGTCACCCAGCGGGGGCTGAGCCCGACGCTGGCCGGGTTCTCGCTGGCGGCGGGCGGGCTGACCTGGGCGGGCGGCTCGTGGCTGCAGTCGAAGGGGCGGATGGCGCCGTACCGGGAGCGGCTGATGGTGGCGGGGATGGTGCTGGTGGCCTTCGCCATCGCGGCCGCGCCGGCGGTGCTGATCGAGTCCGTGCCGGTGTGGACGCTGGCGGTCGCCTGGGCGGTGGGGTGCCTGGGGATGGGGCTGGTGACCGCTTCGACGAGCGTGCTGCTGCTGGAGCTGTCGGCGCCGGAGGAGGCGGGGGCCAATTCCGCTGCGCTGCAGATCTCGGACGCGCTGGCCAATGTGGTGCTGCTGGCGGCGGGGGGCGCGGCGTTCGCCGCGCTGGGCGGGGGAGCGGTGGGGGCGGCCGCGCATGCCGTTGCCGCCGAGGGGGCGGCCTCCTCGCACCCCGCCGCGTTCGTCGTGGTCTTCCTGCCGATGGCCTGCGTGGCGCTGGTGGGGGCGTGGGTCGCGACCCGGCTGTATGTGCGAGGGCCGGAGCCGGTGGCCGCGCGCGCGTGAGCGGGCTGCCGCCCGGGCCACGGCCCCGGCCGGGCTCGAAGGGTGGTGAGGGGCGGGGGAGCGGGTGCGTACGCTGCGCGGGTGGAGAACTTGATCATTCGGCTTGATCGTGGCGACCGGGCCGAGCTCGCCGATCTTGCCGATGCCAGTGGGAGTGCACCCGAGGAAGTGGCGCGCGATGCCGTGCGGCAGTACCTGCGGGCGGAGCGGGCGCGGGTCGGGAGCGAGGCCGCGCGGTTGGCGCAGCGGCACGACGCGCTGCTGAAGCGGCTCGGCCAGTGAGCGGCACCAACGGAAGCGGGAGCGGGAGCGGGAGTGGGAGCGGGAGCGGGAGCGGGAGTCGGAGTGGGAGCGGGAGCGCCGGGACGGGCGTGCGGTACCTGACCCTCGCCGAGGTGGTCGGCCTGGCCGGGCTCGCCTGCCCGGAGCAGAGCGTCGAGCTGCGCGCCCCCGGGCTGCTGGAGTCCGCCGTGCACCGGCCGCGGGCGCGGATGTTCGGTACGCCCGCGTACGAGGACCCGTACGAGCAGGCCGCCGCGCTGCTTCACGGGATCGCGATCAACCACCCCCTCGTCGACGGGAACAAGCGGACGGCCTGGCTCGCGGCCGCGACCTTCCTGGCCGTGAACGGCATCGACCTCGCCGACGTCGACCAGGACGCCGCGTACGACCTGGTCATCGATGTCGCCGCCGGCGACGAGGCCGATGTCGCCCGCATCGCCGAGCGGTTGCGCCGAATGTGACGCTCGCCGCACCCGCCGAGGTCACGGGCACGTCCCTCCCCGAGGGGTCGGCCGGCCCCGGTAGGGTGGCCCGGTTGTCCTACGTACGACCGCCACCGAGAGCCCGAACCGGAGACCGTGACTACTACCGCCTCCCACCACCTCTCACCCGCCTTCCCCGGCCGTGCCCCCTGGGGTACCGCCAGCAAGCTGCGCGCCTGGCAGCAGGGTGCGCTGGACCGGTACATCCAGACCCAGCCCCGCGACTTCCTCGCGGTCGCGACGCCCGGCGCGGGCAAGACGACCTTCGCGCTGACGCTCGCGTCCTGGCTGCTGCACCACCACGTCGTGCAGCAGGTGACCGTCGTCGCGCCGACCGAGCACCTGAAGAAGCAGTGGGCCGAGGCCGCCGCCCGGATAGGCATCCGGCTGGACCCGGAGTACTCCGCCGGGCCGCTGAGCAAGGACTACCACGGAGTCGCCGTGACGTACGCGGGCGTCGGCGTACGCCCGATGCTGCACCGCAACCGCTGCGAGCAGCGCAAGACCCTCGTCATCCTCGACGAGATCCACCACGCCGGTGACTCGAAGTCCTGGGGCGAGGCCTGCCTGGAGGCCTTCGACCCGGCGACCCGGCGGCTCGCGCTGACCGGTACGCCCTTCCGGTCCGACACCAACCCCATCCCCTTCGTCACGTACGAGGAAGGGAACGACGGGATCCGGCGCTCTTCCGCCGACTACACCTACGGCTACGGGAACGCCCTCGGCGACGGTGTCGTGCGGCCCGTGATCTTCCTGTCCTACAGCGGCAACATGCGCTGGCGCACCAAGGCCGGCGACGAGATCGCCGCCCGCCTCGGCGAGGCGATGACCAAGGACGCCATCTCCCAGGCCTGGCGCACGGCGCTGGACGCGCGCGGCGACTGGATGCCGAACGTGCTGCGCGCCGCCGACCGGCGGCTGACCGAGGTCCGCAAGGGCATCCCGGACGCGGGCGGGCTCGTCATCGCCTCCGACCAGGACTCGGCGCGCGCGTACGCCAAGCTGATCCGCGAGATCACCGGCACCAAGGCCACCCTGGTGCTCTCCGACGACACCGGCGCATCGAAGAACATCGACACCTTCAGCGCCAATGACGACCGCTGGATGGTCGCCGTCCGCATGGTGTCCGAGGGCGTCGACGTACCGCGCCTCGCGGTGGGCGTGTACGCCACGACCATCTCGACGCCGCTGTTCTTCGCGCAGGCCGTCGGCCGCTTCGTGCGCTCGCGCAGGCGCGGCGAGACCGCCTCCGTGTTCCTCCCGACCATTCCTTATCTTCTGGGCTTCGCCAACGAGATGGAGGTCGAACGCGACCACGTCCTCGACAAGCCCAAGAAGAAGGGCGAGGAGGACCCGTACGCCGAGTCCGAGAAGGAGATGGACGAGGCGAACCGGCAGGAGGACGAGGACACCGGCGAGGACGAGCAGATGTCCTTCGAGGCGCTGGAGTCCGACGCCGTCTTCGACCGGGTGCTCTACGACGGCGCCGAGTTCGGCATGCAGGCGCACCCGGGCAGCGAGGAGGAGCAGGACTACCTCGGCATCCCGGGACTGCTGGAGCCGGACCAGGTGCAGATGCTGCTCCAGAAGCGGCAGTCGCGGCAGATCGCGCACAGCCGCCGCAAGCCGGACGCGGAGGCGGACCTGCTGGAGCTGCCGGCCGACCGGCGGCCGGTGGTCTCGCACAAGGAGCTGCTGGAGCTGCGGAAGTCGCTGAACACGATGGTGGGCGCGTACGTCCACCAGAGCGGCAAGCCGCACGGGGTGATCCACACCGAGCTGCGGCGCGTGTGCGGCGGGCCGCCGAGCGCGGAGGCGACGGCGGGGCAGCTGCGGGAGCGGATCAAGAAGGTGCAGGAGTGGGCCACCCGGATGCGGTGACCCTGTTCCTGTTCCTGACCCTGACCCTGACCCTGACCCTGACCCTGACCCTGACCCTGACCCTGTTCGTCCGTCCACCGCTTCCCGTTCCTCCGTCCACCGTTTCTACGGACTGAGGGGCGGGCGTCCGGCGGAGTTTCGTACGGGGGCGCCGTCACGTTCCGTGTCCGGGTCCGGGGGCGGGTCCGGCCGCGCCCGGGGCGCGGAACCCGTGATCCGTGTCGGCCGATCGCACAGGCCCCGCCGGTCGGCCGAGGTAACGAAACGACCCCGGCGGCGATCGTTAACCGGCACAAAGGGGTAGTTGGCGCCCGGATTCTGGACGAGCCCTTCCGCTGAGCGGACCCGCTCGCTAATGTCCCCGCATCGAACGCCCCGTGGCAGAGCCGCCGCGGGAGCGCAGCCGGTGCCATGGCCGCTACCGGCGGCCTCTCGTGCGTCGCCGTGGGACCGGCGCCGTATCCACCCCGAGAGTCACCGCCGCTCACCGAGAGAGGGAGAGGCGTCGTGACCGCGGAAACCTCCCAGACTCTGGACCGAGGACTCAGAGTCCTCAAACTGCTCGCCGACACCGACCACGGTCTGACCGTCACCGAGCTCTCCAACCGCCTCGGTGTGAACCGCACCGTGGTCTACCGCCTGTTGGCCACCCTGGAGCAGCACGCCCTGGTCCGCCGCGACCTCGGCGGCCGGGCCCGCGTCGGGCTCGGCGTGCTGCGGCTCGGGCGGCAGGTGCATCCGCTCGTACGCGAGGCGGCCCTGCCGGCGCTGCGGTCCCTCGCCGAGGACATAGGCGCCACCGCGCACCTGACCCTCGTCGACGGCACCGAGGCCCTCGCCGTGGCCGTCGTGGAGCCCACCTGGACGGACTACCACGTCGCCTACCGGGCCGGCTTCCGCCACCCGCTGGACCGGGGGGCCGCCGGGCGGGCCATTCTGGCCGCCCGTCAGGGCACGCTCACCGAGCCCGGGTACACGCTGACGCATGGAGAGCTCGAAGCGGGCGCCAGCGGCGCGGCAGCCCCGCTCGTGGGCATCACGGGGCTGGAGGGCAGCGTGGGAGTCGTGATGCTGGCCGACGCCGTGCCGGAGCGGGTCGGCCCGCGCGTCGTGGACGCGGCACGCGAGGTGGCCGACGCCCTGCGCTGAGCCGTACGGGAGGAAGGCTGCCCCACCGGGCCCACCGCGTCCTGCCGCCCCCCGCGTCCTGCCGCGTCCCGTCGCGTCCCGTCGCGTCCCGCATGGTGGGGCGCGGGGGCGGCGGGGGCGCCCGATACATTGGCCGGGTGCTCTCTCGTCTCACACGTCTGCCGCGTCCCGCCGCCCTGGCCGTCTGCGCCGTGCCCGTGCTCGGGCTGTTCGCCGCGGCGGCCTTCGCGCCGCTGCCCTTCGTGATCGCCCAGCCGGGCCTCACGGCCGACGTGCTCGGCGACCGCGACGGCAAGCCCGTGATCTCAGTGACGGGCACCCCGACCCGGCAGACCACCGGTCAGCTCCGGATGACCACCATCCAGGCCACCGGTCCCTCCACCACCGTGACCCTGCCCGAGCTCGTCGACGACTGGTTCGACAGCACCCGGGCGGTCATGCCCAAGGAGGCGGTCTACCCCACCGGCGGAAGCGACAAGGAGATCGAGGCGCACAACCTGGAGCAAATGGCCGCGTCGCAGTCCACGGCCACCCAGGCCGCCCTCGGCTACCTCCACAAGGACCCGAAGGACGTGAAGGTCCAGCTGAACCTCGCCGACGTGGGCGGCCCGAGCGCCGGGCTCCTCTTCTCCCTCGGCATCGTCGACAAGCTCGACGGCGACGGCAGCGGCGGCGATCTCACCGGCGGCCGCACCATCGCCGGTACGGGCACCATCAGCGCGGACGGCAAGGTCGGTGCCGTCGGCGGCGTGGCCCTGAAGACCCAGGCCGCGCAGCGCGACGGGGCGAGCGTGTTCCTCGTACCGGAGGCGGAGTGCTCCGACGCGCAGTCCGAACTCCCCGAGGGGCTCCGGCTGGTCCCCGTCAGTTCGCTGACGGACGCGGTGCAGGCGCTGCGTGCGCTGACCCGGGGAGAGCAGGTTCCGTCCTGCTGAGCTCCGCCGAATCGACCGGTTCCCGCTCGACCGGTTCCCGCTCGACCGGCTCCCGCTCGGCCCCCGGCAGGCGCTCCATCGTCCGCCAGGCCGGGAAGACCAGCGGCGAGAGCGTGACCAGCAGGTAGGTGCCGCCGAACAGCAGCAGCGCCCGCGTCGCCCCGAACCCGTCGACCAGCAGGCCCGCCGCGAGCCCGCCCAGCGGCATGGTCAGCTCGCAGCCCGCCGTGGTCACGCCCGAGACGCGGCTGCGCAGCTCCTCCGGGATCCGCTCGTAGACCACGGTGGTCAGGATCGGGTTGAGCATGCCCGCGCCCAGCCCGGACAGCGCCATCGTCACCGCGAGCGGCAGCGGGGTGTCGGTGAAGGCGGCCACCGCGTACCGGGGAGCCCCGCACAGCAGGAAGGCCACCGTGAACACCGCCCTGCGCGGGAACCGCTCCCCCCACCCTCCGTAGAGCAGGGCGCCCAGCAGCGCGAAGCCGCCGAAGACGGAGACGAGCAGGCCGACCGCCGTGGCGCCGCCCAGGGCCTCGCGGCCGTGTACGGGCAGCAGGACGGCGGACCAGCCCTGGTCCAGGCCGTTGGTCATCATCACCATCAGCGTGATGCCCATCAGCAGCCGGGCGCGGGTCAGGAAGGCCCAGCCCTCGGCCAGTTCGGCCCGGTAGCCGGCGAAGGAGATCTTCCCGGCGGCCGGCTGCGGCTCGGCGGCCGGGACCCCGCGCAGGAAGGCGCCGACCAGCAGCGCCGAGACCGCGAAGGTGGCCGCGTCCAGCAGCAGGGCGGACTCGGCCCCGAAGACCGCGATCAGTACGCCGGCCAGCGCGGCCCCGATCATCCGGGCTCCGCGCGAGACCGCGTCGTACAGGCTCGCCGCCCGCGTCAAGGGGGTGCCGGCGTGCTCGGCGAGGTTCGGCAGCAGGACGCTGCGGGCGGTCAGGCCCGGCGTGTGGACGAGGCCCCCGACGGCCATCAGCGCGCACAGCATCCAGAACTCCAGCACGCCCGCGTAGTGCAGCAGCGGGATCGAGCCGACCGATGCGGCGCAGACGAGGTCGGAGGCGGCCGAGACCCGGCGGCGGCCCAGCCGGTCGATGACGGGGCCACCGACGAGGGCGGCGATGACGACGGGCAGGGTGGCGCAGAAGGCGACGACCCCGGCCCGGCCGGCGCTGCCCGTGGTCTGGAGCACGAACCACGGGACGCCGATCAGGGTGACGGAACTCCCGGCTATGGAGATGGTGTTGGCGGCCAGGACCGCCGCGAACGGCCGCCGGCTCATGCGGCGTCGGTGCTGTCGGCGCGCGGGAAGGCGTGCGTGTGGATGCGGACCGTCTCCGTGCCCTCCGCCGGCGGCAGGTCGCGGTAGCCGTCGATCAACTCGTGGAGCTTGTGGATGAGTTCGAGGCTCTGCGCGGCGGTCAGGCGCAGCGTGAAATCGCTGATGTCCGAGCCGCGCCGCCACTCCTGGGACCAGGCGTGGGCCGTGCCGAGCCAGGTGCTCATCTCCTGCGTGTGGATCGTCGCGATCTCGTGCAGGAAGAGGTCCGCCGCGCCGCGCGTGGCCGGGTCCTCGGCGTACAGCAGCCGCTCGTCGAACCGGGTGCCGTCGTGGGCGGCCCGCCACCAGCGCTCGCGGCCCTTCCCCTGCTCCGGCGCGTCCTCGACGAAGCCGTGCGCGGCGAGCTGGCGCAGGTGGTAGCTGGTGGAGCCGCTGGACTCGCCGAGCCGCCCGGCCAGCTGGGACGCCGTGGCCGGACCCTCATGGCGCAGCATGGCCAGCATGCGGATGCGCAGCGGGTGGGCGAGGCCGCGCAGGGAGCGGGCGTCGAGGGTGCGGACCTTGGGCTCTTCGGGGTTGGGCTCTTCGGGGTTGCGCTCTTCGGGCATGGGCCGACCGTAGAGTTGCAAAGACTTCTATGCAAGGGTTTATTTGCAACGTGTTCTTTGGAATCACGCGTCGGAACCACTCGAAGAACCACTCGAAGAACCAATCGAAGGCCTCAGCCCTCCCGCGCCGCCTGCTCCACCAGGGGGATCACCCGCAGTGGCACCGGGTTCTCCATGACGATCGCCGTCGAGGCGCGCACGATCCCCTCGAACCCGACCACCCGGTCGATGACCCGCTGCAGATCGGCGTTGGACCGGGCCACGAGCCGGCACAGCATGTCCCCGTGCCCGGTGGTGGTGTGCAGCTCCAGTACCTCCGGCACGCCGTTCAAGTGTGCCCGCACGTCGGCCCCTTGGCCCTGCTTGATCTCCAGCGTCGCGAATGCGGTCACCGGGTACCCGAGGGCCGCCGGGTCCACCTGGGGGCCGAAGCCGCGGATGACCCCGTTCGACTGGAGCCGGTCGAGCCGGGCCTGCACGGTGCCGCGGGCCACGCCGAGCCGGCGCGAGGCCTCCAGGACCCCGATCCGTGGCTCGCGTGCGAGCAGGACGATCAGCCGGCCGTCGAGTTCGTCGATCCCCATGGGTGCCTCCCGGGCGCGGGGGTGGTCATACTGCACAGATCTCTCAGCAATCCTCCGCCTCGACTGGGCAGCCTGTACAGCCAAACAGGAAACTATTGCGCAGCTTGTGGATCGGCGGGACTCTGCGCTCATGACTGAGTCTCTGGCGAACCTCGAAACCGTCCCGCACACCGCGCGTGAGGCAGACCCCTTCCCCGTGAAGGGCATGGACGCGGTGGTCTTCGCCGTGGGCAACGCCAAGCAGGCCGCGCACTACTACTCCACCGCGTTCGGCATGAAGCTCGTCGCCTACTCCGGACCGGAGAACGGCGTCCGCGAGACGGCCAGCTACGTCCTGACCAACGGCGCCGCGCGCTTCGTCCTGACCTCGGTCATCAAGGCGACGACGGACCACGGCCGCTTCCTCGCCGAGCACGTCGCCGACCACGGCGACGGCGTGGTCGACCTCGCGATCGAGGTCCCGGACGCGCGGGCCGCGTACGCGTTCGCCGTCGAGCACGGCGCGCGCGGCCTGGACGAGCCGTACGAGGTGAAGGACGAGCACGGCACGGTCGTGCTCGCCGCCATCGCCACGTACGGCCAGACCCGCCACACGCTGGTCGAGCGCAAGGACTACACCGGCCCCTACCTGCCTGGCTACGTCGCCGTCGACCCGCTGGTCGAGGGCCCGGCCAAGCGCACCTTCCAGGCCATCGACCACTGCGTGGGCAACGTCGAGCTCGGCCGGATGAACGAGTGGGTCGGGTTCTACAACAAGGTCATGGGCTTCACGAACATGAAGGAGTTCGTGGGCGACGACATCGCTACCGAGTACTCGGCGCTCATGTCGAAGGTGGTCGCGGACGGCACCCTGAAGGTGAAGTTCCCGATCAACGAGCCGGCGATCGCGAAGAAGAAGTCGCAGATCGACGAGTACCTGGAGTTCTACGGCGGCGCCGGCGTCCAGCACATCGCGCTCGCCTCGAACGACATCGTGGCGACCGTACGGTCGATGCGGGCGGCGGGCGTGGCCTTCCTGGACACCCCGGACTCGTACTACGACACGCTCGGCGAGTGGGCGGGCGAGACCCGCGTGCCGGTCGAGACCCTGCGCGAGCTGAAGATCCTCGTCGACCGCGACGAGGACGGCTACCTGCTGCAGATCTTCACCAAGCCGGTGCAGGACCGTCCGACGGTGTTCTTCGAGATCATCGAGCGGCACGGGTCGATGGGCTTCGGCAAGGGCAACTTCAAGGCGCTGTTCGAGGCGATCGAGCGGGAGCAGGCCAAGCGGGGCAACCTGTAGGTTGCGGGTTCCGGGCCCTTGGCGCCGCAGTCGGCGTCGGGGGCCCGACCCGTGCGGGCCGCGGTGGCGAATACGGGTGCGGCCCGGCTGCCGGGGGCTCTGCCCCCGGACCCCGAGGCCTCATACGCCGGCGGGGCCGGATTTCGCCGGCTTCGGCTTGGCCGCCTTCGGGAGGTCCGGGGCCACCCACGGCTTGGTCGGCTGCATGTTCTCCGGACCGCCCGCCGGCGGCTGGCCGATCGTGGCGAGGGCCGCCTTCGCCTGCTGGACCCGGACCGGCGAGAACCGCGGGTTCGTCCGCAGCGCCTCCTGCAAGTGCCTCCGGGCCCCGGCCTCATCGCCCAGGCCCCGCTCGATCATCGCCCGGTGGAACGCGAACTCCGCACTCCGCATCCCCCGGTCCGTCGACTTCTTCGCGTACTCCAGCGCCGCCGTGTCGTCACCCGTCTTGTGCAGCGCCCACGCCAGCGCGTCCGCCACCTCCATGCCCTTGTGCCGCGACCACTCCTGCGTCAGCCGCCGCACGGCCGCCGCCGGATCCCCGTGGTCCGCCTCGAACAGGCCCAGGACCACCGCCTCGTTCACCCCGTCCGCCGCGCCCCGCGCAGCGGCCGTACGCAGCATGCCGTACGGCGCCTTCGCCTCGTCCCCGCGCCCCAGCGCGTCCAGCAGCTCGCCCAGCTCCAGCGCCAGCCTCGGCACCTGCGCCCGGCCCAGCGCCATCCGGTAGTCCCGGACCGCCTCCCCGCCCCGGCCCAGCCCGGCCAGCGCCCTGGCCCGGCCGCCCAGCGCCTGCGCCTGCGCCGGGTCCGCGCGCAGCGCGCCCTCGTACTGGCGCAGCGCCTCCGCCACGTCGCCCCGCTCCCACGACAGCTCCCCGAGCCGGAACAGGACGTACGCCTTTTCCGCCGGCGCCTTCGCCGCGCCCCCCGCGTGCTCCATCGCCATCGTCGCGTCCTCGCGCCAGCCGCGGTCCCGGTAGACCTGTGAGGCCCGGATGAACGCGGCGAGCCCCGGCCTCAGGTCCAGCAGCCGTTCCATCGACCGCTCGGCGGCCTTGTAGTCGCCCAGGCCCGTGTACGCGTCCACCAGGACCGGGTACGCCGTCCACCGGCTCGGCGCCTGCGCCCGTACGAGCTCGCCCCACTTCCTGCCGGTCCCGAAGTCCCCCCGGGCATTGGCCAGCGTGCCCATGGCCGTCATCGCGTCGAAGTTGCCCTTCTCGGCAGGGCGGAGCTCCAGCGACCGCTTCAGCGCCTTCTCGGCCTTCGGATACCAGGCCGGCTCCGCCGTCCGGCGGGCCTGCTCCAGGTACGCCGCGCCGAGCACCGCCCAGGACGCCTCGTCCTTCTCGTGTCCCGCGACCCACTTCTCCCGGTCCGCGACCAGCGCCGTCAGGTCCACCGCCGCCGCCGGCGCACCCATGCCGACCGCCGACGCGGCCCGCTCCGTGGGCCCCGGCGGGCGGGCGTCGTCGCCCTGGCGGGCCGGCCGGATCACCAGGGCCCCGGCGATCAGCACCACCGCGACCCCGGCCGCCACGAGCGTCTTGCGGCCGGTGAAGGTCACGGGTGGCGCGGGCTGCTGTGCTTCCTCCTCGATGCGGGCGGCGCGAGCAGCACGAGCAGTACGGGCGATACGGGCGATACGCGCGGTACGGGTGGCACGGTCCATGGGGTCACTGTGCGTCAATATGAAGAGTTCGCCGAGGTGTCCGAAGCCCGTCGCGGCCGTGTTCACACCGATGGCCCCCGGTGCCACGCTGGGCTCATGGATGTCATGGATGTCATGGATGTCATGGACGGCGCAGGGGAAGACGATCTCTCCCCGCGTCTGCGCGCGAGCCTCCTGGAGGGGCTCCCGGCCGAGGCCCTCCTCACCGACCCCGAGGTGACGGCCTCCTACGCCACCGACATGGCCACCTTCTGCGCCGCCGGCACCCCGGCGGCCGTGGTCCTGCCCCGCACCGTCGAACAGGTGCAGCACGTGCTGCGCACCGCCACCGCCCTGCGGGTCCCCGTCGTCCCGCAGGGCGCCCGCACCGGCCTGTCGGGCGCCGCCAACGCCTCCGACGGCTGCATCCTGCTCTCCCTCGTCAAGATGGACCGGATCCTGGAGATCAACACCGTCGACCGCATCGCCGTCGTCGAACCCGGAGTCGTGAACGCGGTGCTCTCACGGGCCGTCGCCGACCGGGGCCTGTTCTACCCGCCCGACCCCTCCAGCTGGGAGCAGTGCACGATCGGCGGCAACATCGGCACCGCGTCCGGCGGCCTGTGCTGCGTCAAGTACGGGGTCACCGCCGAGTACGTGCTCGGCCTCGACGTGGTCCTCGCCGACGGACGGCTGCTGCGTACGGGGCGGCGCACCGCCAAGGGCGTCGCCGGATACGACCTCACCCGGCTCTTCGTCGGCTCCGAGGGCAGCCTCGGCGTCGTCGTCCAGGCCGTACTCGCCCTGCGCCCCGCGCCGCCCCGGCAGCTCGCGCTGGCCGCCGAGTTCCCCTCGGCCGCGGCCGCCTGCGCGGCCGTCTGCGCCGTCATGGAGGCCGGACTCACGCCCTCGCTGCTGGAGCTGATGGACCGTACGACCGTCCGCGCCGTCAACGCGCTCGGCAAGATGGGCCTGCCCGAGACCACCGAGGCCCTGCTGCTGGCCGCCTTCGACACCCCGAACGCGCCCGACGGCCTCGCCGCCGTGGGGGAGCTGTGCCGGGCCGCCGGGGCCACCGCCGTGGTCCCCGCCGAGGACGAGGCCGAGTCCGAACTGCTGCTCCAGGCCCGCCGGATGTCGCTGACCGCCCTGGACGCCCTGCGCCCCGCGACGATGATCGACGACGTCTGCGTACCGCGCTCGCGGCTCGCCGAGATGCTGGACGGGACGGCCGCCATCGCCCGCGCGTACGACCTGCTCATCGGGGTCTGCGCGCACGCCGGCGACGGCAACACGCACCCGGTGGTCTGTTTCGACCCGGCCGACGAGGACGAGACGCGGCGGGCCCGCGAGTCCTTCGACGAGATCATGGCGCTGGGGCTGGCCCTGGGCGGGACCATCACCGGCGAGCACGGGGTCGGGGTCCTCAAGAAGGAGTGGCTCGCGCGCGAACTGGGACCGGTGGGGCTGGAGATGCAGCGCGCGGTCAAGCAGGCCTTCGACCCGCTCGGCCTGCTCAACCCCGGCAAGCTCTTCTGACCGTACGCCGGGTATGGAGGGCGCGGGGTGGACGAGACGGAGGTGGCGGATCCGCATGATCACAGGTCCCCGTCCGCCGACTCGTCCGACGGCCACGGGTCCCGCATCCACAGGTCGTCGGCCGGGGTCGGCGCGAGCAGCTCCGCCAGCGCGGCGTCCAGCCCCAGCCGGTCGGCCTCGGTGCCGGGCGGGACCACGCGCAGCGTGCGCTCCAGCCACGCCGACACGGCGGAGGCCGGGGCCTCCAGCAGGGCGTCGCCGTCGGGGGAGGTGAGCACCATGCAGAGGACGGCCCTGTTGTCGACCTTGGTGGGCCAGATCCGGACGTCTCCGTGGCCGCACGGGCGGAACACCCCCTCGACCAGCAGTTCGCGGGCGAAGGTCCAGTTGACCGGCGTGCTGGAGCCGGTGTGGAAGGTGATGTGCACCGCGTACGGGTCGTCCGTCAGGTAGACCAGCCGGGCCGGGACGGCGACGCTGCGCTCGGGGGACAGGACCAGCTTGAGTTCCAGCTCGCGCTCGACGACGGGGTGGTGCATGGCGGCCTCACTTCGGTTCTTCGGTTCTCCGGTTCGTGGTGCGGGGCCGGGTTCGCGCCCCACACCCGGAGAGAGCGCCGATGTGCCCGGGTATGACGCGACTTCGTGCACCGGATCGGGGATTGGCCGGATCCTGTCGGGTGACCGAAAATAGCCGTAGGGCGCGGCGTTCGCTCAAAGGCTTGGATTCTCCCGTTACCGGACCTGTCGGGGCACGGTTCTTGGCTATGGTCCTCCCCTTGCACAAGCCTCAAGCCACGATCGGAGTTGGGGACATTGACGGCCTCCCCTGGTGACGGCGAGCACGCGGCCCGCGAGGGCTACTACCCCGATCCGTCCATCCCCGGGTTCGTCCGGTACTGGAACGGCCTCAACTGGGTTCCGGGTACGAGCCGCCCTGCCCCTGCCGCCCCTGCCCCCGCCGCCGCCCCTGCCCGGTCCGACGAGACGGGGCCGGTGTTCCTGGACGAGACCGGCGTGACCGAGGCGCTGCCGGAGCCGGAGCCGGCCGCCCCCGCGGGGCCCGCGGCTTCGTGGCAGGCCGACCCCCTGCACCAGTCCGGCTTCGGCGGGCCGCGCGACCACCGGGTGTCCTGGGGCGGCCCGGCGCAGCCGGAGCCCGACGGGGGGCACGCGCCCGCCCGTTCGGCTCCGGCGGGGGTCTCGACGGGCCGCGGGCCGCGCCCGGAGCCGCTGGAGGCGGCCGAACGGGCGGAGCGCGGGCCGGGGGTGTCCTTCGCCCGTACCGCGGAGCGGTTCCCCGCGCAGGCCGCCGTACGGGGCTCCGCCGAGAACGTGGGCATCCTGTCGGCCCGCTCCCCGGCCGCCCCGGCCCCGGCTCCCTTTCCCGTCGAGCCCGAGTGGCCCGACGCCCCCGGCGGCAGCGCCGGCCCGTCCGGCCTCACCTCGTCGTGGCCGCAGACCCCCCTCCGCCGCGACCCGTCACCCCGCCCCGAGCCGGAGATCCCGGCAGGTTGGGACCCGATGTCCCGCCCCGAGCCGGAGGCCCCGGCGGACCCCGCCCCGTGGTCGCAGGCCCCGCCCCGCCGCGAACCAGCCGCCCCGCCCCGCCGCGAACCGGCCGCCCCGGCGGGCTGGGCCCCGGCCGCCCGGCCCGAGCCGGAGGCCCCGGCGGACCGCGCCCCGTGGTCGCCGACCCCGGTACGCCGTGACCCGGCGGCGGACCCCGAGCCCGCGGTGCCGGCGTGGCGCGACCGGTCCGCCCGGCCCCAGTCCGAGGCGCAGGCGGACCCCTTCGCGCCGGAGGCGTCGTCCGCCGCGCAGGCCCCGGCGGCCCGCCGCCCCGCCCCGACCGGCCAGGCCTCCGCGCCTGCCCCCCGCCGGGCCGCCGCCCCCGCCGAAGCGGATCACGGCCTCGAAGCCGGTTCGGCGCCGGCGGCCGGCCGCGGCGTGCCCCGGGTCACCGAGCGGGCCGTGTTCGAGCGGATGGCGGAGCGGGTCACCCGGCCCGCCGGGCTCGTACGCCGGGCCGTGGCCCGCGCGCTGGACACCCTCGTACTCGCCGCGGTCGCGGCGGGCACCGCCCGGCCCCTCGTCCCCGCGGCCACCGCCCACCTGGAGGCCAAGGTCGACGCCGCCAAGGGCAGCGGCCGGACCACCACCGTATGGCTGTTCGACACCACCGTCGCCGGATACCTCGGCCTCGTCCTGGGTGCCGTACTGCTCTTCGGGGTGTTCTACGAGGTGCTCCCCACCGCCCGCTGGGGCCGCACGCCCGGCAAGAAGCTCCTCGGGATCCGGGTGCTGTCCGCCGCCACCCTGCGCCCGCCCACGTTCGGCGCCGCCCTGCGCCGCTGGCTGGTGTACGCGATCCTCGGGCTCCCCGGCAGCCTCTGGTGCCTCGGGGACCGGCCCTGCCGCCGGGGCTGGCACGACCGGGCGGCCAAGACGTACGTGGCCCGCTGACGCCCGCCCGCGGGCCGGAGGGAGACCCCTTCCCCCGAACGGACGCCGTCCCGTTGCGGGGTTCGCGGAGCCGGGTTCGACTCGGGCCATGAGTACCGATCAGCCGCCGCCGGGCCAGCCGCCCGAGGACGACCCGTTCCTCAAGAAGCCCCAGGAACCGACGCCTCCGTCGGGCGGTTCGCCGTACGACCGGCCCCCGGGCGGCCCGCCACCCCCACCGCCCGGCGGCCCGTACGGCGGGAGCGGTGGCTACGGCATGCCCGACCCGCTCGCCGGCATGCCCCCGCTGGCCGACTTCGGCAAGCGGCTCGGGGCCCGCATCATCGACGTCGTCATCGTGCTCGTGCCGCTGTTCCTCATCCAGCTGGCGTTCGGCACGAACCGGTACAACGTCGAGACGAACAAGGGGGAGGACGTCAGCGAGGTCTTCACCAAGTCGTACAGCGGCAGCGGCCTGGTGATGACGCTGATCTCGATCGTCCTGTTCGTCGGCTACGACTGGTGGTTCACCAAGAAGGACGGCAGGACCATCGGCAAGAGGGCGCTCGGGCTGCGCGTCGCGATGCTCAACGACGGCAGCGTCCCGCAGTCGGGCGCGTCGCTCGGCCGCGCCGCCGTGCTCTGGCTGCCGGCGCTCATCTGCTGCCCCTGCCTGTGGGAGATCGTGCTGATCGTGTCGATCCTCGTGGACAAGCCGTACAAGCAGGGCCTCCACGACAAGGCGGGCAAGACCGTGGTGGTCAGCGCATAGCGGCGGAGCGCACCGGCGTACGGCAGGACCGCGTACGACTCAGTGGTGCACCGGCTGTTCGACGGCGGCCGTCCGGGGCTCATGCACCCGGGCGGCCGCCGTCGCGTCCGCGGGGACCGGCTCGGGCGCGCTCCCGGGGGCGGCGGGGGTGATTCCGGGCGTGATTCCGGGCGTGATTTCGGTAACACCGGGGGAAACGCGGGGGGTGCGGGCGGCGGCCCGGGCCGTCCCGGCCGGAGCCGCGTGCCGGCCGCGCCGGCGGGGGCTGGCCGCGGTGAGCGCGACGAGCAGTCCGAGGGCCAGTGCGGCGGTGGCGATGACGGCGATCCCGCGCCCCGTGCTCGTCTGCGAGAGCAGAAGCATGGCGATGGTCGACACGACGACGGTGGCGGACCCGTAGAACAACTGGGCTGCAGTCGGACGCGGCATGGCGGTATCCGTCCTCAAGGCGGGGAGGGGGAGTCTGCTCAACTAGGTCGCGCGTCTGGCGACTCTACGTCGGGGGATTCCCGAGCGGAACCGCCAGTAAGCGTGACCTAACCCACGGTGCCCGGCGCACGGGGGGCGTACGGGATCACTCGCCCGTCACACGGCGGGGGTCGGGACGCGGCCTTCGTCCCATCTGGCAGAGGAACGTCCGTATACCGGAACTCCCTGACCGCATAGTGCAGTTGTAAGGAACAAGTCAAGGTCTGTCTTTTCCCTCGACTCTCCGGTCAAATGTCGTCACTTGAGACGCGCGCCGCGCGGAACCCCCCACTCCAACGGAGATGTTCCGACCTGTGTCGCGGCCGCGGGAGGGGAACGACATCAAGTGACCAGCAATTCCGCTAGCAGACGAGCGCTGCGCGCCGCAGCCGTCGGTGTGACCCTGGCCGCAACCGCGGCTTCCGGCGCCTTCCTCGTCACCGCCCAGGCTTCCGAGGCGCCGTCGACCGCGCCCGCCTCGGACCGGCAGGACCCGACCGCCTCGGCGAAGGAGGCGGTCCAGCACAACCTGAAGGGCCCGTTCAGCGACCAGCAGGCGCAGGCGCGCGAAGCCGCCCTGGACCAGGTCCTGTCCGGCAAGAAGACCGTGGAGCAGCGGGGCGCTTCCAAGGTCGTCAAGCTCGACGACAAGAAGTACGTCGAGCTCGGCCGCGAGAAGACCGACAAGATCTTCACGATCCTCGTCGAGTTCGGCGACCAGGTCGACAACACGACCATGTTCGACCCGGACGGTCCGGACGGCCCGAAGCCCGCGGTGCCGAAGTACGGCGGCAACGCCGGCCCGGCGCGGAACCAGATCGCCGAGCCGGACCGCGCCACGAACAACAGCACCGCCTGGCGCAAGGACTTCAGCCGCGACTACTTCCAGGACCTGTACTTCGGTACCGGCCAGGGCAAGAACTCGCTGAAGACCTACTACGAGAAGACCTCCTCGGGCCGTTACTCGGTCGAGGGCCAGGTCGCCGACTGGGTCAAGATCCCGTACAACGAGGCCCGTTACGGCTCGAACTACTGCGGTCAGACCAACTGCGCCAACGTGTGGGACACCGTCCGCGACGGTGTCAACGCGTGGGTCGACGCCCAGAAGAAGGCCGGCAAGACCGACGCCGAGATCAAGGCCACGCTGGCCCAGTACGACCAGTGGGACCGCAACGACTTCGACGGCGACGGCAACTTCAACGAGCCCGACGGCTACATCGACCACTTCCAGATCGTCCACGCGGGCGAGGACGAGTCGGCCGGTGGCGGTGTCCAGGGCACCAACGCGCTGTGGGCGCACCGCTGGTACGCCTACGGCACCGACGCGGGCAAGACCGGCCCGGCGAACAACAAGGCCGGCGGCACCCAGATCGGCGACACCGGCATCTGGGTCGGCGACTACACGATGCAGCCGGAGAACGGCGGCCTCGGCGTCTTCGCGCACGAGTACGGCCACGACCTCGGTCTGCCGGACCTCTACGACACCACCGGTGCCAGCGACAACTCGGTGGGCTTCTGGTCCCTGATGTCGGCCGGCTCCTGGCTCGGTGACGGCAAGGACTCCATAGGCAACCTCCCGGGCGACATGACTGCCTGGGACAAGCTCCAGCTGGGCTGGCTGGACTACGACACGGCCAAGGCCGCGACGAAGTCCACCCACAAGCTGGGTGTGTCGGCGTACAACACCAAGGACAAGCAGGCGCTGGTCGTCGAGCTGCCGAACAAGCAGGTCAAGACCGACATCGTCGCTCCCGCCGAGGGCTCCTCGCAGTGGTGGAGCAACATGGGTGACGACCTCAAGAACACCCTCGCCCGCCCGGTCGACCTGACCGGCAAGTCCTCCGCCGCCGTGTCCCTCAAGGGCTGGTGGGACATCGAGAAGGACTACGACTACCTCTACGCCGAGGTGTCCACCGACGGCGGCGCCACCTGGACCGTCCTGAACGGCACGGCCAACGGCAAGGCCATCCCGGCCGACGCCGCGGGCAACGCCGGTCTGACCGACGCCTCCGCCGGCTGGCAGGACCTGAACTACCCGCTCGACGCCTACGCCGGCAAGAAGATCGACCTGCGCTTCCGCTACCAGACGGACGGCGGCGCGGGCGGCAAGGGCTTCACCGGTGACGCCTTCAAGATCACCGCGGACGGCCAGACCCTGTTCACCGACGGCGCCGAGAACGGCGACAACGGCTGGACCGGCAAGGGCTTCTCGCGCATCGGCGCCGGCTTCACCAAGGACTACCCGCAGTACTACATCGCGGAGAACCGCCGCTACGTCTCGTACGACTCCACCCTCAAGGTGGGCCCGTACAACTTCGGCTTCACCAACACGAAGCCGGGCTGGGTCGAGCACTACCCGTACCAGGACGGCCTGCTGATCTGGCTGTGGGACAAGTCCCAGAAGGACAACAACACCAGCCAGCACCCGGGCTCGGGTCTGATCCTCCCGATCGACGCCAACGCCAAGCCGATGAAGTGGTCGGACGGCACCCTGCTGCGGAACAAGATCCAGCCGTACGACGCGACCTTCAGCGCGTACTCGACGGACGCCTTCACCCTGCACAAGAACGGTGAGGCGCTGTTCCTGAAGCCGAAGCCCGCGAACCTGGTCTTCGACGACCACAAGGGCAAGTACTACTACGACGAGAACCCGACCGGTTCGGTGAAGGTCACTGACACCAACACCAAGATCAAGATCGTGAAGGAGCCGTACGACGGTCTCCAGATGACGGTCGAGGTCGGCCCCGCCGCCAAGTAATTCGGTAAACCCGCAGGTCAAAACATGATCGGCCGTCGCCCCCTAGCGGGCGGCGGCCGATCGCGTTTAGATGCGGGTGCGAGTTTTTCTTATTGACGGGGGAGCTGAAGATCATGCCCGGTGGAGGTTTCGTCAGATTGCCAGGCGGCAGCGTGGTGGTCGCACTCACGCTGCCGCGGCCCTGCGGCGAGGGCGGGAACGTCCGCGTCCTGGTGCACGCCGCGAACCGGGCCCGCGCCCTGACCAGGCTGCGGAACCTCGGCATGCGGGCGGTGTACCTGCGCGGCAACGCACAGCCGCCGACCCCGGACGAGGTCACGGCCGTCCTGCACCACCCGGACGGCCTGCTGTGGCGCGGCGCCCCGGACCGGGCGCAGGAGCTCTGGCACCCGATCCGGGCCCTGCTGGGGCACTAGGAGGTGTCTTACGGGGCCTTAGCGGAGGCTCTCGCCCGTCAGCTTGACGCCGGCCGAGCGGAGCTCCTCGACCGCCCGGGCGGCGGTGTGGGGGGCGACGGCGGCCGTCAGGTCCAGCAGCACGCGGGTGGCGAAGCCGGCGCGGGCGGCGTCCAGGGCCGTGGCCCGTACGCAGTGGTCGGTGGCGATCCCGACGACGTCGACCTCGGTGACCTGCCGCTCGCGCAGCCACTGCGCGAGCGGGGTGCCGTTCTCGTCGGCGCCCTCGAAACCGCTGTACGCGGCCTCGTACGCGCCCTTGTCGAAGACGGCGGCCACGGCGCCGGAGGCGACGGCGGGGGCGAAGTTCGGGTGGAACCCGACGCCCTCGGTCCCGGCGACGCAGTGGACCGGCCAGGAGGTCTCGTAGTCCGGCTCGGCCGGGGGGTGCGCGAAGTGCGACCCGGGGTCGACGTGGTGGTCGCGGGTCGCGACCACGTGCCGGTAGCCGGCCGTGGCCTGGCCGATCAGCTCGGTGATGGCGGCGGCGACATCGGCCCCGCCGGTGACCGCGAGGCTGCCGCCTTCGCAGAAGTCGTTCTGTACGTCGACGACGATCAGTGCGCGGTGCATGTCGCGTGTCCTTCGGTTGTCGTGTTTGCCGCTGCGCGGGCTCTTCCCCCGCCCCGCCCCTTCCCGAAACCGGGGGCGGCACCCCCGGCCCCGGGGCGGCACCCCGGGGCTAGGCGTACTCCGTCGGGATGACCGGCTCGCCGCGCGAGAGCTGCGTCGCCGAGAGGGGGAGGCCTGCGCAGGCCTCGCGGTGTCGGTCGCGGGCCGCCTCCAGGGGCTCGCGGGCCACCACCTCGCCCGCCTTCACCAGCTGGACGAGGAGCTGGGTGTCCGCGAACGCCGCCGGCACCGCGCCGGTCCCGACCACCTCCGCCTCCGCGACCCCCTCCGAGTCCATCCGTCGCGCCGCCCACTTGCGGCCGCCGATCGAGGTCTTCCCGCCCGTGGACTTCTTCGCCACCGGCACCAGCGGCGCCTTCGGGTCCGCAGACGTGGCCCGCGCCACCAGCTTGTAGACCATCGAGCACGTGGGGTGCCCGCTGCCCGTCACGAGCTGCGTGCCGACCCCGTACGCGTCCACCGGCGCCGCCGCCAGCGAGGCGATCGCGTACTCGTCCAGGTCCGAGGTCACCACGATCCGCGTCCCCGTCGCCCCCAGCTCGTCGAGCTGGTGGCGCACCCGGTGCGCGACGAGCAGCAGGTCGCCGGAGTCGATCCGGACCGCCCCCAGCCCCGTACCGGCGACCTCGACGGCCGTCCGTACGGCCTCCGCCACGTCGTAGGTGTCCACCAGCAGCGTGGTCCCGCTGCCCAGCGAGGCCACCTGGGCCTGGAAGGCGTCCCGCTCGGTGTCGTGCACCAGCGTGAAGGCGTGCGCCGAGGTCCCGACCGTCGGGATCCCGTACCGGAAGCCGGCCGCCAGGTCCGAGGTGGAGGCGAAGCCGCCGACGTAGGCAGCCCGCGAGGCGGCCACCGCCGCCAGCTCGTGCGTGCGCCGCGCGCCCATTTCGATCAGCGGCCGCCCGCCGGCCGCCGAGGCCATCCGGGAGGCGGCGGCCGCGATCGCCGAGTCGTGGTTCAGGATCGACAGGATCACGGTCTCCAGCAGCACGCACTCGGCGAAGCTGCCCTCGACGCGCAGGATCGGCGAGCCGGGGAAGTAGACCTCGCCCTCCGGGTAGCCCCAGATGTCGCCCGAGAAGCGGTACGAGGCGAGCCAGTCCAGCGTCCGCATGTCGACGACGGCACGCTCGCGCAGGAACTCCAGCACGGCCGCGTCGAAGCGGAAGTTCTCCACCGCGTCCAGGACGCGGCCGGTGCCCGCCACCACCCCGTAGCGGCGCCCCTCGGGCAGTCGCCGGGTGAAGACCTCGAAGACCGACCGGCGGTCGGCGGTGCCGTTCGCCAGGGCGGCCTGCAGCATCGTGAGCTCGTAATGATCCGTGAAGAGCGCTGTCGACGGCACGTCCACCGGCAGGCCCAGGTCCGCAGGGTTCATGCCTCGGATGCTAGCGCACATTTCGTCAAAGTGACGAGATCTCGGGACCCGTTTGTGCGACCGGCCGTTAGCAGTGGCAGCATGGGACAAGTGAGTGTTGCTCCCATTGAGATCGAACGCACCGAGTCGGCCGAAGAGACCTTCGCTGTCCCCGAACCCGACGTCCCCTGGGTGACCCTGGTGCACAACGACCCGGTCAACCTCATGAGCTACGTGACGTACGTGTTCCAGGCGTACTTCGGCTACTCCAAGGACAAGGCGCACAAGCTGATGCTCGACGTCCACCACAAGGGGCGCGCGGTCGTCTCCAGCGGCAGCCGCGAGGAAATGGAGCGCGACGTGCAGGCCATGCACGGCTACGGCCTGTGGGCGACCCTCTCCCAGGACCGCTTCTGATGGGGCGCTCCACCGGGATGTTCGAAGCCCTGAAGGGCGGCGGCGCCGTCATCGCGCTGGACGAGATCGAGATCTCCATCCTGCGCTCGCTGGCCGTGCAGCTGCTGGAGCTCGTCGGACCGGGCGCGCCCGAGCCCGAAGAGGACGCCGACCCGCTGGCCGTGCTGTTCGCCGAGGGCAACCAGGGGCCCACCGAGCGGCCCTCCGACCCCGCGCTGATCCGGCTCTTCCCCGACGCCTACGGCGGCCCCGGCCCCGAGGACCAGGGCGTCGACCCGGCCGAGCTGGCCGCCCGGTCGGCGGAGTTCCGCCGGTTCACCGAGAACGACCTGCGCACCCGCAAGCGGGAGGACGCGCTGGCCGTCGTACGGAGCCTGGACGGGCTCACGCCCGGCGGCGAGGGAGCGGCGGTGCTGGAGCTCAGCGGAGAGCTGCCGCTGCGCTGGCTGGGCGCGCTCAACGACCTGCGCCTGACCATCGCGGCCCGGCTCGACATCACCGAGGACGACGAGAGCGCCATGCTGTTCCGGCTGCCGGACGACGATCCGCGCAAGCCGATGGTGATGGCGTACCTGTGGCTCGGTGGCCTCCAGGAGACGCTCATCGAAACGCTCTGAGCCCCCGCAGTGAACCAACGGAGCAGCCGCTGAAGCGAACGCCGTTCGCTCAGCGGACGCTCAAATCCGGATAACGATCAGATCACCGTGATGCGGTGATCTGATGCGTTCCAGGACCTATGTCCTGAATTTATTGTGCGCCAGGTCACCTTTCCATGCCTCAGGCACCCGTAAGCCCGTGATAAATCTTCACGACCGCCGACGGGGCGCCACCCATGTCCCCCGGCCCGCTTGAACCGGCTGACCGCCGGGTGCAACTCCATCCGTATCCGGGGGGATCGAGGACCCGATCCGCTGCCTTCGAAGGCGCGGGTCGGCGTGGAGAAAGGCGCACCAAGACATGACCTCTGTGCAGGTCGAGCAGCACGACAAGACGCCCGGCGAGGGCGCCGCGGCCGAGGGCGGCGAGGGATACCACCGCGCACTCGGAGCCCGCCAGATCCAGATGATCGCGATCGGCGGAGCCATCGGCACCGGCCTCTTCCTGGGCGCCGGCAAGGCGATCTCGAAGGCCGGACCGAGCCTGATCCTGGCCTACGCCATCGCGGGCCTGGTCATCTTCTTCATCATGCGCGCCCTCGGCGAGCTGCTGATGTACCGCCCGGTCTCGGGCTCCTTCTCGGACTACGCCCGGGAGTTCCTCGGCCCCTTCTGGGGGTACGCGACCGGCTGGACGTACTGGCTCTTCTGGGTGGTCACCGGCATCACCGAGGTGACCGCGGCGGCCAAGTACATGTCGTACTGGACCCACGACAGCTTCCCGCAGTGGGCCTACGCGCTGATCTTCACGGTCATCCTCTACGCCGCCAACCTGATCTCCGTGAAGCTCTTCGGTGAGCTGGAGTTCTGGTTCTCCATGGTCAAGGTCACCGCCATCGTCGGCATGATCCTGATCTGCGCCGGCATCCTCACCGTCGGCTTCTCCGACGCCGCCGCCACCGCCTCCGTCTCCAACCTCTGGAGCGACCGCGGCTTCTTCCCCAACGGCATCGGCGAGACGCTGATGACGCTGCAGATCGTCATGTTCGCCTTCCTGGCGGTCGAGCTGGTCGGCGTCACCGCCGGCGAGTCGAAGGACCCCGAGAAGACCCTGCCCAAGGCCATCAACACCGTGCCGTGGCGCATCGCCGTCTTCTACGTCGGCGCGCTCATCATGATCATGTCGGTCATCCCGTGGTCCAACTTCAAGGCGGGCGAGAGCCCGTTCGTGCTGGCCTTCGAGAAGATGGGCCTCGGCGTCGGCGCCGCGATCGTCAACTTCGTCGTGCTGACCGCCGCGCTCTCCTCCTGCAACTCGGGCATGTACTCCACCGGCCGCATGCTGCGCGACCTCGCGCTCAACGGCCAGGGCCCGAAGGTCTTCACCAAGCTCACCAAGAGCGGCACCCCGCTGGTCGGCACCACCTTCTCCGCCGCGCTGATGCTGGTGGGCGTCTGGATCAACTACGTCGCCCCGGGCAAGGCCTTCGACTACGTCGTCTCCTTCGCCACCATCTCCGGCATGTGGGCCTGGATCATGATCCTGGTCTGCCAGATCCGCTACCGCGCCAAGGCCGACCGCGGCGAGCTGCCGCAGTCCCCCTTCCGGGCCCCCGGCGCCCCGTGGAGCAGCTGGTTCGCCCTGCTGTTCATCGGCATGGTCATCGTGATGATGGGCATCGACAAGGACTCCCGCGTCTCGCTGTACTGCGCGCCGCTGTGGGGCCTGATCCTGGGCGTCTCGTACCTGGTGCTCAAGAAGCGCAACCCGGCCGGAGCCGCCTTCAACAAGGCCGACAAGGTCTCCGAGCCGGCCGCCTAGTCGCCGCCCCGCTCGGGTCCCCAACGGCCCCGTGTCCAGCATCCGGGCCCTCCCGTACCACACCTCGGTACGGGAGGGCCCGTCTGCTTATCCTGTCGACCATGCTGACCCTCACCCAGACGCTGTACGACCGGATCGTCGAGCACGCCCGCAAGGACCACCCCGACGAGGCCTGCGGCGTCGTGGCCGGACCGGCCGGCACCGACCGCCCCGAGCGGTTCGTCCCGATGCTCAACGCGGCCCGCTCGCCCACGTTCTACGAGTTCGACTCGAAGGATCTGCTGAAGCTCTACCGCGAGCTCGACGACCGGGACGAGGAGCCCGTGATCGTCTACCACTCGCACACCGCGACCGAGGCCTACCCCTCCCGTACGGACGTCACCTACGCGAACGAGCCCGGCGCGCACTACGTCCTGGTCTCGACGGCGGACACCGACGGCCTCGGCGAGTTCCAGTTCCGCTCGTACCGGATCGTCGAAGGCGTCATCACGGAGGAAGAAGTGCAGGTCGTAGCGGGCTACTGACCACGATGTGAGCGGTTTGCGTCCACGATGCGGGATCACACTCCAAACGGGGGACCGGGAATCGTTAACATGACCGCATGGTTCCCCACGACGTGAGCATCGAGACGCCCGGCAGGCTGCTGCTCGTGGCGCGGCTGCACGTCGACCTGTGCCGTCTCGCCAGCAGCATCTGTCCTGCCGCCTGAGCACCACAGCCCCTCGCGCGGGGGCCCTTGCGCCGCGCGCCCTTTCGCCCCTCCCGCCTTACTTCACCACTGGAGCCTGCCATGGCCATCGAGGTCCGCATCCCCACCATCCTCCGCACCTACACCGACGGCGAGAAGGCCGTCAGCGGTGAGGGCACCACCCTGTCCGAGCTCTTCGCGGACCTGGAGAGGCGCCACAAGGGCATTGAGGAGCGCATCGTCGACGGCGGCAAGCTGCGCCGCTTCGTGAACGTCTACCTCAACGACGAGGACGTCCGCTTCCTGGACGGCATCTCCACCGCCCTCAAGGACGGCGACAGCGTCACCATCCTCCCGGCGGTCGCCGGCGGCTCCGTCTGATGCGCTACGACTCCCCGCTGGCCGCGGTCGGCAACACGCCGCTCGTCCGGCTGCCCCGGCTGTCGCCCTCGGACGACGTCCGCATCTGGGCCAAGCTGGAGGACCGGAACCCGACCGGCTCGATCAAGGACCGCCCCGCGCTCCACATGGTCGAGCAGGCCGAGAAGGACGGCCGGCTGACCCCCGGCTGCACGATCCTGGAGCCGACGTCGGGCAACACCGGCATCTCGCTGGCGATGGCGGCCAAGCTCAAGGGCTACCGGATCGTGTGCGTCATGCCGGAGAACACCTCGCAGGAGCGGCGTGACCTGCTGGCCATGTGGGGAGCCGAGATCATCTCTTCGCCGGCGGCGGGCGGATCGAACACCGCGGTCCGCGTGGCCAAGGAGCTGGCGGCGGAGCACCCCGACTGGGTGATGCTCTACCAGTACGGGAACCCGGACAACGCGGGCGCGCATTACGCGACGACGGGCCCCGAGATCCTGCGGGACCTCCCCTCGATCACCCACTTCGTGGCGGGCCTGGGCACGACGGGCACCCTGATGGGCGTGGGCCGCTACCTGCGCGAGCACGTGCCGGGCGTACGGATCGTCGCGGCGGAGCCGCGGTACGACGACCTGGTCTACGGCCTGCGCAACCTGGACGAGGGCTTCGTCCCGGAGCTGTACGACGCCTCGGTCCTGACCACCCGCTTCTCGGTGGGCTCGGCGGACGCGGTCACGCGCACCCGCGAACTCCTCCAGCAGGAGGGCATCTTCGCGGGCGTCTCGACCGGCGCCGCCCTGCACGCGGCGATCGGCGTGGGCCGCAAGGCGGTCGCGGCGGGCGAAACCGCGGACATCGTCTTCGTCGTGGCCGACGGCGGCTGGAAGTACCTGTCGACGGGCGTCTACACGGCGAAGACCACCGAAGAAGCGATCGAAGCCCTCCACGGCCAGCTCTGGGCCTGACCCCTCCGTGGCCCGGGGCTCCGCCCCGGGCCCGGGGCGGAGCCGTCACCCGGCGGAGCCGTCACCCGGCGGAGCCGTCACCCGGCGGAGCCGTCACCCGGACAGCAGGTCCGCCAGGATCGCGGCGTGGCCGGCGGCGGGGTCCTTGACCGCGGTCAGGAGGGTGAGCGGGCCCGCCTCGGCCAGCGTGCGCAGGCGGGCCAGTTCCGCCGCCGCCTCCGGCTCCGCCGGCTCCGCCTCGTAGCGGGCCCGGAACTCCTGCGCCGAGCCCCCGCCCCCGTGGAACCACGTGCGCAGCTCCCCGGACGGGGTCACCGCCTTCGGTCACCGGTCCACCGCGGCCGCCGCCTCCGCCAGACCCCGCGGCCACAGCCGGTCCACGAGCACCCTCCCCCAGACTCCGTCCGGGGGGACCCCCAGCCGTCCGCCCCCGGCTCCGGGGGTTCGTACACCCGCCGCACCCGCACCATCAGCCGCCACCTCCGAGTCCCTTGACCTCGTCCCACACCGCAGGATCCAGGACTCCCAGCCGGCTGCGGAACTCCCAGACCCACACCTCCTCCGGCCGGTCCGCCTCCAGGAAGCTCGCCCGGCCCTGCGCCCCCACCGTCCCCGGCGGCAGCGGGATCACCCCGGCCCGCCGGTCGTCGTACTTCCCGCTGATCCACGCGACCCGCGCCCGGTGGGCCCGTACGGACGCCACCGCCAGCACCAGGCACAGCCGCCCGTCCGCGAGACACCACAGCTCACCGGCGCGCGGCTGCGGTGCCGCGCCCGGCCCGTGCGGCGGCGGGGCCCGCCGGGCGCGCCCCGGCCGCCGCCCCGCGACCAGCACCACCAGCACCACGGCCACCACCGCGACCGCCGCGGGCCACCAGGACGTGTCCATATTCCGAAGGTAGCCGCGCCCCCGCACCCCGGCACGGCAGTGCACCGGCACGCCCGTGCCCACCGTCGCTCCCCCGGGTGACAGCACAGGTGATTCCCCCCACAACGGCCTGCCGCGGAGGAGCGACCTGACGTTTCGCGCCTTACGCTCGACCCACGCACGGCCCGCATTCCGTCCACGGACCGTCCCCGGAGGTTCTCGCTCCATGAAGCTCACCGTCGTCGGCTGCTCGGGGTCGTTCCCGTCCGCGGAATCGGCCTGTTCGAGCTACCTCGTCGAGGCCGACGGCTTCCGGCTGCTCCTCGACATGGGCAACGGCGCCCTGGGCGAGCTGCAGCGCCACGTCGGTCTCTACGACCTCGACGCGATCTTCCTGAGCCATCTGCACGCGGACCACTGCATCGACATGTGCGCGTACTTCGTCGCCCGCTTCTACCGCCACGAGGGCGGCCGCTGCGGCACGATCCCGGTCTACGGCCCCGACGGCACCGAGAAGCGCCTGACGACGGCGTACGAGGACGTCCCCGACGAGCGCTCCATGAGCGAGGTCTTCGACTTCCGGACCCTGAAGTCCGGCAGCTTCGAGATCGGCCCGTTCACGGTCCGCGCCGAGCGGGTCAGCCACCCCGTCGAGGCCTACGGCATCCGCGTCGAGCACGGCGGCCGCTCCCTGACGTACTCCGGCGACACGGGCGCCTGCCCCGAGCTGGGGATGCTGGCCGAGGGCACGGACCTGTTCCTGTGCGAGGCCTCCTTCACGCACGGCAAGGAGGACGTCCCGGACCTCCACCTCAACGGCCGCGAGGCCGGGGAGTTCGCGCGCGGCGGCAAGGTCGGCCGGCTCGTCCTGACGCACATCCCGCCGTGGACGGACGCCCGCCAGAACCTGGCCGACGCCCGCGCGGTCTACGACGGCCCGGTGGACCTGGCGTACGCGGGCGCCGTCTACGAGGTCTGAGCACGGCTCTCGGCCGTACGTACGAGGAAGCCCCCGCCCTCCCGGAAGGGAGAGCGGGGGCTTCGCCGTATGCGGCTGTTCCTACTTGGCCTCGGCCTTGAGCAGCTCGGCGAGCTCCTCGTCGGACTCGCGGCCCGGCGTCGGAAGGTTGAACTTCGTGATCGCGAAGCGGAAGACCACGTAGTAGACCGCCGCGAAGCACAGGCCCACGACCGCCAGGCCCAGCGGGTTGGTGGCCTTGCCCAGGTTCAGCAGGTAGTCGATGGCGCCGGCCGAGAAGCCGAAGCCGTCCTTCATGCCGAGACCCCACGTCAGCGCCATGGAGACACCGGTCAGCACCGCGTGGATCGCGTACAGCACGGGGGCGATGAACATGAACGTGAACTCGATCGGCTCGGTCACACCGGTGACGAAGGAGGTCAGCGCGAGGGAGAACATCATGCCGCCGACGACCTTGCGGCGCTCGGGGCGGGCGCAGTGGACGATCGCGAGGCAAGCCGCCGGGAGGGCGAACATCATGATCGGGAAGAAGCCGGTCATGAACTGTCCGGCGCTCGGGTCACCGGCCAGGAAGCGGGAGATGTCGCCGCTCTTGCCCTGGAACTCGCCGGCCTGGAACCACGGGAAGGAGTTCAGCAGGTGGTGCATGCCGACCGGGATCAGCGCACGGTTGGCGACACCGAAGATGCCCGCGCCGACGGCGCCGGAGCCGACGAGCCACTCACCGAAGTTGTGCAGACCCGTGCCGAGGACCGGCCAGATCAGGCCGAAGACGATACCGATGACGAGACCGGCGAAGGCCGAGAGGATCGGGACCAGACGGCGGCCACCGAAGAAGCCCGCCCACTCGGGCAGCTTGGTCCGGTAGAACTTCTGGTAGATCAGGGCGACCACGATGCCCATGACGACACCGCCGAGCACCTTGGCGTCGACCGGGGCGTCGAGCATGACGACCTTGCCGTCGACCGCCTTGGCTATCTTCGGCAGGTTCGAGTCGGTGAACGTGGCGAGCACGTTCTTGAAGACCAGGTAACCGGTCACCGCGGCGAGCGCGGTCGAGCCGTCGGACTTCTTGGCGAAGCCGATCGCGATGCCCACGGCGAACAGCAGCGCCATGTTGTCGAGGATCGCGCCACCGCCGGCGGACATGTATCCGGCGATCTTGGTCAGGAACGTCGGCAGCGAGGGGTCGCCGAGCATGTCCTTGTCGCCGAGGCGGACGAGCAGCGCGGCGGCCGGGAGCACCGCAACGGGGAGCATGAGGCTCCGGCCGATGCGCTGCATGACGGCCATCACGCCCGCGCCCTTCTTCTTTTCCGCAGCGGTGGCTGTGGACATGAGGTTCCTCCAGAAGGCAAGGCGCCGCCCAGCGAGTGCAACGGGGGATGGCGGCGTCTCAAAATGGGGGTACGCGAGCTCCGGACCGGGCTTGCGTGGTCTACACCAATGGGTGGTGTAGACCAGTTGTAGCATGGTCGGGGATAGATAAGGAACCTTCGATTTCCTGTGGTCTACGCCACATCTCGCCCGCGGGGGCGGCCGGGCGTGCGGTACCGGCCCCCGACCGGCCCGGGACAAGCGGAAGGCCCCCGGATCCGTGGATCCGGGGGCCGCGCGCGACGCGGGGGACCGTTATGCCTTCGTGTTGTCCGCCTGCATCGCCGCGATCTCCTCGTCCGACTCCCGCCCCGGGGTCTGGATGTTGAACCTCGTGATCGCGAAGCGGAATACGGCGTAGTACACCACCGCGAAGCACAGGCCGATCGGAATGATCAGCAAGGGCTTCGTCGCCAGGCCGAAGTTGATGACGTAGTCGATCAGGCCCGCCGAGAAGCTGAAGCCGTCGTGGACGCCCAGCGCCCACGTCACCGCCATCGACACGCCCGTCAGAACCGCGTGGATCGCGTACAGCACCGGCGCGACGAAGAGGAAGGAGTACTCGATCGGTTCCGTGATGCCCGTGACGAACGAGGTCAGGCCGACCGACAGCATCAGACCGCCGACCTCCTTGCGCCGCTGCGGCTTCGCACAGTGCGTGATCGCCAGCGCCGCCGCCGGAAGCGCGAACATCATGATCGGGAAGAAGCCGGTCAGGAACTGCCCCGCGTTCGGGTCGCCCGCCAGGAACATGTTGATGTCACCGTGCACCGTCGTCCCGTCCGGCTTGGTGTAACTGCCGAACTGGAACCACACCGGCACGTTCAGGAACTGGTGCAGGCCGATCACCAGCAGCGCGCGGTTGGCCACGCCGAAGATGCCGGCACCCCAGGAACCCAGCCCCACCAGCCAGTCGGAGAAGGACTCCAGCGCGCTGCCGACCGGCGGCCAGATCCACAGGCAGATCGCCGCGAACCCGATCGCCACGAACGACATGATGATCGGGACCAGCCGGCGGCCGTTGAAGAAGCCCAGCCAGTCGACCAGCTTCACCCGGTGGAACCGCTGCCAGAACCAGGCGGCCAGCAGGCCCATGATGATGCCGCCGAACACGCCGGGGTTCTGGTACGTGAACTCCACGAAGGTGTTGTTCGGCCCGATGCAGCCGCCGCCGATGGATTTGGTGCCGATCGGACAGTCGTTGGGGAAGGCGTGCAGCACGCCCCTGTAGACGAGGAAGCCCGCCACCGCCGCGAGGGCCGTCGAACCGTCCGCCTTCTTGGCCATGCCGATCGCGACACCGATGCAGAAGAGCAGCGGCAGGCCGATGTCCGCGTTCAGCAGCGCGCCGCCCGCGGCCACCATCACCTTCGACACGATCGTCCACTTCAGGCCCTCCTCGCCCAATACGCCGGGCTGCCCCAGCCCGTTGAGGAGCCCGGCCGCGGGCAGCACCGCGATCGGCAGCTGAAGACTGCGCCCCATCTTCTGAAGGCCCGGGTACAAGCCGCTCCACCACTTCGGCTGCGGCGCTGCTGCGGCGCTGCTCGCGCTCATCGGCGTCCTCCCTGGCAGGCCCGTTTGGGCAGGTGCGTCCCGTGCGGCACACTGGTGTAGACCACTTATGATGCGGTCGCATTCACCCGCCCGGAGGGCGGGTTGCTGCTGATCGTCATCATTCGGCAGAAGCTGGACCCACGCTCGCGTAGCTGGGCCAACAGTGGGCTACCGTGACAAAGCGGATCGCGCTGGCTGGACCAGGACCGCCGAGACTCGTTCTTCGTAGAACTCAGGGAGAAACACATGGCCACCAAGGCTGAGAAGATCGTCGCCGGGCTCGGCGGCATCGAAAACATCGAAGAGGTCGAGGGCTGCATCACCCGCCTGCGCACCGAGGTCATCGACCCCAGCAAGGTCGACGAGGTCGCTCTGAAGGCCGCCGGCGCCCACGGCGTCGTGAAGATGGGCACCGCTGTCCAGGTCGTCATCGGCACCGACGCCGACCCGATCGCCGCCGACATCGAAGACATGATGTGAGCTGAGCTCCCGCTCCAACCTCCGCCAGACCCCGTACCGGACCCACCCGGACGGGGTCTTCGCGTACCCGGCTCTCGCGTACCCGGCCACCGACTAGGCTCGGACGCATGTCTCGCATCGACGGCCGTACGCCCGAACAGCTCCGCCCGGTCACCATCGAACGCGGATGGAGCAAGCACGCCGAGGGCTCCGTCCTCATCTCCTTCGGTGACACCAAGGTCTTCTGCACCGCCTCCTTCACCGAAGGCGTCCCGCGCTGGCGCAAGGGCAGCGGCGAAGGCTGGGTCACCTCCGAGTACTCGATGCTGCCCCGCTCCACCAACACCCGCGGCGACCGCGAATCCGTACGCGGCAAGATCGGCGGCCGCACCCACGAGATCTCCCGCCTCATCGGCCGCTCCCTGCGCGCGGTCATCGACTACAAGGCGCTGGGCGAGAACACCATCGTCCTGGACTGCGACGTCCTCCAGGCCGACGGCGGCACCCGCACCGCCGCCATCACCGGCGCCTACGTGGCCCTGGCCGACGCCATCGCCTGGGGCCAGCAGAAGAAGCTGATCAAGGCCGGCCGCAAGCCCCTCACCGGCACCGTCGCCGCCGTCAGCGTCGGCATCGTGGACGGCGTCCCGCTGCTCGACCTCTGCTACGAGGAGGACGTGCGCGCCGAGACCGACATGAACGTGGTCTGCACCGGCGACGGCCGCTTCGTCGAGGTCCAGGGCACCGCCGAGGGCGAGCCCTTCGACCGCAAGGAGCTCAACGCCCTCCTGGACCTGGCCGCCGGCGGCTGCGCCGACCTGGAGGCCATCCAGCTGGGCGCGCTCCAGCTCTAGGGAGAACCGCAGAGGGGGACCACGCGTCTCCCTGCATACGGGCGCACGGTGTCAAAGCCGTGCGCCCGTCCTCGTATCTCGTATCTCGTATCTCGCATCCGTGTCGATTCCTGGGAGACCCGAACCATGAACCCGAAGCACCGCATAGCGGCGGTCGTGCTCGCCGCGGCTCTGGCCGTCCCGGCGCTGACGTCCTGTGACGCGATCTCGACGGCGATGGACTGCGCGAACACGGCGGTGGCCATCACCGACGGCGCCAATGACCTCCAGCAGGCGGTCTCCCAGGCCGGCAACAGCCCGCAGGACGCCCAGAACGCGCTGAACCAGATCGAGACGAACCTCAAGAAGGTCGGCGACCAGACGGACAACGCCGACCTGAGCAAGGCCGTCTCCTCCATGACCACGGCGGTGAAGAACGTCCGCACGGCCATCGAGAACGGCAACGCCAACCCGGACATCCAGCCGGTCGCCGACGCCGCGAAGGAACTCTCGAAGGTCTGCACCCCGGGCTGACCCGAGCCCGCTCCCAGCCGGCCGGAATAATGGGGTCCATGACCAGCCGCCTGATCCTCGCCACCCGCAACGCGGGCAAAGTCGCCGAGCTCCACGCCATCCTGTCCGACGCCGGCCTGCCGTACGAGCTGGTCGGCGCGGACGCGTATCCGCAGATCCCGGACGTCAAGGAGACCGGCGTCACCTTCGCCGAGAACGCCCTCCTCAAGGCGCATGCCCTGGCCCAGGCCACCGGACTGCCGGCGATCGCCGACGACTCCGGCCTCTGCGTGGACGTCCTGAACGGCGCCCCCGGCATCTTCTCGGCGCGGTGGGCGGGCAAGCACGGAGACGACCGGGCGAACCTGGACCTCCTGCTGGCCCAGCTCGGGGACATCGCCGACGAGCACCGCGGAGCCCACTTCGCGTGCGCGGCGGCCCTCGCCCTCCCGGACGGCACCGAACGCGTCGTGGAGGGCCGCCTCCCCGGCACCCTCCGCCACACCCCGGCGGGCACGGGCGGCTTCGGCTACGACCCGATCCTCCAGCCCGAGGGCGACACCCGCACCTGCGCGGAACTCACCCCGGCGGAAAAGAACGCCATCTCCCACCGCGGCCACGCCTTCCGCGCCCTGGTCCCCTTCATCCGCGCCCTGGTGGGCTGAGCCCGGAGACGACGAAGGCCCCGACTCACTCTCGTGAGCCGGGGCCTTCGTTTCCAAGGCCTGTGCGGCCGATGGGATTCGAACCCACATGGGCTTTCGCCCAGAGGCACCTAAAACCTCCGCTTATACCATTCAGCAACGACCGCTCGCGCCGTAATCTTAGCCGGAGGGCGGCGCTTTGTGTTCCCAGTTGTGCCTCTATCGGCGGCGGCGCCCTCCCCTGCACCAGGTGCTGGTGATGGCATGGCAGTTGGGGCACAGCAATCGCAGGTTCTCCCGGCGGTCGTCGCTCCAGTCGCCGTTGATGTGGTCGATCTCCAAGGTCATGGGCCGCCCGCCCCACTCGGGTAGCGTCCCGCACGTGTCGCAGCACTCAGGCACACCGACCTCACACAGCGCCCGCCGCAGCAGGTGGGTGCGTGTCCGCCGCTTGCCGTCATGCTTGATCAGAATTTCCGCTGCGGACTTCACAGGAACTGGTCCCTGTTTGCCGCGCTGATGCGCTTGTCCGAGGAAGTGGGCGGTGGAGAAGCCCTCTTCCTGGATCCACCGTCTCAAGGAGCCGCGGTGGCTCCCCGACGCGGGGCGGCCCAGTCGCCGGAGAACCTCGGCCAGCGAGTACGAAGCGGCGACTGCCGCGCACAGTTCCTCCCGGTCCGGCCTGACCCGGGGTTTGCGGTCCCGGCGGTCGAAATGGGACACGTCGATGCCGAAATGGCGACATCGCTCCAACAAGTACCGGCCAAGTCGCGGGTAGGGCTTGGTGCCGAGAAGGGGGATGAGGTCGTTCACACACCCAACCCGTTCCGCAGCCTCCGCCAGGACTTCGCGCGTGTAGCGGTTCCCGGCGCTCATCGGCGGCGCCCCTTGGCGCGCCCACGGTACGTGTCGGTTGTGGAGTGGCAGTTGGGGCACAGCAGCCGCAGGTTCTGAGGCTGGTTGTTCCGCCAGTCACCGTCCAGGTGGTCCACCTCCAGAGGCAGCGGGTACCCCTGCCAAGTCGGCGGAATGCCGCACATCTGACAGACCTCCGGAACACCCAGTGCGGTCAGGGCCTGCTTCAACTGCTCGTCCTGTGAGCGCCTGGCGTGGGGATCTTCCTGCCTGACCAGGAGGGTCTCCGGGCTCCGCCGGGTCTTTGGTCGTCCCGCCGGCGAGGGCAGTGCGAAATGGGAGGTGTCTATGCCTAACGCCTTGACCCGCCTACTGATGTGCGTGTGGTTGCCCCCAACGACCTCGAGGCCGAGGTGGCGCAGGACCTGACACATGTTCGTGGAGTCGGCGACCGCCGCGGCGAGGACCTCCTTCGTCCACTTGACGGGTTCCTCGCGTTCGAAGTGCGACGTTTCCACGCCCAGCTTCCGCATGCGATCGAGCAGGTACCGCCGCGAGCCGCTCTTGGGGTCCACCCCCAGTTTCTCCAGCGCCTCCGTCAGCGTCCGCGACGTGCTCGCCGCCTGTGCGAGGCGTTCCTTCGTGTACGGGCTGATCGGCATCCCGGCCCTCTCCATTCCCGGCCGCGTGTGCGGCTCTCGTACGGAGCAACGGGGCGATAGTCGGACAGTTACGGGTTGTTTCGTCCGATAAGCGGAGCGGCCCGCACCGGGTGGGTGCGGGCCGCTGCCGGGGAGGGTGAGCGTCGTCAGATGCCGAGGTCCTTGATGATCTTGGCTACGTGGCCCGTGGCCTTGACGTTGTAGAGGGCGCGTTCGACCTTGCCCTCCTCGTCCACGATCACCGTGGATCGGATGACGCCTGTCACCGTCTTGCCGTACAGCTTCTTCTCGCCGTACGCGCCGTAGGACTCAAGGACCTTCTTCTCCGGGTCGCCGACCAGGGTGACCTTCAGGTGCTCCTTCTCGCGGAACTTCGCCAGCTTCTCCGGCTTGTCCGGGGACACGCCGATCACGTCGTAGCCGGCCTCGGCCAGCACCGACAGGTTGTCCGTGAAATCGCAGGCCTGCTTCGTGCAGCCCGGCGTCAGCGCCGCGGGGTAGAAGTACACGATCACCTTGCGGCCCTTGTGGTCGGCGAGCGAGACCTCGTTGCCGTCCGCGTCGGGCAGGGTGAAGGCGGGGGCGGTGTCGCCCGGCTGGAGTCGCTCGCTCATGTCAACAGTCTCCTCGGGAGGGGATCGGTACGGTCCGAGACTAAGCTGACAGACTGTTCATGGTGGGCTACGCCCCCTACTCGACCCGACGACGACGGAGGCAGCGCGGTGCCCGTGCCCGAAGCCAGGACCCCCGCACAGATCGAGGCGGACATCGTCCGCCGCCGCGAGCAGCTCGCCGAGACGCTCGACGAGATCGGCGTGCGCGTGCATCCGAAGACGATCATCGGGGACGCGAAGGCCAGGGTCGCCTCGACCGTGGACCACACCGCCGGGCGGGCCGTCGTCGCCGTGAACCGTCTCCTGACGGACGTACGGGAGGGCCTGCGCCACGAGGACGGCGCCCCGCGCTTCGAGCGGATCGTGCCGGTCGCGCTGGTCGCGGCCGGTGTGATCGGCCTGCTCGTCGTATCGGCACGGCGCAAGCGCTGATGACCCTGCGGCGTACGGGCCGGTCGCGGACGGGTAGGTTCGTGGCGTGAGCGACGACACCAACACCACCACCCACGACAAGCTGCCCATCCGTATGCTGCACGACCGTGTGCTCGTGAAGTCCGACTTGCCGGAGGGCGAGCGGCGCTCGGGCGGCGGCATCCTGATCCCGGCGACCGCCGCCGTGGGCAAGCGGCTGGCCTGGGCCGAGGTGGTCGCGGTCGGGCAGAACGTACGCAGTGTGGAGCCGGGCGACCGGGTGCTGTACGACCCCGAGGACCGGGCCGAGGTCGAGGTGCGGGGTGCGACGTACGTGCTGATGCGCGAGCGGGACCTGCACGCCGTGGCCGCGGAGCGGCTGGAGGGGTCCAAGGACTCCACCGGGCTTTATCTGTAGGAGAGCGGTTTCCCGCGAAGGACCGACGTCGAAGGGCCGGTGACCGGTGTCACCGGCCCTTTCGCATGGGCTTTGCTACGGTGGTGGGGAACCCCGACGAGACGCGCCGTACCGGGTAGCCGTGGCTGGACGACAAGACGACGCACCCCGTTCGCTCTCGTTCCGGAGGTGCCTGTCATGGCCTGGGTTCTGCTTCTCGTCGCCGGTCTGCTCGAAGTCGGCTGGTCGATCGGTATGAAGTTCACGGAGGGCTTCACCCGGCTGTGGCCCAGTGTGTTCACCGGTGCCGGGATCGTCGCCAGCATGGTGCTGCTCTCGTACGCCGCCAAGACGCTGCCCATCGGTACCGCGTACGGCGTATGGGTGGGCATCGGCGCGGCCGGCGCCGCCGTGCTCGGTATGGCGGTGCTGGGTGAGCCCGTCACCGCCGCCCGGATCTTCTTCATCTGCCTGCTGCTGGTCGCCGTGGTGGGGCTGAAGGCGACCTCCGGTCACTGATCCGCCGGAGCCCCCCTGGCGGCGGCTACTCCAGGTATTCCGACGGCGGGCGTCTGCGCAGGCCGCCCGTCACGCCGCCCAGGGCGCCCGCCGTGGAGCCCGACGTGGTGCCGGCGATCGCCCCCGTACTCGTCCCCGCACTCGTTCCGGTACTCGTCCCGGTGGACGTGCCCGCGTCCGTCCGGCCTCCCGTGGTGTCGCCCTCCGTGGTCCGGCCCCCGGTGGTCTGCCCCTGGTCCTGGCCGCCCTGGTCCTGGCCACCGGTGGGCGGCGTCGGCCGGCCCGGGCGGTTCGGCAGGCTCGGCGGCGGCGGGGATTCGGGGGTGTCTTCGCCCTCCGACGGCTCCGGGCTGCTCGGGACGAACGGCGGCGGGGACGGGGCAGCGCCGGGCTGGAGATCGAGGTCGAAGTCCAGGGGGTCGCTGTTCTCCAGGGCCGACTTCGTGTACTGCGCCCAGATCCGGGCCGGGTATCCGCCGCCCCCGATCCTGTCCTCGCCGAGCGCCCCGTACAGGGATTCCAGGGCGCCCGTATCGGGGTCCTGGCCCATCATCGAGACGACCGTGACCAGGTCCGGGGTGTACGCCGCGAACCAGGCGGAGCGGTCCAGTTCGCCGGTGCCCGTCTTGCCGGCGGCCGGGTGCCCGGCGGCGAGGGCGGCCGTACCGGTGCCGTTGTCGACGACGCTGACCAGCATGGACGTGGTGGTGTCGGCGGCTTCGCGGCTGACGGCCTGCTTCGGGGTGCGGTCGGGCAGGTGGACGTCGTCGTCGGCCTTCTCGATCTTCTCGACGAAGGTGTACGGGGTGTAGCGCCCGTGGTCGGCGAGGGTCGCGTAGGCCTGGGTCATGTCCAGGACGCTGGCCTGCATGGTGCCCAGCGCCATGGCCGGGCCGGCGTCGAAGTTCGGGGTGTCCGCGGGGATGCCGAGGCCGATCGCGGTCCGCTTGACCTTGGCGGTGGCGACGTCGACGACCATCTGCGCGAAGACGGCGTTGACGGAGAGGTCGGTGGCGGTGTTGACGGTGATGTTCCCGTACGAGATCTGCCCCTCGTTCTCGGGGGCGTAGGGGGTCCGGGTGCCGACCACGCGGCGCTTGTTGTCGCCGTTGTAGATGGTGTTGGGGGTGATCAGGCGGCCGTCCTGGGTGCGGGAGTCGTTCTCGACGGCGGCCGCGAACACGAACGGCTTGAAGGTGGAGGCCACCTGGTAGTCGTGCCGGGTCGCGTTGTTGACGTACTGCTTGGTGTAGTCGATGCCCCCGTACATGGCGACGACCTTGCCGGTGGCCGGGTCGATGGAGACCCCGCCCGCCCGTACGACGCGGTCGGCCTTGCGCTTCTCCGGGTCGAGCCGGCTGACCATCTTCTCGTCGACGGCGTCGACGAACGCGTTCTGCCGGCGCTTGTCGATCGTCGTGGTGATGCGGTAGCCGCCCTCGGCGAGGGTCTTCTCGTCGAGGATCTTGTGCTCGACGATGTAGTCCTTGACGGCCTCGACGAGGTAGCCGCGCTGGCCGGAGAGCCCGGCGGCGGGGCGGACCTTGCCGGGTTCGGGGAAGCGGGTGGCGGCCCGCTCGGCCGCCGGCAGCCACTGCTTCTTGACCATGCCGTCGAGTACGTAGTTCCAGCGGGCGAGCGCGCGGTCGCGGCTCTGGGGGTGGGCGACGACGTCGAAGGCGCTGGGGGAGTTGAGGAGGGTGGCGAGGTACGAGCCCTCGGCGGGGTTGAGTTTGTCGACGTCCTTGCCGTAGTAGGCCTGGGCGGCGGCCTGGATGCCGTACGCGTTGCGGCCGAAGTAGCTGGTGTTGAGGTAGCCCTCCAGGATGTAGTCCTTCGACTTCTCGCGACCGAGTTTGATCGCGATGAAGAACTCCTTCACCTTGCGCTTGATGGTCTGTTCCTGGCCCAGGTAGTAGTTCTTGACGTACTGCTGGGTGATGGTGGAGCCGGACTGGGTGCCCTTGCCGGTCGCCGTGTTCCAGGCGGCGCGGACCATCGCCTTGGGGTCGACGGCCCGCTCGGAGTAGAAGTCCCGGTCCTCCGCGGCCAGTACGGCCTCCTGGACGGTACGGGGGATCTGCGAGAGCGGGACGTTGACGCGGTTGACCTCGCCGTCGCGGGCGAGCTGGGAGCCGTCGGCGTAGAGGTAGAGGTTGGACTGGGCGGTGGCGGCGGCGTTGGCGGGCGGGATGTGCACCAGCAGGTAGCCGGCGACGAAGGCGCCGACGATCAGCAGGGCGAGCAGCAGGAGCGCGCCGAGCACCATGCGCCAGGTGGGGACGAGGCGGCGCCAGCCGGTCCGCTTCCGTTTGCGCTCCGCCTTCTTGGCGGCTCGGCGGGCCTGCCTCTCGCCGGCCGGCTTCCGCGGCTTCTGCGGTGTCTGTGGCTGCCCCGCCGAAGGGAAGCCTGCGGGGGTGTCCGGGTCGCGAGGCGTCCAGCCCGGTGGTGGTGACTGGTCGCTCATCGACAGAACTCCTCGACGCCGTACGAAATATCCACGTCTGTACCTCATGCTGTCTACCCGATCGGCCGCTCGTTCCGCGTCGGACGGGCATAAATCGGTCGCGTGGATCGCCCCTCCGCACTAAGCTCGCGCGCTTTGGCCGACGTAGGAACGACCGGGAAAACGGAGGGATACGGTGCGCCAGGGAACGGCTCGTGGAACGGCTCGTGGAACGGTGCGCGGAACGGCTCGCGAAACGGTGCGCAGGGCGTGGCTCTATCCGGCCGTCGCGGCGGGCGGGTTCCGGCGCTACGCCACCTACGGGACGGCGACGGCGGCAGGGGTGTTCACCAACACCGTCTTCGGCTTCGTCCTCGCGTACACGTACGTCGCGTTGTGGGACGAGCGGCCCGGGCTGGGCGGCTACGACCAGGCGCAGGCGCTGACCTTCGTCTGGGTGAGCCAGTCGCTGCTCGCCGCGGGCGCGCTCATCGGCGGCGGCTTCCAGGAGGAGATGCAGGAGCGCATCCGGACGGGTGACATCGCCGTAGACCTGTACCGGCCGGCCGACCTCCAGATGTGGTGGCTCGCCGCCGATCTGGGGAGGGCGGGCTTCCAGTTGCTCGGGCGCGGGGTGGTGCCGCTGCTCGCGGGGGCGCTGGCCTTCCAACTGGCCCTGCCCGCCGACCCGCTGCGCTGGCTGCTGTTCCTGGTGTCGGTGGTGCTCGCGCTGCTCGTCAGCTTCGGGGTGCGGTACCTGCTGGGGCTGGCCGCGTTCTGGCTGATGGACGGTACCGGGATCAACATGATGGCCGTCGTGGTCACGGTCTTCTTCTCCGGGATGCTGCTGCCGCTGACGGTGTTCCCGGGCGGCTTCGGGGAGTTCGTCCGCGTCCTGCCGTGGGCGGCGATGCTCCAGATGCCGCTGGACGTGCTGATGGGCGTGCACGCCGGCGCCGGGGGCGCGGTACGGGCGCTGGGCTTCCAGTCGGCGTGGGCGCTCGTACTGCTGGGCGCGGGGCGGCTGTTGCAGTCGGCCGCGACACGGAAGGTGGTCGTCCAGGGTGGCTGAGCTCAAGGCCGGGGCGGTGGAGGCCGTGGAGGCCGCGGAGGCTGTGGCGGCGGCTCCGGCGCGGCCCGGAGGACCGGTGGACGTGCCGCTGTACGTGCCGGTACGGAACCGGGCCGTGGAGGGGCTGCGCGGCTACGGACTGATCGTGGCGATGTGGGTCCGGTCGACGATGGCGTACCGGACGTCGTTCCTCCTCTCCACCTTCGGGAACGCGGCGATCACGCTCCTCGACTTCGTGGCGATCTGGATCATGTTCTCGCACGTGGACGTGCTCGGCGGCTTCGCGCTGCCCGAGATCGCGCTCCTGTACGGGTCCTCCTCGGCCTCCCTGGGCCTGGCGGACCTGCTCCTCGGCAATACGGACCGGATCGGCGTCCGGATCCGCGACGGCTCCCTCGACACCATGCTGGTGCGCCCGGTCCCGGTGCTCGCGCAGGTCGCCGCCGACCGCTTCGCGCTGCGCCGGGTGGGCCGGATCGGGCAGGGGCTGGCGGTGCTGGCCTGGGCGGTCTCGGAGCTGGACGTGGAGTGGACGGCCGGGAAGGTGCTGCTGGTGCCCGTGATGGTGCTGGCCGGGGCGGCGATCTTCGGGGCGGTGATGGTGGCCGGTGCGGCCTTCCAGTTCGTCGCAGGGGACGCGGCGGAGGTGCAGAACTCCTTCACGTACGGCGGGAACACGATGCTCCAGTACCCGCCGACGGTGTTCGCGAAGGACCTGCTGCGCGGGGTCACGTTCATCGTTCCGCTGGCCTTCGTGAACTGGCTGCCGGCCCTGTACGTACTGGGGCAGCCGTATCCGCTGGGGCTGCCGGGGTGGGTGGCGTTCGTGAGCCCGCTGGTGGCGGTGGTGGTGTTCGTACCCGCGTCGCTGGCGTGGCGCGCGGGACTTCGTTCGTACCGGAGTACGGGGAGCTGAGCGGCGTGGGCGGGAATGTGCTGATCGAGCTGGACGGGGTCGAGAAGGTCTTCGACGTACGGCGCCGGGTGAGTCTGATGCGCCGGGAGAAACGGCAGGTCAGGGCCGTGGACGGGATCAGCTTCGAGGTGGCGCGGGGAGAGGTGGTCGGCTACATCGGGCCCAACGGCGCCGGGAAGTCGACCACGATCAAGATGCTGACCGGCATCCTCACCCCGAGCGGCGGCCGGCTGCGGGTCGCGGGCATCGACCCGGCGCGGGAGCGGATGCGGCTGGCGCACCGGATCGGGGTGGTGTTCGGGCAGCGGACCACGCTGTGGTGGGACCTGCCGCTGAAGGACTCGTACGGGCTGATGCGGCGGATGTACCGGATCCCGCCGGCCAGGTTCAAGGAGAACCTGGAGCGGTGCGTGGACCGCCTGGACCTGGCCGAGCTGCTGGACGTACCGGTACGGCAGCTGTCGCTGGGGCAGCGGATGCGCGGGGACATCGCGGCGGCGCTGCTGCACGATCCGGACGTGCTGTACCTGGACGAGCCGACGATCGGGCTCGATGTGGTGAGCAAGGCGAAGGTACGGGCCTTCCTGCGGCAGTTGAACGCGGAGCTCGGCACGACGGTGCTGCTCACGACGCACGACCTCCAGGACATCGAGCAGCTGTGCGAGCGGGTGATGGTGATCGACCACGGGCGGCTGATGTACGACGGCGCACTGGCCGGTCTGCACTCGATGGGGGAGGGCGGCGGCGAGCGGACGCTGGTGGTGGACCTGGAGCGGGAGCTTCCGGAGATCAGCGTGGCGGGGGCGCGGGTGGTGAAGGTGGACGGGCCGCGGCAGTGGCTGGCGTTCCCGGCGGGGGCCTCGGCGGCGCCGTTGGTGGCGGAGGTGGCGGCGCGGTACCCGCTGCTGGACCTGTCGGTGCGGGAGCCGGACATCGAGGACGTGATCGCGCGGATGTACGGCCAGGGCCAGGGTTAAATCAGGGATGAGCGGGGGCCGTTACCAGGGTTGGGCCATACAACTCTTCCGTACGACTACATAGGCTGTTCCCCATGACTGACGAGCGGCCGGAGAAGCCGTTGCCGGAGCTGAGGGCGTCGGACGCCGACCGCGACCGGGTGGTGGAGCGTCTGCGGGACGCCGTCGCCGAGGGCCGGATCGACATGGAGGAGTTCGAGGAGCGGCTGGAGGTCGCGTACACGTCGAAGACGTACGCGGAACTGGAACCGCTGACCCGCGATCTGCCGGCCCCGGGCGGGCATCCGATGCCGCTCGCGGCCTCGGCCCCGGCCCCGGCGGTGGCCGACGGCTCGTGGGCCTCGCGGATCGGGGGCGGCGGCGTACCGGCGTCGGCCTCGGCGGCGGTCGCGGTGATGTCCTCGTTCCAGCGCAAGGGCACCTGGACGGTGCCGCCGCGGCTGGACGCGGTGGCGTTCTGGGGCAGCGGCGAGCTCGACCTGCGCGAGGCGAACTTCGCGGAGCGGGAGGTGGTGATCAACTGCATCGCGATCATGGGCGGCATCCAGATCACGGTTCCGCCGGGCGTGGAGGTCGACGTACGGGGCTTCGGCTTCATGGGCGCCTTCGACCAGCGCGGCGACAGCGCGGGCCCGGTGGCCCCGGGCGCCCCGAGGGTGGTCGTGACGGGCCTGGCCTTCTGGGGCGGGGTGGAGGTCAAGGTCAAACCCCCGAAGCGCCCGAAGCCCCTCAAGGGCGGACCGAACCTCCGCAAGGAGCTCTAGGGGGTGTCCGGCGGCGTCGGCGGCGCCGGCGGCGGCTCTCGGCGAGCGGATCGGCGTGCCGGGAACTCCTGAGGGGTCCCGGGAGTCGGATGCTATGCAGACAAAACCGGCGCCCGGGGGAAGGGAGGACACGTGGACCACCGCACCAAGGTCGTAGGCACTGGCAGAGGCGCCAGTACCGGCACCGGCGGGTTCGTGTTCAACGAGGCCGACGAGGAGCGCCGCCGCGGCGTCCGCCGCATGAAGACCACCGCGACCGGCCTGCTGATCCTGGTCGCCCTGGTCTACGTACTGACCACCTGGGCGGAGCACGCCGGGGCCGGCGGCTGGGCGGGCTACGTCCGGGCCGCCGCCGAGGCCGGTATGGTCGGCGCGCTCGCCGACTGGTTCGCCGTCACCGCGCTGTTCCGGCGCCCGCTCGGCCTGCCCATCCCGCACACCGCGATCATCCCGACCAAGAAGGACCAGCTCGGCGTCTCCCTCGGGGAGTTCGTCGGCGAGAACTTCCTCTCCCCGGACGTGGTCCGCGCCCGCCTCCACGCCCTCGGCATCGGCGCCCGCCTCGGATCCTGGCTGGCCGAACCCGCGCACGCCGACCGGGTCACGGCCGAGCTGGCCACCGCGCTGCGCGGGGCCCTGACCGTACTGCGCGACTCCGATGTGCAGGCGGTCGTGGGGGAGGCCATCACGCGGCGGGCCGAGACCGCCGAGATCGCGCCCGGGATCGGCAAGACCCTGGAGAAGGTCGTCGCGGACGGCGGGCACCGCCGCGTCGTCGACCTCGTCTGCGCCAAGGCCCACGACTGGCTGGTGACGCACGGGGAGTCGGTGATGGGCGCGGTCCAGGGCGGCGCACCCGGCTGGACCCCGAGGTTCGTGGACCGCAAGGTCGGCGAGCGCGTGTACAAGGAGCTGCTCCGCTTCCTGACCGAGATGCGGGACATGCCGGAGCACCCGGCGCGCGGGGCGGTGGACCGGTTCCTGACGGACTTCGCGGCCGACCTCCAGTCGGACACGGACACCCGGGCCCGGGTGGAGCGCCTGAAGTCCGAGATCCTCCAGCGCGGGGAGGTGCAGGACGTGATCGCCTCCGCCTGGACCGCGATCCGGGCGATGATCATCTCGGCGGCGGAGGACGAGCGCAGCGAGCTGCGGCTGCGGGTCCGGTCCTCGCTGCTGTCGCTGGGGGCGCGGCTGGCCACGGACGGCCGGCTCCAGGACAAGGTGGAGGGCTGGATCGAGGGCGCGGTGGTGTACGTGGTGACCACCTACCGCACCGAGATCACCTCGCTGATCACGGACACCGTGGCCGGGTGGGATGCCGAGCACACGTCGCGGAAGATCGAGGCCCACATCGGCCGGGACCTCCAGTTCATCCGCATCAACGGCACGGTGGTCGGCGCCCTGGCCGGACTGCTGATCTACACGGTGTCGCAGGCCCTGGGGGCGTAGCCGGACACCCCCAGGGCGGCTCGGCCGTGGTCGGCGCCGAGGACTCAGCTGCGGTCGGCGAGACCGCTCGGCGCCGAGGACTCAGCCGCGGTCGGCGAGACCGCTCGGCGCCGACGGCTCAGCCGCGGTCGGCGACGACCCAGGAGGCGGTCGCCACGACCGCGGCGGCCCCGAGGACGGCCGGCCAGGCCCCGACCTTCTTGGCCAGCGGGTGCGCGCCCGCGAAGCCGGCGAGGTACAGCGCCCCGAGCCCGGCCGCCGCGGGGGTGCCGCCGCGCCGGTGCCATTCCCGCCCGGCGGCCAGTCCGGCGGCGCCGAGCACGACGCCGCCCAGCGGGCGCTTCTTGGTCCACCGGGCGACGGCGTACCCGCCGACCAGTCCGGCGGCCGCCACTGCGGAACTCGGTACGCGCGCCATGCCCAACTCCTCAAGTCGTCTGATCTCACGTGTATTACTTGTGCTGTCACGAGGCTAACGCGGGGGCTTGACCACCCGGCGGGCGCCCAGCGCCCCCAGAACGAACACCGCTCCGCCGATCACACCGTCCGGTACGGCGTCCTTGACGGCGCGCGGCAGCAGCGCCACCACGCCCAGGACGAGGAGGAAGGCGAGCACGCACCGGCCGGCCGCCCGAATCAGTCTGTCCACGGGCTGCTCAACGCGGCTGTGCGGTCCCCGACACGGAAGACGGGGAGGGGATTTGTCGCACACTCGCCGGATCCGTGCGATACGTGCCTTCGGGAACCCGAACGGCATAAATTGGCTCTCCCACCCCAAAGGGTGAAACGGGAAGAAAGAGGAGCTCGGACATCGTGATCTGCTACGGACAGGCCGTCCTCGACCTCGCGGACGAACTGGTCGACGCCTATGCCGACGTCTTCTCCGCCCCACCGTGGAACGAGGACGCAGAAACCATTCGCCAATTCGCGGTACGCCTCCAGGCCGATACCCGGCGCCGAGGCTTCCGTACGGCTCTCGCCCAGTCCGCGACCGGCATCGACGGCTTCGCCACGGGATGGCTCACCCCGGCGGCCTTCCCCAAGGACCGCGGGTACGCCCAGGTCGCGGCGCAGCTCGGTCCGGCGCGGGTGCGGGAACTCCTGACGGGTGCGCTGGAGATAGACGAGCTCGCCGTACGCCCGTACGCGCGCGGCCACGGCACCGGCCGCGCCCTGCTCACCGAGATCACCGCCGATGCCCCGGACCACCGGGCCTGGCTGCTGACCTCCCGCCTGGCCACCGACACGGTGGCCACGTACCGCCGCCTGGGCTGGCACGAGGTCGCCGCCCGCCCGGGCACGCAGACGGGCGTGATCGTCTTCCTCTCCCCGGACCACCCGGGCCGCTAGGCCGTGTCTTTCGGATCATGCTCCCCCAGCTACCGCTGGGAGGTGCCCCCAGGCCCGCGGCGTCTGGCGCCGCACCTCGCCGCGTTCTCGTCGGTCGCCAATGCTCCGCATCGACTCCCTCCTCGGCCTTACGATGCACGGCGCCGGACGCCGCGGGCTGATCCGGCCTGATCCAAAGAACACGGCCCAGGTGTCCCCGGCCCGGGGCCGGGCATACCGCCGGCATGATCACAACGCAGCAGACGACCGACCAGAGCCGGCAACCTGACCACCGGCCCGGGCAGCAGACGAACGGCCGCAGGCCCGCGAAAACAACCGGGCAGACGGCTGCCACACACGCCGCCCGTCGGCAGTTGAACCTGGCCACCCGCCACCAGCTCGCCGCCTCCGGGATCCCGGAGGGCACGATCACCTCCCGCACCCGCCCGGGCGGGCCCTGGCAGCGCTTACTGCCCCGGGTCTACCTCCTCCAGACCGGCCCCCCGGACCACCGCCAACGCGCCCTCGCCGCCGTCCTGTACGCCGCCGAGCCCGCCGCGGACCCGCTCTCCGGCGACACGGCCGTCCTCACCGGCGCCGCCGCCCTGGCCCTCCTCGGCATCCGCGACGTCCCGCACACCCCCGCCGACGTCCTGGTCCGCGCCCCGCGCCGGCTCACCGGCACCCCGGAGGTACGCCCGCTGGCCACCGCCCGCTGGCCGCGCACCATCGCGGTCTCCGGCATCCCGAGCACCCGCCCGGTGCGCGCGGCGGCCGACTTCGCCGCCCGGGCCGAGGACCCCGACCGCATCCGCTCGACCCTGGCCCATGTCGTCCAGGCCGGCTGGTGCCACCCGCACGACCTGCACGCGGAGCTCCGGGCTGCCCGGCTCCTCACCCGCCCGGCGATCCGCGCCGCCGCGTCGGAACTCATCGCGGGGGTCCGCTCGATCGCCGAGGCCCTGGCCCGGGACACCCTGACGGCGACGGACCTCCCGACCCCGCTGTGGAACGCCCGCCTGTACACCCCGGACGGCACCTTCCTGGCCAGCCCCGACGCGTACTGGCCGGACGAGGGCGTGGCCCTGGAGATCGACTCGGCGGAGTACCACTACACCCGGGACGCCTGGCACGCCACCCTCCACCGCCGCCTGCGCCTGGAGTCCCACGGCATCCTGGTGGTCAGCGCAACCCCGTCGATGATCCGCGACACCCCCGAGGAGGTCATCAAGGCCCTCCGCACGCTCCTCACCCTCACCACCCCCCGCCCCACCCCACCCACAGCCCAAGCCCGCGGCCACCAACAGCTGCCCCTCTTCCCGGGCCCTGGTTGACGCCCGGCCAGGGAATGTTCGGAGTGGTCTAGGAGATGCCGCACACTAGGTGAGGTCGTTGTCAGTGGGGTCTGTCACCCTCTGTGATAGCTGGTGGCACAGGGCACCAGCGGGGTACGTGTTTGAAGGAGGGTGCATGACCAGCACTGAGGCTGATTTCACCTCGATTGAGATCTGTGCTGGAGCCGGCGGTCAGGCCATCGGACTGCATCAGGCCGGTTTCAGGCACCTAGCACTCGTGGAGATCGACACGCATGCGGTCGGGACGCTGCGGGCGAACATCGACGCGCAGCCGGAGTGGAGCTGGGAGAAGGAGCACTGCGATCTCCTTCCCCCGACGGACGTCAAGCACTTCGAACCCGACAGAGACCTGGACAAGAGCGGCGAGCTGCTGCGGCGGGACGGCCTTGATCTTCTGGCCGGCGGAGTTCCCTGCCCGCCGTTCTCGCATGCTGGTAAGCAGCTGGGCAAGGATGACGACCGTGATCTCTTCCCGCGGATGCTGCAACTGGTCGAGCAGCTCCAGCCCCGCGCGGTGATGATCGAGAACGTGCGCGGGATCATGGACCCGAAGTTCTCCGACTACCGCGACTGGATCGTGGCCCGGCTGCAGGGCGGCGACTACCGCGAAGAGGACGGACGGCAGGCCCACGACAGGGGCCTCGGCTACACGGTGTGCAAGTGGGGTGTCCTGGAGGCCAGCGACTTCGGGGTGCCGCAGCTGCGTCCGCGCGCCATTCTGGTAGCGATTCGCGACGACGTGCTCAAGGATCTGAAGTACGAGTGGCCGTCGCCCACCCACGAGGACCCGGTGAGTGTGGCGGCTGCGCTTGAGGAGACCATGCACGAGCGGTACGAGCGCTACTTCGACGGCGCCTACGGTGAGCTCGCGCGCAAGAAGTACGGCACGTGGCTTGACAAGGCCACGTGCCGTGACGCCGAGCTGAGGGGCAAGGGGGGCGGTATTGCGCCCACGCTCGTCGGCGGCTCCAAGAAGCACGGGGGGGCCGACCTAGGCCCGAGCCGGGCCAAGGCCTCCTGGAAGCAACTCGGTGTCTCCGGACTCGGCGTCGCCAATGACATCGCCACCTGTGAGAAGAAGGAATCCGAGGGCAGGGATCTCTTCGGACCTGACGGGCCGATGCTCACGGTTGAGCAAGCGGCGATCATTCAGGGTTTTCCCCGGAGCTGGCAGTTCACTGGCGGCAAGACCGCGCAGTACCGGCAGGTGGGCAATGCCTTCCCGCCGCCCGTCGCTGCGGCAGTAGGCAAGTCGATCATCGAGGTGCTCAAGGCGGCACGGGAGCGGGACCAGGAGCAGGCGTAAATCAGGCCGTGCCCGCACCGGTTCCGCGGGCACGGCGCTTTTCTACCTCGGCCGCGATCCGGACGGCGCAGTCAGCGGCGGCTTCGTGCTCCCAAAACCGGAGCACCGTCCAGCCGGCTTCTCGGAGGCGCTGGTTGGTGTCCCGGTCGCGTGCCATGTTCCCAGCAACCTTGCCGGACCAGTAGGCAGGGTTCGTCTTCGGAGGCACGTAGTGCTCGGGACAGCCGTGCCAGTAGCAGCCGTCGATGAACACGGCCACCTTCGCCGGCCCGAAGACGATGTCGGCGGTCCGGCGAAGGTCCTTGATGGGCCGCGCCGCCACCCGGTAGCGCAGCCCCTGAGCGTGCAGCATGCTGCGGATCAGGCGTTCCGGCTTGGTGTCGCGGCTTCGGATGGCCTGCATGTTCCGGCGCCGCGCCGCTGACGAAGCCCAAGACCCTTCCGGAGGCTTCCATGGGTCGCTCATGGCTTCAGATCTCCGACGCGGCGGATGCCGTGTGTGCGGGAAGGAGGGGCGCCGTGATCACAGGATCCCCGCTCTCAGCCAGGGTCCAGGAGCACCCGTCGATCACGGCGCACGGCCTGCTGTCTCCCGGGACGCTGCGGACGACACGGGCGCTGACGAAATCGCCCTTCTGCGGTACCGGGAGAGCGAGCTGCCGGGCGATTTCCTGGTGTGCCCGGTAGTCGCCCATGATGATGATTCCCTCACGGCTGAGCGAGGACCTGGACCCCCCGTTTCCACGGACTCGTTTCATGTAGTCCTTCTGCTGGGCTACGGTGCGCACGACGTTCCGTCCGATGCGGCGGCGCTGAGCACGCCGGAACAGTTCGTTGAGTCTGGCCTGGCCGGACTTCTGGGCGAATACCGCCTCGCGGTCAGCGGGGTCCATGTGGAGCAGGGTGTTCTCAGGGAGCTCCGCATCGCGCCAGAGCCAGAGGATTTTCGTGCGGTGTTCCGCCTTGATGGTCAGCTTCATGTCCCGGTTGCTTCCTCCGTTGAGCAACTCGGGAGCTATCCGAAGCAGGCCGGCGCTCCAGAGGCTTCTGTAGTCGTCCGCCCAGACGAGCAGGCACAGGTGTCCCACTGCTTCCGGCGGGATCATCCAGCCACCGAACTGCTGTGAGTACTTGCAGTCGACGTCCGCGCCGCTGATCCGGTAGTCCATGTCGACGCCGTCATCGAACGCGAACTCGCGTTGGAGATTGATCTCGACGACGGTGCCGGCGTGGGTCTTCTCCGTCTTGAACAAGGACTTCCAGTCGTACCGGCCTGTCACTTCGCCGTTCAGCAGCTGATCGATCGTGTCTCTCAGCACCGCGGCGAACCGCTGGCCGCCGGGGTCAAGCCGGCGTAGTTGTGCGTAGACCAGGCCCAGTTCGGGGTCGGCCTGGGCGAGCACCTGATTCTGGATGATCATGGCGGCGGAGACATCCGGAGACAGCAAGCGGACCACCTGTCTGGCGCGGGGCACGGTCTCAGAGCAGGCGACCGCAGGGTGACAACGAGCTTACCGGTGGTCAGTCCGGGCGGGTCTGTCTGCCCACGGGTCTCAGGTGCCCGCTCCGATCACCAGGCTGAGCAGCAGAAACGCCAGGGTCAGGGTGCCGGCGAACGCAACGGAGCCCATGATGATCGCCCCCGCTGCCGACCGGTTGTCCCATCGTGCCAGCGCGACCGCAGCTCCGGCGACGATCAGAGCAAGAACCACGGCGATGGCGATGGTGAGGAACAGTACGGAAATCGAGATGCTCAGCATGGAACGGTCAACTCCATTGAAAGGGAAGGCATGGGTGCAGGACCCCTGTCCGGTACCCGGGCAGGAAGGAGGGGCGGAGCAGCGTGCCGGTCATGCTCCGCGCTGCCGGATTTCGGCAGAGGTGGTGACGTGCGAGGTGTTCTGTCGGCTACGCCTGTCCGCCTCCTCCTCGCGGCAGGGCGGCGCCCAGGACGAGTTCGGCCTGAGAGGTGAGGCCAGCGCGGATCAGAGTGATCGCCAGCCTCATGGTGTCCTCGTGACTGCGCTCGCGACCGCTGAGCAGGAGTGCTTCCCCGAGAGCGGAGTGCCCGCTGGCGTAGAGATCGGCGGCACCGGCACAGAGTTCCTCGTGCGTCAGCGCCTTGCTCGCGGACCATGCGATGCCGATGACGCCGCGGCGGTCACCTGCGGATTGGGCCGCAACCAAGCTGCGGATGGTTTCCCCGACCTTTCCGTTCCCGCTGCTGCGCCGGTCGCGCGCCGGTCCCTGCGCCGGGACAGTGCTGGACGGGCAGGATGGGGCGGATACGGCGGATGCGGCAGGCGGAACGCCGGAGATCCGACCCGCCCCACGGATGTCGCTGGTCTCCCACGTCGGAACGGGCCGCGTGTTCCGCCTTGCCGCGGACTTCCGCAGCCGCTCCAGGTGGTCGAGCTGGTCCGGAACGGCGCCGGTACTCCGGCGCACGGCGTTGTAGATCGTGCCGAGCACGACAGCGGACGGCACACGGCGCCCCGTCCAGTAGTTGGACAAGGTGGCCGGATGGATCCCGAGGTACTTGGCGCGGGCCCCCTGCTTGGTCATGGGCATGGTGGATATGAGGCTGCGGAAGCTCGCCGCGTACTCCTCTCGCGCTGAGCTGCAGCCAGGCCAATAGGCGCTGCCGACCTGACCAGCGACTGCCATGGATCCTCCTGGGCAAAGAGATTGACGGAGGATCAGTCTTTCGTGATCAGCGGTGGAGTGCGCAAGCGGTAAACCCCTGATTTTGTGGATAGGTGTTTGCGCTACACGCATCCGCGCCGGGCCGTTGTTTGCGCTTCGCGTGACGTGGTGCGAAAGCTGTTTGCGTTACGGCGCAAACATCCGAATGGGCTTGATCCGCATGGTGTGCTGCCCGCGAGAATGGGTCCTGTTGTTGAGTGCCGGTCCGCAAATGGTGGGGCGGTGAACGCTACTTAAGGGATGAATCGTGACTGTTGCAGGCATTCCGTCATGGCGTAATGGGCAGCTCTCGACGATGGTCCGCTGCGGGCTGTGGCTGGTCACAGAGGTGGGAGTGGGGGAGGTCTTCACGAAGACCCAGCTGCGGGAGGCGTTTCCGGAGACATCCCAGATCGACCGCCGCATGCGTGATCTGCGGGACCGGGGCTGGCGCATCGCTACTAACCGGGAGGACGCGACACTCACTCCCAGCGAACACCGCTTCGTGGAGATGGGTGCGGAAGTCTGGAAGCCCGGACAGTCAAGGGTCAAGCCGGCTGCGGTGGTGTCGGCCCCGCAGCGGCGTGACATCCTCGATCGTGACGATCATCTGTGCCGAGTGTGCGGGATCGCGGCCGGCGAGGCGTACGACGGCGGAATCGAAACCGCTCAGCTGGACCTTGCGCGCCGGGAGGTCGTCAATCCGGGTGGTGTGAGCGTCGAGCTGGTGACCGAGTGCCGCCGGTGCCGGATCGGAGGCCGCGGTCGGCAGACCGACGTAAGCGGCGTACTCGATCGCCTGGATCGCATGAGCCAGGTGGAGCGGGAACACTTCGCGCAGTGGGTGGTCGCGGACCGCAGGGACTTCAGCCTCCTGGAGCGGCTGTGGGGGGAGTACCGGAGCCTGCCGGCGGAGTCGCGTGGGACGGTTCGACAAGCACTTGAGCAGCCGTAGCGAACGCCGGCGGTGATCGGCAGCAGGACGGGCGGATGCCCGAGTCAAGGAGATCTGTGGAGATGCTGAACTTCAATCTTCCTCCGGACGCCGTGACGAACGCGGAGTTCGTCGCACTGCGGCTCAAGGAGCTTGTGGAGGCCGATGGCGTCCGGGAGACCGTCACCGTCGACTGGAACGGCCGGCCGCTGCACGTGGGCGTGATCGATGTGCCGCTCCGCTCCCTCTACTACAACCCGGCAACGCACCGGATCAGGGCCCAGCGGGGGCACGACCCGAAGTTCGCGCGCGGGCTGGATGAAGATCCGTGGAGTCCGGAGAGCCAGCAGTACCTCCACCGCCTGCTGGTCGGAAAGCCGGCGAATCCGGACGAGGTCGATCCCGACTTCGAAGCCCTGACGGACAGCCTCAAGTCCGTCGACCAGCAGGAACCCGGGCTGATCACGCACGAAGGGATCCTGGTCAACGGAAATACTCGCGCAGCCGCACTCCGGCAGCTGAAGCGCCCGTCGATCCGGGTCGGCGTGCTGCCCCAGTCCTTTACCTGGGAAGACATCAACGCGGTCGAACTGGCCCTTCAGCTCCGGCCCGACGAGCGCCGCGACTATTCCTACATCAACCGGCTGATCGCCATGGAAGAGCAGGAGCTGATGGGCCGTGATGCGGCCGACATTGCACGGGCCTTCCACGTCCAGCTCAAAACGTTCAAGCAGGAACGCTGGATCCTGAGCGTCATCAGGGACATGATCGACCGGAGCAGTACCCCGGAGGGGGCTCAGCTGGCGCTGTCCGACTTTGAAGGGCACCAAGAGAACCTCAAGGAGCTGCACCGCACGTACATGAAGGTGGCGGCCGCCAGCCAGGAGCGAGCCGAGCAGGTCAAAGAAAACAGGATCGTTGCCATCCTCCTCGACTTCGCTAAGACGAAGACGCGTCTCATCGGTGCGGACTTCCAGGCGGACTATCTGGAAGGCAACCTGTCGGACCTCCTGAGCGCTGACGTTGGCGAAGCGCCGTCAGCGGTCGTGATCCCCGGGCTCGGCGTCTCGGTTCCCGCCGCTTCCGATCCCGTCCGTCAGGCCCGTGCGGCGACGGACCGGGTACTGCGGGCCAGGGCCTTGGAATCGGCCCGCCACCTCACCCCCGAGACCCGGGAAGCCGCTCAGCGGGAAGTGACAGAGGCCCGCCGGGGAATGCGGCGTGCGCTCGACGAGGCGGAGCGCGACGACCGGCTCAAGCGCGTACGGCAGACCACCGCAGAACGGTTGGACGACGCCCGTGCCGCGATCGACCAGAGCGTCGAGGACCTCGTGCAGGCCCTGGGTAAGGGCAGCCTGGACGAGGAGAGCTTCGACAGTGCGCTGCTGCGGTTGAAGGGGAGCATGACGAAGTTGGCACGCCAGGCCAGCCGCGGTGTGGTCAAGCGCCGCGAGGGTGTCGACTGGCTGATCAAGGCGAGCGAGGGCTGAGGGTGCTCGACACGGCGGAACCGTCGCTCCGGCTGGGTTTTGACGAAACCAGGACGAAGGTTGTTTTCCGGGCTCTCCCCGGGGGGCAGAGCCATCTGGTCAGGCTGATCGCGCGGTTCGACAGCGGCAGTCAGCGGGGAAATCTGGCTGCGGAGGTAGACCTCGAAGACTTCCTGTCCCGTCTTACCCTGCTCGGTCACTGGCACGATCCGGCTGGTGTGTCCTTCGCTCCGGACCTCAAAGAGCTCGCCGCGGCGTCCGTACGCGACGCTCAGGCGGTCGAGGAGCGGCTCAAGGCGGGCAGCCGGGGCCAGGACGTTGCAGGGATGGTGGCCGACTCCGCCGTCCCGGGGATGCTGGGAGGTTCCTGGATAGCGCCCCTCACGGACTTCCAGACACGTGACATCGCGAAACTGCTGTCCCTCACGCACGGAGCGAACTTCAGCGTGCCCGGTGCGGGGAAGACCCGCACGGCCCTGGCCGTGTACGCAGCCTTGCGTCAGTCCGGATCAGTACGGCGCATGCTCGTCGTCAGTCCCAAATCCGCGTATGAGGCGTGGCGCGACGAAGCAGACCTGTGTTTTGCCGAACCCCCAGTGGTGCGCGTCTTCAAGCGCTGGCCGGACAACGACGCGGAGATACTGCTCGTCAACTACGAGAGGCTGAGCCGCTACCAGACGCAGCTCGCGGACTGGCTGAGCATGGGCCGCGCAATGATGGTGCTGGATGAGGCCCACCGGATGAAGCTCGGAGTCAGGGGGACGTACGGAGCCACGTGCATGGCACTGGGGCCACTGGCCAGCCACCGGCTGATCCTGACCGGTACGCCCGCGCCGAACGGCGCCAAGGACCTGGAGAGCCTGCTGTCCTTCGTGTGGCCGGGGCACGGCCGGAGCGCAGTGGACAGAGCTGTGGCCGGCGGAGACCTCGTGCATGCGAGCAGGGTCCTGAGGCCGTTGTTCACACGCACGACGAAGAACGAGCTGGGGCTGCCACCAGTCGACGTTCGCGTCAGGTACGTCGACCTCCCAGAAGCGCACCGCAAGCTGTACTCGGCGCTGCGCAATCAGCTGACCGGGCTGGCTTCCAGAGAACAGGAGGAGTTCACCAGACTGGGCAAAGTCCTCGTTTACCTCATGATGGCGAGCACCAATCCGGCGCTGCTGGAAGCAGGATCGGACCGCTACGAGCCCCTGCCCTTCTACGTGCCGCCCCTGCGCCCCTCGGACGATCTGCCTCTGAAGGAGCTCATGAGGGATCTGCCCAGGTATGAGAGTTCACCCAAGTACGAGGCCGTTCTGCGGACGGTCTCTGACAATGCGCGCGCCGGGCGGAAGACTCTCGTGTGGTCGACATTCGTCAGGAATCTGACCACGCTCGCGGGGGCACTAGGCAGGTATAGGCCGGCCGTGGTGCACGGCGGAACGCCGGATCGGGAAGAGGAGATCCGCCGGTTCCGCGAAGACCCCGAGTGCATGGTCCTGCTGTCCAATCCCGCGACGCTGGGCGAAGGAATCAGCCTCCATCACGTGTGCCACGACGCGGTCTATGTGGACAGGGACTTCGCCGCGGGCAGGTTCTTGCAGAGCCTGGACCGGATCCACAGGCTGGGGCTGGATCCCGATACTCAAACACGTGTCACGGTCCTCCTCGCCCGCGGCACCATCGACGGGATCGTCCATGACCGGCTCGGGCACAAGCTGGAGTTCATGGGCAAGATCCTGGATGACCCGCTGGTGCAGGAGCTGGCGGACCCGGAGGAAGACGTGACCCCCTGGGGCATGGACGCCGCCGACCTCCATGCCCTGATCCGGCATCTGGGCGAGCCGTCCGGCTGACAGTGCCGGACAGCTCGGCTGTTTTGAGCCCTTATGCCCTATGCCCGAGGGTCGCCGTGGCATTCGGCGTAGGGCTTGCCTGAGGTGCACCAGCAGGGGGTGTTGGGGGTGGGGGGCCAGGGGGTGGCTTTGCCTCGGGCGGCCAGGGTCGTCGCGTACTCCGGGAGGAGGGACGGGGAGGCCGGGGAGGTTTTTTCGGACGCCGCGAAGGCCTCGTAGGAGGGGACGCTGGCCGTGACGATGCCCAGGTTCGTGGTGCCCGAGGCGGCCAGGGCGCGGAGCGAGGACTCGATGTGCGCCAGGTGGGCCTCGTGCGAGGGGTACTCCGCCGCCAGGGTCGGGTACGAGGTGAGGAGTTCGGCCAGTTCGCGGGCGGGCCAGTGCAGGATCGCCACCGGGAACGGGCGGGAGAGGGCGGCGCGGCGGTCGCCCAGTTCGGCGCGGAGGCGGGCGATCTCGGCGCGCAGCTCGGCCGGGTCGTCGGAGCCGAGGGCCCAGATGCGCTTGGGGTCGTGCAGCTCGTCCAGCGGGATCGGGCCGATGTGGCGGGTGTCGGCGACCATGTCCCACTCGTCGTGCGGGAGTCCGAGGAGGCGGCGGACCCGGTGGCGGCCCGTCAGGAGGGCCGTGGTGGCCTGGGTGAGGGGCGCGTTCTCCGTGATGAGGAGGCCGGCGGCCTCGGTGAAGCACTCCTCCGAGGCGGTCAACTCGTCGTGCGCTTCCAGGGTTTCCGCGATGACCTCCCAGGGAGCCGGGTCCGCCGGCGCCGCCGCGCGGATGCCCTGGATGAGGGCGCGGGCCTCGGCCTCGTGGCCGTACTCCCACAGGTTCGCCGCCTGGAGCGCCTTGATCAGGTGCGGATCGGCGGGTGAGGAGGCGAGGAGCTGGTCGTACAGCGCGCTGGCGCGGTCCCGGGCGTCACCCAGTTCGAGGTGGGCCGCGGCCTGGAGGAGCAGGGGCTCCTGGTCCTCGGGGTAACGGGTCGCCGTGCGGATGAGGCGCTCGGCTTCGGCGATGTGCTCGGCAGGCGTGTCAGGGCGCATGGTTCACACCGTACTGCCCTGGTCTGTTGACGGGGGAGGACTTAAGGTGCGGCCCGTGCGGGATCAGATGCGTGTGGTGGTGCAAGGGGGCGGCCGGCGGGGGCGGCGAGCCGGTCTCGCCGGGGTGTTGTGGGGGGCCGCCGAGCTGGCCGTCACCGTGGGCGTGGTGGTGTTGTTGCTGGTGGTGCACCAGGTGTGGTGGACCAACCGTCAGGCCCTCGCCTCCGCCCAGGAGGAGGTTCGGGAGTTGGAGAGGCGGTGGACCCTTCCTTCCCCCCTTGATTCCGGTCCCTCTGTGGTTCCGGCGCCTTCCGCATCCCCTCCCGCGTCCCCTTCTGTTCCCGCGTCCGGGGCGTCGGCGCGGACCTCGGCACCGGCCCCCGCGGCGACGCCCGCGCGGGAGTCCGCGTACGGGGTCCTGCGGATTCCGCGGCTCGACGTCGTCGTGCCCGTCGCGGAGGGCGTCGACAAGCGGGCCGTGCTGGACAAGGGGTACGCCGGGCATTACCCGGGGACCGCGCAGCCCGGGGCGCAGGGGAACTTCGCGCTCGCCGGGCACCGCAACACCCACGGCGAGCCGTTCCGGTACATCAACCGGTTGCGGGCCGGGGACGAGCTGATCGTCGACGTGCGGGGGCAGCGGTACACGTACGTGGTCGGCAAGACCCTGGGGGAGACCAGCGAGCGGGACGCCGGGGTGATCGCGCCCGTGCCGCGCAGTACGCTCCGGCCGGATTACGGGTACGGCGAGCCCGGCGCGTACATCACGCTCACCACCTGCACGCCCGAGTACACCTCCAAATATCGGCTCGTGGTCTGGGGAACCCTGAGGAGATAGATCGCGTTCCTGGTTGTGGTGGGTAGTGATCGGATCTTGGGAGGGGGGCTCGGTATGGCACGGCTTGATCGTCGGCGGCTGCTGATGTCGCTGCTCCTGTTCGCCGGGGTCGTCGGGCTCCTCGGGCTGTTCGCCGGGGAGGGTGGGCTGGGCGGCGTCGTGGTCGCTCTTGCCGCCACCGTCGCCGTGGGCGCCGCCGCCCTGGCCGCCCGGCTCGTACGGCCCGTGCCGCCCCACCGCATACGCACCGCGATACGTGATCGCGAGCAGCGCACGGCGTTCCTGCCGCAGCGCGATCCCGATGCCTCGGGCCGGTCGCGGCCCAGGGCACCCGGTCGTCTCGTCCTGACGGCCGCGTAGGGGCATCCTTCCTCCTGTTCTCCCTTTCGTTCTGTCGGCTTGCCCCTCGTGGTCGTCGCGCCGAAATGCACCTCTTTCGACGTTGACGAGACCCCTCGGAGGGCCCGCGTGTCCGTTTTCACCCGCCTTGTTGAAGAGCTGGGCCGGCTCTTGGAGCCCGTACTGGCCGAGTCCGCGACCGCCGCCGCGATCGTGTTGTTCACCGTGCTCGTACGGCTCGCCCTGCACCCGCTGAACCGGGCCGCGTTCCGCGGTGCGACGCCGGTGGCCGGCTTGCTGCCCGTGCTGCTCCAGCTGCCGGTGTTCTTCCTCATGTACAACGCCTTCTCCTCGCCCGGCGCACTGCTGGACCACCGGCTGTTCGCCGCGCCGCTCGGCGCCCGGTGGACCGATGCCCTCGGGGCGGGCGGCTTCCTCGGGGCGCAGGGGCTGGTGTTCCTGGGGCTGTTCGCGGCCATCGCGGCGGTCGCCGCGTGGAGTGCCGTACGGGGGCGGCGGGCCGCCGCCGAGGCGCCCGCCCCGGTCGCGGCGGCCAACGTGAGCGCCGAGCAGCAGGAGGCGTTGCGCAAGCTGGGCGGCGTACTGCCGCTGCTGTCGTTCGGGACGCTGATCACGGCGGCCGTGGTGCCGCTGGCGGCGGGGCTGTACCTGGTGACCACCACCGCGTGGTCCGTGGCCGAGCGGGCCTGGCTCCAGCACCGCAAGCGTTCCAGCCTGTGAACAGGGTCTTGCGGATTGGCCGGGCATCTTGGAGGATCAACCAATTCTCCGATGGCCGCAACCCATCGGCAGGCCCGGGCTCGCCCATGGGCCGACCACCCACGACCACGGGAGAATGTTCATGAAGCTGCTGCGTGTCGGACCGGTCGGGGCAGAGCGCCCCGCGCTGCTCGACCAGGACGGGTCCCTGCGCGACCTGTCCGGCCTGATCACGGATGTGGACGGCGCGCTGCTCGCCGACGACTCCGTGCTGTCCCGGGTACGGGACGCGGCGGCGTCCGGCGAGCTTCCGGTCCTGGACGCGGAAGGCCTGCGGATCGGTGCGCCGGTCGGCCGGATCGGCAAGATCGTGGGTATCGGGCTGAACTACTTCGGGCACGCCGCCGAGATCGGCGCGGAGCCGCCGGCCGAGCCCATCCTCTTCCTCAAGGCCGCGGACACCGTGGTCGGCCCGGACGACACCGTGCTGATCCCGCGCGGCAGCGTGAAGACCGACTGGGAGGCCGAACTCGGCGTCGTCATCGGCGCCACCGCCCGCTACCTGTCCTCCGCCGCGGAGGGCCTGGCCCACGTGGGCGGATACATGCTGGTCAACGACGTATCGGAGCGCGAGTTCCAGATCGAGCGCGGCGGCACCTGGGACAAGGGCAAGAACTGCGAGACGTTCACCCCGCTGGGCCCCTGGCTGGTCACCGCCGACGAGGTCGCGGACCCGCAGGACCTGGACGTGAAGCTGTGGGTCAACGGCGCGCTCAAGCAGGACGGCAACACCGCCGACCAGATCTTCCCGGTCGGCGAGGTCGTCCGGTACCTGAGCCAGTTCATGACGCTGTACCCGGGCGATGTCATCGTCTCCGGCACCCCGGCGGGCGTGGCCATGGGCCAGCCGGAGCCGAAGCCGTACCTGCGGGCCGGTGACGTCGTGGAGCTGGAGATCGAGGGCCTCGGGCGCCAGCGCCAGGAGTTCAAGGGCGCGTAGTCGTCACGCGTTCACGCGTTCACATGTTCACGCGTAAGGGGCGGGACCGCCATCCGTGGTCCCGCCCCTTACGTGTCAGTCCTTCGTGGACGCGCGGCGGCGGCGGTTGGCGAAGACCAGGCCGGCGCCCGCGCCGAGCACGGCGGCGGCGCCGCCCGCGATCAGGGCGGTCTCGGTGCCGGTGCTCGCGAGCGCGCCGCCGGAACCGCCGGCCGTGGCCACATGGGTGTTGCCGGCGGAGTTCGTGCCGGTGGCTCCGGTGGTGGTCCCCGTCCCCGTCCCGGTCTGCTGGGTGCCGGTGCCGGTGCCGGTGCCGGTGCCGGCCTTGCCCGCGTCCGGCTTGCCGGTCTGCGCGTCGCCCGCGGCCTTGTCCTTGTCGCGGGCCGTGAACTGTCCGGTCTTCAGGAACTCGGCGCGGTCCGCCGGCGTGCCGTTGATCGCGATGATCGCGGCCTTCTTCAGCTCCGGACCGGCCTTGTTCAGCATCGCCCAGATCAGGACCATGTTGTCGTCGTCGCGCAGCTCGTGCTGCGTGGTCGTCACGAAGGTGCGCAGCTCCGCCGGGGTCGGGTTCCCCTTCAGGAGGTCGATGATGCCTTCCTTCAGGCCCGGGCCGGCCCCGTCGAGCATCGCGAACAGCGCCACCCGGTCGTCCACCGCCCGGATCTTGTGCTGCCCCGTCGCGACGAACTCGCGGACCTCCTCCGGCGTTCCGCTGTCCATCAGCCGGTTGACCGCCTCGGTGATGCCGCGGCCCGCTCCGGGGAGCATCCGCAGCATCTCGACCCGGTCGTCCTCGAAACGGGCCGTGTGCTGCCCGTGCTGGAGGAACTCCGTCAGCGCGGCCTGGGTGTCCGTCTTCAGCGCGGCCTTGCCGGCCTTCTGTACGGCCCGGCCGCCCGCGTTGATGATCTGCGAGACCCGTACCCGGTCGTCGGTGAACTGCTCCCGGGCCCACTCCACCTCAAGGAACTTCCGCAGGTCCGCGGCCGATCCCTTGAGTGCCTTCTCGGCCGCCTCGCGTACGCCCGGCCCGCTCGCCGGGTCCGCCAGGATCGCCTGGACGGCGGCCCGGTCCTTCGCGGCCTGGGGGTCATCGGCCGGCTGCTCGGCCTTCTTGGCCGCTTCCTTGTCCGCCTCCTTGCCCGCCGGCTCGTCCGCGGCCTGGTCCGGCGCGGTCGGTGCGGTCGGTGCGGCCGGTGCCGAGGTGTCGGTGGCGAAGGCCGGAGACGCGAGCAGGAGGGCCGGGGCTATCGCGGCGGTGGCGACGGCCGATGCGATCCGGGGCAGCTTCACAGACAGGTTCCGTTCTTCACACATGTGATGATCTACAACCTGTGCAGGATAGATCGCATTCGACCCTCAAACTGTCCATTTTCAGGACATGGCGGCACTCAGGTCGACGGTCACCCCGTCCCGGGACGAGATCCGCGCCGCCTCCAGCACCGCCAGGCAATGCGCCGCCTCGTGCGCGGTGACCGGCGCCGGGCCGCCCTCGCGCAGGGCCGCCTGCACCGCCGCGTAGTACGCCGGGTAGTCCCCCGGTACGGTCGGCACCGGGGCTCCGCCGCCGGTCAGCGGGGACTCGCCGGAGCCCACCCGGCCCCACAGGTGCTCGGGCTCCTCGCCCCACGGGGTGTCCCCGACGCCCGGCCGATGCCCCTCGCGCAGGGCCGCCTCCTGCGGGTCGAGCCCGTACTTCACGTAGCCCGCGCGGGAGCCCAGGACGCGGAAGCGCGGACCCAGCTGCGCGGTGGTCGCGCTGACGTAGAAGTGGGAGCGGACCCCGTTCGCGTGCGTGACGGCGATGAAGGTGTCGTCGTCCGCCTCGGCGCCGGGCCTGCGCACGTCGGTCTCCGCGTACACGCGTACGGCCGGGCCGAACAGCACCAGCGCCTGGTCGACTACGTGGCTGCCGAGGTCGTACAGCAGCCCGCCGATCTCCTCCGGGGCTCCGGACTCGCGCCAGCCGCCCTTGAGCTGCGGGCGCCAGCGCTCGAAACGGGACTCGAAGCGCTGGATCTCGCCGAGTTCGCCGCCGGCGATGAGGCGGCGCAGCGTGAGGAAGTCGTTGTCCCAGCGGCGGTTCTGGAACACGGACAGGAACGTGCCGGTCTTGTCGGCGAGGGCGGCGAGCTCGCGGGCCTCGGCGGCGGTGGCGGCGAGCGGCTTGTCCACGACGACCGGGATGCCGGCGCCCAGCGCGACCGTCGCGAGCGGGACGTGGGTCTTGTTGGGGGAGGCGATGACGACCAGGTCGAGGGCGGGGGAGAGGTCCCAGAGCTCCTGCGCCGTGCCGACGGTCCGGACGCCGGGGTACGCCCCGTGCGCCTGGGCCTGCCGGCCGGGGTCGGAGGTGACGACCGTGTCGAGGACGAGTCCGTCGGTGGCCGAGACGAGCGGCGCGTGGAAGACGGAACCGGCGAGTCCGTAACCGATGAGGCCGACGCGGAGGGGGGTGGGGATGGAGGTCATGACTCTACTTTGGCAACAGCGTTGCTTAAGTGCAAGGAGGGTGGACAATGGGCAGGTGGACTGGGGTAGCAGGAGCAATGGGAGTGGTGTGAATCTGCCGGCGCTGCGCGGGCACAACGACGCGCTGGTACTGGACCTGCTGCGCGCAGCAGGAGCCGCGGGCCTCGGGCGGGCCGAGCTCGCGGACCGTACGGGGCTCACGCCGCAGGCCGTCAGCAAGATCACGGCGCGGCTGCGGGCGGAGGGGCTGGTCGCGGAGGCCGGCCGGGGGGCGTCCACGGGAGGCAAGCCGCGCACGCTGCTGCGGCTGGTCCCGCAGGCGCGGTACGCGGTCGGCGTGCAGCTGGATCGCGAGGAGCTGCGGGCGGTACGGGTGGACCTCGCGGGCGGCGTCGTGGCGGAGTGCCGGGCGGACGCGGACTTCGGGGCCGGTCCGGACGCGGTGGTGGAGGCCGTCGTACGAGGGGTCGCGCGGGTGTGCGCGGAGGCCGGTCCGGGGCTGCTGCTGGGTGTGGGCATCGCGGCGCCGGGGCCGCTGGACTGGCGGACCGGGGTGCTGGGCCGGGTGACGGGGTTTCCGGAGTGGGAGGGGTTCCCGCTGCGGGACGCGGTGGCGGGGCGGCTCGGAGCAGGGGCTCCGCCGGTGGTGGTGGACAAGGACACGAACGCGGGGGTGGCGGCCGGGGCCGGGGGCGGGGTCGAGGCCGGGGCCGGGGGCGACGGGTCGGGATCCGGGGCCGCGTCGTTGTACGTGCACCTGGGCACCGGGCTCGGGGCCGGGCTGCGGCTGGCCGGGGAGGTGTACCGGGGGGAGCGGTCTGCGGCGGGGGAGTTCGGACACCAGGTGCTGAGCCTGGACGGGCCGCCGTGCCGGTGCGGGGGGCGGGGCTGCGCGGAGGTGCTGTGCCTGGCGGCGGTGGACCGGGGGGACTTGGCGGAGGCCGCGCGGATCCTGGGTGAGGGGGCGGCGAACGTGGTGGCGCTGCTGGATGTGGACCACGTGCAGTTGGGGGGACGGGTGGTGGATTCCGCTCCGCGGGTGTTCGTGGAGGGGGTGCGGCGGGTGTTGGTGGCGCGGAGTCTGGGGGGCGCGGTGCCGGGGGTTGGCGTGGCCGGGGTGGGGGTGGCGGAGGGGGCTGCGGAGTTGGCGCTCGCGCCGTTCTTCGGGCGCGGGGGGTGAGGCTCCGCCTGGCGGCGCGCTGTGTTCGGGGGGCGGTCCGCCCCCGGGCCCCTGCGCATCGATGGCTACGGCCGGAGCCGCCGGGGGGTGTGGCCGGGGGCGGGGCCGCTGCGCGGGGCTTTCTCCCCGCCCCGCCCTTTCTCCGTTTCCCGGGGCGCGGCCCCGGACCCCGTTCGGGTGCGACGCCGTTGCGGGGGCGCTGCCCCCGCGCCTCAAACGCCGGCGGGGCTGGAATTCGGTGCGGCGCCGTTGCCGGGTGCCGGTCCCCGCGCCTCCGCGCCTCAAACGCCGGCGGGGCTGGAATTCGGTGCGGCGCCGTTGCCGGGTGTCGACTCCTGGGCCTCCGCGCCTCAAACGCTGTATTACGTTGCCCGTATGGGGCTCTTCTTGCGTTCTTGGGCGGCCTTGCGGGAGGCCGTGGACGGGGTTGCGGATGTGGACTTCGGGCGGGATTCCGGGTGTCGGGGGTGGCTCGTCCGGGATCTCGTGTGTCATCTGGTCATCGATGCGCAGGACGTTCTGATCACTCTCGTCACTCCTGCCGCAGGGGAACCGACCGCTGACGCCGCGAGCTATTGGAACGTCGGCGACCAGCCGCCCAGCGGCGAGGATCCGCTCGATGCGTTGGTCGTGCGGCTGGCCGCCGCGTACGAGGATCCGGGCCTGCTCAGGTTCCACCTCGACGACGTCGGCTCCGCCGCCGGCCGCGCCGCGGAGCTCGCCGACCCCGGTCTGCGGGTGGTGACGCAGGACAAGGTCCTCACCGTGGCCGACTACCTCACCGCGTACGTCCTGGAGTGGACGCTCCACCACCTCGACCTGATCGCCCACCTCCCCGACGCGCCCCCACCGCCCCCGGAAGGCCTGGCCCGGTCCCGCGCGCTGCTCGAACAGATCGCAGGCTTCGTCTTCCCCGCGTCGTTCACCGATCGCGACGCGCTTCTCGTGGGTACCGGCCGACGGGCGCCGACCCCCGCGGAGCGGGCGGAACTCGGTGCGCCGGCCGCGCGGCTGCCCTTCGTCCTCGGCTGATCCGATCAGGCGTAAGGCGGGAGGCGGCAGGCGTGGCGGGGGGAGGGGGGCGCGGGCGCGTGGGAGGGTGCCGGGAGGCCGGGGTGATTGTCGCCTCGTCCGACGATCGGCCTGTTCGGCTCGTTCGGCTCGTTCGGCCCGTTCGGCCTTCAGTCGGTTCGGCCCGTTCACCGTCCTCCCGTCCGGCGAGCAGCGAAGCGAAGGTCTTCCATGCGACTGCGCAAAGCCCTTGCCCTCTCCGCCGTCCCCGTCCTGGCCGCCGTCGCCCTCTCCGCGCCGCTCGCGGCCGCGGAGGTCGGCAACGGCGGCGGCGCCCGCCCCGCGCCCGCGCTGCCGTCCCGGATCGAGGCCACCTGCGGCGACGGGAAGAGCAGCGCCTTCCCCATCGGCGCGCGGATCCGCGGCGGGCCGGCCGTGTACCGGCCGGGCGGCGGGCCGCAGACCTGGTACCTGGACCTCACCAACACCACGAACTCCGAGTGCACCGCCATCCACCCCGTCGTGGTGTTCACGGACAAGGCCCGCGCCCTGCTCCCCGCCCACTTCCGGATGGAGTTCGAGGCCCCGGGCGGGACCTTCCCCGTCAGCCTGGAGCGGAGCGACCGGGACGAGATCATCGCCGTCTTCGACGGGGGCGAGGCCTTCTCCGGCTTCGCCGTCCGGGCCGGCGGCTCCCTGACGGTCAAGGTCAGGCTGGCGTTCGCCCCCGGCACGCCCGCCGGCGAGGTCCTCGCCGACGCCGCCCTCGTGCAGCGCAAGGCCGACGACGGCGACTGGGTCGGCGAGGCGGACGGCTACCGCTTCTCCGTCGAGGGCCCCGAGAGCGAGGCGGGCGAGGCCGGGTCCCTCGCCGACACCGGCCCCCGCAACCGGCTCCTCGGCATCGGCGGGGTCGCCTCCCTCGCGGCCGGCGCCGGCCTCCTGCTGGCCGCCCGCCGCCTGCGCGCCCGGACCGATCCGCCCTCCGCCGACACCCCCCGCGCCTCCGGTACCCCCGGTACTCCGGCGCGCTGATCTCCGTACACCCGGCCCGCGTACAGTCCCAGGGTGGAAGAACAGAACCTGCACCACCGCCCCGGCTCGCCCGTCCGTTCCGGCATCCCGGAGCACGGCCGCATCCCCAAGTACTACGCCGTCAAGGCCCTCATCGCGGACCTTCTCGACGACCTCGGCGAGGGCGGCCTGCTGCCCACCGAGCGGGATCTCGCCGAACGGTACGAGGTGTCCCGCGAGACCGTACGGCAGGCCCTGCGCGAACTGCTCCTGGAGGGGCGGCTGCGCCGCTCCGGCCGCGGCACCGTCGTCGCCGGCCCGAAGCTCGAACAGCCCCTCTCCCTCGCGAGCTACACCGAGGGCGTACGCCGCCAGGGCCGCCGCCCCGGCCGTAACCTCATCGGGCTGGAGCAGTTCCCCTGCCCGCCCGAGCTGGCCGCCGGCATCGGAGCCGAACCCGGCGAGCCCGTCTGGCACCTGGAGCGCGTGCTGCTCGCCGACGACGAGCGGGTCGGCCTGGAGAGCACGTACATCAGGGTGGCGCGGGCGCCCCGCCTCGACAGCGAGTTCCCGCCCGACTCCTCCTTCTACGGATACCTCCTCGACCGGCTCGGGATCTCCTTCGGGGACGCCGACGAGAGGCTGGAGACCGTCCTCGCCACCCCCCGCGAGGCCCTCCTGATCGGCACCCCGCCGGCCCTTCCGATGCTGCTCATCCACCGGTTCTCGCGGGACCAGGACGGGCGTCCGCTGGAGCGCGTGCGTTCGCTCTACCGTGGTGACCGGTTCAGCTTCACGACCCACCTGCGGCCCGAATAGTCCCGAGCGGATCGGTGCAAGGCGGTAAAAAGGGGCGTATGGAGGTCACGGGAAGGTAACGGGTCTAGTCCAAGCGTCGAGGTCTGTTCACCGTCCCGTTGCCGTCGCGATCCCCCCGGTCCACGGGGCACGGCCACCGTGGGGCACGTGAGAGTCATAGTCGTCGGAGGCGGCGTGGTCGGCACCATGCACGCCTGGCAAGCAGTCGAACGCGGCCACGAGGTCGTCCAGATCGAGCGAGAGGCAGAGGCCCGCGGCGCGTCGTTGCGCAATTTCGGCCAGATCTGGGTCAGTGGGCGGGCCGGGGGCGAGGAGCTCGACACCGCCCTGCGGGCCCGCGAGCTCTGGGAGCGGATCGGCGCGGAGGTGCCCGGCCTGGGCTTCCGTGCGATCGGCTCCCTCACCCCGGTGCGCAACGCCCGTGAGTACGCGGTCGCCGAGGCGGCCGCCGCCCGCCCCGACGCCGCCGCACGGGGCTACGAACTGGTCACCACCGCGGAGGCCCGGGAGATCAACCCCGCCCTGCGCGGCACCTTCGAGGCCGCCCTGTGGTGCGAGCGGGACGCGGCCGTCGAGCCGCGCACCGCCCAGCTCCACCTGCGCGAGGCCCTCAAGGCGAGCGGCCGCTACACCTTCCTGCCCGGACGGGAGGTGCGCGAGGTCGTCGGCAACGGCGCCGTCCGCGACGACCACGGTGACGTCCACCAGGGCGACGCCGTCGTCCTCGCCACCGGCGCCTGGCTGTCCGGCATGGTCCGCGAGCTGGTCCCCGACCTGCCCGTGCGCCGCGTCCGGCTCCAGATGATGCAGACCGCCCCGCTCGGCGAGAAGCTCACCACCTCCATCGCGGACGCCGACAGCTTCCGCTACTACCCCGCGTACAAGAGCGACGCCCTCGACGCCCTCAACGCCGAGCAGGCGCAGGCGCCGGTCGCCGCCGCGCACAAGATGCAGCTGCTGATGGTCCAGCGCCAGGACGGCGGACTGACCATCGGCGACACCCACGAGTACGAGCACCCCTTCGCGTTCGACACCCTCGAAGACCCGTACGAGTACCTCACCGAGGTCGTCGAGTCCTTCCTGGGCCGCCCGCTGCCGAAGATCCGGCACCGCTGGGCGGGCGTGTACGCGCAATGCACCGACACCACCCGCGTCGTCCACCGCCAGCAGGTGGCCGACGGCGTCTGGCTGGTGACCGGACCCGGCGGCCGCGGGATGACCTGCTCGCCCGCCATAGCCGAGACCACCGCGAACGAACTGGGCTGGTAGAGAACATGAGCAACGTGAGCACAACGAACAACCACGGCCTCGTCGTCCTCGACATGGCCGGCACCACCGTCGCAGACGGCGGCCTCGTCGAGCGGGCCTTCGAGCTCGCCGCCGAGCGCATCGGCGTCGAGCCGGGCACCGCCGACCACGAGGCCAAGCTCCAGTACGTCCGCGACACCATGGGCGAGTCGAAGATCTCCGTCTTCCGCCACCTCTTCGGCACGGAGGAGATGGCCCAGCGCGCCAACTCCGCCTTCGAGGAGGCCTACGGCGAGCTCGTCGACGGCGGGCTCATCGCCCCGATCCCCGGCGCCCGCCGGACCATCGAGAAGCTCCGCGCCGACGGCCGCACCGTCGTACTGACCACCGGCTTCGCCCGCGTCACCCAGGACGCCATCCTCGACGCCCTCGGCTGGCAGGGCCTGGCAGACCTCACCCTCTGCCCCGCCGACGCGGGCGGCCGCGGCCGCCCCTACCCGGACATGGTGCTCGCCGCGTTCCTGCGCACCGGCGCCGCCGACGACGTACGGGACGTCGTGGTCGCGGGCGACACCGCGTACGACATGCTCTGCGGCCGCCGCTCCGGCGCCGGGATCGTGGCGGGCGTCCTCACCGGCGCCCACGACCGCGCGGCGCTCACCGAGCACGGCGCGACCCACGTCATCGAGTCGATCGCCGACCTGCCCGCGGTCCTGCTGGAGTCGGCGTGAGCGGCATCCGCTTCGAGGGGGTCAGCGTCGAGTACGGCGGCAACACCGTGCTGGACCGCCTCGACCTGACCGTCGAGCCGGGCGAGGTCATGGCGCTGCTCGGCCCCTCCGGCTCGGGCAAGACCACGGCGCTGCGCGCGGTCGCCGGGTTCGTACGGCCGGCCGCGGGCCGGGTGCTGATCGGCGGCCGGGACGTCACCGCGCTCCCGCCGCACAAGCGCGGCATCGGCATGGTCGTCCAGCAGTACGCGCTCTTCCCGCACATGCGGGTCGAGGACAACGTGGCCTTCGGCCTCAAGGCGCAGAAGGCCCCCAAGGCCGAGATACCCGGGCGCGTCGCCGAGGCCCTGGAGATGACCGGCATGGCGGCGTACGCCAAGCGCTACCCGCGCGAGCTCTCCGGCGGGCAGCAGCAGCGCGTGGCGATCGCCCGCGCGCTGGCGATCCGGCCCGGGGTGCTCCTGCTCGACGAGCCGCTGTCCGCGCTCGACGCGCAGCTGCGCTCGGGGATGCTCGCCGAACTGGCCCGGCTGCACCGCGAACTGCCCGACGTATCGATTCTGTACGTCACCCACGACCAGGTGGAGGCGCTGACGCTCGCCGACCGGATCGCGGTCATGGACAAGGCCCGGCTCCAGGACTGCGGCACTCCGCAGGAGCTGTACCGGGCGCCGCGCACCGAGTTCACCGCGTCGTTCGTCGGCAACGCGAACCTGATCCCGGTGACCGTCGCCGAGTCCGGGGCGCTCTTCGCGGGGCGGGCCCTGGAGCTCGACCGCGGGCGCGCCGTCCCCGGCGCCAGTGCCACCCTGTGCGTACGGCCGCACCTGCTCGGTCTCGGCGCCGGTCCCAACGCGCTGAGCGGGACGATCACCGAGGTCCAGTGGCGCGGTTCCACGCACAGGCTGTACGTGGACATCGAGGGCCACCGGGTCAAGGCGGACCTGCCGGAGCTGCGCGAGACCCCGGCGCTGGGCGACCACGTCACCCTGCACTTCGAGCCGCAGGACGCGGTCCTGCTGTCGGCGGGAGTCTCCGATGGCTGAGGTCCCCGCACCGGCCGCCACGACCGTCCCGCACCAGACCCCGCACCAGACCCCGCACCGGACCCGGACCCGGCAGCAGACCGTACGGAGCTCCGCGCCGGGCGGGCCCGCCGGACCGGCCGGAGCCCCCGGCGGCTCCGGCGGCTCCGCGGCCCACGCCGCGCGCGGGCCCCGTACCGTACCCGGCTGGCTCTGGTCCCTGCCGCCCGTGGCCGCGCTCGCGCTGGTCTTCCTCTACCCGCTCGCCCTGGTCGTCCAGCAGTCCTTCAGCCCCGAGAACGGCGGCGGCGCCTTCGACGCGTACGCCTCCGTCTTCCGCTCGCACTCCTTCCGCGAGGCGCTCGGGACCACGGTCTGGCTGGCCGCCGGAGCCACCGTCGGCTGCCTCGTCCTGGGCTTCGTACTCGCGCTGATCATCGCCTTCGTCCCCTTCCCCGGGGCCAAGGCCGTCGCGAAGTTCATCGACGTCTTCCTCTCCTTCCCCTCCTTCCTCATCACCCTCGCCCTCCTCTTCATCTACGGCACGGTCGGCATGGCCAACGGGCTCTGGACCGACGTGAGCGCAGGCGCCGAGGGGCCGTTCCACTTCCTCACCACCCCGTGGGGCGTGCTGCTCGCGGAGATCACGTACTTCACGCCCTTCGTGATGCGCCCGCTGCTCGCCGCCTTCTCCCAGCTGGACACCGCCCAGCTGGAGGTGGCCTCCTCGCTCGGCGCGAAGCCCACCCGGATCATCCGGCGCGTGATCCTGCCCGAGGCCCTCCCGGCGCTCGCCGCCGGCGGCAGCCTCGTCCTGGTCATGTGCCTCAACGAGTTCGGGATCGTGCTGTTCACCGGGGCCAAGGACGTCACGACGCTCCCGATGCTCGTCTACGGCAAGGCGATCCTGGAGTCCGACTACTCGGCCGCCTGTGTGGTCGCCGTCGTCAACATCGCGATTTCCGTCGGCCTGTTCGGCCTCTACCGGGTGGTGAGCAAGCGTGCTGGTGCATAGCAAGACCGGCCGCTGGGCCGCCTGGGGGCTGTTCGGCCTCCTCTTCCTGCCCCTCTTCGCCCTGCCCCTGCTCGTCGTGGTGACCGCGTCGTTCTCCACCCACTGGTCCGGGGCCTTCCCCTCCGGCCCGACGACCGAGAACTACGCTTCCGCCGTGCAGGGCGAATCCCTCCAGGCGCTGACCACCTCGCTGGTGACCGCCCTCGCCGCGAGCCTGCTGGCGCTCACAGTCGGGACCTGGGCCGCGCTGGCCGCCGCCCGGCTGAAGCGGCGCGGGAAGCGCTCCCTGGACGCCCTGTTCATGCTGCCGGTCGCCGTGCCGTCCGTGGTCGTCGGTCTCGCCGTCCTGGTCGCGTTCAGCAAGCCCCCGCTGCTGCTCAACGGCACCAGCTCAATCGTGATCCTGGCGCACACGATTCTTGTCACGGCGTTTGCCTATCAGTCGGTTTCGGCCGCCATCGTTCGTCTCGACCCGGCGTACGAACAGGCGGCGGCCTCCCTGGGCGCCCGTCCCGCGTACGTGCTGTGGCGGGTCAAGCTCCCCCTCCTGCTGCCGTCCCTGACGGCGGCCGCCGGACTCTGCTTCGCCCTGTCCATGGGCGAACTGAGCGCCACGATGATGCTCTACCCGCCGGACTGGATGCCCCTCCCGGTCCGGATCTTCACCGCCACCGACCGCGGTTCGCTCTTCGGCGGGTCCGCCGTCGCCGTGGTCCTGATGGCCACCACCCTGCTGGTCCTCCTGGCCGTCTCCCGCGTCCGCACCAGAGCCTCGTACCGCTGACTCCCTTTCCCCCGTAAGGAAGTTCTTCCCCATGTACAGAAACCCCAACGGTCGTCGCAGCCTCCTCCGTGTCACCGCCGCCGTCACCGGCAGCCTCGCCCTCGCCGGCGGCCTCACCGCCTGCGGCGGCTCGACCACCGCCGCCGAGTCCAAGGACGGCGGCGAGAAGGTCGTCACCGTCTACAGCGCCGACGGCCTCAAGAGCGAGAAGGGCGACGGCTGGTACGACAAGGTCTTCGCCGAGTTCACGAAGAAGACCGGCATCGAGGTCAAGTACGTCGAGGGCGGCTCGGGCGAGATGGTGCAGCGCGCCGTCCGCGAGAAGACCAACACCCAGGCCGACGTGATCGTCACCCTCCCGCCGTTCATCCAGCAGGCGGACGGCAAGGGCCTGCTCCAGGCCTACAAGCCGCAGGGCTCCGACAAGGTCAACGGCACCAACAAGGCCGCCGACGGCAAGTGGACCTCGGTCGTCAACAACTACTTCGGCTTCGTCTACAACAAGAAGGAGCTCACGGAGGCGCCCAAGACCTGGGAAGAGCTGCTGGACGCGGAGTACAAGGGCAAGCTCCAGTACTCCACCCCGGGTGTCGCGGGCGACGGCACGGCCGTCCTCGTCAAGGCGATGCACGACTTCGGCGGCAAGGAGCCGGCGCTGGAGTACCTGAAGAAGCTCCAGGCCAACAACGTCGGCCCGTCCTCCTCCACCAGCAAGCTCGCGCCGAAGACCGACAAGGGCGAGCTGCTCGTCGCCAACGGCGACGTCCAGATGAACTTCGCGCAGTCGAAGTCCATGCCGAACCTGGGCATCTGGTTCCCGGCCAAGGACGGCGGCAAGCCGACCACCTTCGCCCTGCCGTACGCGGCCGGCCTGGTGGACAAGGCCCCGCACACCGAGAACGGCAAGAAGCTCCTCGACTTCCTGCTCAGCGAGGAAGCCCAGAAGCTGGTCAGCGAGGTCGGCGGCGGCTTCCCCGCGCGCACCGACGTCAAGCCGACCGACGCCAACGCCGTCGAGCTCACCAAGCTGATGACCGGCGTCGAGGTCTTCGAGCCGGACTGGGCGGACATCGACAAGAACCTGGCGAGCTACGTCGACGCGTGGAAGTCGGCAACCGGCAGCTGATTGGTCGCCTCCTGGTCACCCACGACCAGGAAAGTGACGCTTGCATAACGGGTCTGGACCGAAGATCGTGCCTTCGGTCCGGACCCCGCGCATGTCCGCACGCATCTGTGCCCCCACGTCCGCACGCAAGTCCACCCGCGCCTTCCCCACGATTACTCCCGGAGGAGTACGTGCCCACTGTCCTGTCAGGACGCGCCCTCGCCGTGACCGCCACCGCCACGGCCCTGCTCGCCACCGCCCTCGGCGCGCACACCGCCACCGCCGAGACCGCCGCCACCGCCGCCACCACCGACAAGGTCCTCGTCATCGGCATCGACGGCACGGTCCTGGACCGCGTCAAGGCCGCCAACGCCCCCAACCTGCAGGGCCTGATGGCCCAGGGCCTCACCGCGAAGAGCACCCTCTACGCGAACCCGATGGCCGCCACCTCCTCCGGCCCCGGCTGGTCCACCATCGCCACCGGCGTCTGGCCCGACAAGCACGGCGTGAAGGACAACACCTTCACCGGCAAGAACTACACGGCCCACCCCGACTTCCTGACCCGCATCGAGAACGCCAAGCCGTCGCTCAACACGTACGCGGCCGCCGACTGGGAGCCCATCACCTCCACCGACGCGGGCGGCCCGGTCTTCTCCGCCAAGGTCGACAAGCGCCTCAGCCTCAAGGGCGACCGCGACGGCTACGGCACCGAGGACCCGAAGATCGCCGCCGCGGCCTCCGCCGAACTGCAGGGCCAGAACCCGGACGCCGCGTTCGTCTACTTCGGCCAGGTCGACGGCGCCGGGCATTCGTACGGCGCCGCCAGCCAGCAGTACCTCGACGCGATCGGCCGCGTCGACGTGATGGTCGGCCAGCTGCTCACCGCCGTGCAGAACCGCCCCACGTACGCCCAGGAGAACTGGAAGATCCTGGTCACCACCGACCACGGGCACACCGACGCGGGCGGCCACGGCGGCTCCACCATCCAGGAGCGCGGCACCTTCGTCATCGCCAAGGGAGCGGGCATCCCGGCCGGTTCGGTCCGCAGCGACGTCAAGCTCGTCGACGTGGCGGCCACCGCGATGACGCAGGTCGGGGTCGACCCCGGCCCGGCGATCGACGGCATAGCGCTGAACGCCCCCGACGACAACGACCCGTTCGACACCCTGCGGCCGAACCTCCAGGCCCGCGTGGACGAGACGGGCATCCCGGCGGGCGTGAAGGGCTTCACGCACACCCCGCCGGCCGGCTGGTCGATCGACAACTCCAAGATGGGCACCGGCGGTGTCACCGAGTGGGCCGGCTGGGCCTTCGCGACCGACGAGTTCTGGAGCCAGTCCCAGCGCGACCAGTGGCGCGAGCTGAACGTCCGCTCCCGTGACGTGTTCGCCGTCGCCGACTCCGACGAGTGGGACGACAAGTCCCACACCGGCTCCTACGACTCCACCCTCATCACCCCCAAGTGGGCCGTGACGGGCGGCGCCGCGGGTTCGTCCGCGAACCTGACCTTCCAGACCCACTACCACCACGAGGCCGGCCAGACCGCCCAGGTCCTGGTCTCCTACAACGGCGCTGCGCCCACGGTCGTCAAGAGCTACACCGCCGACGCGGTCGCCAAGGCGGAGTCCCTGACCCTCCAGGTCCCGGCCGGCGCCACCGACGTCCAGGTCCGCTTCCGCTACGCCGGCACCAACAACTGGTACTGGACCGTCGACAACGTCAAGCTCGGCTGATCCTCGGAACCGGGCAGGGGTCCGGGCTGTGGACGCCCTCGGCGTCCGCGGCCCGGCCCCGATAGGGTGGTAGAGACCACAGGCCACAGGTCGGCGGTCACAGGTCAGAGGTACGGCCACCGAGAGCGGAGAACAATCCAGTGGCAGAGCGCAAGCCGATCGAATCCTGGCTCACCGACATGGACGGGGTCCTGATCCACGAAGGCACCCCGATCCCCGGCGCCGATGCCTTCATCAAGCGGCTGCGCGAATCCGGCAAGCCCTTCCTGGTCCTGACGAACAACTCCATCTACACCCCGCGCGACCTCCAGGCCCGCCTCTCCCGCATGGGCCTCCACGTCCCCGTCGAGAACATCTGGACCTCGGCGCTCGCCACCGCCAAGTTCCTCGACGACCAGCGCCCGGGCGGCACCGCGTACGTCATCGGCGAGGCCGGACTGACCACCGCCCTGCACGACATCGGCTACATCCTGACCGACCACGAGCCCGACTACGTGGTCCTCGGCGAGACCCGCACGTACAGCTTCGAGGCGATGACGAAGGCGGTCCGCCTGATCAACGCGGGCGCCCGCTTCATCTGCACCAACCCCGACGAGACCGGCCCCTCCACCGAGGGCCCGCTGCCCGCCACCGGCGCCGTCGCCGCGCTGATCACCAAGGCCACCGGCAAGCAGCCGTACTTCGCCGGCAAGCCCAACCCGCTGATGATGCGGACCGGCCTGAACGCCATCGGCGCGCACTCCGAGAGCAGCGCGATGATCGGCGACCGGATGGACACCGACGTCCTGGCCGGGCTGGAGGCCGGGATGCAGACCTTCCTCGTGCTGACCGGACTGACCTCCGCCGCGGACACCGAGAAGTTCCCGTACCGGCCGACCAAGACCGTCGACTCGATCGCCGACCTGGTCGATCTCGTCTGATCCGAACGGGTCAAGCGCGCGGCGCTCCGGATGCGGAGTGGTGCGCCGCGCGTGAATCTCCTTGTTGAGGAGGTTCACCATGCGCAGTGCTCTGTTCGCTCTCCGTGTCACCGGGGTGGCCGTCGCCCTGACGGCGCTCACCGCCGTGTCCTCGCCCACCGCCCTGGCGGCCGGCGAGGAGAAAAGCGGCAGCGTCTCGGTCGATCCGCGCCAGGCCGAACCGGGGGCGCAGGTCAAGCTGCGCGTCCACGGTTGTGAGGACAAATGGGCGACCGCCAAGTCCGCCGCGTTCGTGTCGGAGGTCCACCTGTCCTCCGGCCGCGAGGGGGACAAGTCGCTCTCGGGTGACGCGATGATCAGCTCGCAGGCACAGCCCGGCCTGCACGACATCAAGGTGAAGTGCGACGGGGGCGAGGACCGCCTGCGCGGCACCGTCGAGGTGCTCCGCCGCCGCGATGACCGCGAAAAGGACCGGGACCGCGACCGGCCGAACCCCCACCAGACGCCCGTCTGGCCCGTCCACGCGGGCGGCGGCGGGATGTCCGCCGAGCTCGCGGCGACGGACCGGGCGGTGCGGGCGGCCGAGGCGGCGCAGGACCAGGCCGCGGCGGCGAGGAAGAACCACGGCGGCGAGGGCCCCGGCCTCCCGCACACCGTGGTCGGCGCCGTGCTGGCCGCCGCGGCCACGCTGGCCGTCGCGTTCCGGGCGCTGACCCTGCGCCGGCGCCGCAGCGGCGAGTGAGGGCACGCCGGTGACGGGCTCGGGGGAGCCGAGGTCCTCCGGCGGCGGGCGGCTGCTGACCTTCGCCGCGTGGTCCGTGCTGGTGCTCGGTCTGTGGCTGTGGGGCCGGGAGATCACCGGCGTCCCGCCGAGCCCGTCGTCCGCACCGGCCGGCGGGTCGGCGCTCCCGGTCCCGGGGCTGCCCGCGGCGCACACCCCGCTGGCGGCGTCCCTCCCCGCGCGGGTCGACGTACCGTCGATGGGCATCCAGGCGCCGGTGATCTCCCGGGGCCTCGACGCCCAGGGCGCGATCGAGCCGCCGCCGTACGACCGTCCCGGCACGGTCGGCTGGTGGGGCGGCGGGACCAAGCCGGGCGAGGCCGGGGCCGCGCTGCTGGTCGGGCACGTGGACACGGCGTCGAAGCCGGCGGTGTTCTACGGCCTGAGCACGGCGCGGACGGGCGACACGGTGCGGGTGGTCCGGGCGGACGGTTCGGTCGCCGAGTTCACGATCGAGGACGTACGGGTCTACGAGCGGGCGCGCTTCGACGCGCACCGGGCGTACGGCTCGCGGATCAAGGGCCGGGCGGAGCTGCGCCTGGTGACCTGCGGGGGCACGTACGACAAGGCGGCCAAGGAGTACACGGCGAACGTGGTCGTATCGGCCTACCTGACGGGAGGGGTCCGGCCCGGCGCCGCGGCGTGAGAGGACATGACGAAGAAGCCCCCCGCAGCTTTCGCTGCGGGGGGCTTCTTCTCGTCTGTGCGCCGCCAGGGACTCGAACCCCGGACCCGCTGATTAAGAGTCAGCTGCTCTAACCAACTGAGCTAGCGGCGCCTGCTGACAGAGAAAACTCTACCCCACCTCCAGTGGTGCTCGTGACCAGCCGCGCCCACCTTGTCCGATTAACCCATGTTTGAGGGGTTTATCGTGCACGATATGTCTGGGCCGAGCCGAATCTGATGCCCCGACAGATGTGGGGCCCGCCTGACCAGCGACGAGCAGGGGAGTGGACGGAACCGCATGACGATCCAGCCTCCGATGCATGTGCAGATGCCTGCGCCGATGGAGCCGGCAGCGATGCCGATGCCGGTGCCCGCTTTCGAGGAGTACGAGCCCGCAGGCGACTGCGTCTGCCTGGGCTGCGCGCAGCGCCGCCGTGCCCTCGCCCGCGCGCGGGCCATACCGCTCCGGGACGGCGGCCACCCGGCCGCGCGCGGCGCCCGCCGGGCGTTGGTGCTCGCCACCGCGGCGGGCGTGGTCCTCGGCGGTGGCGGCTCGGCGGCCCTGGCGGCGGCCACCCCGGTCCCCGGCCCGGGGCCGGTCTCCCTCGACACCCCCGGATCCCCGCAGGGCGGCCGGTCCCCGCTGCACGGACGCCCGGCCCCGGCGAAGCCGGCGGGTGCGCCGGGTGCGCCGTCGGCCATCAAGCGGACCGACCGGACGTCGATCATCACGCGGGCGAAGCTGTGGCTGGACGCGAAGGTCCCGTACAGCATGTCCACGTACTGGTCGGACGGCTACCGGCAGGACTGCTCCGGCTACGTCTCGATGGCCTGGAACCTTGGTACGAACGAGTGGACCGGCAGCCTCGACAAATTCGCCACCAAGATCACGAAGGAGGAGCTGCTGCCGGGGGACATGCTGCTCTTCCACAACCCCTCGGACCCGACCAACGGCTCGCACGTGGTGCTCTTCGGGGGATGGGTCGACGAGACGCGCACGCACTACGTCGCGTACGAGCAGACCCGCCCGAACACGCGCACGGGGGCCACGCCGTTCGGCTACTGGAACAACGCGACGAAGTACGTCCCGTACCGGTTCAACGGGGTGACGGGCGGCCTCGCCGAGGACCCGGCGTCGACGGACCCGAAGCCGGCGGTCCCGACGGTCTTCCCCGGCGCCACGCAGTTCGGTCCGGGCGCGAACAACGAGTACGTCGCCCAGCTGGCCCGGATGCTGATCGAGCGGGGCGGGCGGCGCTTCTACCCGAAGGGCGCGAGCACGGCGTGGAGCGACGCCGACCGGCTGGCCACGCAGGCCTTCCAGAGCGCGCAGGGCTGGACGGGCACGGACGCCGACGGCATCCCGGGCGCGCACACCTGGCAACTGCTGGTGGAGCACAAGGGCAAGGACATCCGCCCCACGGTGGAAGGCGCCCCGGGCTCTCCCCCCAGACCGGGGCAGGCCGGTGCACCGGGCGCTGCCGGGGTGCCGGGCAGTCCGGCCGGGGTGCCGGGCATCCCGGCCGGACCGCCGGGCTATCCGGGGCTGTCGGTGTTCCGCCCCGGGTCCTCGAACCCGCTGATCACCGCCCTTGGCCGCCAGCTGGTGAAGAAGGGCTTCGGCAAGAACTACACGTCCGGCCCGGGGCCCCGCTGGAGCGAGGCAGACCGTCGCAGTGTCGAGGCCTTCCAGCGCGCCCAGGGCTGGCGCGGAGCCGCGGCCGACGGCTACCCGGGCCCGGAAACCTGGCGCCGGCTGTTCGCATGACGGAGGCAACGATGTACCCCACGCGCACCACCTCGACGACGGGCACCTTCCGTGTACCGCCCGCGCCCCCGCAGGCCCCGACGGTACGAGTCACGGGCGACGCCCCGGCCCTCCGCCGGCACCCGGCACCGCAGGTGGCCCAGCCGGCTCCGGAACCGCTGTCTTCGGCCGAGGCCGCCGCCGGCCCCCTCCCGCAGGCGGCCCAGTGGGGGCCGGAGGCCGAGCCGATCGCTGCCGCGGCCGTGATCCCGGCCCCGTACGCGGCCCAGCCCGGGCCGGAGGCCGGCCCCTCGGCCGGGGCCCGGATCGGGCCCGAGGCGGCGCCTCCGGCGGTGGCTGCCGCGGCCGCGATCCCGGGTGCGTACCCGGCCCGGCCGGGTGCGGAGCCGGTGGCCGCGGCACTGATCCCGGCCCCGTTCGGGGCTCCTGCCGACGCTGCCGCAGCCATGGACCGGCTCGCGCACGCGGCCCGGTCCGGTTCGGAGTTCGAGGCTCCCGCCGGGGCCGCCGCTCCGGCGGCGAGCGGGGCTCAGGTCCGTTCCGAGTCCGGGCTTCCGGCGGAGCGGGCCCTCGGCGCGGTGGCGGCCGCAGTTCCCGGCGGGGACGCTGTGGATCCGGCAGGGCCGGCCTGGGTCGCCGGGGTCCCCGTCAGGATGGTGGCCGGGCCGATCGGGGTTGCCCTCCCGCACGGGCGGCCGGCTGCGGACAGCGCCGTGAGCGAGGTCCCGGCGGCCCGGATCCGGTTCGAGCCCGAGCCGGTGCACGCGCTGGCCGGGGCCGGAGACCGCGCCGAGTACGGCCAGGAGCCCGATCCGCCGGTCTCCGTACCGGCCCCGGCGGCGCACTCGGGGGTGTCCACCCTGCGCCTGCGGGGCTTCGACGGCCCCGCCGAACCCCCGCCCCCGCACGCCCAGCTCTGGCCCCCGGCCGGCCCCGGGGCGCAGCCGCTGCCGGGCCACCCCGCGGACCGGTACGGCACGCCCACCGCCCAGCACGCCGGGACCGGTACGGGGACCGGGCCTGCGGCGCAGCCGCTGCCGGACGGTTCCGCCCTCGTGCGCGCCGAGGCCGCCCCCGAGCCTGCGGCGCAGCCGGGGCCCATGGCCGCGCACGCCCAGCTCTGGCCCCCGGCCGGCCCCGGGGCGCAGCCGCTGCCGGGCCACCCCGCGCACGCCCGGGCCTTGCCGCCCGGCGGGCCCGGGGCGGACGGTTCCGCGCCCACGCAGGGCGCTCCCTGGCCGCTCGCCGTCCTGCAGGGCGAAGCCCGGACCGCGCCCCCGGCACCGCTCGGTCAGGTCTGGCCGGCCGCCGTCCCGCAGGGCGAAGCCGGGCAGCGGGCCCCGCACCCGCACACCGAGGCGGAGTCCGGCAGTCGGGCGGGGCACGGCGAGAGCGGGTCCGAGCCCGCGGCGCAAGACCCGTACGTTGCGAAGCCGCACGCCGAGGTCGGCGCGGAGCCTTCGGCCCGGGCCGGGCGCCGGGTTCCGCTCGGCCACGTTTGGCCGCCCGCCCGTCCCGAGGCGGAGCAGGGGGCGGACGCTCCTGAGACCCGGCACGCAGAGCCGTGGCCGTCCGCCGGTCCGCAGGGCGAAGCCGGGCCCCGGGTCCCGGAGCCGCACATCGCGGACGATGCCGAGGCCGGGCGCGTGCCCGGGCCTGCCGTGGGGGACATCGTCGCGCGGGCCGTGGCGCGGGGAATGGCGGAGGGGGACACGGAGGATCTGCCGCGGTTCGGGGCCGCGCGCGGGGCCGCCGTCACCGAGGTGCCCGTGCACCTGCCGTTCCCCGCGGAGTCCCGCCCGGTCGGGGCCCCGGCCCCGGCGCCCGCCCGGGAACCGGCCCCCGCCGGGCCGCCCCGCGCGGCGCGGCCCGCGCCCGGGCGGCGGGTGCCGCGCGGGGACGAGCGGCTGCGGGAGCACCGAGGGCCCGTACTGCCCGGCTGGGTCGGCGTCGGCGTCGGTGGGCTCGCCCTCACCGGATGCCTGGCGGTGCTCTGGCGGGCCGGGGCCGTCCCCGCCGCCTTCGTGGCGGCCTTCGGCGCGACCCCCCGCGCCTACCAGGGGCTCCGCGCCACGCACTGGCCCCCGCTCGCCTTCCTCGGCATCGTCGCGCTGCTCGCGATCGGCGGACTCGGCCGCGCCAAGGCCGGCCACGCCTGGGTGCTCACCCTCTTCGGCCGCTACCGCGGCACGGTCCGCCGTACCGGCCTCACCTGGGTCAGCCCCCTCCTGCTGCGCCGCCGCGTCGACGTCCGGCTGCGGCACTGGCGCAGCGAGCCCATGCCCGCCGTGGACTCCGGCGGTCTGGCCCTGCGGGTCGTCGTCCAGGTCGTCTGGCAGGTCAAGGACACGGCCCGGGCCACCCTCGCCGTCGAGGACCACACCGAGTACCTCGCCGAGCAGGTCGAATCGGCCATGGCCCGGGTCCTGTCCCAGCTGCCCGCCGACGCCTTCCACGAGGACGCCCCGACGCTGCGCGACTCCGAGGCCGTCGGCGACGCGCTGACCCGGATGCTGGCGACCGAGACCGAGGCGGTCGGGATCGAGGTGTACTCGGCCCAGCCGACCCGGATCGAGTACGCCCCGGAGGTCGCCGAGGCCATGCGCCGGCGCCGGGTCGCGGCGATCGACGCCAAGCACCGGGACATGGTGCTGACCTCGGTCGTGGACGCGGTCGACGACACCGTCCACCGGCTGACCTCGCGCGGGCTCGTCGAACTCGACGACTACGAGCGCAAGGCCCTCGTGAAGGACCTCACCGTCGCCTTCTACACGGGGCGTCCCGAGTAACGGTCGCAGCTGACGAAGAACGGGTGGCCGGAATCTGCCGGACCACCCGTTCTTCCATTGGTCTGGACATGGCCAACTCCCGTCAATAGCCTGGTACTTGGTCTAGACCTAAATCCCGCGTATGCGCACGCTCTCATCGGACTCCCCCCACGTTCAAGGAGCATCATGCGTCCCATCCGCATGCCCGTTCACCTGCCCGGACGAGCCGGCGCCGCCACGCTCGGCCTCGGCGTCATCGCCGGCCTGGCGCTGCTCACCGCCCCCACCGCGAGCAGCCACGGCTACACGGACACCCCCATCAGCCGCCAGAAGCTCTGCGCCAACAAGACCGTCTCCGACTGCGGCCCGATCCAGTGGGAGCCGCAGAGCGTCGAGGGTTACAAGGGCTTCCCCGCCGCCGGTCCGGCCGACGGCCAGATATGTTCCGGCGGGCACAGCGAGTTCGCGCAGCTCGACGACCCGCGCGGCGGCACCTGGCCCACCACCAAGGTGACCAGCGGGCAGAGCTACGGCTTCCGGTGGCAGTTCACCGCCAACCACTCCACCACCGACTTCAAGTACTACGTCACCAAGAACGGCTGGGACCCCACCAAGCCCCTGACCCGCGCCTCCCTCGAATCCCAGCCCTTCCTCACCGTCGCCTACAACGGCGCCCGGCCCGACATGACCACGGTCCACCAGGGCACCATGCCGGGCGGAAAGACCGGCCGGCACATGATCCTGGCCGTCTGGACGGTCAACGACACCGCCATGGCCTTCTACTCCTGCTCCGACGTTCAGTTCTGACGGTACGTCAGCTACCCTCCGGCGGCATGCGGACGACATCCGGAACAGTCGCGGAGCTCATAGCGCGCCAATGGGGCGACCATCGGCCGGGGCTGATGTACGGCGGCAGCACGCACACCGCCGTCCTCAGCCGCCACCGGACCGCCCAGGAGGCCGCCGCGCGCGCCGCGCTGCTCGTCGACCTCCTGCCGGCGGACCAGGGCGCCGAACCGCACATCGGGGTCCTGCTCGACAACACCCCCGAGTTCCCGTTCTGGCTCGGCGCGGCGGCCCTCGCCGGGGCCGCCGTCGCCGGGATCAACCCCACCCGGCGCGGTCCCGAGCTGGCGCGCGACATCCTGCACACCGACTGCCGGATCCTGGTCACCGAGCGCGCCCACCTGCCGCTGCTGCGCGGGCTCGACCTGCCGGGCGTACGGATCCTCGTGACCGACTCCGAGGAGTACGCCGCCCTGCTCGCCCCGTACGCGGCCGCGAAGCCGGGCGAGGCGGTGCTCGCCGCCCCCGCCCCCGCCTCCCGTTTCCTCCTCTACTTCACCTCCGGCTCCACCGGCGCCCCCAAGGCCGCCCTGTGCAGCCAGGGCCGGCTGGCCGCCGCCGCGGACTCGCTGGTCCGCCAGTTCTCGGTCACCGCCGACGACGTCCACTACGTCTGCATGCCGCTCTTCCACGGCAACGCGGTCATCGCCGACTGGCTGCCCGCCCTCGCCGGGGGCGCGTCCGTGGCGCTGCGCCCCCGCTTCTCCGCCTCCGCGTTCCTGGCCGACGTCCGCGCGTACGGGGCGACGTACTTCACCTACGTCGGCCGGGCCGTGCAGTACCTGCTGGCCACCGAGCCCCGCCCCGACGACCGCGACCACTGCCTGCGCCTCGGCTTCGGCACCGAGGCCGGCGCCGTGGACGCGGCCCGCTTCGCCGAGCGGTTCGGGGTCCGGCTGGTGGAGGGGTACGGGGCCACCGAGGGCGGCGCCTCCGTCCAGAGCACCCCGGGCACCCCGCCGGGCGCCCTGGGCCGGGCCGGGGCCGGCGACGACCTGGCGGTGATCGATCCGGAGACGGGTACGGAGTGCCCGCCCGCCGTCCTGGACGGGCGGGGCCGCCTCCTCAACGGCTCGGCGGCGATCGGCGAGCTGGTCAACCGCGGCCGAAGCCTGTTCGAGGGCTACTGGCGCAACCCCGAGGCGCAGGCCGCGCGGTCCCGTGACGGCTGGTACTGGACGGGCGACCTCTTCTTCCGCGACGCGGACGGCTTCCTCTACTTCGCGGGCCGTACGGACGACCGGCTGCGCGTCGACAGCGAGAACCTCGCCGCGGCGGTGATCGAGAACATCCTGGCGCGCTGGTCCCCGGCGGCCGCGGTCGCCGTCTACGCGGTGCCGGACGAGGTGGCCGGCGACCAGGTGATGGCGGCGGTCGCCCTGGAGGAGGGGGAGCGGTTCTCGCCGGAGGCCTTCTCCGCGTTCCTGGCCGCCCAGCCGGACCTGGGCACGAAGATGTCCCCGCGCTACGTCCGGATCGTTCGGTCCATGCCGACGACGGCGACCAACAAGATCCACCGGGCCGCCCTGCGCCGCTCCGGCTTCCGCTGCCCGGACCCGGTCTGGTGGTCCCCGCCGGGCGGCTCCGGCTACCGCCTCCTGGCTCCGGAGGACCTCGCCGGGCTGCTGGCGGCGTACGCGGCGCACGGGCGGGGCGAGCTCCTGGAGCGCTGATCGGCGATCGGCGGCGCCGCCGGGTATTGGTTTTGAGCACCCCTGAGGAGCAGGTAGTATTTTCTCTGTCAGGCGCCGCTAGCTCAGTTGGTTAGAGCAGCTGACTCTTAATCAGCGGGTCCGGGGTTCGAGTCCCTGGCGGCGCACCTGTACTTCGGGCGGTTTCCGGTTCACCGGGAACCGCCCGAAGTGTTTTCCGGGCTTCCCCGCCCACCGCACCTCAGAGCGTGAGCGACAGCAGCAGGGGAGCGGCCTTCCGGTTCAGCGCGTCCGCCGCGGCCCGCAGCCGGTGCGCGTGCTCGACCGGCATCGACAGGGCCAGGCAGCCCACCGAGGCCCCGGCCGTGATCGGTACCGCGGCGCAGACGGTGCCCACCGCGTACTCCTGCAGGTCCAGCACCGGAACCGTGGCCGGCTGGGCGTCCAGCTTGGAGAAGAGGATCCGCTCGTTCACGATCGTCTTCGACGTGAGCCGGGCGATCTTGTGCCGCGAGAGGTGGTCGCGCCGCCCGTTCTGGTCGAGCTGCGTCAGCAGGCACTTGCCGACCGCGCTGGCGTGCGCCGCGGAGCGGAAGTCGACCCACTCGTGCACCTTCGGGGTGCGCGGGCTGTCCGCGAACTGCGTGATCTTCACTTCGCCGTCCACGTACCGGCTGATGTAGACCGCCGCGCCCACCGAGTCCCGGAGCCGGTCCAGGGTGTCCTGGAGCTTGTTCTGGAGGGCCTGCTGCCGGTCTATGCCGGAGCCGAGCAGCACCAGCGAGTCGCCTATGGCGTAGGCGCCGTCAGCCACCTGGAGCACGTACCCCTCGCGGCGCAGCATGAGGAGCATGGGGGCGAGATGGACCGCGGGCAGGCCGGTCTCACGCGCGATCTGTATATCGGTCACACCGCCGGTGTGGCGGGCGATCGTTTCGAGTACGCGCAGGGCGTACTGCACCGAGTGGAACGGCGCGGTCGGCTCGGGCTTCAGCGCCACGGTTTTCCCCCTAGCAGGTTGTTACCGCTTGCCCTACCACGATAGCCATCAAGAGGCCCACGTGGAGCGCCTGTTGATGAGATTGATGGCTCGATCACGTCCCCCTGCCTCCGTCTATCCCGGCGGCATATGCCAACGTCATGCGCGGCGCCGGCCCGCTTGCTTCCTCCGGGCACTCGACCGCGCCGAGCGGGTGCCCGGGCCGCGGGTTCGTCCTCGATATCGCGGCGATATGCCCCCTTCCTAGCGTGGTGTCGCCAACGCGACACCACCACTACGAAGGGACGTTGCGCCATGCGCAAGTTCACGGCGGCCACCGCGGCCGCCGGCGCCGTACTGATGATCGGTGCCACCGCGAGCACCGCCAGCGCCGATGACGTATTCGATCCGAAGCCCTGGGACGCGAGCGTCGCCGGAGCGTACGGCTCCGGCACGATGACGACCGTCTGGAAGGACGGGATCGGCGGCACCGTGACGGCCACGGGCAAGCTGACCGTCACCGACCCCAAGGCCTGTTACACCATCTCCGTCGGCGCCGCGTACATGGGCAAGCCGCGAGGTCCCCAGGTGTGGCACAAGTCCCCGCAGAAGCAGTGCGGCCCCGGCACACTGGACATCACCGCGGTCCTCGGGCCCATGAACTACTGGGACGGCCCGTGGGTCACGATCTGCAAGGACGGCGACGAGTCCCGGGCGTGCAAGCGCTGACGCTCCGGCCGGACGATCCGACGCCGGCCCGTCCGGCCTGAGGAGCCGGGGCCCGGGTCCGTCCCGGGCCCTCGGTCCCCCGCTTCGGGAATGCCCGGCGGCCCTCCACGGTTCGAGTTCTTCGTACGGTGTCGTGCGGAAGTCGTGCGCGCGTGGAAGAGGAACGGGAGCGGCGATGAGTGACGGCGGGGACGTGCGGGGCCAGGAGTACGGAAACGGGATCCGCGGCGTGGCGCAGGGCCGGGCGGCCGTACCGCTCTCCGTCCTGGACCTGGTCACCGTGGGAGCCGGCAGCAGCGCCTACGACTCCCTGCGTACGAGCGTCGACATCGCCCGCCTCGCCGAGTCCCGCGGCTACCACCGCCACTGGGTCGCCGAGCACCACTCCATGCCCGGGGTGGCCAGCTCCTCCCCGGCGGTGATCCTGGCCCACCTCGCCGCCCATACCTCCCGCATCCGGCTCGGCTCGGGCGGGGTCATGCTGCCCAACCATGCGCCGCTCGCCGTCGCGGAGCAGTTCGGCACCCTGGAGGCGCTCGCCCCGGGCCGGATCGACCTCGGGCTCGGCCGCGCGCCCGGTACCGACGGCCGCACGGCCGCCGCCCTGCGCGGAAGCGGCCGCCTCGACGAGGCCGCCGAGGAGTTCCCCCGGCAGCTCGTGGAGCTCACCCGCTTCCTCGACGACGACTTCCCCGACGGGCACCCGTACGCCCGCGTCCACGCGGTGCCGGGTCCCGTGCAGGGTTCCGCCGGGAGGCCGCCGCTGTGGCTGCTCGGCTCCTCCGGGTTCAGCGCCCGCCTCGCCGCCGAGCTCGGCCTGCCCTTCGCGTACGCCCATCACTTCTCGGCGGCCGGCACCCTGCCCGCGCTGGACCTCTACCGGCAGACCTTCCGTCCCTCGGCCGTACTGGACGCCCCGTACGCCGCGATCGGGGTCTCGGCGCTCGCCGCCGACACCGACGGGCAGGCCCGCGCGCAGGTCCTCACGGGCGCGCTGTCGATGCTCCGGCTGCGCAGCGGGCGGCCCGGGCTGATCCCGACGCCCGAGGAGGCGGCGGCGTACGGGTTCTCCCCGCTGGAGCGGGAGTTCGTGGACGGCTGGCTCGCGAACGTCGTCCACGGCACGCCCGACGAGGTCCGCTCCGGCCTCGACGACCTGGCCAAGCGGACGGGCGCCGACGAGCTGATGCTGACCGCCAACGCCCACAGCGGGGCGGCCCGGTTGCGCTCCTACGAGCTCGTCGCAGATGTATACGGGATGCCGGTGGAGGCTCCGCGAGCTGACTGACCGCACGGAGCGCGGTTCGGCTGGTTTGTTGCCGGAACCTTGCGCGGAGATGGCCATAAGGCAGTCTTAAACCGCTCGTCACCCGGGGTGGCGGGCGGTTTTTCGCGTGCGTGCAGGGCTCTGACGAGGGGATTTACCCGGCGAGTGGTCTAGTCCTTCTTTGGTCCAAACCATTGACTCGGACCTCGGGAGATCGCTATCACTTCTCCCACCCGAACCTCTCGCTCCCCCCTCCCACCCCCCGGAGGCAGTTCATGCACATCCGTAAACCCCTCATCGCGGCCGCCGCCACGGCCGCGCTCGCAGCCGGAGCGCTGGCGGGCTTCGCGGGGCTCGGCACCGCACAGGCCGCAGACTCCGCCACCGCCGCGGGCGGCGGCAACGTCAAGATCGCTTACTACGACCAGTGGAGCGTGTACGGGAACGCCTTCTACCCCAAGCACCTCGACAGCCGCGGCATAGCGGGCAAGCTGGACGTCATCAACTACTCGTTCGGCAACATCCACCCCACCAACCTCACCTGTTTCGAGGCGAACAAGGCGGCGGGCGACGACAACAACGCGAGCGCCGGTGACGGCGCGGGCGACTCGTACGCCGACTACCAGAAGTCCTTCGGCGCGGCGGACAGCGTCAGCGGCGTCGCCGACAAGTGGGACCAGCCGATCGTCGGCGTCTTCAACCAGTTCAAGCAGCTCAAGGCCAAGTACCCGAACCTGAAGATCAATATTTCGATCGGCGGCTGGACGTACTCGAAGTACTTCAGCGACGCGGCCAAGACCGACGCCTCCCGCAAGAAGCTGGTTTCCTCCTGCATCGACCAGTACATCAAGGGCAACCTGCCGGTCGACGGCGGCTACGGCGGTCCGGGCGCGGCGGCCGGCATCTTCGACGGCATCGACATCGACTGGGAGTACCCCGGCTCCGCGGGCGGCCACCTGGGCAACCACTACGCCCCCGAGGACAAGCAGAACTTCACGCTCCTGCTCAAGGAGTTCCGCGAGCAGCTCGACGCCTACGGCGCGGCCAACGGCGGCAAGAAGTACCTGCTGACCGCGGCCCTCCCGGCCGGCCAGGACAAGATCAAGTACATCGAGACGGACAAGATCGGTTCGTACCTCGACTACGCGAACATCATGACGTACGACATGCACGGCGCCTGGGACGGCGACGGCCCGACGTACCACCAGTCCCCGCTGTACTCCCCGGCCGGCGACCCGACCGACCCGATCGCCCCGGGCACCGAGAAGTACAGCATCGACAACGCCATCGACTCCTGGATCGACGGCAAGCCGGCCTACGGCATCGCCGGCGGCTTCCCGGCCAACAAGCTGACGCTGGGCTACGAGTTCTACTACCGCGGCTGGAAGGGCGTCCCCGCCGGGGCGAACAACGGCCTCGCGCAGTCCGCGACCGGCCCCTCCGGCGCCCGGCCCACCAGCCAGCAGGCCGGCATCGCCAACTACAAGGAGCTCGGCGGGATCGTCGACAACCCGGCGACCACCTTCTGGGACGACCAGGCCAAGGCCTCGTACTTCTACAAGGACGGCGAGTTCTTCACCGGCCTGAACCAGAAGGCGATCCAGGCCCGGGTCGACTACGGCAAGCAGCGCGGCCTGGCCGGCGCGATGATGTACTCCCTGCTCGGCCTGGACGCCAACACCACGCTGCTGAACCAGATCTCGGACTCCCTCGGCGGCACCACGCAGCCCCCGACGACCCCGCCCACCACGCCTCCGACGACTCCGCCGACCACCCCGCCCACGACGCCGCCGACCACCCCGCCGACCACGGGCTGCGGCTCGACCCCGGCGTACGTCGCGGGCACGGTCTACACCGGCGGCAACGAGGTCTCCTACAACGGCCGCAAGTACAAGGCCCAGTGGTGGACGCAGAACGAGACCCCGGGCACCACGGGTGAGTGGGGTGTCTGGAAGGACCTCGGCGCCTGCTGATCTCCCCCCACCCCGCGCCGAGCGACACCCCGCCCCGCACCCGTATCCCGGGTGCGGGGCGGAGGTGTGTCACATGGTTGCCGGATTCCGGACATCGCTCCGTGTCGGTGTCGCTACGCTCGGCCACAGGTGAATCCGACCCGCGTCTTCATGGGGGTGACCGTCCCTTGGTCCAGGTCCGCGACCTCGATCCCAGCGCCTCGCCGCTGGACTACTACGGCTACGAACTGCGCCGCCTCCGGGAAGGGGCAGGGCTGAAACAGGCCCAGTTGGGCGACATCATCTACTGCACGGGCTCGCTGATCGGCCAGGTGGAGTGCACGAAGCGGGTACCGACCCGGGACTTCTCGGAGCGGCTGGATGCCGCCCTGGGCACGGACGGGCACTTCTCCCGCCTGGTGGGCCTGGTCCTGCGGAGCGTGTTGCCGACGTGGTTCCAGGCGTACGCGGAGATGGAGGCCCGGGCGGCCTTCATCTCCACGTTCCAGTGCCAGTTGGTGCATGGGCTCCTCCAGACGGAGGGCTACGCACGTGCCCTGCTCGGGGTCGATCGACCGGACCAAGTCGACGAGCTTCTGGCCGCCCGCATGGACAGGCAGCACATCCTGAAGCGTGAGCATCAGCCTGCCTTGTGGGTGGTGCTCACGGAGGCGGTGTTGCATCAGGAGGTCGGCGGCCATGACGTGATGCGGAAGCAGCTCGCTCATCTGCTGGGTTTCCTTGAACACCCATGGGTGCAGATCCAAGTGCTGCCCTTTTCAGCCGGACAACATACTGGAATGCTCGGGTCGTTCACCCTCCTCCGCTTCGACAGCGATCCAGAAGTGATTTATGAGGAGGGCTACGCGCAGGGGCACATGACGGCTAACCCGTCAGTGATCAAGGAACGTTCGTTCGGCTACGCTCGACTGCAAGCCGCAGCGCTCCCCCCGGAGCGCTCGGCCACGCTGATCGCTCGCGTAATGGAGGAACGCTATGGGAAGCAACCAGAACCTGGCGGGCGCGCTGTGGCGTAAGTCGTCCTACAGCGGAACAACCGGCGGCGAGTGCATCGAGTGCGCTCCCCTCGGTGCCATCGCCTGGCGCAAGGCCTCGTACAGCGGTAACACCGGCGGCGAGTGCGTCGAGGTGGCCGCCCAGCCCTGTCTCGTCCGCGTCCGGGACTCCAAGAATCCCGAAGGCCCCGCCTTCACCGTCGCCCCGGAGGCGTTCTCAGCCTTCGTGCGCAGCCTCTGAGGGTCCGGGCGGAGCCCTGGGGGCACCTCCCAGCGGTAGCTGGGGGAGAAACGGAGAAAGGGCGGGGCGGGGAGAAGCTCCGCGCAGCGGCCCCGGACCCCGCCCCGGCGCCCTACGCCCCGGGGCGGGTGCCGATCATCTCGGCGATCAGCTCCGGGGCCACCGCGCGCGAGTACAGCCAGCCCTGGCCCGTGTCGCAGCCGACGCGGCGCAGCCGGGCCGCCTGGCCCGCCGTCTCCACGCACTCCGCCGTCACCGTCAGCCCGAGCCGGTGCGCGAGCTGCACCAGGGCCTCGACGATGGTCTCGTCGGCCGGGTTCGGGTGGGTGCCCTCCTCGTAGCGGAAGCCCCGTACGAAGGAGCCGTCCAGCTTCAGCACGGACACCGGCAGCCGGCTCAGGTAGGCCAGGTTCGAGTACCCGGTGCCGAAGTCGTCGATGGCGATCCGCACCCCCATGTCGCTCAGCGCCTGGAGGGCCTGGAGCGGGCGGCCCGCGGAGCCCATCACCGCCGACTCGGTCAGCTCCAGCTGGAGCAGCTGCGGGGCCAGCCCGGTCTCGGCCAGGATCCCCGCGACGTCGCCGACGAGGTCGGAGTCCCACACCTGGCGGACCGCCACGTTGACGGAGACGAAGACCGGGGAGTCGCTGGGCCGTTCGATCTGCCAGCGCCGCGCCTGCCGGCAGGCGGTCCGCAGCACCCACCGCCCCAACTGGACGATGGAGCCGTCCTCTTCGGCGATCCCGATGAACCGATTCGGCGTCAGCGTGCCGAACTGGGGGTGATTCCAGCGGACCAGCGCCTCCACCCCGCGCACCGCCCCGCTCTCCAGGTCCACGAGCGGCTGGTACTCCAGAGCGAACTCGCCCCGCTCCACGGCCGGCCGCAGGGTCGAGGTCAGCGCCTGGCGGGTCATGCGGTGCGCGTTGCGCTCCGGGTCGAACAGCGTCCAGCGGGCCTTGCCGTCCGCCTTCGCCCAGTACAGGGTCGTGTCCGCGGCCTGCATCAGCCCGGTCGCCGAGGTCCCGGCCGCGGCCCGCTCCACCACGCCGATCGACGCCGAGACCGACAGCCGCTGCCCGGCCAGGTCGAACGGCTCCTGTACGGCGGCCAGTACGCTCCGGGCCAGGTCGGCGAGCTGCTCGGTGCCGGTGGAGTCCTCGACCAGCAGGGCGAACTCGTCGCCGCCCAGGCGGGCCACGAGGTGCCCGCCGGTGCGCCCGTACCCGGACTGGTCGGCGCACTGCGTCAGCCGGGCCGCGACGGCGGTCAGCAGCCGGTCGCCGACCCGGTGGCCCAGGGTGTCGTTGACGGCCTTGAACCCGTCGAGGTCGAGGTAGCACAGGCCGATCCGCCCTGTGCCGCCCTGCTCGTACGAGGAGGCCTCCAGGGCGGCGGAGAGCCGCTCGAAGAACAGCGCCCGGTTGGGCAGCCGGGTCACCGGATCGTGCATCTGGAGGTGGCGCAGCCGGGCCTGGAGGTCGCGGCGGTCGCTGATGTCGGCGACGGACAGCAGCACGTCCCGGGTGCCGGGCACGGGGCCGAGGGTGACCTCGGTCCACAGGGAGTGCCCGTCGGGGTGTTTGAGGCGGCGGGTGCAGCGCAGCCTGGCCTGCCGGCCGCGGAGCACCTCCTGGTACGCCTGCCAGGTGCGGGCCTCGGCGCCCAGGTCGACCAGGTCGGCCGCGTTCTGTTCGAGGAGCGAGTGCGGCTCGGTCCCGAGGAGCCCAGCCAGGGCCTCGTTGGCGGCGACGACGTGGCCGGAGCGGTCGACGACGGCCATCGCGAGGTGGGCCGCGTTGAAGGCGGCCCGGTAATCGCGCAGTTCGGACGCGGTGAAGCTCGGCGTCGTCGGCATGGCCGGCACTGCTTGGTGACGCTCCGTAATGGCCGATCGGGTGCTGTCGGCCGCCGAACCGGTTCCCTCTGAGGTTCCGCTCACCGTTGGCTCCCGCATTGCTCGTGAGTGTCCGTGCAGGAAAGTGTGCCGATCATAGAGGCACCGTACGGCCCTATCCAGCTGCGTCGCCGTGCGGGGCACGGGACTTCGGTGTGCTGACGGCCCGCCGGCCACATCCCGGCTGATCGTTTCTGCACGGCTCTGAGCAGCGAAAGCTCCTGGATGATCTCCCGTGATCGGTCGTGACGTTCTGTAGGCGTGTGGGTGAACCCCCGGGTCACCGACTTGCCGTAGCGCTCACTCGTGTGGGGCAGCGGAACAGGGCATTAGTAAGACAATCGCCTCAGGGTGGGACGAGATGGTACGAATCCACCACCGGAGGTCGATGTGTCGCGACAGCAGACACCCGGGGGAGTGGAACGCTCCCGCATCAGAAGCACGGCGGCCGCGCTCACCTCCCTGACGGCACTCGCCGCCATGTCGCTCGTCGCCGGTCCCGCGGTCGCCGATCCGGGGGCCGGGCCGTGCGCCCTGGCCCGCACCTCGGCGCACCACTCCCTGGGCCTGGACACCTGGAACCGCTCCTACCCCAAGCCGGAGCGCACCCTCCACGCGGTCATGGTCTTCCTCTCCTTCCCCGACCACCGGACCACCCTCACGACCGAGCAGCTGACCGGCGACTACTTCCCCGCGACCAGCGACTTCTTCGAGCGGGCCTCGTACGGGAGGTTCCGTCTGGAACCGCACCCGCAGGAGCGGTGGACCCAGATGCCCAAGCCGTCGACGGCGTACGGGATACAGCGTGACTGGGCGGCCCAGGACCGGGCGGCGTACCTGCGGGACGCGGTCGCGGCCGCCGACCGGGAGGTGGACTTCTCGCAGTACGACGTCGTGTACTTCGTCGCCGACCCGGACGCGCCCGGAGTGGACTCGGACGCCACCAAGGTCGTCAACTTCGACCGGCCGATCCGGGCGGACGGGACGGACCTGCGGCGGATCGTGACCGTCTTCGAGCGGCACCCGCCGGACCGCAACGTCCTCGCGCACGAGACCGGGCACGTCTTCGACCTGCCCGACCTCTACCACCGGCCGACCGACGGCAAGGGTGACTGGGACACGTACGTCGGCGACTGGGACGTCATGGGCAGCCAGTTCGGGATGGCGCCGGACCTGTTCGCCTGGCACAAGTGGAAGCTCGGCTGGCTGTCCTCCTCCCAGGTGGACTGCGTGCAGTCCGGCTCCTCGCTGCACACCCTGCTGCCGCTGGCCCAGGCCCCGGCCCCCGGTGCCACGGGCGGGACCCGGCTCGCGGTGATCCGTACGGGCCCCGGCAGTGCGATCGCGGTCGAGGCGCGGGGCTCCGCCGGCAACGACGGGGACACCTGTACGGAGGGTGTCCTGGTCTACCGGGTGCGCAACGAGGCGGCTTCGGGCGGCGGGCCGATCGAGGTGCTCGACGGGCATCCGGACTCGGAGGCCTGCTGGGACCGCTCGGTGTACCCGCCGCTGGCGGACGCCCCGCTGGAGGTGGGGGAGTCGTTCACGGTGCCGGGGGAGCGGATCAGGATCGAGGTGGCGGACCGGACCCCGTCGGGTGCTTACACGGTCAAGATCACGACGTAGCGCTTCGGCACGACGAAGAAGGCCCCCACTCGCGTGGGGGCCTTCTTCCGTCTGTGCGCCGCCAGGGACTCGAACCCCGGACCCGCTGATTAAGAGTCAGCTGCTCTAACCAACTGAGCTAGCGGCGCTTGCTGACGAGGAAGACATTAGCAGGGAGATGGCCGGAAGGAAAAATCGATATCCGCAGCTCGGGCGGCGCGGAGGTACGCCCACAGGAGCGCCTCGGGTCCGGGCAGCCAGGGGGTGCGGGTGTCGGGGGCGACGACCCAGCGGGACGGGCCGGGGGTGGCGTCGAGCGGCGGCACGGTGACGGCGTCGCCATGGCCGTGGCACAGCGGCGCGGGCACGCAGCTGCCCCACTCCTCCCAGGCGAGCAGCGCGGGGAGGCGGTGCGCGGTCCCGGTGGAGGTGAACAGCAGCATCCGCCCGCGGTGCACCGCCACGGGCCCGGAGCCGGGGCCCTCGGCCCAGAGCAGGTCGAGCATGCGGCGGCCGAGGACGAGCGGGACGTTGACGACGTCGAAGGCGGTCCCGCAGGGCAGCACGGCGGGGGCGGTGGCCCGGGCCTCCCAGCGCGCGAGGGTGCTGTGCGGGTGCGCGGACGCGGAGGCGAGCCAGGCGGCGCCCTGGGGGGTGACGTGGGTGGCGGTGCCTGCGTGCGGGGCGGGGTGGGCGGGTGCGGCCGTGAGCGTCGTCATGCGGACCGGTCTACCGGGCGTAGTGAACCGGTTTCCAGGAGTTACGGAAAACCGGGACAGGACGGGGGATGGTGGGCTATGTTGCGCCCCGCATATGCCAGGTGCGCCGCCGGAGGTCATGTCCGCCCCATACCGGCGGTCTCGGCTACCGGGCGTCCGGGCCCGCTTCGCGCTGGAGGGATTCGCCGAACTCGATCATCTTGAGCGCGTAGTCCTCGGTCCACTCCGCCTGCGCGGCGATCTCCGCGGGCGGCAGCCGGTCGAACCGCCGCGGATCGGCGAGCTGCGCGGCGGCCAGCGCCTGGAACTCCACCGCCCGCTCCTGCGCCGCCCGGAAGGCGAGCGTCAGCTCGGTGGCGCGGGCCAGCAGCTCCCGCGGGTCCTCGATCGACTCCAGGTCGAAGAAGTGCTCCGGGTCCGTGGCGGCCTCCGAGGGCTCGAAGAGCAGCGGCGCGGGCCGCGGCTTCCGCTCGGTCGTCCGCTCGGGCTCTGCCATGCGTGTCCTCCTGCTGCGCGTTCGGGATCCTTCCGGGCCACCCTCCATTGTCCAGCGCCGCGCAAGAGCGCCGCCTTCGGGCCCGTCAGGGCCTCCAGGCGACCCTTGGCCGCCTCCGGCGGCGTGCCGGACTCCGTCCGGCGTTCATGCCGCCGTCGGCCCGGCGCCTCAGGGCCTCCAGGCGACCCGGTGTTCCGCGAGGTGGGCCAGGACCGAGTGGTTCGCCTCCCAGCCATCGGGGAATTTCACCGTCACGCCCAACTGGACCGGCTCCGTGGAGGGGTGGTCGTCCAGCAGTTCCGCTATCCCCGCCCGGGCCACCACCACGCAGGCGTGCCGGTGGCGCGAGGCCAGCACGCACAGGCGGCCCGTCTCCAGGTGGAACGCCGTCGCGTCCGGGCGGCCCGACAGCGGGTGCAGCACCACCGTGAGGTCGTACTCCCGCCCCTGGAGCCGGTTCGCGGTGTCCACCGTGACCCCGGTGACGCCGAGGTCCGCGAGGGCGGACCGGACGGCCGCCGCCTGGTCCCGGTGCGCCGTGCCGACCGCGATCCGGTCGGCGGTCAGCGGGGCCGGGGCCTCGGACTGCTCGTCCGCCGTCACCGCCCCCCGGTCCAGCGCCCGCCGGACCACCAGGGCCACCGCCCGTACGGCCTCCGGGTCGGTGCGCGGGGTGTGCCGCGCGGGCAGCTCCAGCAGGCCCCAGCCCGACTCGGCGGCCTCGTCCAGCACCCGGTCCGGGCCCGAGCCGTCGCCCGCGACCCCGTACGACAGCCGTCGCTCGCCCGGGCCCGTACCGCTGCGGAACTGCGTGTACGGGTAGAACGCCCGCGAGACCAGTGGCGCGGCCGATGCCGGGAGCCGCCAGGACACCGGCAGCCGGTGCTGCGGAAGATGCGGGTTGTGCGCGAGGAGGGTGCTGACGGCGCTCGCCGAAGGGTCGTACGACAGCCCGGCCCACTGCTCGGCGCCGACGACGCTGAACGGGTCCAGCTGCCCCGGGTCGCCCACGAACAGCGCCCGGTCGAACAGCCCGGCCACGGCCAGCAGCGCGTCCGAGCGCATCTGGTACGCCTCGTCGACGATGGCGTGCTCCCAGGGCTCCACGTCCTTCACGTACGCCCACTTCGCCGCCGTCGAGATGGTGATCGGCAGCTCGGCCAGGTCCCCCGGCTTCGCCGAGAGGGTGACCGAGGGCAGTTCGCGCAGCGCCGGATCGTACGCATCGCCGTCGCTGCTGTGCAGCCGGCCGACCTTCAGCTCCGGGTCCTTGTCGGCGAGCCGCAGCACCAGGTCGTCGACCTGCGCGTTGGTCTGCGCGACCACCATCAGCCGGCGCCCGGCCGCGGCCAGCTCCCGGGCGGCCCGCACCACCAGCGTGGACTTGCCGGCCCCGGGCGGGGAGTCGACGACCACGCCGCGCGCGCTCCCGTGCAGGGTGTCGCGCAGGATGGCGGCGGTCGCCTCGGCGGCGGCCGTACCCGGATCGAATCCCCGGTCGGATGCGGTGCTCACAGGATGTCCTCATCGGTCACGGCGTCGGGCGGCGGCGCGGCGGTCGCGGATCCCGGCGGGCCGCCGTGCGTCCACGGGGTCTTCTCCGGGTCCGGCAGCTTCGGGCCGCCGCGCGCGTCGTGCTCGAACAGCGTCCAGCAGACCCGGTCGCCCTTCTCCGGCACCGAGCCCGGCTCCGGCTCCCGGCCGCGGCCCATCTTGTCCAGCAGCCGCAGCACGAGCCGCCCGTCCTCCTCGAAGCGGACGAACTGCGCCGCCTGCGGGCGGCCGTCCAGCGAGCGGAACACCTTGCCGCCGCCGCCCTCCGCGAGCTGCGGACGGTCCTCCGTGGCCACCGTCACCAGCGGGCGCGGACTCGGACGCTTCGACTCCGTCCACTCCATCACGACCTCGGTGACCTCGCCCGCGAAGGCCTCGCCCGACAGCCGCCGGCCCGCCATCACCAGCGGATCGTCCAGCGCCTCCTGGGCGTCGAGCCGCACCTGCTCGGTCTCCCGCGTCGCCAGCTTCTGCGCCGCCGTCACCGCGTCGTCGCGGCGCGGCTGCGGAGGCTCGCCCGCCCGGATCCGGTCCCGGTGGCCGGTGTACGACCAGCGGTCGCGGGTCCAGCGCTCCTCGGCCCGCTCCCCGGCCGGCAGCGCGCGCAGCAGCTCCAGCGACTGCCACACCGCCCGCCAGGTGGGCCGCATCTGCTCGGCGACGAGCTCCCGGACGGCCGCCTCGGCCCGGTCCACCGCCTTCGGGTCGTCCCCGGCGCGCGCCGCGTCGTAGCGGGCCATCGCCGGGGCCAGCAGCCTGTTGTCGAAGGCCGGGTCGGTGGCGGGCCCTGCGGGCGGGACGGACAACTGCCCGTCCCGGTCGCGGCCCAGTTCGGCCCGCAGGGCGGCCTCGGCGCCCGATTCCCCCTCCGGCGGGGCTATCCACGACAGCAGGGCGCCCAGGTGCTGGTCCTCCAGATTGCTCTGGCCGGTGGCCCAGTGCCGCCCCAGCAGCTCCGTCGCCGACAGCAGCATGGAGGCCCCCGGGACCCGGGAGCGCTCACCGAGGTGCGTGAACCAGCGCCCCAGCAGCGGCACCCGGGTGGGCGCCGGATACGGATTCTCCGGATCCTCCTCGGCCGTCCGCCGGAACCGCATCGACCGCCCCAGCAGCCGTACGTACTCGACGCCGGCCCGGCTCGGCACGATCAGCTGCGGTGCGTCCAGGCAGAGCTCGGCGGCGACCTTGCTCTTCGCGCCGGTGTCCGGGTCGGTCTCGGTCCGCTCCACGTACTCGACGTCGTCGGCGTACCCGTCCACGTACGGCAGGACCACGTCGGCCAGGTCCGCCAGGAAGGCCCAGCGCAGGTCCCGGTCGCGCGGCTGCGGCACCACGAGCAGCCGCGGCTCCCCGGGGTCCGTGCCGACCAGTGCGCCGAGCGGGGCCCCGGCCTCGCCCGCCGTCGTCAGGAGTACGAGGACCAGCGGGCGCCCGCTCAGATGCCGGTGCCGTACGGTCGCCAGCGGCCGGGCCCGGCCCGCCCGGACGGCCTCCAGGCGCGCGAGGGTGTTCAGCAGGGACATGCGGCCGCCTCCAGGGCCTCGGCGCGCAGCCGGGCCGCGTGGTGCAGGGAGGCCGCGGTCGGGTCCTCGGGACTGCCGGAGCCGGCGGCGGCCGCGAGGGCCTCCTCGACGGTGGTGAGCGCGCCGAGCTCCCCCCGTACGGAACGGCCCAGCGTGGTCACCGCGTCGGCGGCGCGGGCCCGCTCCCGGCAGTGGAAGGCCAGCTCGCAGGCGGCCAGGCATTCGGGGGCGTACGCGGCGGTGACGGCCGCGACCGCCTCGGTCAGCTCCTCGGCGGGACGCTCCGGGTCGAAGCTGAGCCCCTCGGGCAGGGCGGCGGCCAGCTCCTCGACCCGGGTCAGCCGCTCCAGCTGGCGGCGGGTCACGGCCCGCTCGCGGCGGACGTCGACGGGCGCGGCGGCGGGCAGGTTGGAGAAGTCCTTGGGGCAGACGAGCAGCACGGTGTGCCCGACCACGGCGGAGGCCAGCTTCTCGGCGGTCTTCTCCAGGGCCAGGACGTACACGGCGGCCTGCCGGGCGGCGGCGCCCACCTTCGCGGCGTCGGCCGCCCCGTCGATCATCGGGAACGACTTGATCTCCACGACGGTCCAGCGGCCGTCGGGGTGCACCACGACGGCGTCCGGCTCCAGATAGGCGGGGGAGCCCGCCACCTCCAGGGCCAGCATCGGGTGGTCCAGCAGGGTCCACGTTCCGGCGGCGGCCCCGGAGGCGTCCCCGGCGGCGGTCGCCTCGCGCAGCGCGAGCGCGGTGCGGGCGGCGCGGCCCTCGGGCCCGGCGGCGGTCAGGTCGGGGACGCGGGCGCCCGGGCCGGGGGGCTCGGTGCCGGCGCCGAGGTGCTCGTGCACGAGCCGCAGGAGCTCGGCTCCGCCGTCGCCCTTGACCCTGGCCTCGAAGGAGTTCCCGCGGACGATCGCGAACTGCGACTGGCCGAAGGGGGCGGGTGAGCCGAGGGCGGCGGCCAGGGCGGTCTTGTCCACACCGGCGCCGTCGAGCAGGGCTCGTCTGCCGCATCCGGGGTTGGCGGCGAGCGCCGCCAGCGCGCGGGCGTCGAGCGGGCGGGGCGGCACGGCGGGGCCGCGCAGGTCAGCGAGCCGCTGCCGCAGTGTCGTCGTCGGGGGCGGGCCGCTGGGCGGGTAGGAGCTCACGGGCGGAAGTGTCCCATCCGCCACTGACAATCGGGGCGGTACCGGGGAAACCGGCCGCTCGGGCTCCCGGCCGGGCCGCTCGCGCGGACAGCCGGCGCGTGATCGCGTACCCGGCGGCCATCACGGCGGCTCCGGCGACCGCGTCCAGGAAGTAGTGGTTGGCGGTGCCCATGACCACGAGCGTGGTGACGGCGGGATAGGCGATGCCGAGGGCCCGCAGCAGCGGGTGGCGTCCGTGCCGCCAGAGCAGGACCCCGCACCACAGGGCCCATCCGACGTGCAGGCTCGGCATGGCCGCGTACTGGTTGGTCAGGCCCCCGAGCCCGCGCGGCGCGCTGGCCTCGGCGCCCCACCAGCCGTACGCGCTGTACTGGGCCATCGTGTCGGTGAACCCGTGCGCGGCGTCCAGCAGACGGGGCGGGCAGGTGGGCATCAGGGTGAAGCCGACGAGCCCGAGGAGGGTGGAGACGACGAGCCACGTACGCGCGCTGCGGTAGTGCTGCGGCCGGCGCAGGTACAGCCAGACCAGCACGGCAGGGGTGACGAGGTAGTGCAGGGAGGCGTAGACGAAGTCGGCGGGTATCCCGAGCAGCCCCTGCTGCGAGAACAGCCGGTTGAGCGGCCGTTCGAAGTCGAGCCCCAGCAGTTCCTCGGCCCGGAGGATCGAGAGTCCGTGGGTGACGGCGAGGTGCACGTCGCCCCGGGCGAGGAGTCTGCCACCGGTGTACGCGCCGTAGACGAGCCCCAGGAGCAGCAGTTCGGCCCACCAGCGGGTGGGCTTCTGCCGATTAGTCATACGTTGTAGGACGCTTGTACGACGGAATGGGTTGCCTGGTGTTCATGTGTTGGATGATGGTTGGACGACGCAATCGCCCAAAGTCGTATGAACTGCTACTTACCGGGAGAGTTCCCTATGGCCCCCCGCATCCTCCTGGCCCGGCACGGCCAGACGGCGTGGTCCCAGCTCGGCAAGCACACCGGACGCACCGACGTGCCCATGCTGGAGGAGGGCCGGCGCGGCGCGAAGCTGCTCGGCGAGCGGCTGGCCCGCGCCCCGTGGAACGGCCTGCCCGGTGTGGAGGTCCGCACCAGCCCGCTGGTCCGCGCGAGCGAGAGCTGTGACCTGGCGGGCTTCGGCGCCCAGGCGGATCCGTGGGACGTGCTGATGGAGTGGGACTACGGGGACTACGAGGGAATGACCCCGGCCGAGATCCAGGCGATCCGTCCGGGCTGGCTGATCTGGCGCGACGGGGTCCCGGGCGGCGAGTCCGTGGCCGACGTCGCGGCCCGGGCCGACGAGGTCGTCGCCTGGGCCCGCTCGGCGGAGCGAGACGTGCTGGTCTTCGCCCACGGGCACATCCTGCGCACCCTGGCCGCCCGCTGGCTCGGCCTGGAGGCCTCCTTCGGCGCTCGCATCCGCCTGGAGCCCACCTCCCTCTCGGTCCTGGGCTGGGCGTACGGGGCCCCCGCCCTGGAGCGCTGGAACGACACGGGTCACCTGGACCTGTAGCCCAAGCCCCAGCCCGAAGTCCCATGGCGGAGTGGCTGGTTGGGTGATCGGCGCGGCTGCGAGGATGGGGTCATGACGATCGAATCCGTGGTGATCCGGCGGCGCGTGCCCGACCTCGACGCGGCCCAGGCGTTCTACGAGGAGCTGACCGGCGAGCCGGCGAACCGGTTCGCGTTCGCCGGTCTGCAGCTGGCGGCCGTCGGCCCGTTCCTCCTCTTCGCCGGACCGGACGCGGTCGCGGAGCGGTTCGAGGGGGTGGCGGCGACGCTGGGCGTGACCGACCTGGACGCGGCCGTCGCGACGGCCGAGGCGGCCGGCGCCGAGCTCGTCGCGGCGCCCGCCGACACGCCGAACGGGCGGCGGGCCGTGCTCCGGCACCCGGACGGCGCGGTCTACGAGTACGTCGGCGGCTGAGCGCAGCGGCCGCGCGGTCGGGTGGCCGTGTGGCCGTGTGGCCGTGTGGTCAGACCGTCGCGTGGCGGGTCAGGAAGGCCGCCACCCGGGGGCTGCGCTGGTGCGGGACCAGGACGCGGGCCGTGCCCGAGAGCATGGACCGGATCCGGGTGGACTGCACCTCGGTGAGCAGGTCCAGGACCCGTCCCCCCGCCCAGGCCGCCTCGTCCGGGGCGCCCGCGCGGGCCAGGTCGTCGGCCAGCTCGGCCGTGTAGAGGGCCACGTTCCGGGCGAAGTGCGGATCCTGGAGGTCCGCCGCGCGGCGGGCGTGCCGGGCCGCGCGGGCGTACTCCCCGAGGGCGGCCCAGCACCGCGACTCCAGCGACTCCAGCTCGGCCTCGCCGAAGAAGGACATCCACTCCGGGTCCGCGGCCGCCGTGCCGCGGGAGAACTCCGTGTGCGCCCGGGTCAGCGCCTCCTCGCATGCCTTGCGGTCGGCCAGCCCCGCCCAGCCGCCCGCCTCGCGCAGCGCGAGCAGCGACAGCAGCCGCGGGGAACCGAGGGAGCGGGCGGCGCGGCGGCCCGCCTGGGCCGCCCGTACGGACTCCCGGGGCCGGCCGCAGTCCCGGGCCAGGAAGGCCATGTTGCTGAAGGCGTGCGCCTCCAGGCCCGCGTCCCCCGAGACCCGGGCCGTCGCCAGCGCCTCCGCGTAGTGCGAGCGGGCGTCGTCGAAGCGGCCGGAGTCGTGCGCCAGCCAGCCCACGGAGACGGCCAGTTCACCGGCGCCCGCGTGCAGCCGGTCCTCGGTGGACTGCCGGGAGGCCCCCGCGTCCAGTAGCGCGTAGGCGGTGCGCAGGGGTTCGGCGGCCTTGCGGTACAGGGCGTCGGCCCCGTGCCGGTCGTCCAGCAGCCGGATCTGGCGTACGGCCTCCTCGACCGCGGCCGCCTCGGACTCGCCGGCCCGGGAGGGCGGCCGGCGGGTGTCGCCGAGCAGCGTGAAGCCGATCGTGGCGGCCGCCACGGTCGCGGAACCGCCCGCCATGAACGCGCGACGCAGCACGTCGCTCTCCTTGTGGGTGAAAGGGGCGGAGCGCTGCGCGGACCGGCCGCGGACCGCCTCGCGCGGGGAGAAGCCCAGATCGGCCAGAGTCCGGCCGGGGAACATGTGCAGGAAGACCCGCTCGTACGCGTAGTTGGGGCAGCGGATCTCGCCGGACTCGACCCGCCCGATGTAGCGGGCGTCGCAGGAAACCGTTTCTCCGATCTCCTTCGCGGCCCGGCGCACCATGGCCGCGAACTCGGCCGGGGAGTGCCGGCCGCGCAGCCGCCGGAACGTCTGATTGGGTGAGTGGGGGAACGCCGCCATGGACGTGGCCTCTCTGGCAAGGGACGCACCGCCGGTTCCGCGGGATGGAGCCGGGTCCGGCGCGCATGAACGTACCGCCAGAGGCGGACGGTTGATGCGATGTTTGGCTACAAAAGGGATATCTCACCCGCGATCCGCCATGAAGTGCCATCCTTTGCAGCGTCTTGCCACCGCACCCGTTGACGTTTTCGCGCGTTGAGCCCGTGCGGGGTGTGAGCTGACTCCCGCCCCGCTCGTACGCGGATCGAGGAGGGGTTCCCTTGGTGGAGGGCGGCATGGAGAACACTGGAATGAACACCGCGCCCGCGTCTTCGGGTGCGATCCCCGTCCCGGCCGCGACCGCCGTGGCGGTCGCACCGGCCGAGGCGCCGGACCTGGTGACCGTGCCCACCCGGCAGGGCCTGGAGGCCGTGGACATCATCCGCCGCGCCGCCGGCCTGCCCGGCGGGGTCGGCCCGGTGCTGCACGACGGCTCCGACGACACCCTCGGCTTCCTCGTCCCGCCCGGCACCGCCGACGCCTGGGACATGCCGGGCAGCGCCTGCACCCAGACCGACGGGCGCGGCATGCGCTTCGGCGACGTCTCGCCCACCGCCGGCGACACCGGCTGGCTGCTCCCCCCGGAAGCCGTCGGTCCGGTCACCGACCCGGAGGTGCTGCGGGCCGCGCTCGGCGAGGCCGCCCGCCTGATCGAGGCGGCGGACAACTGCCGCTGACCGGCGACAATGGGGTGGTGGCAGGCAAGGGCAAAGGCAGCAGCGGCGGCGGTAGGCAGCGCGGGCGCGCAAGCGGAAGCGGGAGCGCGGGCTCCGAGGCGGTCGTCGGGCAGGTGAGCGGCGGCACGGCGGAGCTGGCTCCGGACAGGGAGCGCGCGCAGGCCTGGACGCTGCTCATCGACGGAGCCCCGCAGTCGCATGTGGACCTGGGCGATCCGGGGTACCTCGACTTCGCCTACCAGCGCCGGATCGGCCACCTCATCGACCTCGTCGCGCCCGCCCGGCAGCCCCTGAACGTGGTGCACCTGGGCGGCGGCGCCTTCACCCTCGCGCGCTACACGGCCGCCGCCCGGCCCCGCTCGACCCAGCAGGTCGTGGAGATCGACGCCGCCCTGGTGGCCTTCGTACGGGAACACCTGCCGCTGGACCCGCAGGCGCGGGTCCGGGTCCGGGCGGTGGACGCGCGGGCGGGCCTGGCGAAGGTTCCGGACGGCTGGGCCGACCTGGTGATCGCGGACGTGTTCAGCGGCGCGCGCACTCCGGCGCACCTGACGAGCGCCGAGTTCCTGGACGACGTACGGCGGGCCCTCGCGCCGGGCGGGTGGTACGTGGCCAACCTCGCGGACGGTCCGCCGCTCGCGCACCTGAAGGGCCAGATCGCGACGGCCGCGTCACGCTTCGAGCACCTGGCGCTGGCCGCCGACCCGGTGGTGTGGCGGGGGAAACGGTTCGGCAACGCGGTGCTGGTGGCAGCCGACCGGGAGCTGCCGGTCGGCGAGTTCACCCGCCGGGTCGCGAGCGACCCGCATCCCGGGCGGGTCGAGCACGGCCGGGCCCTCGCCGATTTCGCGGGCGGCGCGGCCCCGGTCGCGGACGCCTCGGCGGTGGCCTCGCCGGAGCCCCCGCCCTCCGTCTTTCGCTGAGCGGCAGCGACCCTCCGCGACACGCCCTCGTACGGATGACCTTGCGCTCCGAACACCCCGCGGGCGGGTATGTCTGCGAGTCGAGCGCCCCGCCGGGGCGAGCGGGCATCCGCAAGGCAAGGGAGACACGAACATGGCCAACGGCACCGTCAAGTGGTTCAACGCCGAGAAGGGTTTCGGGTTCATCGCACCCGAGGACGGCGGCGCGGACGTCTTCGCCCACTACAGCGAGATCCAGGGGGCCGGATTCAAGGAGCTCCAGGAGAACCAGAGGGTCCAGTTCGACGTCAGCATGGGCTCGAAGGGGCCGCAGGCGACGAACATCACCGTCATGGTCTGACGGACACCCCCTAGCCCCCGTACGTCTCCACCATCGGCGGGTGGTCGTTCCAGGTGCAGAAGACCGACATCTCCCGGCCCGCCTTCGTGAAGGTGACCCGGATCCAGTACGGCTGCTTCCACACCTGCATCTGCCAGCCGGCGTCCGGCGTCGCCGAGACCAGCTCGGCCGAGGACGTACCGAGGTCGAAGACCACCCGGCCACCCGTGACCGGATAGGCCTTCACGTTGCCCTGGTCCCCGCCGTCACCCCGCTGCTCGTCCTGGCGCGGGCTCGGCGGGGCCGCCTTCTGCGGGGGCTTCGCGGGGGAGGCGCCGGCGGAGGGCGAAGCCGAGGGGGAGGCGGCGGACGGGGACGGCGTGTCCGAGGCCGGTGGAGGCGAGGACGCCGCCGCGCGGTGCGTCGAGGAGGACAGCGGCTGCGTGGTGAGCGGCACCGCCAGCGGCGGATCGTAGGCCGTTCCGGACATGACCGTGTGCACGCCCCACCAGGACAGCGTCACCGCCGCCCCGGTCGCCAGCGTCCAGGCAAGTGCGTGAACAAGTCCTCGGTGCATCAGGGCACATACTGCACCACTGGTCCGGGAGGCGGCCCGACACCCCGCAGGGTCCCCCTAATGGACTACGGTGCGGGCCATGGCAAGTGTGCTCGTGGTCGAGGACGACCAGTTCGTACGTTCCGCCCTGATCCGGCACCTGACCGAGGCCTCGCACACCGTGCGGAGCGTCGGTACGGCCCTGGAGGCGCTGCGCGAGGTCGCCCACCACCGGTTCGACGTGGTCATCCTCGACCTCGGGCTGCCCGACCTCGACGGGTCGGAGGCACTGAAGATGCTGCGAGGCATCACCGACGTGCCGGTGATCATCGCCACCGCGCGCGACGACGAGGCCGAGATCGTCCGGCTCCTCAACGACGGCGCCGACGACTACCTGACCAAGCCCTTCTCCGTGGAGCACCTCTCCGCCCGGATGTCCGCCGTCCTGCGCCGCGCCCGCGCGGCCGCCGGGGCCGAACCGCCCTCGCGCGTGCTGCGGGTGGGCGGGCTGGCCATCGATCCGCTGCGGCGCCAGGCCGAGCTGGACGGGGCCGTACTCGACCTCACGCGGCGGGAGTTCGACCTGCTGGCCTTCCTCGCCGGGCGGCCCGGGGTGGTCGTGGCCCGGCGCGAGCTGCTCGCCGAGGTCTGGCAGCAGTCGTACGGGGACGACCAGACGATCGACGTGCACCTGTCCTGGCTGCGCCGCAAACTGGGCGAAACGGCCGCGCGGCCGCGGTACCTGCACACCCTGCGGGGGGTCGGCGTCAAGCTGGAGCCGCCCGCGTGAGCGGCGCACGCGTGGCCGCCGGGCCGCAGACGGCGACGGTGGCCGCACTGTTGCGCCGCGCGGTCGACGGTGGCAACAGCCGCTGCCGCGGCGGAGCGAGCCGACGGAGATGAGATGGGCACTGGTCAAGGTGTGCCTCGCGGTCACGGCCATGGTGGTCGTGGCCTTCGCCGTACCGCTCGGGCTCGTCGTCCAGGAGATGGCCAGCGACCGGGCCTTCTCCAACGCCGAGCGGCAGGCCGCCACGATCGGCCCGACGCTGTCCATCACCACCGACCCGGGGCAGCTGCGCAAGGCCGTCGAGTCCACGCAGATGGGCGCGGCCCGGCGGATGGCGGTCCACGTGCCCGCGATCGGCGGCAGCGCGCCGGTGGAGATCGGCACCACGCGGGCCGGGGCGCACGCCGTGGAGGAGACCCGGCGGATGGGGCGGGCCATGACGGCCCCGCTGTCCGGGGGCGGTTCGGCGCTGCTCCAGCCGACCGCCCTGGGGTCGGGGGACATCGCCGTCGTGGAGATCTTCGTACCGGAGAGCGAGGTCAGCAACGGCGTCGCGACGGCCTGGGTGGTCCTCGCGGGCGTGGGACTGGCGCTGATCGTGGGCTCGGTGGCGGTCGCCGACCGGCTCGGCGCCCGGCTGGTGCGGCCGGCCGAGCGGCTCGCGGACGCCGCGCACCAGCTGGGCGAGGGCCGGCTGGGGGCGCGCGTGCCGGAGGACGGGCCGAAGGAACTCCGTTCGGCGGCCGTCGCGTTCAACTCGATGGCGGACCAGGTGGTGGAACTCCTCGCCAACGAGCGGGAGCTGGCCGCCGACCTCTCGCACCGGCTGCGGACGCCGCTGACGGTGCTGCGGCTCAACGCGGCCTCGCTCGGCGACGGGCCGGCCGCGGAGCAGACCCGGGCGGCGGTGGAGCAGCTGGAACGGGAGGTCGACACGATCATCCGTACCGCCCGTGAACAGCGCGCGCCGGCGTCCGCGGCGGGCGGCGGGGCCGGAGCGGGCTGCGACGCCTCGGAGGTGATCCGCGACCGGATGGCCTTCTGGTCGGCGCTGGCGGAGGACGAGGGCCGCGAGGTCCGGCTCGCGGGCGTGGACCGTACGGTACGGCTCCCGGTCGCCCGGCCGGAGCTCGCGGCCGCGCTCGACGCCCTGCTCGGCAACGTGTTCCGGCACACCCCGGAGGGCACCCCGTTCGCGGTGGACGTCCACGACGCGGGGGACGCGGTCATCGTGCTCGTCTCGGACGCGGGCCCCGGGATCGCCGATCCGGACGCGGCACTGCGGCGCGGCAACGACGGCGGACGGGACGGTTCGACGGGGCTCGGGCTGGACATCGTGCGCCGGGTCGCGGAATCGACGGGCGGCGACGTGCGGATCGGGCGCTCGATGCTCGGCGGGACCGAGGTCAGGGTGTGGATCGCCCTGGACGACCGGGCGCGGGGCGGGTCGGGCGGCGTACGGACGCGTCGGGTCAGCCGGCGCAAGCGGCGCGGCTGACGCGTACCGTACGGGGTTGTTGGTCGTCCTTCGTCCCTTCCCCCAACGGAATGGAACCGGTCATGCGCTACGCAGTCCTCGGCACCGGCATCGTCGGCCGTACGGTGGCCGCCCGCCTCGTCTCGCTCGGGCACGAGGTGGTCATCGGCACCCGGGACCCCGAGGCCACCCTCGCCCGCACCGAGTACGCCGAATGGCAGGAGGCCCACCCGCGGGTCGGCCTCGCCCCGTTCCCCGATGCCGCCCGGCAGGGCGACGTCCTGGTCAACGCCACCGGCGGGCAGGTCAGCGTGGCCGCCCTGACGGAGGCGGACGCCGCGCACCTGGACGGCAAGGTGCTGATCGACATCGCCAACCCGCTCGATTTCTCGCGGGGGTTCCCGCCCACCCTCGACCCGGTGAACGACGACAGCCTGGGCGAACTGCTCCAGCGGACGTTCCCGGGGCTGCGGGTGGTCAAGACGCTGAACACGATGAACTGCCGTGTCATGGTCGAACCGGCGCGGGTGCCGGGCGAGCACACCGTGTTCCTGTCGGGCGAGGACGCCGACGCCAAGAAGTCCGTACGCGAACTGCTCTACTCCTTCGGCTGGTCGGAGGCGAGCGTCCTCGACCTCGGCGGCATCGAGTCGGCCCGCGGGACGGAGATGCTCCTGCCCATCTGGCTCCGTCTGATGGGGACGCTCGGGCACGCCGACTTCAACTTCCAGATCCAGGGCGCGACGGCGGGCGACTGAGGACACCCCCGGGCCGGGGCCGGATGGCCGAGGAGATGTTGCCGGTGCCCGTGGCCCCGCCGAGTGTGGGCCTGACGGAAGGAGTCAGGCATGAGAGTCATGCTCCGGGCCCATATCGACACGCAGGCCGCCAATGAGGCCACCAGGACCGGCACCCTGCCCCAGGCCATGAAGACGCTCATGGAGAAGGTAAAGCCGGAAGCCGCGTACTTCGGACCCTCCGAGGGCGTCCGGAGCTGCTGGATCGTCTTCGACATGCAGGACAGCGCGGAGATGCCGCCGCTTCTCGAAGGCCTGTTCATGGAGCTGAACGCCGAGATCGAGATCAGCCCGGTGATGAACGCGGACGATCTGGCGAGAGGGCTCTCGCAGATGCGGAGCGCGTAGCGCCTGTACGCGCCCGTGCCTGGTCGGCGGCCGCCACCGCGAGCGGCGCGGCGGCGGCCGCCGGCGCGTGTACGGGGGCTCAGTCGCCGGAGTTCAGGCGCCGGGCCTGGGCCCGGCCGACCTCGGCGGCGCGGTGCAGGTAGTCGGCGATGACGCCGAGTTCGGAGTCGGAGTAGCTCTCCAGGACGGCGCCGAAGGCCCGGCCGGGGGTGTCCCAGGCCTCGCCGATCCGCCGGCGGGCCTCGGGGGCGAGGGCGACGAGGGAGCGGCGCCGGTCGTGGGGGTCGGCGAGGCGCTCGACGATGCCGGCCTTGACCAGCCGGTCGACGAGGCGGGTGGCGGAGCCCGAGGTCAGGCCGGTGAGGCGGGCGATGTCCCCGGTGCTGACGGGGCCGGGTTCCATGTCGAGGAGCCCGACGCACTGCATGTCGGTGGGGTGCAGGCCGACGTGGTCGGCCATGGCCTGGGCGAAGAGCGAGTAGTCGGCGTAGTGCCGCTGGCTCTCGGTGACGATGCGCGCGAGCAGCTCGGCGCGGCTCCACTCATCGCCGGCGCCCGCACTCGAACGAGGGGAATCGGTTGACATCGGCTTCTCCATGCCTGAAATTTATCTGTGTGACGCAGAATATTTATGGTGCAGAATCTGTGTCAGGTACTCATTCTAGCGTGAACACGAACACGAACAGGAAGCAGGAACCCGTCATGTCGATCCTCGTCACCGGTGCCCGCGGCTCCGTCGCCCGCGGTCTCGTCTCCCTCCTCGCCGCTCACGGCGTCCCCCACCGCCTCGCCTCCCGCGAGCCGGACACACCAGATACCGTCCGCTGCGATCTCGGCGATCCCGCGACCTTCCCGGGGGCCTTGGCCGGAGTCCGGTCCGTCTTCCTCTATGCCGAGGCCTCCGCCGTCGACGCCTTCGTCAAGGAGGCCGTCACCGCCGGAGTCGAGCACGTCGTACTCCTGTCCTCGTCCTCGGTGCTCGCCCCCGGCGCGGCCGGCAGCCCGCTGGCCGCCTCCCATCTCGCCGTCGAGGAGGCCCTGCTGGCCTCCCCGCTGCGCACCACTCTGCTGCGTCCCGGCTCCTTCGCGAGCAACGCCCTCGGCTGGGCCTGGTCGCTGAAGTCCGGCCGCCCGGTCCACCTGCCCTACCCGGGCGCGTACTGCGACCCGGTCCATGAGGCCGACCTCGCCGAGGCCGCGTTCGCCGTCCTCACCGACCCGGCCCTCTCGGGCCGCGCGTACCACCTGACGGGACCGCAGCCGCTGACGTTCGCGACCCAACTCGCGATACTCGGCGGGGTCCTGGGCGCCCCCATACCGTTCGAGTCCGTCACCGCCGAGCAGTGGAAGGCCGAGGTCGACGGGTACATACCCGGCCCCTACGCCGACGCGCTCCTCGACTACTGGGCGGCCAGTGACGGGCTCCCGGTCGAGATCACCGACGCCGTCGAGCACCTCACCGGCCACCCGGCCCGCTCCTTCGAAACCTGGGCCCATGGCCACGCGGAGGCCTTCCGCGCCTAGGGTGTCGGGATGCAGAAGATCGCTATGGCGGGGAGTCCGGAGGGGGCACCGGCAGCGGCCGTGCGGCCGCGGCGGACGGCGAACACGTTGTTCTGGGCCGCGCTGATTCCCACGGCGGCCACGGTGGGCGGCTTCGTCAGCCAGTACCCCTACGGCATGTTGTGGGTCGGAGTCCTGATCGTCCTCGCCGCCGCGGCGGCGGGTCCGATCGTGGCGGGCTCGGCCTGGAAGCGGGCGGGCGCCGCGACCCTGGTGGGCTTCGCAGTGTTCGCGCTGGGACTGTTCGCCGGGTCCAACCTCAACGAGACGTACCTCAAGCAGCTCGGTGAAAGCACGGGCGCGGTGGTCGTGGAGGCGGGGGAGCGGGTCAACGGCAAGGGCGACGTACGGCACTTCTGCCGGGTCCTCGACGACGCGGGAAGCCGCGCGGAGCTGGGCGACATCCAGAACTGCCACGGCCAGTTCGCGACGGGGCGGCGCGTCGTCCTCTTCAAGGACCGGCTGGGCGGCCTGGACCCGTGGATCGAGGCCGCGGACAACCGCGCCGTCGACCCCGTCGGCCTGGGCATCACCGCAGGCCTCTACGCCCTGACCGCCGCAACCCTCCTCTACGCGGGCCAACGCCGCCGCTAGTCAGGGGGCGGCGTGGGCGACGCGTGCGGCCTGAGAGGGCAGCCGCGTCAGAGGAAAATGCAGAGGGCCTCGGTCCGCTTTCGCGGACCGAGGCCCTCTCGCAGGGTGAGTGACGGGACTTGAACCCGCGGCCACCTGGACCACAACCAGGTGCTCTACCAGCTGAGCTACACCCACCATGTCCGGTCGGAAAACCGACCGGCCGAAGAAAAGGGTACAGGGTCCGGGAGGGTGCTCGCGCCCCCCTTTCCCCTGCCCCGCCTCCGGAGGCTCCCGCCGGGTCCTATTCGGCGGACAGGGTGTGCTTGGCGGCGATCGCCCGGGCGGTGTCCGAGTCGGGCCCGGGCTGCGGGACGAAGACCGCCTCCCGGTAGTACCGGAGCTCGGCGATGGAGTCCTTGATGTCCGCGAGCGCCCGATGGTTGCCGTTCTTCGGCGGACTGTTGAAATACGCCCGCGGGTACCAGCGGCGCGCCAGCTCCTTGACCGAGGACACGTCCACGATCCGGTAGTGCAGGTGGCTCTCCAGCGCGGGCATGTCGCGCAGCAGGAATCCGCGGTCGGTACCGACCGAGTTTCCGCAGAGCGGCGCCTTGCGGGGCTCCTTCACATGTTCCCGTACGTACGCCAGGACCTGCGCCTCGGCGTCCGCGAGCGTGATCCCGCCGGCCAGCTCGTCGAGCAGTCCGGAGGCGGTGTGCATCTCGCGCACCACGTCAGGCATGGTCTCCAGGGCCGCGTCCGGCGGGCGGATCACGAGGTCCACGCCTTCGCCGAGCACGTTGAGCTCCGAGTCGGTGACCAGTGCGGCCACCTCGATAAGTGCGTCGTCCGTCAACGAGAGCCCGGTCATCTCGCAGTCGATCCACACCATGCGATCGTTCATGCGGCCCAGCTTATGCGGATTACGCGGAAGGTCCCCCGCTTCGGTGGTGACCGATGCGGGGGACCTTCCGTCAGGCAGTGCCCGTGGCGGGAGCTACGCGTGCTCGCGCAGGACCCGGTTCGGGGCGTACAGCTCCGTCACCGTCGGGCCGGCCGCGGCCAGGGCCGCCGCCGCCCGCTGGGGCTGCGGGGTGCGCTGGTGCGGCACCGGGCCCCCCTGCATCTCCGTGACCTGGGACACTTCGGCCTGCGGCCGGCGCGCCCGGTAGGCCGAGCGGTAGGCCGCCGGGGAGGACCCCAGCTGCCGCCGGAAGTGCCCGCGCAGGGCGACCGGCGAGCGGAACCCGCAGCGCCCGGCGACCTCGTCGACCGAGTAGTCGGAGGTCTCCAGCAGCCGCTGGGCCTGGAGCACCCGCTGGGTGATCAGCCACTGGAGCGGCGCGCTGCCGGTCAGCGAGCGGAACCGGCGGTCGAACGTGCGCCGGCTCATGTACGCGCGGGCCGCGAGCGTCTCCACGTCGAACTGCTCGTGGAGGTGCTCCAGGGCCCAGGCGACGACCTCGGCCAGCGGGTCGGCGCCGATCTCCTCCGGCAGCGACCGGTCGAGATAGCGCTCCTGGCCGCCCGTGCGGCGCGGCGGGACGACGAGCCGACGGGCCAGTGCCCCGGCCGCCTCGCTGCCGTGGTCCGTGCGCACGATGTGCAGGCACAGGTCGATTCCGGCCGCGGTGCCCGCGGACGTGAGCACGTCACCGTCGTCGACGAACAGCTCGCGCGGATCGACATGGACGGACGGGTACCGCTTGGCCAGCGTCGGCGCGTACATCCAGTGCGTCGTGGCGGGCCTGCCGTCCAGCAGACCGGCGGCGGCGAGCACGAAGGCTCCCGTGCACAGTCCGACGATCCGGGCGCCCTCCTCGTGCGCCAGACGCAGTGCGTCGAGCGCCTCCGGAGGCGGCGGTGAAGTGATCGAGCGCCAGGCCGGGACGACGACCGTGCCTGCCCGGGCGATCGCCTCCAACCCGTACGGCGCGGTGAGCTCGAGTCCGCCGGTGGTCCGCAGCGGACCGTCCTCCCCGGCGCAGACGAGCAGTCGATAGCGTGGAACTCCCGCGTCCTGCCGGTCGATGCCGAACACGGAAAGTGGAATGGAGCTCTCGAAGATCGGGCCGCCGCTGAACAGCAGCACCGCGACGATCTCCCTGCGGCGACGCCCCGCGAGCTTCCTGCCGGCGTCCGCGACGACGGCGGTGGAATCCTGGCTCATGGCTAAGCCCCCCTTGGGTGTCGCGACTCCTTGGTCTGGTCGCACCTGCACGTTTCCCCTCGGCCTTGCACGTGGATCCCCCGCCGTAAATACATGATCGAATCTACTGCGTCCCGTGGTGTCGGCGTGACAAGTTCAGCACGCAGCGCTATGTCGACTTGGCAACTTGGCGAAAAGCATTCGATCAGGAAGCCTTCCACTCCGCTACCGGAGTGGGAAGCTCGCCCTCCGGCCATGGCCAGTACCCGTAGGGTCTCGGAGCCCCCCTCGCTCTGTCGTCGCTGGTGGTAGGGGGGTTGAGGGGGCATTCCGGCAAGACCGGCACTGTTCCGGGAACTTGGCTGAAAACATGCGGGTGTGGGTGTGCGAATCAGTCAGTCCTCTGGGGAGATTCCACCGAACGTGTGGCAGCCGCGGCCCCCGGACCCGTTCCCGGCGCGCGAATGCCGGGGGCGCCTGCCCGGCGGCAGCCGGTCCTGCGCCAGAACCAGGGCGGCCCGCTCCGCCTTCTCCGAGTAGCGCAGCATCGCCCGGCACGCCGCCGTGACCGCGACCAGCCCGAGGGTCGCGACGGCGGCCCCGCCGAAGGAGGTTCCGTACACGACGAGCACCACGGGCACGAGCAGGCAGCTGAAGGCGGCCCAGCGGACCACGTCACCCGCGGGGTCGTCATGGGGGCGTCTCGCCGGGTGCACGGACGGGTGAACGGTCGGCTGAGCGGGCTGGACGGGGTGAACCGGATGGCCGGGCACGGCGTGCTCCCTGCGGGCTCTTCCTGGACGGTCGGACGCCTGTCCAACGGTGCGCGGCGGGGCTCGGTCACTGCGCGCACGGGTGGCGCACGAGTGGCACGTGCGGCAACTCGTCACTGGCTGTAGGGGACAGCGGCCATTGCCAAGGAGCCCCGTCTCCGGCATGCTCCCTGGGACGCTCTCCAAGGGCGGCATGCCCTGTGCAGGACAGGAGTGTCGCCGTACCCTGGTGGGTAAGGGCTTGGGAAGATGCTTCCCGGACAGAGCTCCGTCACCCTGAGTCGTCATTTTTTCAATCGTTGCTTCCGCCCATCGTCGCTCCGCCGCCTTGTCCCTTCCCCCGAGGACCTCTTCGCCGAGACATCCATGGCCGGTCACGAATTTCCCGAACCCGCGGACCGCAAGCGCAAACCGCTCGCCGACCACACGTCGAGCGACCTGCGCGCGGCGGAACAGACACGTCATCCCTGCGATCCGGCCTTCCGGCACGGGGTCGTGGTGGGGTTCGACGGCTCCACGTCCAGTGAGCGCGCCCTGGCGTACGCGATCGGGATGGCCCGCCGCTCCGGATCGGGCCTGATCATCGTGCACGTGGCCAACCGGCTGCCCACCACCGTGTGGGCCGGCTGCGAGCCACCCGTCTTCGTGGACGTGCCGGACCACCGCACCGAGGTGCTGGGGCTGGAGCTCGCCTGCGCCGACTACCTCGCCGAGGTGCCGTGGATCCTGGTGGAGCGGGGCGGGGACATCTGCCACGAGCTGGAGGAGGTCGGCCGGGAGTACTCGGCGGACGCCATCGTGGTGGGCTCGACGCACGGGATCGTCGGCCGGATCTTCGGCTCCGTGGCGGGCCGGCTGGCCAAGCGCGCGCAGCGACCGGTTGTTGTCATTCCGTAACCCACTGTACGTCGCTCGTGCGGTTGTGAACCCCCATGTAAAGGGTAGATAAATGCTGCTGGGACGCAGCAAACAACTGCAGATCGAAGGGAGCCCGCCGTGGACAATGGTGTCTCTGCGGGAAGCACGGCCTCGACTTCGACCCTCGGGAACATAGCCCTGGGTCTCACCCTTCTCGCATTCGGTATCGGCCACACCGCCGTCGTCAGCGGCGTGTCCGTCGCCAACTCCGTGTCACTCGCGACCTACATCGGCGGTCTCGCCCTGTTCGTCCTCGGAGTCCTCGAATTCCGCGGCGGCAACGGGTTCAACGGAACGGCGTTCGCGGGCCTCGGCGCCTTCTGGTTCACCTGGGCGTCGGGGGCGGACGGAAAGGTTTCCGCACACGCAGCGGGACTGTTCCTGGTCCTCTTCGCCCTGCTCGCGCTGACCCTCACCGTGAGCGCCACGAGCGGACTGTTCGGCCAGGGCGCGTACGCCCTGCTCACCCTCTCCCTGCTGCTCCTCGCGGTCGGCTCCTTCGCCGACAGCGGCGGGCTCGCCAAGGCAGCCGGCTGGGCGGCCGCACTCTCCGGGCTGCTGTTCTGGTACGGCGCCACCGCGGCGCTGGCCCACTGGCCCACCGCACTGGGCAAGACCTCCGGCCGCGGCGCGGTGGCCGCGGGCTGAGGTCCTGCGCAAGCGCACGTCGGAAGCGGACGTACGGGAACGGCCCCCGGGGGAATCCCCGGGGGCCGTTCTGCGTGCCTGGTGCGCTTGCGCGCCCGCCGCGACTACTCGACCGTGACGGACTTCGCCAGGTTGCGCGGCTTGTCGATGTCCCGGCCCAGGGCCAGGGCCGTGTGGTAGGCCAGCAGCTGGAGCGGGATGCCCATCAGGATCGGGTCCAGCTCGTCCTCGTTCTTGGGCACGAGGATCGTGTGGTCGGCCTTCTCCTGCTCGCGGTGGGCGACCGCGAGGATCCGGCCGCTGCGGGCCTTGATCTCCTCCAGCGCCGCGCGGTTCTTCTCCAGCAGGTCGTCGTCCGGGACGATCGCGACCGTCGGCATCGCCGGCTCGATGAGCGCGAGCGGGCCGTGCTTGAGCTCGGAGGCCGGGTAGGCCTCGGCGTGGATGTAGGAGATCTCCTTGAGCTTGAGGGAGGCCTCCAGGGCCACCGGGTAGCCGCGGACCCGGCCGATGAACATCATCGACTTGGCCTCGGCGTACTCGGCCGCCAGCTTCTTGATGTCCTCTTCGCCTTCGAGGATCTCCTGGATCTGCGCGGGCAGCTTGCGCAGGCCCTCGATGATCCGCTTGCCGTCGGTGACCGACAGGTCCCGGATCCGGCCCAGGTGCACGGCGAGCAGCGCGAAGGCCACGACCGTGTTGGTGAAGCACTTGGTGGAGACGACGCAGACCTCGGGGCCGGCGTGCACGTACACGCCGCCGTCGGCCTCGCGGGCGATCGCGGAGCCCACCACGTTGACGACGCCGAGGACGCGGGCGCCCTTGCGCTTGAGCTCCTGCACGGCGGCCAGCACGTCGTACGTCTCACCGGACTGCGAGACGGCGATGTAGAGGGTGTCGGGGTCCACGACCGGGTTGCGGTAGCGGAACTCGGAGGCCGGCTCGGCGTCCGCGGGGATGCGGGCCATGCTCTCGATGAGGCCGGCGCCGATCAGGCCCGCGTGGTACGAGGTGCCGCAGCCCAGGATCTTGACCCGGCGGATGCCGCGCGCCTCGCGCGGGTCCAGGTTCAGGCCGCCCAGGTGCACGGTGTTGAAGCGGTCGTCGATCCGGCCGCGCAGCACGCGGTCGACCGCGTCGGGCTGCTCGGAGATCTCCTTGTGCATGTACGTGTCGTGGCCGCCCATGTCGTACGAGGCGGCCTCCCACTCCACGGTCTCCGGCGTGGCCGTGGTGGTGGCGCCGCTGGTGGTGTAGGTGCGGAAGTCGTCGGCCTTGAGGGTGGCCATCTCGCCGTCGTCGAGGGTGACGACCTGGCGGGTGTGGGCGACGAGCGCGGCGACGTCCGAGGCGACGAACATCTCCTTCTCGCCGATGCCGAGGACGACCGGCGAGCCGTTGCGGGCCACGACGATGCGGTCGGCGAAGTCGGCGTGCATGACGGCGATGCCGTACGTGCCCTCGATCGCCTTGACGGCCTCGCGGACCTTCTCCTCCAGGGTGTCGGCCTGGGAGCGCGCGATCAGGTGGACGATGACCTCGGTGTCGGTCTCCGAGACGAAGACGACCCCCTCGGACTCCAGCTTGACGCGGAGCTCGGCGGCGTTGTCGACGATGCCGTTGTGGACGACCGCGACCTTGTTCTCGGCGTCGAGGTGCGGGTGCGAGTTGATGTCGCTCGGCGCGCCGTGGGTGGCCCAGCGCGTGTGGGCGATGCCGGTGGTGCCCGCGAAGCGCTTGGGCACCCGGGACTCCAGCTCGCGGACGCGGCCCTTGGCCTTGACCACCTTGAGCGCGGGGGACTTCGGGTTGTTGACGACGATGCCCGCGGAGTCGTACCCGCGGTACTCCAGTCGCTGCAGGCCTTCCAGCAGCAGCGGTGCCACGTCACGCTTGCCGATATAACCCACGATTCCGCACATAAAGTCTTGCCCCTCCTGAAGTTCGGTTGCCCTTGCCGCTGTTGTCGCCGCGCCTGGCCGTCGGCCGGCCCTGTCGCTCAGCCGTAGACGATGCGGCGCAGCTGCCGGAGCGAGAGCTCCGGCGGCGCCACGGCGCGGTGCGGCAGCTCGGCCGCGATCCGTTCGAAGATCTCCGCGTTGACCGCGCCGCCGGACTGGAGCTCACGGTGGCGGCGGCGCACGAATTCCTCGGTCGTCTCGTCGAAGTACGCGAGTACGTCGAGCACCACCCGGGCGGCCTCGCCGCGCTGCAGCGCGGTGCTGCGCACCAGGTGGTCGACGAGATCGTCATGAGACGGGCGGCGGTCGAGCACCCGTAGATACTGACTGGCCACGGCCGGGAACGCAAAGATCCTGCCCGGAATCGGGCAGGATCCCTCTGGTCCAGACCAGCGGAAGGCGTAAATCCGCTCACCGAAGGGCGAAGGTAAAGGTCAGAAACGTCGCAAAACGGCCTGCTTGGCCGCGGCGAACTCCTCGGCCGTGAGGATGCCGCCCTGGTGCAGATCGCCGAGCTCGCGCAGCCGGCGCAGCAGGGCGTCGTGGTCCTCCGGGGCCGCCGGCTCGGGGGCCGAGGCCGCGAGCTCCGGCACCGGCGGCTTCGGCAGGGCCGGGGCGGGCTCGGCCGGGGCAGCGGCGCCCCGGGGATGGGGCATCCGTACCGCCACGGCCGACGCGACCAGCGCCATCAGCGGATCCTTCTTGAAGCCGAACAGCTCCACCGTGTACGGGTCGTACTTGGGCGCGGGAGCCGCCGGGGCGCCCGCCAGCGTGAACCGGATCCATCCGTTGTCCAGGCCCTTCGAGGGGGACCACTCCACCGCCCGCAGGTCCGCGATCCGGAACTCGCGCGGCCCGCCGGAGCACTTGGCCTCCTCCGTCGTCCAGTTCCAGTCCAGCGCCACCCGGTCGCCGTCGAAGGCCACCGTCCCGTCCCCCGCGGCCACCGTGATCGGCACGGCCGGCCCCGGCAGCAGGTACGCGTCCGCCGGACCGGGGTCCACCTGGTCCAGCAGCAGCGCGTTACGGACCTCGTCCACGAAGTACTCCGCCACCCCGGTCCGGTCCGCGTCCACCGTCAGCCGGTACGGGTCGGAGGCCTCCGGCAGCCGCCCGCCCGTCACCTGGAGCAGCGGGTCGGCGCCGTCACGCAGCCTCAGCCTCAACCGGCCCGCCCTGCGGCCCGGTTCGTGGCTGACCCCGGCGAGCGCGCGCAGCGGGACGACCACCTCGCCCAGCGTCTGGCGCAGCAGCCCCACCCCCTTGTCGCGGCCGGGCACGATCCGCACCGCGTCCCCGTCGAAGGTCCATGTGCCGTCCTTCTGGATGATTTCCGCCATCCGTCGATTCTCGCACCGGCCCCGGCACGCCAGTTGGCCTATACCTGCCCTATGAGAGTCCTGCGACGCACGCTCGGCACACTCCTCGTCCTCGGCGCGGCCGTCTCCTGCGCCGCGTCCCCCGAGGCCGACGCCAGACCCGGGGACGGCCGCCCGGCCGCCCTCGCCCCCTACGCACAGCTCCTGCCGGCGCCGGCCTCCGCACGCGCCGAAGGCCCCGGGTACGCCGTCGGCGCGGGCACGGTCATCCGCAGCGGCCCGGGCGGCGGCGAGGAGGTCAGGCGGGTCGGCGAGCTCCTCGCGGAGCAGCTCAGGGGCCCCAGCGGGCTCCCGCTGCCGGTGGTCGACGGGGCCGACGGCGACGGGATCCGGCTGCGGCTCGACGAGCACGCGCAGGGGACCGGCGCCGAGGGGTACCGGCTGGAGTCCGGCCCGAGCGGGGTCACGCTGACCGCCCGGACCCCGGCAGGACTCTTCCACGCGGGGCAGACGCTGCGGCAGCTGCTGCCGGTGGCCGGTCCGGGCACGGTGCCCGGCGGCGAGATCACCGACGCGCCCCGGTTCGCTTACCGGGGGGCCATGCTGGACATCGCCCGCCACCACTTCACGGCGGAGCAGGTCAAGCGGTACGTGGACCAGCTGGCCCAGTACAAGGTCAACACGCTGCACCTGCACCTGACCGACGACCAGGGCTGGCGGATCGCGATCGACTCCTGGCCGCGGCTGGCGGAGTACGGCGGCGGCAGCGAGGTCGGCGGCGGGCCGGGCGGGTACTGGACGAAGGACCAGTACCGGGACCTGGTGGCGTACGCGGGGGAGCGGTACGTGGACGTGCTCCCGGAGATCGACATGCCGGGGCACGTGAACGCGGCCCAGGCCTCCTACGCGGAGCTGAACTGCGACGGCAAGGCGCGCGAGCGCTACACCGGCGTCAAGGTCGGCTTCAGCTCGCTGTGCGTCGGCAAGGAGCGGACGTACGAGTTCGTCGACGACGTGCTCGGCGAGCTGGCCGAGCTGACGCCGGGCCGCTACCTGCACATCGGCGGCGACGAGGCGCACTCGACGCCGGCGGCGGACTATGCGGCGTTCATGGACCGGGCCCAGCAGATCGTCGGGCGCCACGGCAAGACGGTGGTGGCCTGGCACCAGCTGGCCACGGCCCGCCCGGCGCCGGGGGCGGTGCTCCAGTACTGGGGCCACGACAGGACGGCGGCCGCGGAGAAGGCGGCGGTGGCCGCGGCGGCGAAGGCGGGCCACCCGCTGATCCTGTCGCCGGCGGACCGGCTGTACCTGGACATGAAGTACGACCTGACGACGAAGCCGGGTCTGGCGTGGGCGGGCTTCGTCCCGGTGCGCAGGGCCTACGACTGGGACCCGGGGACGTACCTGGCCGCGGCCGGTGTCCCGGAGTCCGCGGTCCTCGGCGTCGAGGCGCCGCTGTGGACGGAGACGGTCGCGACCCGCGCCGACCTGGAGTTCATGGCCTTCCCGCGGGTCCTGGGCCTCGCGGAACTGGGCTGGAGCCCGGGCCCGCGGAACTGGACGGAGTACCGGCAGCGGGTGGCGGCGCAGGGCCCGCGGCTGGACGCCCAGGACATCACGTACTACCGGGCGCCGGACGTCCCCTGGACGTAGCCGGAGGGGCGGGTGCGCTGCCGAGGGACCGTATTCGGCAGCGCACCCGCCCCCTTGATCACCGTCGCGATGCGTAAGGCGCGACGGGGTTCTTGAGGGTGCCGATCAGCTGGAGGGCGGCCGCCGGGTCGGCGAGGTCCACCATCTGCTTGTTGTTGCGCAGCTGGAGCCGGTTCAGGCAGGACAGCTGGAACTCCTCGGCGAACAGGTCGTACCGCTCGAAGCGCTCCGCGAGCTGCGGCATCGACTCCTGGTAGTCGTGGCCGCAGTCCGCGACCGCCCGCCAGAAGGTGTCCTCCTCGCAGATGCCCTCCGAGACGAGGATCGAGCCCAGGAAGCGGAAGAAGCAGTCGAACACGTCCGTGAAGACGGACAGCAGCTTCATGTCCTGCGGGATGTCCGCCCGGACCCGCTCGACCGCCGGCGGCAGGACCGCGTCCGGGTCCATGACCACGATCTCCTCGGCGATGTCCTTGAAGATCGCCCGCTTCACCACGCCGTTCTCGATGACGAGGATCGTGTTCTCGCCGTGCGGCATGTACGCCAGGTCGTACTGGTAGAAGCAGTGCAGCAGCGGCACCAGGTAGGCCCGCAGGTAGTGGCGCAGCCACTCGGCCGGGGTCAGGCCCGATTCCTCGATGAGCGCGCCGACGAAGGACCTGCCGTCCGCGTCCACGTGGAGCAGCGAGGCCATCGTGGCCAGGCGCTCGCCCTCCTGCAGCGACTCCACGGGGGACTCGCGCCACAGGGCGGCCAGCATCTTGCGGTACGGGGAGTACCGGTCGGTGGCGCGCTCGTACTGGCGGTGGTGGTAGCCGATCGCCGCGCGCTCGCGGATGATCGAGAAGTCCACCGACCGCAGCACCTCGTCGCCCTCGATCAGCTGGTGCAGCCAGTCGTTGATCGCCGGGGTGGCCTCCATGTACGCGGCGGACAGCCCGCGCATGAAGCCCATGTTGAGCACCGAGATCGCCGTTTTGACGTAGTGCTTCTTCGGGGCGCTGGTGTTGAAGAACGTACGGATCGACTGCTGCGCGAGGTACGCGTCCGAGCCTTCGCCCAGCAGCACCAGGCGGCGGTTCGCGATCTCGGCCGCGAAGGTGACCGTGGTCTTGTTCCACCACTGCCAGGGGTGGATCGGCAGCAGGTGGTAGTCCGCCAGGTCCAGGCCCAGGGCGTCGAGCTGCGCCGCGAACCCCGCGATCGCCTCCTCGCCCAGCTCGGCGCGCATGAACGCGTCGTGGTCCAGGCCCGCGCCCGCCGTGAAGGTCGAGACGTCCTTGCGGGCCGCCACCCACACCAGGTGGACCGGGCTCGCCGTCTCCGGGGCGTACGAGAGGTACTCGTGCACGCCGAAGCCGAGCCGGCCGTTGTTGGCCACGAAGCAGGGGTGGCCCTCGGTCATGCCCGTCTCGATGTCCTGGAAGGAGGACTTCGCCAGCACGGCGGACGGGACCTGCGGCTTCGTGTACTTGAACCCCGAGCCCGCCAGCGTGGAGGAGATCTCCTCCAGGTAGACCGGCAGGACCTCCGCGCTCAGGCCCAGGGCTTCGCGCATCTCGATGTGGAAGTCGAGGGCGTCCGGCGGGAGCTCGGCGCCGTCCTTGAGGCGGATGATCGAGGCCTCGTCCACCGCCCAGTGGTCCAGGGCGTGGCGGGCCGCGGTGAAGCGGTACTCGACCGAGCCGTCGTCGCTCAGGACCGAGTACGCGGTGCCGGTGGCGGAGGCGGCGCCGTCGAGCGGCTCCGGGGTCAGCAGGCGCTCGTGCGAGAACTCCGCCAGGGCCTTGCGGACCAGCGCGCGGTTCGCGCGGGCCCACAGCTCGGGGGAGAGGTGCGAGATCGCGTCGGCGAGGCTCATATGGAGGCTCCCGTCAGGCCGGTGGCCGCCTCGAACTGCGCGCGGGTGCAGAAGCTCAGCAGGGCCGTTTTCTCGGGCTTCTGGACCGGACCGTCGGGGACGAAGCCGACCGCCTCGTTCAGGGCGTGCACCGCCGTGTTCTCCACGTCCGGCTCCACCACGACGCGCTCGGTCTTCGGGTCGGCGAACAGCGCGGCCATCACCGTGGTGATCACGGCGCGGGTGAACCCGTGCAGCGGCCGCTCGCCCGGCGCGACGAGGAAGTGCATGCCCACGTCGCCGGGCTGCGCCTCGTACAGGCCGACCAGCTCCAGCCGGCTCGGGTCGTACTTCTCCATCAGGAAGGCCGGGCGGCCCTCGTGGAGGCCGATGAAGGCGTCGTGGTGCTCGTGGGCGGCGATGCGCATGTACTCGCGCTCGACGTCCGGCAGCGAGGCGTCCTGCATCATCCAGAACGAGGCCTTGGGGTGCGTGACCCAGCCGTGGAGCAGTTCCGCGTCGGCGAAGGGGTCCAGCGGGCGGATCGCGAAGCTGCCGAGGACGGCGTCGTTGCGCGTGTAGAGGTTTTCGGTGGTGGTGCTCATGCGTGGGTGCCTTCCGGGGCCGCGAACTGCTGGAACGCGATGGACTTCTCGACCTTGTAGTACTCGCGGCCGAGGAGTTCTCCGACGATGTACGCGTTGCGGTACGCGGCCATGCCCAGGTCGGGCGAGGTGATGGAGTGGTTGTGCACCGTGCCGTTCTGGAGGAAGACCCCGCGGCCGGTCACGTCGATGCTGTAGTTGCGGGCCGCGTCGGGGCGGCCGTGGCCGTCGAAGGCGAGGCGCTCGCGCACCGGGTTCAGGAACTCCGGCAGCGTGTACTTGTACCCCGTCGCGAGGATCAGGCCCTCGGTGGCGAGGGAGAAGTCGCGCTCCTGCTCCTCCTGACGCAGCCCCAGGGTGTAGGTGCCCGTGGTGGTGTCGTACGCCGCGGAGTTCAGCGAGGTGTTGGTCAGCAGGGTGGTCGGGACCGGGCCCGGCGAGGTGACCTTCTTCTGGTAGAGCAGGTCGAAGATGGCGTTGATGAGCTCGCCGTCGATGCCCTTGAAGAGGTTCTTCTGCTGGGTTTCGAGCCGGTAGCGGGTCTCCTCGGGGAGCGCGTGGAAGTAGTCCACGTACTCCGGCGAGGTCATCTCCAGCGTCAGCTTCGTGTACTCCAGCGGGAAGAACCGCGGGGAGCGGGTGACCCAGTTGAGCTGGTAGCCGTACACGTCGATCTCGGACAGCAGGTCGTGGTAGATCTCGGCCGCGCTCTGGCCGGAGCCGATGAGCGTGATCGACTTCTTCCGCTGGAGCTCCGCCTTGTTCTGCATGTACGCGGAGTTGTGCGTGAAGTCGCCGCCCAGGCCGGCGCAGGCCTGCGGGACGAACGCCGGGGTGCCGGTGCCCAGGACCAGGCGGCGCGCGCGGTGGGTCTCGCCGCGGTCGGTGTGGACCTCGTACACCTCGGCCCGCTCGTCGTACGTGACCTCCGTGACGGAGGTGGAGTACTGCACGTTGTCGAGGCGGTCGGCGGCCCAGCGGCAGTAGTCGTTGTACTCGGTCCGCAGCGGGTAGAAGTTCTCCCGGATGTAGAAGGAGTACAGCCGGTCCTTGTCCTTCAGGTAGTTCAGGAAGGAGAAGGGCGAGGTCGGGTCGGCCAGGGTGACCAGGTCCGACATGAACGGCGTCTGCAGGTGGGCGCCGTCCAGGAACATCCCGGCGTGCCACTCGAAGTGCGGCTTCGACTCGATGAAGAGGCCGTCGAGCTCGGAGATCGGCGCGGTCAGGCAGGCGAGTCCCAGGTTGAAGGGACCGAGGCCGATACCGATGAAGTCGTGGGGCTCAGTGGTGGACGGCAAGGGATTCTCCCAGGAACTGCTCGGCGTGTGCGGCGAGGAGGTCGAGGACGGCCGCGATGTCGGCCGTCGTGGTCTGCGGGTTGAGGAGGGTGAACTTCAGGTACTGGTCCCCGTCCACCTTGGTGCCGGCGACGACGGCCTCGCCGGAGGCGAACAGCGCCTTGCGGGCGTGCAGGTTGGCCTCGTCGACGAGGTCCGCACGGACCTCACCGTCGGGCACGTAGCGGAAGACCAGGGTGGAGATCTGCGGGCGGACGACGACCTCGAAGCGGGGATCGGCGTCGATGATGTCCCAGCCCGCGGCGGCCAGATCGATGACCTCGTCGAAGAGCGAGCCGACGCCGTCCGCGCCCATGGTGCGCAGGGTCATCCAGAGCTTGAGCGCGTCGAAGCGGCGCGTGGTCTGGATGGACTTGTCGACCTGGTTGGGGATCTGTTCCTCCGCCATGCGGCGGGGGTTGAGGTAGTCGGCGTGGTACGTGGCGTGCTTGAGGGTTTCGCGGTCGCGCACGAGCATCGCGCTGGAGCTGACCGGCTGGAAGAACGACTTGTGGTAGTCGACGGTGACCGAGTTCGCGTGCTCGATGCCGTCGAGCAGGTGCCGGCGGGTCGGGGAGACCAGCAGTCCGCAGCCGTACGCGGCGTCCACGTGCATCCAGGTGGAGTGCTCGGCGGTGAGGCGGGCGATCTCGGGGAGCGGGTCGATGGACCCGAAGTCGGTGGTGCCGGCGGTGGCGACGACGGCCATCGGGAACAGGCCCTCGCGGACGCAGCTCTCCAGCTCCAGGGCGAGCACGGAGGTGTCCATACGGCGGTTGCGGTCTACCGGGACGGCGATGACGGCCTCGTAGCCGAGCCCGAGCATGGCGGCCGACTTCTTGACGCTGAAGTGGCTGGCCTCGGAGGTGAAGATGCGCAGCTTCGGCAGGACTTCGGACTTCGCCAGGGGGCGCTCGCTGCGCTGCATGACCGTGCGGCAGGCCTCGTCGCGGGCCAGCAGCAGGGAGTGGAAGTTGGACTGGCTGCCGCCGGAGGTGAAGATGCCGTCCGCGTCCGGGCCGAGGCCGATGCGCTCGGCGGTCCAGTCGATCAGGCGGCGCTCGATGAGCGTGCCGCCGATGGACTGGTCCCAGGTGTCCAGGGAGGAGTTGACGGCCGACAGGATGGCCTCGCCGAGGACGGCGGGGATGACGACCGGGCAGTTGAGGTGGCCCAGGTAGCGCGGGTGGTGGAAGTACACCGCGTCGCGCAGGTAGACCTCTTCCAGCTCGTCGAGGACGGCGGCCGGGTCTTCGAGCGGCCGGTCCAGGTCGATCCCGTTGATGACCGGGGCGAGTTCGTCGACGGATATGCCGGTGTGGGGCCGTTCCGTGGTCGCGAGTTTGGCGGCGACGCGCTCGACGCCTTCCGTGACGGAACGCCGGTACAGGTCCGCGGTCGTCTCATTCAGCAGATGCGAGCGCATCAACGTTCCTCCGGGCAGGGGGAGAGGGGGGTGGGGAAGGCGTCCCTTAGGTTAGCCTAACCTAAGTGTCGCGCCAAATAGAGATGGGCCCCGGCCAAAAGCCGGGGCCCATCTCTCAACAGGGGTGTGGATAGCGGGAGTTGGCGCTACAGCGCCGAGGAGGGGTCCTCGCTGGCGGCCTGTCCCGAGTACGTCTCGGCGAGGAGTTCCTCCTCGCTCGCACCGAGACGCCAGTAGCCGGTGAAACGCACCGTGCGCCGGTCGATGGAACGTTCCTGCACGATGTGCCTGCGGACCGCCCGAACGGTGCCGGCCTCGCCCGCGAGCCAGACGTACGGAGCCTGCGCGGCCGGGAGTTCCGCTGCCCGCAGCGCCTCCAGCACGCGCTCGGTGCGCTGCTTGCCCGCGCCGCTCTCCCGCACGATCCAGGTGATGTCCGCGTCGGCGGGGGTGGGGAGGTCGATCCGGTCGTCGGCGTGCGGGACCTCGAACCAGGCCGCGACCCGGGTGCCGGAGGGGAGCCGGTCCAGGATCGCGGCGGCCGCCGGCAGCGCCGTCTCGTCCGCGTACATCAGCAGCGCGTCGGTGGCGGCCGGTGGCCGGAACCGTACGGACTTGTTCTCCGCGACGGCCGGGCCGATCGCCATGATCCGGCGGCCGGTGACGGCCCGTCCGGCCCAGTGCGAGGCGGGCGAGGAGTCACCGTGCAGGACGAAGTCGATGTCGACCTCGTCAGCGCCCCCGGGCGTGCGGCGCTGCTCGCGCACGGTGTACGAGCGCATCACCGGGCGGTCGGCGTCGGGCATCGCGCGCCAGGCGCCGAACCAGGTGTCCTCGTCGGTGGACGGGAGCACGGTGTGCTGCTCGTGAGCGGGCGGCAGGAAGAGCGAGAGGCTCTGGTCGTAGCCGCCCGAGCGGAAGCCCGCGAGGGACTCCCCGCCGAACGTGACCCGCAGGAACGAGTGCCCGAGCCGGCGGGTGCGCAGCACTTCGAGTTCGAAGAACCGGAAGTGGTCGGCAGCCGGGACGGCTTCGGGGGCAGTCGTGTCGGACGCGGTGGCGGTCATGCGGAGAGTCCCCCTGGGAGTGAAGGCGGCGCCTGGTCGGGGCGCCGGAGGCCGGTGGGCCTGCCGAGGGTCAGCTGACCTTCTTGGCGCTCTGGATGGACTTCGCGAGGTCTTCCAGGATCTTGGCGCACTTCTCGTACGAGTAGATCGGCTCGGTCACGCGCGGGGCGACCTGGCCGGCCTTGACGGCGGGCATCTCGGCCCAGGTCGGCTTGGCCTTCAGCTCCTGCGGCTGCAGGGTGCCGGTGCGGTTGTCGAGCAGGACCAGGTCGGCCTTGTACTTGCCGGCGTTCTCCCAGCTGAGGCTCTCGAAGAAGCCGCCGGCGTCCAGCTTGTCCGGGGTGATGAACTCGACGCCCAGGGACTTGAAGTACTTCAGGTCGGCCGAGGTGTCGGGGGTGGAGGCGTAGAACAGGTCGGCGGAGCCGGAGCCGACGAGGACCTTGATGCCCGGGTTGGCCTTGGTGGCCTCGCGGACCTTGGCGGCCGCGGCGTCGAAGCGGGCCTTGCCGTCGGCGGCGGTCTTGGAGTTCAGGTCGGCGCCGAGGGACTTGGCGAGGTCCGCGGTGCGCTCCAGGGCCTTGTCCATGGAGACGTCGCCGCCGACGCCGATGGCGGCGGGCGGGGCCAGCTTCAGGATCTTGTCCTTGGAGGCCTCGGGCACGTACCAGTAGGTGCCGTCCCAGGTGTTGGTGACGAGCAGCTCGGGCTGGAGGGCCGCGTACTTCTCGACGTTGAACTCGTCGTAGACGTTGCCGAGGATCTCGACCTTGGAGATGTCCATCGAGCCGGCCTGCGCGTCGGGCTTGCCGTCGGCGGTCTTGGTCGGGCCGAAGACGCCCTTGACCTGGATGCCGTAGTCGTACAGCGCGGCGGCGGTGCCGGTGAACGCGACGATGTTCTTCGGCTTCGCCTTGAGGCTGATGTCCTTGCCGAGGTCGTCCTTGAAGGTCCAGGGGCCCGAGGCGGCGGCGCCCTTGTCCTTGTCGCCCGCCTCGCCCTTCGCCGAGTCGGATCCGCCGCACGCGGTGAGGGCCGCGACGAGGCCGAGAGCGCCGCCGGCGGCGATGAGACCGCGGCGGGAGAGGTGGGTGGTACGGGACTTGGGCATGTCTATGTCCGCTTTCGTGCGTGCCGGGCGGCCACGGGGCCGTTCGGAGGGAAGGTTAGCCTAACCTTGGCTGGAATTGGTAAGGGGGGCCTAAGTTTTTCCCGGGTGCCTTCTTCCCCGTTCGTACGCGGGGGTCTTCCCGTCGAACCGGCGGCGCCCGGCTCCATCCGTTGGCATCATGGCCCTGCCGGGAGGTCCTGACGGGGTGGGGTGGCGGCGCGGTGGCCGGTACGGAGGAGCACGAACGTGAGCTGCGGCAGGCTGAACTCGCCGAACAGGTGGCCCTGCTCGCGGACCGGGCCGGGGCGGACTCCGCCGCCTCGCTGATCCGCCGCACGGCCCGCCGCGCGGAATCCCCGCGGGCCCGGATCTGCGTCATCGGTGGCAGCAACGTCGGGAAGTCCCGCCTCGTCAACGAGCTGATCGGCACGGTGTGCGTGCCGGTGTCCGTGCACGCGACGGACGGGCCGCCCGTGGTCGTACGCCCGTTCGCCGTGGAGTCGGGGGAGTCGGGGGAGTCGGGGCCCCCGGGTCCCGAGAGCCCCGGGCCGACCGGCCTGCGTACCGTACGGGTCGAGGTGCCGACCGGGTCCTGGCCGGCCCGTACCGGTGTGGAGCTCGTCGACACCCCCGGCTGGGAGGGCTGGTCCGGAGTACGCCGGCCCGACACCGCCGCCCTCGCCCGGATCGTCGGCGACTGCGACGTGGTGGTCGTCGTCACCGAGGCGCGCCGCGCGATGCTCGCCACCGAACAGGCCCGGATCAAGGCGCTCGCGGCAGCACCGCACAGCCCTCCGCTCGCCGTCGTCGTCACCAAGCTCGCCGAAGTCGAGGACGAGGCGGCCGACATCCTGCGCCGCGTCAACCACCTCGTCTCGGTCCTGGCCCCCGAGGCGCTGGTGCTGTCCGGCCCGGTCCCCGCACCCGGCACGGCACCCGGGGCCGCGGAGCCCGACGGCGTCGACCCGCTCCGCGCGGTCCTGGGCCACCTGGCCGGAATCCGGCTGCGCCGAGCGCTGCGGACCATCCGCAGGCTGCACCTCCTCGCCGCCACCTGCGCCCTCGTGGAGGAAGCCGCGGAACGGGCGCTCGCGGACGTGCACCGGCCCGACCCGGTCCGGACGCGCGCCGCCCAGATCTGGCACACGGCCCACGAGAGCGCCCGCTTCCACTGGATCGTGCTCAGCGCCGACGCGGGGGACTGGCGCGCCACCCTCGTCCAGACGATCGCCGCCGAGGCGCGCAAGCGGCGGACCGCCGCGGCGCGCGAACTCGCCGCGCGCTTCTCCCGGATGCTGGACACGCCGCAGGAGCAGCACTTCATCCGCCTCCACGCGATCCCGTACACCGCCGAGGCCCTCCAGCACTTCGAGGCGTGGATCACCGGGGCCGTCGACCGGGCGCTGGAAGAGGACACCCGCCGGCTGCGCGCCGTCCTGCTCCGCAACCGGCCCGGCGAGGAACTGTTCCAGGGACTGGCCGCCCCCGGCGCCGGGCGGGTCGTACCGGCCGCGGCCCTGCCCGGAGTCGCCGAGGAGGCCGCCGCCGCGGAATCGCAGAACGCCACCGGCTGGGACGCGTCCTGGCTGCCGGAGTTCGTCGGCACCGCCATCGAGAGCGTGCTGACGCCCCTGTCCGCCGAGGCCGTGGGGCAGATCGCGGGCGCGGCCGGTACGGCGCTGGTGACGGAGGCGCTCGAACACGGCCAGGCGGAGCGCCGTGAACGCGCCATCGACGACCTGGAGCGGATCGTCGAGGCGGCGTTCACGGAGCAGGTGGCGCGGACCGAGGCGCGCATCGGCCAGGCCTACGACCACCTGCTGAGCCGGGCGCGGGAGCGCGACGAGCAGTGGTGGCGGCTGCACACGACGGCCGTCGCCGCCCAGCCGGAGTCACTCGACCACTGGCGTTCACTGCAGAACACGGCGCGGACGCTGAGCCGCTCCGTGCACGCTCACCTCTCTCCCCTGGAAGGGGCCTGATGACGCACGAGAACCGGCGGTTAACGGCCGGCCAGGAATCACCGGCCGTGCAGTTCCGCGGCTGGAGCGAGAACATCGGAACGCTGCGCTCGTACTACCAGCGCCTCCAGCAGGTGGCCGGCGAGGCCGCGGCCGTCATCGCCCCGCCCGGCACCCCGGGCGGGCCACTGGATCTCGGCATCAACGGGGCGGTCTTCGAACGCGAGACCTTCCGCATCATGGTGCTCGGCGAGTTCAGCAGCGGCAAGAGCACCCTGATCAACGCCCTGTTGGGCAAGCGCCTGCTGCCCACCAAGGCCAATCCGGCCACCGCTTTCACCACCGTCCTGCGCTGGGGCGAGACGGAGCGGGCCTGGCTTTACCGGGACGGGGACCGGCGGGGCGCCGAGACGGCCGTCACGACGGAGGAGTTCAAGCGGGAGGTCGCCCTCCAGATCGACGCGCACGGCGCACCCCGGAAGCCGTCCTTCGCGCTGGCCGTCGTCGAGCAGCCACTGGAGCTGCTGCGCAGATCCGTCGAGATCGTGGACTCGGCCGGGATCAACGAGAGTTCCGACCGCGAGCTGGTGACCCTGCGGTACCTGGAGGAGGTGGACGCCGTCGTGTTCGTCACCGACGCGGGACGGCCGTTCACCCTCCACGAGACCGAGAACTACCTCACCCGGGTCCGGAAGCTGGGGCACCGCGACATCTTCTTCGTGGTGAACCAGTTCGACCGGATCGAGGAGGAGGAACGGGCGGAGGTGATGAGCCGCTGCCGCAACGCGGTCGCCGAGCTCAGCGGGGAATCCGGTTCCGCCGCCCCCGACGTCTTCTTCGTCAGCGCCCTGCAGGCCCTGCGCTCACGGATCGACGGCGACGAAGAGAAGCTGACGGCCTCGGGGATCGGGCAGTTGGAGTCCGCCCTGGAGGTCTTCTGCATGCGCGACGCGGCCCGGGTGAAGTTCGTGCGGCTCGCCGAGTTCCTGCGCCACAACGCCGTCAACCTGCGCGTGCGCCTGCACGACGAGGGCGCGGTCCTGATGAAGTCGACGGCGGAGCTGCGTGAGCTCCTCGACCGCAGCCAGTCCACCCAGGACCAGCTGCGCGCCAGCGCCGACGCGATCCGCGACATCGTCGGCGGCAAGATCCAGGGCATCGAGAACGAACTGCAGCTGAGATTCTCCGCGTTCCTGACCGAGATCAGCCGCGAGATCGGCGAGTGGCACGTCACGACCGGCCCGGGGCGCCTGAGCCGAGCCGTCCGGTCCTTCACCAAGGGCGGCCGCGTCGCCGCCCAGCACGAGCTGATGGACGCGTACACGGTCCAGCTCCAGGAACGCATGCAGGTCTTCTGCGCCCAGGAACTCGACCAGGTCATCGAGCAGCGGCAGGCCGACCTCGTGCGCCAGCTCGAACCGCTGATCCGGGCGCACGCGTCCCTCCTCGACAAGCTCCGCGCGGAACTCACCGGATCACAGTCGGAACGGGACCAGAACTACCTGATCTACACGCTGGCCATCGCGGCGGGCAAGGGCAACAGGCGCGACGGGCGCCGCCACCGTGACGACGTGCCGCTGATGTTCCGCCCCAGCTCGCTCATGGCGCTCGGCGCGGGCGGCGGTGCGGTGGTCGCCGGCGGGACGACCGCCGCCGCGGCGGCCGGTCTGATCAGCCTGGGCCTGGCCGTTCCACCGGTCGGCGTGGCGGTGGCCATCGGCGCGGCCGTCGGACCGCTCCTGGCCTCCGGGGCGATCTTCTTCGCCGACGGCAAGCTGCAGACGCGCGCGGCGGAGGAGTTCGCGGCCCACGTGAAGGACTCGGCGGCCCAGACCGCCCGTCAGTACGCGGGCAGCCGCGCCGCCGATCTGCGCGAGATGTGGGGCGGAATCAGCGGAACGCTCCACCTCCAGCTCCAGGACCTCATCGGCATCGTCCAGCGCAACATAGAGGAGTCCCGGCAGGACGAGCAGGCCAAGGCGGGCATGCGGGACCAGCTCTACGCCTTCGAGCAGCGGATCACCGATGTGGAGCAGCACATCGCGAACTTCCTGCAGCCCTTCGTCTCCGAGGCGGAGCGGGAGCAGGTGGAGCAGGTGTAGGAACGGGACGGACCGCCGGACCGATCCCGGCCCGGCGGTCCACGTCCGCCTGCGCGGCGAGGCGTACTCCGTACTGCGTATTACCCGGCGAAGCCCAGCTCGCGGGCGATCAGCATGCGCTGCACCTCGCTGGTGCCCTCGCCGATCTCCAGGATCTTGGAGTCCCGCCACATGCGCGCCACGGGGTACTCGTTCATGAACCCGTAGCCGCCGTGGATCTGCGTGGCGTCCCGGGCGTTGTCCACCGCGACCGTGGAGGAGTACAGCTTCGCGATCGCCGCCTCCTTCTTGAACGGCTCCCCGGCCACCAGGCGGGAGGCCGCGTCACGCCAGCCGATGCGGGCCATGTGGGCGCGCATCTCCATGTCCGCCAGCTTGAACTGGATGGCCTGGTTGTCGCCGATGGCCCGGCCGAAGGCCTTGCGCTCCTTCGCGTACTTCACCGACTCGTCCACGCAGCCCTGGGCCAGGCCGGTGGCCAGCGCCGAGATCGCGATACGGCCCTCGTCGAGGATGCGCAGGAACTGGGCGTAGCCGCGGCCCTCCTGGCCGACCAGGTTGGCCAGGGGCACCCGTACGTTGTCGAAGGCCAGCTCCCGGGTGTCCGAGGAGTTCCAGCCGACCTTGGAGTACGGCGCGGCCACCGTGAAGCCCGGGGTGCCGGACGGGACGATGATCGAGGAGATCTCCGGGCGGCCGTCCGCCTTGCGGCCCGTCACGGCGGTGACGGTGACCAGGCCGGTGATGTCCGTACCGGAGTTGGTGATGAAGCACTTCGAGCCGTTGATCACCCACTCGTCGCCGTCCTTGACGGCCGTGGTGCGGGTGCCGCCGGCGTCGGAGCCGCCGTCCGGCTCGGTCAGGCCGAAGGCGCCGAGCACCTCGCCGGAGCACATCTTCGGCAGCCACTGCCTCTTCTGCTCCTCGGTGCCGAAGAGGTGGATGGGCATGGCGCCGAGCGAGACGCCCGCCTCCAGCGTGATCGCGACCGAGGAGTCGACGCGGGCCAGCTCCTCCAGGGCGATGCCGAGGGCGAGGTAGTCGCCGCCCATGCCGCCGTACTCCTCCGGGAAGGGCAGGCCGAACAGGCCCATGCGGCCCATCTCGCGGACGATCTCGTACGGGAACTCGTGCCGCTCGTACAGGTCGCCGATCTTGGGGGCGACGACGTCGTGCGCGAACGCCTCGACGGTACGGCGGAGTTCCTCGTGCTCGGGGGTGAGCCGGTGGTCGAGGGACATGGTCTTCGTTACTCCTTGTGGGAGAGCGCGCGGACGGTACGGGAGGGGCTGGGGCGTCCCAGCTGTTCGGCCATCCACACGCTCGTGGCGGTGAGGGCGGCCAGGTCGACGCCGGTCTCGATGCCGAGGCCGTCGAGCATCCACACCAGGTCCTCGGTGGCGAGGTTGCCGGTGGCGCTCTTCGCGTACGGGCATCCGCCGAGGCCGCCTGCGGAGGCGTCGACGGTGCTCACCCCGTGCTGGAGCGCGGCGAGGGTGTTGGACAGGGCCTGGCCGTAGGTGTCGTGGAAGTGCACGCCGATCCGGTCGGTCGGCACGCCCTCCTCGTTGAGCTCGCTGAGGAGGGTCTGGACGTGGCCCGGGGTGGCGACGCCGATGGTGTCGCCGAGGCTGAGCTCGTCGCAGCCGAGGTCGAGCAGGGCCTTGGCCACCCGGACCACCTGGTGGACCGGGACCGGCCCCTCCCACGGGTCGCCGAAGCACATGGAGAGGTAGCCGCGGACGTGCGCCTTGCCCTCCTTGGCGCGGGCCACGACGGGCTCGAACATGGCGAGGGACTCGGCGACGGTCCGGTTGAGGTTGCGGGAGGCGAAGGTCTCGGTGGCCGAGCCGAAGACGGCGATACGGGTGGCCCCGAGGGCGAGCGCGCGGTCGAGGCCGCGCTCGTTGGGGACGAGGACGGGCAGGTGCACCCCGGCGAGGTCGTGCAGCTCCGGGAACAACTGCTCGGCGTCGGCCAGCTGGGGCACCCACTTGGGGTGCACGAAGCTGGTGGCCTCGATGGTGGTGAGGCCGGCGGCGGCCAGCCGGTGGATGAACTCGGCCTTGACCGCGGTGGGTACGGCCGTCTTCTCGTTCTGCAGCCCGTCGCGGGCGCCGACCTCGTGGATGCGGACGCGGGCCGGCAGTTCGGGGGCCGGGACGGTCATGGGCAGCCCGTTCACGCGCCCTCCTCCTTCTCTTCCTCGTCCGGGGTGACGACGGCCAGGACCTGGTCCATGGCGACGGTGGTACCGGGGGAGACGTCCAGCTCGGTGACCGTGCCGGAGTGGGGGGCGGAGATGACGTGCTCCATCTTCATCGCCTCGACGACGAGCAGGCTCTGGCCCGCGACGACCTTGTCCCCGACGGCCACCTTGACGACGGTGACCGTGCCGGGCATGGGGGCGGCGAGGGTGTCGGCGCCGGCCCTTGCGCTCCCGCCGAGGGATGCGGTGACGGGGTCGTGGTTCTGGACGTGCCAGCTGTCCGCGTCGCGGCCGAGCCAGACCCCCTCCGGGGACGCGGCGTAGGCGAAGCGGTGTGTGACGCCGTCCAGTTCGACCGTGAGGTGGTCGGCGGTGAGGGCGACGATCCGGCCGCGGGCCGGTGCGCCGGCGGCCACGAGGAGCTCCGTGGCAAGGCCGGAGCCGGAGCCCGGCCGGGCCGGACGGGTGTGGACCCGGACCGGGTCCTGGCCCGGGAGGCGGAAGTGGCGGACCGTCCAGGCCGGGGTCCCGCCGAGGCGCCAGCCGTCGGCCGCCCCGAAGGGGTTCACCCAGCCCGGGTTCCCCGAGCCCCCGGCAGGGTTTCGGGAAGGGGCGGGGTGGGGGACGGACAGCAGTGCCGCGGCCGCGTACACCTCGTCCGGGACGCCCTCCGGGAGGAGAGAGGGGAGGTCCCGCTCGACCAGGCCGGTGTCGAGGTTGCCCGAGACCACGTCCGGGTGGGCCAGCAGCCGCCGCAGGAAGCCGGCGTTGGTCTGGACACCCAGGATCACGGTGTCCGCGAGCGCACCCCGCAGCACCCGGAGGGCAGCCGCCCGGTCCGGCCCGTACGCGATCACCTTCGACAGCATCGGGTCGTACGTCGACCCCGTGTCGACGCCCGCCACCAGCCCGGAGTCCGTCCGTACGGACCCGCCCGACGGCTCCGACAGCGCCAGGACCGTACCGCCCGACGGCAGGAACCCGCGCGCCGGGTCCTCCGCGCAGACGCGGGCCTCGATCGCGTGCCCGGTCAGGCGGACGTCGGACTGCGCGAACCCGAGAGGGGCTCCCGACGCGACCCTCAGCTGCTGTTCCACCAGGTCCAGCCCGGTGATCAGCTCCGTCACCGGGTGCTCCACCTGGAGCCGGGTGTTCATCTCCATGAAGTAGTACGAGGACGGGTCCCCGCCGGGGACGATGAACTCCACCGTCCCCGCGCCGACGTACCCGCACGACCGCGCCGACTCCACCGCCGCCGCGCCCATCGAGGCCCGCAGCTCCGGCGTGAGCAGGACCGACGGGGCCTCCTCGATCACCTTCTGGTGGCGCCGCTGGAGCGAGCACTCGCGCTCACCCAGGTGCACCACGTTCCCGTGCGCGTCCGCCAGCACCTGGATCTCGATGTGCCGCGGCCGGTCCACCCACCGCTCCACGAGCAGGGTGTCGTCGCCGAACGAGGACCGTGCCTCGCGGCGCGCCGCCGCGATCTCCTCGCCCAGCAGACCGGCTTCGCGGACCAGCCGCATGCCCTTGCCGCCGCCGCCCGCCGAGGGCTTCAGCAGCACCGGCATGCCGATCGCCTCGGCCGCCGCGACGAGTTCGGCGTCCGACAGCCCGCTGCCCGAAGAGCCCGGCACCACGGGCACGCCCGCCGCCTTCACCGTCTCCTTGGCGCGGATCTTGTCGCCCATCAGGGAGATCGCCGAGGCCGGCGGCCCGATGAAGGCCAGTCCCGCCTCCGCGCACGCCTGCGCGAAGGCCGCGTTCTCGGCGAGGAACCCGTACCCGGGGTGAACCGCCTCGGCGCCTGTCCGCCGGGCGGCGTCGAGCAGCCGCTCCACCGACAGGTAGCTCTCGGCGGCCGCCGCCGGGCCGATCCGGACGGCCGTGTCGGCCTCCCGCACGTGCCGCGCGTCCGCGTCGGCGTCGCTGAAGACGGCCACGGAGCGGATGCCGAGCTCCCGCAGCGTGCGGATGACGCGTACCGCGATCTCGCCCCGGTTCGCGACCAGAACAGTGCTGAACATCGAAGAGGTCCTCACGTCACATGCGGAAGATGCCGAAAGCGGAGTCGCCCAGCGGGGCGTTCGCGCACGCGGTCAGGGCCAGTCCCAGCACCTGCCGGGTCTCCATCGGGTCGATGACCCCGTCGTCCCACAGCCGCGCGGTGGCGTAGTAGGCGTTGCCCTGCTCCTCGTACTGCGCCCGGACCGGGGCCTTGAAGGCCTCCTCGTCCTCGGCGGGCCATTCCTGGCCCGCGCCCTCGATCTGGTCGCGCTTGACCGTCGCGAGCACCGAGGCCGCCTGCTCCCCGCCCATCACGGAGATCTTGGCGTTGGGCCACATCCACATGAACCGCGGCGAGTACGCCCGCCCGCACATCGAGTAGTTGCCGGCTCCGTACGAGCCGCCGACGACCACCGTCAGCTTTGGGACCCGCGTGCACGCCACGGCCGTGACCATCTTGGCGCCGTGCTTGGCGATGCCGCCGGCCTCGTAGTCGCGGCCGACCATGAAGCCCGAGATGTTCTGGAGGAAGAGGAGCGGGATCCCGCGCTGGTCGCACAGCTCGATGAAGTGCGCGCCCTTCTGGGCGGATTCGGAGAACAGGATGCCGTTGTTGGCGACGATCCCGACCGGGTGGCCGTGGATCCGCGCGAAGCCGGTGACCAGCGTCGTGCCGAACTCGGCCTTGAACTCCTGGAAACGGGAGCCGTCCACGATCCGGGCGATGATCTCGCGGGCGTCGTACGGGGTGCGCGAGTCGACCGGCACCGCGCCGTACAGCCCGTACGGGTCCACCTTCGGCTCTTCGGGCGCCTCGACCGACCAGGGCATGGCCCCGCGCTCGGGCAGGGTCGCCACGATGTTCCGTACGATCCGCAGCGCGTGCGCGTCGTCCTCCGCGAGGTGGTCGGTGACGCCGGAGACCCGGGAGTGGACCTCCCCGCCGCCGAGCTCCTCGGCCGTGACCACCTCGCCGGTGGCGGCCTTCACCAGCGGCGGGCCGCCGAGGAAGATCGTGCCCTGGCCGCGGACGATGACGGCCTCGTCGCTCATCGCCGGGACGTACGCGCCGCCCGCCGTGCAGGAGCCGAGGACGGCGGCGATCTGCGGGATGCCGGCGCCGGACATGCGCGCCTGGTTGTAGAAGATGCGGCCGAAGTGCTCCCGGTCGGGGAAGACCTCGTCCTGCATGGGGAGGAAGGCGCCGCCCGAGTCGACCAGGTAGAGGCAGGGGAGACGATTCTCCAGGGCCACTTCCTGCGCGCGGAGGTGCTTCTTGACGGTCATCGGGTAGTACGTGCCGCCCTTGACGGTGGCGTCGTTCGCGACGATCACGCACTCGCGGCCGCTGACCCGGCCGATGCCGGCGATGACCCCGGCGGCCGGGGCCGCGCCCCCGTACATGCCCTCGGCGGCCAGCGGGGCCAGCTCCAGGAAGGGCGAGCCGGGGTCGAGGAGGGTGTCCACGCGGTCGCGGGGGAGCAGCTTCCCGCGGGCGGTGTGGCGGGCGCGGGCCTTCTCGCCGCCGCCGAGCCGGGCCGCGTCGAGCCGGGCGCGCAGCCCCTCGGTCAGCTCGCGGTGGGCGGCCTCGTTGGTCCGCCAGGCCTCGGACGCCGGGTCCGCGGCGCTCGTCAGCACTGGTGCCTGCTGCATCGGTCGAGCTCCCTTGCTCGGTGCACGCTGTTAATGAGCGTTAACGCATGTACCGCCTAGGTTAACGAGCGCTAACGGCCCTGTCTAGAATGGATTCCCATGAGCTCCAGAGCCGCCGCCCCGACCCGTCGCGAGCAGATCCTCAGCGAGGCCGCCCGCCTCTTCGCCGCGCGCGGATTCCACGGCGTCGGCGTGGACGAGATAGGGGCCGCCGTGGGCATCAGCGGCCCCGGGCTCTACCGCCATTTCGCGGGCAAGGACGCCATGCTCGCCGAGCTGCTCGTCGGGATCAGCGAGCGGCTGCTGACGGGCGGCCGCCACCGGGTGGCCGAGGCCGCGGGCGATCCGGAGGGCGTTCTGGCCTCCCTGATCGACGGGCACATCGACTTCGCCCTCGACGACCGGGCGCTGATCACGCTCCACGACCGGGAGCTGGACCGGCTGCGGGAGGCCGACCGCAAGCTCGTACGGCAGCTGCAGCGGCAGTACGTCGAGCTGTGGGTGGAGGTCGTAGGGGAACTACACCCGGAGGTCGGCGAGGGGGAGGTACGGGTGTCCGTGCACGCCGTGTTCGGCCTGCTCAACTCCACCCCGCACCTGGCGGCGCTCGGCCGGGAGGCGATGGAATCGCTGCTGCGGCGCCTGGCGCACGGGGCGTTCGGGGCGCTGTCGGGGTGAGGCGAGGGTGAGGCGACGCGTCCGCTGGTCGAAATGGCACCGGCGCCGGGGGCCCGGCGGCGGCAGAATGGGCCGCATGCCGAAGCCGATAGAGACGCATGTACCGAGCCGCGCCGAACTCGTCGACCACCTGGTCCGCACCCGGATCTCGGGTCAGGTCGCGACGCCCCGTGAGAACAACCTGTCGCACTACCGCAAGCTCGCCAACGGCGACCGGCACTACTGGCTGGGTCTGGAGCTGGGCGACCGCTGGGCGGACGAGCAGGACGTGCTCGCCGTGATGGCGGAGCGGGTCGGGGTCGTCGACGACGCCGCGTACCGCTTCGGCCAGGACACGATCGACCCGGAGCTGACCGTCTCCGGCCTGGACCGGATGGCGGCGCGGCTGCGGAAGGCGGCCCTGGACCGGCAGAGCGTGCTGCTCGCGACGGGGCACCCGGGCGGGCTGCTGGACGTCCACCGGGCGACGGCGGCGGCGCTGCGCGCGGCGGGCTGCGAGATCGTGGTGATCCCGTCCGGGCTGGTGGCGGACGAGGGCTCGGTGTGGCAGTTCGCGGACGTCGCGGTGCTGGAGCGGGGTGCCACGCTGTGGCACACCCACTCCCCGGAGCCGATGGCCGCGATCCTGGACGGCCTGGCGGCGGCGGACCGCCCCCAGCCGGACCTGGTCGTCGCCGACCACGGCTGGGCGGGGTGCGCGGCGCAGCGCGGGCTGGACGCGGTGGGGTACGCCGACTGCAACGACCCGGCGCTGTTCCTCGGCGAGGCGGAGGGCACCCTCCAGGTGGCAGTCCCCCTCGACGACCACGTCCGCGACCCGCGCTTCTACGACCCGATGGTGGCCTACCTGCTGTCGGCGGCCGGCCTGCTGTAGAGGGGCGCGGCGGGGCCTCGTCCTCGGGCCCCGCCGGCGTGTGCGGCGCGGACTAGCCGAGCCAGTTCGTCATCTCGGTCTGGACGGCCGAGCCGTCGAGGTCCGCGAGCTTCATGCCGACGAAGTTGCGCGCCCAGTCGGACGTCTGGATCCGGAACGGCATCTTCTCGGCGGTCAGCGCCTCGATGACCGGCGCCGCCGCCTGCTCCGGGGTCTGGGCGGTGTCGCTGCCGAAGACCTCCAGGGCATGGTTGATGTAGCCCTGCAGCGCCGGGGCGTACGGACCCGCCTGCGCGGTCAGCGCCGGGATGTCGAGCCCGACGTTGTTCACGAACTCGCTGGCGACGGCACCCGGTTCGACGACGGACACCTGGACGCCCGCGGACGCGGCGACCGGAGCCAGCGACTCCATGAAGCCCTCGACGGCGAACTTGGCGGCGCAGTAGGACTCGTTGAACGGCTGGCCGATCACGCCGCCGACGCTCGTCACGGTGATGACCCGGCCGCCCGAGGCGCGCAGGTGCGGGAGCGCGGTCCGGGTGAGCTCGGCCACGCCGAAGAAGTTGACCTCCATGACGTTCCGCAGCTGCTCCATGCCGTGCTGCTCGATCGTGCCCACGAAGCCGGCGCCCGCGTTGTTCACGACGGCGTCGAGGTGCCCGTGCTCGGCCACGACCTCGGCCACGCACGCGGCCACGGACTCCGCGTCGGTCACGTCGAGCCGCTTGACCTGGACGAGGTCGGCGACGCCGGCTTCGGCGGCGGCCTTGTTCAGGGCGTCGGCGCGGGTGGTGTCCCGCATGGTGGCGATGGTGTGCCAGCCCGCCCGGGCGGAGGCGACCGCGGTGGCCAGGCCGATGCCGGAGGAGGTGCCGGTGATGAGGACGGTCTTGGCGGTGGTCTTGGTGCTCATGGGGGGGGCTCCTTAGATTTGTGCGTGCACACACACATTAACGATGTGTGCGCGTGCACGCAACCCGGTATCCTTCCTCCATGGCGCACGCGAATCTCAACTTGAACGGTCTCACCGCCCGCGACCACGCCTTCTACGGCCTGGTCTGGGCCGGAACCACCCTCACGGCCCAGGTCGACCAGGCGCTCACGCGCCGGCACGACCTGCCGTTGTCGTGGTTCGAGGTCATGCTGTGGCTGAGCGTCCAGCAAGAGCCGGTCGCCCCCTCCGAGCTGGGCACCAGGACCCTGCTCAGCCGCAGCCAGGTCTCCCGCGTCGCCGATTCGCTCCGGGCCCGCGGCCTGATCGAACGGGTCCCGTCCCCGACGGACGCCCGGTCCGTGGGCATCACCCTCACCGAGGCGGGCCGCCGCGCCTTCGCGGAGGCCGACGCCACCCGCCGCGAGGCCCTCGCCGAGGTCTTCGACGACCGCCTCGACGAAGCGGACATAGCCGCGCTGGAGGCGATCTGGGCCAAACTCAAGGCCCAGCCCGAGGCGTAGCCCTTCACGCGTCGCCGGCCCTTCCGGTGAAGGGCGTTGTCAGTGGCGGCGGTTAGCGTCGAAGGCGTGACGAATTCGCCGAATCCGCCGAAGACGCAGAACCCGCTGTCCGTGCTGGCCGACGAGCCGCAAGGCCGTGCCCTGGGGCTGGAGTTGCCGCCGGGCACGCTGATCGACCGGCCCGGTGGGCGGTCGCGGCTGCGGCCCAAGTCGCGGCCCGAGCCGCTGCTGTGGGTCTCCGACGCGCCCGTGGGCGTCGGCGCGCTCGCCGCCTGCCGCGGTCCCGCCCTGGCCGCCGCGGGCCTTCAGGCGGTGCTGTTCCAGGAGCGGCGCGGCCTGGAGAGCTGGTGGCTGCGCGACGAGCTGAGCCCCGCCTCGATGTCCGACCCCGACGACCACCACGTCGAGCCGGTCCTGCGCGAGTTCTGGGCCGGGGTCGTCCCCGACCCCGAGGAGGGCGAGGGCCCCGACGGCGCCGGGCTCATAGCCCCCTTCGGCCGTGACTGGCCGGGCCTGGCGGAGCACCGGACCCCGCAGGAGGACCCGGAGGCGGTGGCCCTCGCCCTCGCCGACGAGCTGATCCGGGACGGGGTCCTGCCCAATCCGCGCCTCGCGCTGGTACCCGCCGGCCGGGGAGCCGACGTACCCACCGCGATGGGCTGGCGGGGACCGGTGAACCACGAGAACGACATGGCCCTCATCAGCACCGTCCTGCGCTCGTGGGAGGACCGCTTCGGCGCCCGCGTCATAGCCCTCGGCTTCGACGAGCTCCACCTGTCGGTGGCCGCCCCGCTTCCGACGACGGCCGCGGCGCTGCCGGTCGCCGCCGAGCACTTCGCGTTCTGTCCCGACAACGTCTGGCAGGGTTCGGGCAGCCTCCGCGCGTACGCCGACGAGGCCGTGACCGATTCCGGGTGCTGGGGGTTCTGGTGGGACTGACCGCAGGGGGCGTTACGCGCGCGGGACGCGTACGACGCCCTCCTGGATGACGGTCACGGCGAGGCGACCGTCCTGGGTCCAGATCCGGGCCTGGCCGAGGCCGCGCCCGGCGGCCGCGGTCGGGGACTCCTGGTCGTACAGCAGCCACTCGTCGGCGCGGAACGGCCGGTGGAACCACATCGCGTGGTCCAGCGAGGCGCCCACCACGTCGCCGACCGCCCAGCCGCCCCGGCCGTGCGCGAGGAGCACCGAGTCGAGCAGGGTCATGTCCGAGACGTACGTGGCCAGGCAGGTGTGCAGGAGCGCGTCGTCGCTCTCCAGCTTCCCGGCCGTACGGAACCACACCTGCGAGCGCGGCTCGACCGGCTTGCCGACGCTGCCCCAGGGCGGGACCGTCGCGTACCGCAGGTCCACGGCGCCGCGCGCTTCGATCAGCCGCTCCACCGTGCCCGGGTCGCGGAAGATCTCCCGGTACGCCGGCAGTGCCTCGGCGGCCGTCGGCAGGGTCTCCGGATCGGGCGCGTCCGGCATCGCGGCCTGGTGGTCGAGGCCCTCCTCGTACGTCTGGAAGGACGCCGAGAGGTGGAAGATCGGCTGGCCGTGCTGGACGGCGACGACCCGGCGGGTGGTGAAGGAGCGCCCGTCGCGGATCCGGTCGACCGCGTAGACGATCGGCGCGCCGGGATCGCCGGCGCGCAGGAAGTACGAGTGCAGCGAGTGCGCGGTGCGGTCCTCGGGCACGGTGCGCCCGGCCGCGACCATGGCCTGGGCCGCGACCTGGCCGCCGAAGACGCGCGGTACCAGCGCCGAACGGCTGGTACCGCGGAAGATGTTCTCCTCGATCTGCTCCAGGTCGAGCAGTTCGAGGAGCGTCGTCAGTGCCTCGTTCATGGGGGGAAGGGTAAGTCCCTTACAGGCCCATCGACTTGGCGATGATGGACTTCATGATCTCGCTGGTGCCGCCGTAGATGCGGTTGACGCGGTTGTCGGCGTACAGGCGGGCGATCGGGTACTCGTTCATGTAGCCGTAGCCGCCGTGCAGCTGGAGGCAGCGGTCGATCACGCGGTGCGCGACCTCGGTGCAGAACAGCTTCGCGGAGGCGGCCTCGGCGGGGGTCAGCTCGCCGGCGTCCAGGGCCTCCAGGGCGCGGTCCGCGACGGCCTGGGCGGCGTCCACCTCGGCCTGGCAGGCGGCCAGCTCGAACTTGGTGTTCTGGAAGTGCGCGACCGGCTTGCCGAAGACGGTGCGGTCGGTGACGTACTGCTGGGCGAACCGGACGGCCGCGGCGGCCTGGGCGTACGCGCCGAACGCGATGCCCCAGCGCTCGGAGGCCAGGTTGTGGCCGAGGTAGTAGAAGCCCTTGCCCTCCTCGCCGAGCAGGTCCTCGACCGGGACCTTGACGTCGACGAACGCCAGCTCGGCGGTGTCGGAGGTGCGCAGGCCGAGCTTGTCGAGCTTGCGGCCGATGGAGTAGCCCTCGGACTTGGTGTCCACGGCGAACAGCGAGATGCCGAAGCGGCGGTCGTCCTCGCGCGGGGCGGAGGTACGGGCGCAGACGATCACGCGGTCGGCGTGCACGCCGCCGGTGATGAAGGTCTTGGAGCCGTTGAGGACGTAGTGCGTGCCGTCCTCGGAGAGCTTGGCGGTGGTCTTCATGCCCGCGACGTCGGAGCCGGTGCCCGGCTCGGTCATGGCGAGGGCCCACATCTCCTCACCGGAGACGAACTTCGGCAGGTAGCGCTTCTTCTGCTCGTCGTCGGCCAGCATCTTGATGTAGGGGAGGGCGAGGAGCACGTGCACGCCGGAGCCGCCGAAGTTCACGCCCGCGCGGGAGGTCTCCTCGTACAGGACGGCCTCGAACTTGTGGGTGTCCAGGCCCGCGCCGCCGAACTCCTCGGGGACGTTGATGCCGAAGATGCCCAGCTCGCCGAGCTTGTAGTAGAAGTCGCGCGGCGCCTGGCCGGCCGCGAACCACTCGTCGTAGACGGGGACGACCTCGGCCTCTATGAAGGCGCGGATGGTCTCGCGGAACGCTTCGTGGTCCTCGTTGAAAACGGTACGGCGCACAGCCGCCTCCTCGATCCTGTCGCCCGTCGCGCTGTCGCGCCGTGTCTAAGCGCTTGCTCAGACTACTAAGTTACCGGTGAGTCGGGCGGGCTGTCCAGAGTCGGGGAGCGGGACCGGGTGTGATGTCCGGCGCCTCCCGAGAGGGCGGGCCGGCGCCGGACATCGTGGTGGGGCGGTGGGGCTACCTGCCGAGGATCTTGCCGGTCCACTGGCCGGCGGCGCCCTGCATCACGGACTCGTTGCTCATGATCTGGGTCCCGGGCAGCGCAGCCATGCCGATGTCGCCGGCCGGCGCCGCGCCGTTGTGGGAGCCGACCGTGTTGTCGCGGCCGGCGTTGAACACGTCGTCGCCGGCCACCTGGGTCAGGTCGCCGAAGACGATCGAGTACGTGTTGTCGATCGGTGCGTACACGGTGAAGGTGTCGTCGGCGGAGGCGGCGGACGCGCCGGCCAGGATGATGCCGCCGACGGCGAGAGCGGTCAGGGCGGGGCGGATCGATCGCACGAGTACTGCCTTTCGAGGTGGGTTGGGGGGATGCAGTGCGAACGTAGGCCGCCACGCGCCGCGAGGCGGCGCACCCGCTGCCGTACGGCCCGAGTCCATCCGTACGGCGGAGCTGGGCCGTGTTTTTTTGGATCAGGCCGGATCAGCCCGCGGCGTCTGGCGCCGTGCATCGCAAGGCCGAGGAGGGCTCGACGCGGTGGGGGCACCTCCCAGCGGTGGCTGGGGGACGTCGGCGACCGACGAGAACGCGGCGAGGTGCGGTGCCGGACGCCGCGGACCGGCATCATCCAAGAGACACGGCCCGGGGTGCCGGGCCGGTCAGGCCTCCGGCGCCCGGCGCAGGGCGAACCACAGCTCCATCCGGGTGTCCGGGTCGTCGAGGTTGCGGCCGAGGAGGCTCGCGGCGCGGGCGATGCGCTGGCGGACGGTGTTGCGGTGCAGGCCGAGGGCCGCGGCGCTGCGGTCCCAGCTGCCGTGGTGGGCCAGCCAGACGCGCAGGGTGTCCCGCAGGGCGGGGGAGAGCGGGCCGAGCAGGGCCTCGGCGTGGGCGCGGGCCTCGGCTTCGCCGACGAGCCCCGCGAAGCCGGAGTCGGTGTGCCGGGCCAGCGGGGTCCGGGCCGCCTCGGCGCGGTCCAGGGCCCGGCGGGCCTGCGCGTCGGCGCCGGCCAGCGCGTCGGGCCCGGCCGGGGCGCTGACCCCGAGCCGCCACCCGGGCTGCGGGGACGGCTCCCGGTCGGTGAGGAGCCGTACGGCCGGACCGTCCGGGTCCAGCAGTACGGTGCCCAGCGCGGCCGCGAGGGCCTGCGGATCGGCGCCGCCGCGGGCGTGGACCGCGTACCAGGGCCCGGGCCCGCCCAGCGCCCCGGCGGGGGAGCCGCCCAGCAGCAGCCGGGCCAGCGCGGCGGCCTCGGCCCCGGCCGGCCGGTCGGCGGTGAGCAGGGCCAGCAGGACGGCGGCCACGGACGCGATCGTGTGGTCGCCGGGCGCCCGCTCGGCCGTGGCAACGCCCAGGGCCTGGCCGCCGCCGAGGGCATAGGCGGCGAGCTGGACTCCGTCCGCGGTGGCGGTGGCCGTGGCGGCGGCGTCGGGGGCCACCCGGCCGGCCAGTGCGGCCAGTGCGGCCATCGCCTCGGCGGAGGGTGCGGGTCCGGCGGAGGCGGATACGGCCCTGGAGGCCGTCCGTCCGCCGTCGGCGGCGGGCGGCGCATACCGCTCGGCACCCTCGGCGGGCCCGGCACCCCTGGCACCCCCGGTGGCCCCTGCGGACCGGGTGGCTCCTGCGGGACTCGGCGGGGCCAGCAGCGCGGCCCAGCCGCCCACGCCCGCCGCCAGGCGGCGCAGTACCGCCGGGACCGGGTCGGGGCGGGCGGCCGCGGCGGCGAGGGCCTGCTGGGCTTCGGTGACCCGGCGCAGCTCGCGGGTCCGCGCCTCGGCCATGAGGCGCCAGACGGCGCGGGCCACGGCCGTGAACCGGGTCCGCGGCGGGACCTCCAGCAGCGGCAGCCCGTGCCGGACGCAGGCCTCGGCCAGGGCGGGCGGCACCTGCGCGTGCAGCGGCGCCACCCCGAACCCGAGCGCGGCCACTCCCGAGCCGACCAGTCGCCGCACGTACGCGTCGGCGGCATCGGCCGCATCGGCCGCGTCGCCCGCCCCCGCCGTGAGGAGCAGCTCGCCGCCCAGGAGGTAGGGGGACGGGTCCGCCATCTCCGAGGCGTGCACCCCGTGCACCTCCGCCCGATCCGGCCCGGCGACCAGCCGCAGCTCCAGTGCCTGGTCGGCGAGCAGCGCGCCGAGCCCGACCGCGGGCGTGGGCGGGCTGTCGGCCCCGGCAGGCTTCGGCATGGATGCTCCGTACAGTTCGAGGTCGCTCGGTGGATAAAACGTACACTTCGCGCCCAGGCACCCGCCGCTTACGCTCGAAGGACCGCACCGTAGGACATCCAGAAGGGCACACCCCGATGAGCAACGAGCGCACCGAGCAGACGCCGCGCGGACCGGTCGACTCCTCCCGCATCCCGCGCTACGCGGGCCCCGCGACCTTCGCCCGGCTGCCCCGCCTGGACGAGGTCGGCTCGGCGGACGTCGCCGTCGTCGGTGTCCCGTTCGACTCCGGTGTCTCGTACCGTCCCGGTGCCCGCTTCGGCGGCAACGCCATCCGCGAGGCCTCCCGTCTGCTGCGCCCGTACAACCCGGCGCAGGACGCCTCCCCGTTCGCGCTCGCCCAGGTGGCGGACGCCGGCGACATCGCCGTGAACCCCTTCAACATCAACGAGGCCGTCGAGACGGTCGAGGCGGCCGCGGACGAGCTCCTCGGCGCCGGCTCCCGCCTGATGACCCTCGGCGGTGACCACACCATCGCCCTCCCGCTGCTCCGCTCCGTCGCGAAGAAGCACGGCCCGGTCGCGCTGCTGCACTTCGACGCGCACCTGGACACCTGGGACACGTACTTCGGCGCCGAGTACACGCACGGCACGCCGTTCCGCCGCGCCGTGGAGGAGGGCATCCTCGACACCGAGGCGCTGTCCCACGTCGGCACGCGCGGTCCGCTGTACGGCAAGCAGGACCTGGATGACGACGCCAAGATGGGCTTCGGCATCGTGACCTCGGCCGACGTCTACCGGCGCGGCGCCGACGAGGTCGCGGACCAGCTGCGCCAGCGCATCGGCGACCGCCCGCTGTACATCTCGATCGACATCGACGTGCTGGACCCGGCGCACGCGCCCGGCACCGGTACGCCGGAGGCGGGCGGCATGACCTCCCGCGAGCTGCTGGAAATCATCCGCGGGCTGTCCTCCTGCAACCTGGTCTCGGCGGACGTCGTCGAGGTCGCCCCGGCGTACGATCACGCCGAGATCACCTCGGTCGCGGCCTCGCACACCGCGTACGAGCTGACGACGATCATGAGCCGCCAGATCGCTGCCGCCAGGCAGGGCCGATAAGCACAGTGCGGCTTCGAGGACGAAGCAGCACCTGAGAAGGGCGAGTAAGCGCACGTGACGCACGACCACGACCTGGTACTCCGTCCCACCGAGGCCCAGCGGGCGGCCGCCCTCGCGCCGCCGCCGGGGCGGACGGGCGGGGACCTGGTCGTGGAGACGCTGCGCTCGCTCGGCGCCACCACCGTGTTCGGGCTGCCGGGGCAGCACGCGCTCGGCCTCTTCGACGCGGTGGGGCGCTCCGACCTTCGGCTGGTCGGGCTGCGGACGGAGAACAACGCCGCCTTCGCGGCGGATGCGTACGGCCGCATCACGGGCGAGGCGGTTCCCCTGCTGCTCTCGACCGGCCCGGGCGCGCTGATGGCCCTGCCGGCCCTGGCGGAGGCGGCCGCCGCCTCGGCCCCCGTCCTCGCCATCGCCTCGCAGGTCCCGGTGGCGGGCCTGGGCGGCGGCCGGCGCGGGCACCTGCACGAACTGCGGGACCAGTCGGCGTCGTTCCGGGACGTGGTGAAGTCGGTCCACACGGCCCGCACGCCTTCGCAGATCCCCTCCGTGATCGCGGAGGCCTGGGAATCGGCGCTGACGGCTCCGCACGGCCCCGTCTGGGTGGAGATCCCGGAGGACGTACTGCGCGCGGAGACGGTGATCCCGCAGGTCACGGGTGTGGACGCGACCCCGCACGAGCTGGTCCCGCGGCCCGAGCTCACCGCGCTCGCGGCGCACTGGCTGGAGCGGGCCTCCCGCCCCGTGATCATCGCGGGCGGCGGGGTGATCCGCTCGGACGCGGCGGGCAAGCTGCGTCAGCTGGCCGAGCGGCTGAACGCCCCGGTGGTCACCACGTTCGGCGGCAAGGGCGCCTTCCCGTGGACCCACCCGCTGTCCCTCCAGTCCTGGCTGGAGGACCGCCACATGACGGACTTCCTGGAGGACGCGGACGTTCTCCTGGTCGTGGGCTCCGGCCTGGGTGAACTGAGTTCGAACTACCACACCTTCTTCCCGACGGGCCGGGTCGTCCAGATCGACGCGGACCTCGGCAAGCTGGAGTCCAACCACGCGGCCCTCGGCATCCACGCGGACGCCCGCCTGGCCCTCCAGGCCCTCCTGGAGACGGTCTCGGAACGTGAGGACGTACAGGCACCGGAACGCGTGCGCCTGCTCCTGTCGGAGATCGAGGGTCGCCTGTCGACGCAGGACGTGACGCTGGAGCGCGGGCTCCTCACGTCGATCCGCGCGGCGCTCCCCGCCCGCTCCCCGTCCTTCTGGGACATGACGATCCTGTCGTACTGGGCCTGGTCGGCGTTCGACGCGAAGCACCCCAACACGATGCACTCGGCGCAGGGCGCCGGCGGCCTCGGCTACGCCTTCCCGGCGGCCCTCGGCGCCTGCGTCGCGGAACCGGGCACCCCGGTCCTGGCGGTCTCGGGCGACGGCGGCGCGATGTACTCGATCGCGGACCTGGCGACGGCGAAGCAGCACGACCTGGACGTGACCTGGCTGATCGTGGACGACGGCGGCTACGGCATCCTGCGCGAATACATGACGGACGCTTTCGAGGGCCGCACGACGGGCACGGAACTGACCCGCCCGGACTTCGTGGCCCTGGCCGAATCCTTCGGCGTCCCGGCATCGACGACGACTCCGGAAACCCTCCGCGAGGACCTGAAGAAGTCCCTGGCCACCCCGGGCCCCACCCTCCTCGTCCTCCCGGCCACCCTGAAAATGTTCGCCCCGACGCACCTCTAGTTCCGCTGCCGCCTCTGCCCCTGCACGGGCGGCCCCGCCGGGCGCGGCCCAGCCGGCGCAGTCGGAGTCCCCCGGAGGGGTGAAGCCTGCGTGCGGCGTTCGGGCGGCAGTGCGATTGTTGCGGCGGGATGAAATCAGCCGGTCGGGGCGTTGGGGGAGGCGGCAGGACTGACGAACGGGGAGGACCACGTGGCGAAGGCAGCGGGCGAGAAACAGGGCTGGGCGAGGCGGCTCACCGCCTACACCTGGCGGTACCGGACCAATGTGCTGCTCGCCCTCGGGTCCTCACTGGCCGGCATGGCCGTCATGGCACTCGTACCCCTGGTCACCAAGGTCATCATCGATGACGTCATCGGCGACCACACCAAGCCCATGGGCGTCTGGGCCGGGCTCCTCATAGGCGCCGCGGCCCTCGTGTACGTACTGACCTACATACGCAGGTACTACGGCGGCCGCCTCGCGCTCGACGTCCAGCACGACCTGCGCACCGACATGTACGACACCATCGCCCGCCTCGACGGGCGCCGCCAGGACGAGCTGTCCACCGGCCAGGTCATCGGGCGCGCCACCAGCGACCTCCAGCTGATCCAAGGGCTGCTCTTCATGCTGCCCATGACCATCGGGAACTTCCTCCTCTTCGGGATATCCCTCGGGATCATGCTGGCGCTGTCCCCGCTGCTGACCCTCGTCGCGCTGCTCATGGCCCCCGCCCTCTGGTTCATCGCCAAGCGCAGCCGCAAGAAGCTCTTCCCCGCCACCTGGTGGGCCCAGGGCCAGGCGGCCGCCGTCGCCACCGTCGTCGAGGGGGCCGTCACCGGCGTCCGCGTCGTCAAGGGCTTCGGCCAGGAGGAGCAGGAGACCGGCAAGCTGCGCACCGCCGGGCGCCGGCTGTTCGCCGGCCGGATGCGGACCATCCGGCTCAACTCGCGCTACACCCCCGCCCTGCAGGCCGTACCCGCCCTGGGACAGGTCGCCATGCTGGCCCTCGGCGGCTGGATGGCCACCCAGGGGCACATCACCCTCGGCACGTTCGTCGCCTTCTCCACCTACCTCTCCCAGCTCGTCGGCCCCGTCCGCATGCTCGCCATGGTCCTCACCGTCGGCCAGCAGGCCCGCGCCGGCGTCGAGCGGGTCTTCGAGCTCATCGACACCGAGCCGGTCATCGAAGAGGGCACGCAGGAGCTGCCCGCCGACGCCCCCGCCACCGTCGAGTTCGACGAGGTCGGCTTCGGGTACGACCCCCAGCGGCCCGTCCTGGACGGGTTCTCGCTCTCCATCGCCGAGGGCGAGACCGTCGCCGTCGTCGGGGCCTCCGGCTCCGGCAAGTCCACCGTCTCCCTGCTCCTGCCCCGCTTCTACGACGCCGACCGCGGCACCGTCCGCGTCGGCGGGCACGACGTACGCGAGCTGACGTACGACTCGCTGCGCGCCGCCATCGGACTCGTACCGGAGGACTCGTTCCTCTTCTCCGACACCATCCGCGCCAACATCGCGTACGGGCAGCCGGACGCCACCGACGCGCAGGTCGAGGCCGCCGCCCGCGCCGCCCAGGCCGAATCGTTCATCCAGGCTCTGCCCGCCGGGTACGACACCAAGGTCGGCGAGCAGGGGCTCACCCTCTCCGGTGGCCAGCGCCAGCGCATCGCGCTCGCCCGCGCCATCCTCACCGACCCCCGGCTGCTGCTCCTGGACGACGCCACCTCGGCCGTGGACGCCCGCGTCGAGCACGAGATCCACGAGGCGCTGCGCGCCGTCATGGCAGGCCGCACCACCCTGCTCATCGCCCACCGCCGCTCCACGCTCGCGCTGGCCGACCGGATCGCCGTACTCGACCGCGGGCGGCTCTCCGACATCGGTACGCACGAGGAACTGGAGCGCCGCTCGCCCCTCTACCGGCGCCTGCTCACCGACCCGGACGCGCTCGGCGCCGGCTCGCCGCGCACCGCCGACTCGCCCGCGATGGCCGAGTTCGAGCGGGACATCGAGGGCAAACTGGAGCGGGACATCGAGCTCGAAGCCGAGATCGACTCCGAGCCGGTCAACGCCAAGCGGCGGGTCGCGGACGGGGTGACCCCCGAGCTCTGGCGCCGCCAGGAGGAACAAGAGGAAGAGGACGCGGAGTCCGCCGCCGCGAACACCGCCGGAACCGGAGCCCCTGGGACCGGAGCCCCTGGGACCGGAGCCCCTGGGACCGGAGCCCCTGGGACCGGAGCCCCCGGCGCCTCCGTGGCCGGCGCCGTCGCCGGCATGCCGGCCACCCCCGAACTGCTCGCGCAGGTGGCCGCCCTGCCGCCCGCCGACGACGAGCCCGCCGTGGACGAGGACCGCGCGGCGGCCGCCGAGAAGAGCTACAACCTGCGCCGCCTGCTCCAGGGCTTCTGGGCGCCCCTCGCCATCAGCCTCGGCCTCGTCGCCGTCGACGCCGGCTCCGGGCTGCTGCTCCCGATCCTGATCCGGCACGGCATCGACAAGGGCGTCGAGCAGGCCGCCCTCGGCGCCGTCTGGGTGGCCGCCGCCCTCGCGCTCTGCGTGGTCGTCGCACAGTGGGCCGCCCAGTTCGCCGAGACCCGGATGACCGGGCGCACCGGCGAGCGCGTCCTGTACGCCCTGCGCGTCAAGATCTTCGCCCAGCTCCAGCGCCTCGGCCTCGACTACTACGAGCGCGAGCTGACCGGCAAGATCATGACCCGGATGACCACCGACGTGGACGCCCTGTCCACCTTCCTGCAGACCGGGCTCGTCACCGCCGTCGTCTCCGTCTTCACCTTCTTCGGCATCCTGATCGCCCTGCTCGTCCTCGACGTCGAGCTCGCGCTGATCGTCTTCGCCACCCTCCCCGTGCTGGTCATCGGCACGATCGTGTTCCGCCGCAAGTCGGTCGCCGCGTACGAGCTCGCCCGCGACCGGGTCAGCCTGGTCAACGCCGACCTCCAGGAGTCCGTCTCCGGGCTGCGCATCGTCCAGGCCTTCCGCCGCCAGCGACTCGGCGCCGCCCGGTTCGCCGAGCGGAGCGACTCGTACCGCCAGGCCCGGGTGCGCGGCCAGTGGCTGATATCCGTCTACTTCCCCTTCGTGCAGCTGCTGTCCTCCGGGGCCGCGGCCGCCGTGCTGGTCGTCGGCGCGGGCCGGGTCGAGGCCGGCACCCTCACCACCGGCGCGCTGGTGGCGTACCTGCTCTACATCGACCTGTTCTTCGCCCCCGTCCAGCAGCTCTCCCAGGTCTTCGACGGCTACCAGCAGGCCACCGTCTCGCTCGGCCGGATCCAGGGGCTGCTGCGCGAACCCACCAGCACCCCCCGCCCGGCCGACCCGCGTGCGGTCGAGGAGCTGCGCGGCGAGATCGCCTTCGAGGACGTGCGGTTCGCCTACGGCACCGCCGAGGAGCGCGGCGAGAAGGGCGAGGCGCTGGCCGGAATCAGCCTGCGGATACCCGCCGGCCAGACCGTCGCCTTCGTCGGCGAGACCGGCGCCGGCAAGTCCACGCTGGTCAAGCTCGTGGCCCGGTTCTACGACCCGACCTCGGGCCGGGTCACCGCCGACGGCGCCGACCTGCGGGAGCTCGACCTGACGGCGTACCGCCACCGGCTCGGGGTCGTCCCCCAGGAGCCGTACCTCTTCCCGGGGACGGTCCGCGACGCCATCGCCTACGGGCGGCCCGAGGCGGGCGACGCCGAGGTGGAGGCCGCCGCCCGCGCGGTCGGCGCCCACGACATGATCGCCACCCTCGAAGGCGGCTACCTGCACACCGTCGCCGAGCGGGGCCGCAACCTCTCGGCCGGCCAGCGCCAGCTGATCGCGCTGGCCCGCGCCGAACTCGTCGACCCGGACGTGCTGCTGCTCGACGAGGCCACCGCCGCACTCGACCTGGCCACCGAGGCCCAGGTCAACCAGGCCACCGACCGGCTCGCCGGCAAGCGCACCACCCTCGTGGTGGCGCACCGGCTGACCACGGCCGCGCGCGCCGACCGCGTCGTGGTCATGGACCGCGGCCGGGTCGTGGAGGACGGCACCCACGCCGAACTCGTGGCCCGCGGCGGCCGCTACGCCGAACTGTGGCGCACCTTCGTGGGCGAGGACGAACGCGCCGCCGCCTGACCCCGCGCCGCCGGCCCGACCCGGCCCGCAGACCCCCCGGCTCTTGCTGCGAGCAACCTTCCGGGGGTTCTGTGCGTCGTACGTGCGTACGTGTCACGTACGACCGATCGGGGGACAGGGTGGAGCACGGGCGGAAGGGGCGCGGCCGGGGGGCCGCGTCGGCGAGGGTGTTCGCGGCGGGGCTGATGCTGTGCGTCGGCGGGCTGCTCGCGGCGCCTTCGGCGCACGCGGCGACCGGTGGCTGCGGGGGCGACCTGGTCAGGACGCTGTCGCTGCCGACGGGCGAGGTGCGCGTCTACAAGAGCCGTACGCAGGCCTGCGCGGTGACCGTCGCCCACGACCCGGGCCGGCGCCGGGCGATGGCGGTCAGCATCCAGCCGCGCGGCGGGGTTCCGGTCCGCGACGCCGGGCAATTCACCCGATATGCCGGAGCTGTCACCGTCGGTGCGATCAGCCGCTGCGTGTATGTAAAGGGGAGCATCGAGGCCGGATCTGTCGATTCCGGCTGGATTCTGTGCTGATCAAGCGTCCCAACTAGGTCTGGTCAGCGGCGCATTGACCCCGCTAGGTTCACGGGCGACCGAAGTGAACTCAGGGGAGGGTGAATGCGCAAGACGCTCGGCTGGCTGCTGTCGCTCGTGGTGCTGATCGGCACCATGGGCGCAGCCGGCTTCACGGCCCAGGCGGCCACCGCCGCGGGGCCGTCCGCCGCGACGGACATCAAGGACGAGATCCTCGCCATTGCGGGGATGAGTCTGATCGAGGAGAAGGAGTACCCCGGGTACCGCTTCTTCATACTGAACTACGAGCAGCCGGTCGACCACCGGAACCCGTCGAAGGGCACCTTCAAGCAGCGCCTCACCCTGCTGCACAAGGACGTCTCCCGGCCCACGGTCTTCTACACCTCCGGCTACAACGTCAACACCAGCCCGCGCCGCAGCGAGCCGACGACCATCGTCGACGGCAACCAGGTGTCGCTGGAGTACCGGTTCTTCACGCCCTCCCGGCCCGATCCGGCCAACTGGGCGAACCTGGACATCTGGCAGGCCGCCAGCGACCAGCACCGCATCTACACCGCCCTGAAGAAGGTCTACAAGAAGAACTGGCTGGCCACGGGCGGCAGCAAGGGCGGTATGACGGCGACCTACTACGAGCGCTACTACCCGCGCGACATGGACGGTGTCGTCGCGTACGTCGCGCCCAACGACGTCGTCAACAAGGAGGACTCGGCGTACGACCGGTTCTTCAACAAGGTGGGCACCAAGGAGTGCCGCGACAAGCTGAACGCGGTGCAGCGCGAGGCGCTCGTACGCCGTGAGCCGCTGGAGGCCAAGTACGCGGCCGCCGCCGCCGAGAACGGCTGGACCTTCACCACCGTCGGCAACCTCGACAAGGCCTACGAGGCCGTCGTGCTCGACTACGTGTGGGCCTTCTGGCAGTACAGCCTGCTGGCCGACTGCGCCTCCATCCCGGCCGCGGCGACCGCGAGCGACCAGGAGATCTGGGACTCGATCGACACGATCTCCGGGTTCTCGGCCTACGCCGACCAGGGCGTGGAGACGTACACGCCGTACTACTACCAGGCGGGTACGCAGCTCGGTTCGCCCGACATCAAGCAGCCGCACCTGGGGGGCCTGAGCCGCTACGGCTACCAGCCGCCGCGCAACTTCGTGCCCCGTGACATCCCGATGACCTTCCAGCCGGGGGTCATGGCGGACGTCGACAACTGGGTGAAGAACAACGCGAACCAGATGCTGTTCGTGTACGGGCAGAACGACCCGTGGGGTGCCGAACCGTTCCACCTCGGCTACGGGGTGCGCGACAGCTACGTGATGATCGCGCCGGGCGCCAACCACGGGGCCAACGTCGCCAAGCTCCTGGACGGCGAGAAGGCGCTGGCCACGCAGAAGATCCTGCAGTGGGCCGGGGTCGCCCCGGCCGCCGCGCTCGCCGACGCGGGCCGGGCGACGCCGCTGGCGAAGCCCGACGCGGTGCTCGACCAGAAGGACGTGGAGCGCGAGCCGCAGCTGCGGCCGTAGCTCCCCGGTAGGGCCCGAGGGGCCACGGGAGAGGTAGTACGGCCAGTACCAGGCGTACTCAGTCGTACTAGGTCGTACTCAGTCGTACGACAGCCCGTGGCCCAGCGGGTAGCGGCCCGGCACCGGGACCGGGAGGCGGCCCGAGGGCCGTACCGCCCCGGTGACCACCCGGGCCGCCGCCCGCATCTCCACGTCCGTCCAGGTGTACGTCGCCAGCTCCGCCGCGCAGGTGGGCAGCCGGGCGGGGTCGTACGGATTGCGGATCGCCACCACGACCACCGGCACCCCGGTGGCCAGCAGCTCCGTGACCAGCGTGCGCTGCGGATCGTCCCCCTCGGCGACGTTGTACGTGCACACCAGTACCGCCGCGTTGCCGGGAGCCGCGGCAACCGCCCGGGCGGGCGGTGCGGCCGTCGCCCGGCAGCCCAGGGCGGCCAGCTCCCGGGCCAGTACCGCGGTAGGGGGCCCCGTCGTACCGCTGGGGGAGGCGGGGTCGGTCCCGGTGACCAGCACCCGGGGCGCGGCCGACGGGTCCAGCGGCAGCAGCTTGACGGGATTGGCCAGCAGGGTCGTCGTACCCGCCGCGATCTCGTCGGCGGCCGTCAGATGCGCCGGGATCCCCACCAGCGCGTCCGTCCGCCCTGCGGCGGTGTGCGCCGCGTCGAACAGGCCGCGGCGGGCCTTCAGTTCCAGGATCCGCAGCACCGACTCCTCGATCCGGGCCTGCGTCAGCTCGCCCGCCTCGACGGCCGCGAGCACGCTGCGGTGCGCGAGGCCCAGGTCCGGCGGGTTCAGCAGCTGGTCGCAGCCCGCCTTCAGGGCCAGTACCGGGACCCGGTCGTCCCCGTACTTCTGGCGTACCCCGGCCATGTCGAGGGCGTCGGTGACCACCACCCCCCGAAAGCCCAGGCGTTCGCGCAGGATGCCGGTCACGATCGGCCCGGAGAGGGTCGCCGGGTCCCCCGAAGGGTCGAGCGCGGGGAAGACGATGTGCGCCGTCATCACGGCGTCCACGCCCGCCTCCACCGCAGCCCGGAAGGGGGGCTCGTCCAGCTCCTCCCACTGGGCCCGGCTGTGCCGCATCACCGGCAGCCCGACGTGGCTGTCGGTCTCCGTGTCCCCGTGGCCCGGGAAGTGCTTGGCGGTCGCGGCCACTCCGGCGCCCTGGTAGCCGCGGACCTGGGCGGCGACCAGGGCCGCCACGGCCTGCGGGTCGGAGCCGAAGGACCGTACGCCGATCACCGGATTCGCCGGGTTGACGTTCACGTCGGCCACCGGCGCGTAGTCCTGCCGGATGCCCATCGCGGCCAGCTCGGCGCCCGCGATGCGCGCCGCCCGGCGGGCCTCGGCGGTGGCCGCGGTATCGCCCGTATTACCCGTACTGCTACCCGTACCGTCGGCGCCGTGCCGCGCCCCCAGGGCCATCGCCCCCGGCAGCAGCGTCGCGGGCTTGCCGATGCGAGCCACGGCGCCGTGCTCCTGGTCCGTGGAGAGCAGCAGCGGGACGCCGGAGCCGGTCCCGGCCGCCGCCCGCTGGAGGGCGGCCGACAGCTCGGCGATCTGCTGCGGGCCCCGCGTGTTGTGGGCCCAGGAGAAGTAGATGATCCCGCCGAGGTGGTAGCGGGAGACCAGCTCAGCGGCCGTGCGCACCCCGAACAGCTTCAGGTTCTGCTCGGCGTCCGCCGGATCCGGATCGGTCGCCGAATGCCCGTACGCGCGGGACACGAAGAGCTGCCCGACCTTCTCCGCCAGGCTCATCCCGGCCACCAGGCGGCGCAGCGCGGCCCGGTCGGGCGCCCGGCCCGGCGGCCGGTCGCCGGGGCGCCCGTCGTCGGAGTGCCCGTCGCCGGAGTGCCCGTCGTCGGGGCGCGGCCGGCCGCCCTCGCCGCCCGGGTCGCCGACCGCGGCGTACGAGGCCACCCCGGCGGCCGTGACGGCGGCGATGGCGGCTGCGGTGAGCAGGGACCTGCGGGACGCGTGGTACGACACGGGCCGGACCCTACTGCCGGGCTGCGCGAAGGCCGCCGCGGACACTCGGGAGGTCCCCCGGAAGGGGTGCCGCGTACGCCCAGTGCTCCTGCAGGGTCCGTACGGCCTCGGTGATCGCCGGCCGGCGGGCCGCCCCCGCGCGCCACACGGCGTACAACCTGCGTACGGGGCCCGGTTCCAGCGGTACGGCCACCGCGCCCGGCGGCAGCGCCCCGGTGCCCAGCCGGGGTACGACGGCCACCCCGAGCCCGGCCGCGACCAGCGCGACGATGGTGTGGTTCTCCTCGGCCACATGCGCGATGTCGGGCTCGAACCCGGCGGTGCGCAGCGTCCGCATCAGCCAGTCGTGGCAGACCCGGCCGGGCGGCTGGCAGACCCAGCGCTGGCCGCCGAGGTCTGCCCGGCGGATGACCGCCCGCTCGGTGAACGGGTGGTCCCGGGGTACCACCAGGTCGCAGCGGTCGTCCCCGATGACCGCCTGCTCGACGCCCTCCGGGGCCGGCAGCGGGGCGATGTCCCAGTCGTGGGCCACCGCCAGATCGGTGACCCCCCGGGCCACCAGGTCCACCGAGAGGTGGGGGTCGACCTCGGTGAGGCGTACGTCCAGCGCGGGGTGCCGGCGCGCGAGATCGGCGAGCGCCCCTGGCATGAGCCCGCGCGCCGCCGACGCGAAGGCGGCCACGGTCAGCAGCCCGCTCGGCTGCCCGCGCCGCTCCTCCAGGGTGGTCTCGGCGCGCTCCACGATCGCCAGCAACTCCTGGGCGGTCTCGGCGAGGTGCCGGGCCTCCTCGGTGAGCGCGACCCCGCGTCCGCGCCGCTCCAGCAGCGTGGTCCGGGTCTCCCGCTCCAGCTTGGCGATCTGCTGGGACACGGCGGAGGGGGTGTATCCGAGGGCGGCCGCCGCGCCCGCGACCGAGCCGTGGACGGAGACGGCGTGCAGGGCGCGCAGCCGGGAGAGGTCGAGCATGCGGCCCATCGTAGGCACCCCCGGCGCGCAGGGCACCCGTAAGCGATGCTTCATCCATCCCGGAAGAGATCCGCGCTGGTGCTACATGGTCGCTGCGTCGATGCTCGAAGCATGCGTCCCGTTCACACCGCACTAGCCGTACTCGTCGCCGCCGTCTGGGGCTTCAATTTCGTCGTCATCGAGATCGGACTCGGCCACTTCCCGCCGCTGCTCCTGTCCGCCCTGCGCTTCCTCGTCGCCGCGCTGCCCGCCGTGTTCTTCGTCGGCCGGCCCAAGACCGCCTGGAAGTGGATCATCGCGGTCGGAGTGGCCCTCGGCGTCGCCAAGTTCGGCCTCCTCTTCACCGGCATGGCCGCCGGGATGCCGGCCGGACTGTCCTCGCTCGTGCTCCAGGTGCAGTCCGTCTTCACCGCCGTCCTCGCCTCCCTCGTCCTGCGCGAGCGGCCGGGGCGGGTCCGGATGGCCGGCATGGCCGTGGCGCTCGCCGGGATCGCCGTCGCCGCCGTGGACGGGGGCACCTCCGGGCCGGTGCTCGGCTTCACCCTGGTCGTCGCGGCCGCCGCCTGCTGGGGCGTGTCCAACGTGCTGACCCGCAAGGCGTCCCCGCCCGACGCGCTGAACTTCATGGTCTGGGTGTGCACCGTCCCGGTGCTGCCGCTGTTCGCGCTCTCGCTGCTGCTGGAGGGGCCCGAGCGGGACCTGGCCGCGCTGCGCGCCCTGGACTGGTCCGGGGCCGCGGTCATCGCGTACGTCGCCTGGGTGTCCACCGTGTTCGGGTTCGGGGCCTGGAACTACCTGCTGAAGCGCTACCCGGCCTCGTCGGTCGCGCCGTTCTCGCTGCTGGTGCCGGTGTTCGGGATGTCCTCGGCCGCGCTGGTCCTGGGCGAGGGGATCTCGGGGCTGCGGTGGGTGGCCGCGCTGCTGCTGGTCGGCGGGGTGGGCGTGACCTCACTGGCCCCCGCCCGCGCGGGCACCCGTACGACGGTGGCCGACAGTGGCACGGCGGCGGGCAGCGGCCCGGTGGAGGGCGGTACGGCGGAGCTCAGTGCGGGGAGTCCTCCCGCAGCGGCAGCCGCCAGTCCTGCCCCGTGAGGGTGACGCCGTACGAGCGGTGCGGGCGCTCGGCCACCAAGGTGAACCCGGCGTGCTCGTAGAGGGAACGCGCCGAGGTCAGCACGTCGTTGGTCCACAGCACCAGCTCGCGGTAGCCGACGGAGCGGGCGAACGCGACGACCGCGTCGACGAGCAGCGACCCGATGCCGTGGCCCCGGCCCTCCGGCTCCACGAGCAGCAGTCTCAGCCGCGCCGTGCCGGGCGGGCCGTCCTCGCGCACGCACATCACCGAGCCGACCGGGCGGCCGTCCAGCTCGGCGATCCAGACCCGCTCCAGATACGGGTCGTGATCCTCGGCGAAGTCCGCGACGATCCGGGCCACCAGACCCTCGAAGTCGGTGTTCCAGCCGTACTCTGCGGCGTAGAGCGCGCCGTGCCGCTGGACGATCCAGCCCAGCTCCCCGGGCTCGGGTTCCCGCAGCCGCACCGATGCGGCGGAGTTGTCAGCAGGGGGCTCCATGGCGCCCCAGGGTAGCGGGCTACTTCTTGCCGCCGCCCAGGATCTGGCCGAGCAGGTCGCCGAGCCCGCCGCCCTCGGCCGGGGCGGCGCCGGGAGCGGTTCCCGGAGCGGCGCCCGGGGCTCCTGCGGCGGCGCCCTTGCCGGCCGCCGCGCGCTTGGCGAAGACCGCCAGCAACACCGGGATCAGCATCTCGATGACGCGGGTGACGGTGGCCGCGGGGATACCGGTCTTCTTGGACACCGCCGCGGCGACCGGCCTGCTCACCTTCGCGAGCACCCCGGCCATCAGACCGCCGCCGAGCAGCCCGCCGCCGAGCGTGGCCACGCCCTGCAGCGGGGGTTCGGCGACCTCGGCGAAGGCCTGGCGGACCTCGTTGCCGTCGTCGTCATCGGCGTCGGCCTTCTCCTGGAGGCCGCCGGTCAGGGCGCCGACCGTATTCGCGACGGTCTCGCGGGCACCCGCCGCGTCGGTACCGAGCAGGCCGGCGATCTCGCTCAGCCGGTCCGGGCCGAGCTCGCCGAGCACGTCATCCTGGAATGAAGATTCACTCATGCCTGAAACGCTACTTCTGTGGTGATTCACCGGCACTTCGGATCGACTCCCGAGCCCGCCGAGGTAATGGAAACGTAAAGTTCCGATTCCGCGTGCAACCCCGGAGCGGGGCAGCGGGTCGTATGGTGCGTCGGCACTTCCGGGGAGGGATCTGGGGGGATCGGGAAGTCCGACACAGGAGGGGTAACCGTGAGGGGGTCCGGCCGCGAGGCCGGACCCCCTTCTGGGTTGTCGCGGGTCGTCACAGGGTGCCGCGGGTTGTCCACAGGGCTGACGGGCTGTCGGCGCCGGGCGGTAGCTTCGTGCCATGGCAACCAACGGGGCGGTGCAACTGGCGGTGGTCGAGGGGGTGCTCGAGCGCATCACCTACGCCAACGAGGAGAGCGGGTACACGGTCGCCCGCGTCGACACCGGCCGCGGCAGCGGGGACCTGCTCACGGTCGTCGGCTCCCTGCTCGGCGCCCAGCCCGGCGAATCGCTGCGCATGGAGGGCCGCTGGGGATCCCACCCCCAGTACGGCAAGCAGTTCACGGTGGAGAACTACCGCACCGTGCTCCCCGCAACCATCCAGGGCATACGCCGCTACCTCGGCTCCGGCCTGATCAAGGGCATCGGCCCGAAGATCGCCGACCGGATCGTGGAGCACTTCGGCACCGACACCCTCGACGTGATCGAGGAGGCGCCGAAGCGGCTGATCGAGGTGCCGGGACTCGGCCCCAAGCGGACCAAGCTGATCGGTGCCGCCTGGGAGGAGCAGAAGGCGATCAAGGAGGTCATGGTCTTCCTCCAGGGCGTCGGCGTCTCCACCTCCATCGCGGTCCGGATCTACAAGAAGTACGCCGACGCCTCCATCTCGGTGGTCAAGAACCAGCCGTACCGGCTCGCCGCCGACGTGTGGGGCATCGGCTTCCTGACCGCAGACCGGATCGCCCAGGCCGTCGGCATCCCGCACGACAGTCCCGAGCGGGTCAAGGCCGGGCTCCAGTACGCCCTGTCCCAGTCCACCGACCAGGGGCACTGCTTCCTGCCCGAGGAGCGGCTCATCGCCGACGGGGTCAAGCTGCTCCAAGTGGACACCGGGCTGGTCATCGAATGCCTGGCCGAGCTCGCCGCCGATCCGGAGGGGGTCGTACGGGAGGCCGTGCCCGATCCGCAGGGCGGGCCGCCGCTGACCGCCGTGTACCTGGTGCCCTTCCACCGGGCCGAGTTGTCGCTGGTCGGGCAGGTACGGCGGCTCCTGAGCGCCGAGGACGACCGGATGCCGGGCTTCCAGGACGTGGAGTGGGACAAGGCCTTCGGCTGGCTGGCCGGGCGCACCGGGGCCAAGCTGGCCCCCGAGCAGCGGGACGCCGTCACCCTGGCGCTGACCCGCCGGGTGGCCGTCCTGACCGGCGGTCCGGGCTGCGGGAAGTCCTTCACCGTCCGCTCGATCGTGGAGCTGGCCCGGGCCAAGAAGGCCAAGGTCGTGCTCGCCGCGCCCACCGGCCGGGCCGCGAAACGGCTGTCGGAGCTGACCGGGGCCGAGGCCTCCACCGTGCACCGGCTGCTGGAGCTCAAGCCGGGCGGGGACGCGGCGTACGACCGGGAGCGCCCGCTGGACGCGGACCTGGTCGTCGTCGACGAGGCCTCGATGCTGGACCTGCTGCTGGCGAACAAGCTGGTCAAGGCGGTGGCCCCGGGTGCGCACCTGCTGCTGGTCGGGGATGTGGACCAGCTGCCCTCGGTCGGCGCCGGCGAGGTGCTGCGGGACCTGCTGGCCGAGGGCGGTCCCGTACCGGCGGTCCGGCTGACCCGGATCTTCCGGCAGGCCCAGCAGTCGGGCGTGGTCACCAATGCCCACCGGATCAACACCGGCCTGCCGCCGCTCACCGACGGGCTGCCGGACTTCTTCCTGTTCCCGGAGGAGGACACCGAGGAGGCCGGGCGGCTCGCCGTGGACGTGGCCGCCCGGCGGATTCCGGCCAGGTTCGGGCTGGACCCGCGCCGCGACATCCAGGTACTCGCGCCCATGCACCGCGGCCCGGCCGGCGCCGGAAACCTCAACGGGCTGCTCCAGCAGGCCATCACGCCGGCCCGGCCGGACCTGCCCGAGAAGCGGTTCGGCGGCCGGGTCTTCCGCGTCGGCGACAAGGTCACCCAGATCCGGAACAACTACGAGAAGGGTGCCAACGGCGTCTTCAACGGCACGGTCGGCGTGGTCACCGACCTCGACGTGGACGAACAGCGGCTGACGGTGCGGACGGAGGAGGACGAGGAGATCGGCTACGAGTTCGCCGAGCTGGACGAGCTGGCGCACGCGTACGCCGTCACCATCCATCGTTCCCAGGGGAGTGAATATCCGGCCGTGGTGATCCCCGTCACCACCGGTGCTTGGATGATGCTCCAGCGCAACTTGCTCTACACGGCGGTGACCAGGGCGAAGAAACTGGTCGTGCTGGTCGGGTCCCGCAAGGCACTCGGCCAGGCTGTGCGTACCGTTTCCGCAGGCAGGAGGTACACGGCGGTCGCGCCCAGGCTGTCCGGCCGGATACCGGTGGGAAACATCACCTAGATGATCGATCATTTTGGGTTCCCGCGCCGGTGCGGAGGGGGCAGGATGAGCTGGTTGAAGGCACTCAGTGCCGTCAAAAGGACCAAAGGCCGACCCCGAGTGCACTCTCCTGCGCCAAATGGGGGAAGGTAGAGGCAGTCAGGGCACCTCGAAGAAGAGGCACTACGTCGGTGAGGGATGACGTGAGCGACAACTCTGTAGTACTCCGGTACGCGGACGGTGAATACACCTACCCGGTGGTCGAAAGCACCGTCGGTGACCAGGGCTTCGACATCTCGAAGCTGAGGGCCCAGACCGGGCTCGTCACCTTGGACAGCGGCTACGGCAACACCGCCGCCTACAAGTCCGCGATCACCTACCTCGACGGTGAGCAGGGCATCCTGCGCTACCGCGGTTACCCGATCGAGCAGTTGGCCGAGCGTTCGACCTTCATCGAGGTCGCGTACCTGCTGATCAACGGTGAGCTGCCGACCGTCGACCAGCTCGCGTCGTTCCGCAACGAGATCACCCAGCACACGCTGCTGCACGAGGACGTGAAGCGCTTCTACGACGGCTTCCCGCGCGACGCGCACCCGATGGCGATGCTGTCCTCCGTGGTCAGCGCGCTGTCGACGTTCTACCAGGACAGCCACAACCCGTTCGACGAGAAGCAGCGCCACCTCTCGACGATCCGCCTGCTGGCCAAGCTCCCGACGATCGCGGCCTACGCGTACAAGAAGTCGGTCGGCCACCCGGTCGTCTACCCGCGCAACGACCTCGGCTACGTCGAGAACTTCCTGCGCATGACCTTCTCCGTGCCGGCCCAGGAGTACGACCTCGACCCGGTCGTGGTCTCGGCGCTCGACAAGCTGCTGATCCTGCACGCGGACCACGAGCAGAACTGCTCGACCTCCACCGTGCGCCTGGTCGGCTCCTCGCAGGCGAACATGTTCGCCTCGATCTCCGCCGGCATCTCGGCCCTGTGGGGTCCGCTGCACGGTGGCGCCAACCAGTCCGTCCTGGAGATGCTCGAGGGCATCAAGAACGACGGTGGCGACGTCGACGCCTTCATCCGCAAGGTGAAGAACAAGGAAGACGGCGTCCGCCTCATGGGCTTCGGACACCGCGTCTACAAGAGCTTCGACCCCCGGGCGAAGATCATCAAGGCGGCGGCGCACGACGTCCTCTCGGCGCTCGGCAAGAGCGACGAGCTGCTCGACATCGCGCTCAAGCTGGAAGAGCACGCGCTGGCCGACGAGTACTTCGTCTCGCGCAACCTCTACCCGAACGTGGACTTTTACACCGGCCTGATCTACCGGGCCATGGGCTTCCCGACCGAGATGTTCACCGTGCTCTTCGCGCTCGGCCGCCTCCCCGGCTGGATCGCCCAGTGGCACGAGATGATCAAGGAGCCGGGTTCCCGCATCGGCCGCCCGCGCCAGATCTACACCGGCGAGGTCCTGCGCGACTTCGTTCCGGTCGAGGCCCGCTGACCCGAGGTACCTCGAAGCAAGCGAAAAGCGCCCCGCCGTCGATCCCCCCACGGGTCGACGGTCGGGGCGCTTTCCTTTCCCCGGAACGGATTCCCCCCACGGGATCCGAGCCGGGGCGTCGGCGAGGAGCGCACGCGCGGTGCGCTCCAGTGGGTGTCTGCCGGGACCCGCACGGGTCGGGAGGGCCGCTCAAAGCACCCCGTTGGGCACGCGTCCCGGCCGGCTGATGCCTCGGACGTCCCCCAAGACCCCCGTGAACGTCCCCCAAGACGTTCCCGGCATCGCCCCATTAGACCCACTGCAGTGCCGGATGGTTACGTTGCAATCACTGTGATCTGCGTCTCCCGTGAAGGAAGTGTGCGCAGACTGGGGAGAAGATCCACTAGCGGAAGCTTCGCAAGCGGAGGCTGTTGCTCACCACGAAAACGGAGGAGAACGCCATCGCGGCCCCCGCAATCATCGGATTGAGCAGGCCTGCGGCCGCCAGCGGCAAGGCCGCCACGTTGTAGCCGAAGGCCCAGAACAGGTTGCCCTTGATGGTGGCCAGGGTCCGGCGGGAGAGCCGGATCGCGTCCGCCGCCACCCGCAGGTCCCCTCGTACGAGGGTCAGGTCGCTCGCCTCGATCGCCGCGTCGGTGCCGGTGCCCATGGCCAGGCCCAGGTCCGCCTGGGCCAGCGCGGCCGCGTCGTTGACCCCGTCGCCCACCATGGCGACCGTACGGCCCTGCGCCTGCAGCCGGCGTACGACGTCCACCTTGTCCTGCGGGAGGACCTCGGCGATCACCTCTTCGATGCCGACCGCGCGGGCGACCGTCTCGGCGACCGCCTTGTTGTCACCGGTCAGCAGCACCGGGGTCAGGCCCAGCGCCCGCAGCTGCGACACCGCCTCGGCGCTGGTCTCCTTGACCGCGTCGGCCACGGTCAGGACCCCGCGGGCCGCCCCGTCCCAGGCCACCAGGACGGCGGTGGCGCCCTCGGCCTCGGCGGCCGCCTTGGTGCCTGCGAGGCCGGCGGTCAGGGAGATCGACCAGTCGGCCAGCAGCTGCTCGCGGCCGACCAGGACGGCATGTCCGTCGACGACGCCCTGGACGCCGAGTCCGGCGAGGTTGTCGAAGGACTCCGGCACCGGCAGGACGCCCGCCGCCTCGGCCGCACCGGTGGCGACGGCCCGGGCGATCGGGTGCTCGGAAGCGTGCTCCAGCGCGCCCGCGAGCCGGAGCAGTTCGTGCTCGTCCACGCCTTCGGCGGCGTGCACGCCGGTCAGGGTCATCCGGCCGGTGGTGACCGTGCCGGTCTTGTCGAGCACGACCGTGTCCACGCGGCGGGTGGACTCCAGCACCTCGGGGCCCTTGATCAGGATGCCGAGCTGCGCGCCCCGCCCCGTACCGACCATCAGCGCGGTCGGCGTGGCCAGGCCCAGGGCGCAGGGGCAGGCGATGATCAGGACGGCCACGGCGGCGGTGAAGGCGGCGGTGGGGTTGTCGGTGATCAGCAGCCAGGTGACCCAGGTGCCGAGCGCGAGTACCAGTACGACCGGTACGAAGACCCCGGAGATCCGGTCGGCGAGGCGCTGCACCTCGGCCTTGCCGTTCTGCGCCTCCTCGACGAGCCGGGCCATCCGGGCGAGCTGGGTGTCGGCGCCGATCCGGGTGGCCTCGACGACGAGGCGGCCCGAGGCGTTGACGGTGGCGCCGGTGACGGAGTCGCCCACGCCGGCTTCGACCGGGACGGACTCGCCGGTCAGCATCGAGGCGTCCACGGCGGAGGCGCCCTCGACGACCGTGCCGTCGGTGGCGATCTTCTCGCCGGGGCGGACGACGAACCGGTCGCCGATCGCGAGCTGCGCCACCGGGATCCGTACCTCGGTGCCGCCGCGCAGGACGGCGACGTCCTTCGCGCCGAGCTCCAGCAGGGCCTTGAGGGCGGCGCCGGCCTTCCGCTTGGAGCGGGCCTCCAGGTAGCGGCCGAGCAGGATGAAGCTGACGACGCCGGCGGCGACCTCCAGGTAGATCGCGGAGGAGCCGTCATTACGGGAGATCGAGAAGTCGAAGTCGTGCCGCATGCCCGGCATCCCGGCGTGGCCGAAGAACAGGGCCCACAGCGACCAGGCGAAGGCGGCGAGCGTGCCGACCGAGACCAGGGTGTCCATGGTTGCGGCGCCGTGCCGGGCGTTGGTCCAGGCGGCCTTGTGGAAGGGGAGGGCGCCCCAGACGACCACGGGGGCGGCCAGGGTCAGCGAGAGCCACTGCCAGTTGTCGAACTGGAGGGCCGGGATCATCGACATCAGGACGACGGGGAGGGCCAGGGCGGCGGAGACCAGCAGCCGCTGGCGCAGCGCGGCCAGTTCGGGGTCGCGGGCGCTCTCGGCCGCGGCTGAGGCCCCCGCACCGGTCTCGGGGTGCGCGGTCTCCGGTTCCGGTTCCGGCGGCGGGGGCTCCTCGGCGGTGTAGCCGGTCTTGACGACGGTCGCGATCAGGTCGGCGACCTGGACGCCGCCCCCGTAGGAGACGCGGGCCTTCTCGGTGGCGTAGTTCACCGTGGCGGTGACCCCGTCCATCCGGTTCAGCTTCTTCTCGATGCGGGCGGCGCAGGAGGCGCAGGTCATCCCGCCGATGGTCAGCTCGACCTCGGCGGCCTCGGCCGCCGCTATGGGTCCGTCGTGCACTGTGCTGCTGCTCATGTCCGGCTCCAGGGGGAGGGCCGGGTCGTACGGAACCAGTATGAGCTGGCCGGCACGACCCGGCGGGGTACTGCGGAGGAGGGAGGAGAGGAGCTCAGCCGGCCTGGCCGGCGAACTCGTACCCGGCCTCGTCCACGGCGGCGCGCACGTCCTCCTCGGCGAGCGGGGCGGCGGAGACCACGGTGACCTCGCCGGTCGCGGCGACGGCCTTGACCGAGCTGACGCCGGGCAGGGCGGAGATCTCGGTGGTCACCGCGCCCTCGCAGTGGCCGCAGGTCATGCCGGTCACCCGGTAGACGGTGGTGGTCTGGGTGTCCGTCTCGGCGGTCATGTCGTTCTCCTCTTCAAGGGCGTATCCGGTCGCCGGGGGCGGCGGTGCCAGGTGGTGTCACCCCCACCGTCCTCCCGACACTCGAAGACTATACCCCTAGGGGGTATCAAGGCGAGTGTGCGAAGCGGCAGCCGGGGTGACGTGCCGGTATGTGGAGCGGCCGGGTCAGTGAAGGTGGGGGGTGGCGACCATCGGCTCGACGTAGCGCAGCAGTACGGTCTTCAGCTCGGCGACGTACGCGGCGCGCTCCGCGCCCTCGCTCGCCAGGATCAGGTCGAGCGCCGCCTTGAAGATGCCCAGGACCATGCCGGAGACGCGGGTGAGCTCCTCGGGTGAGCCGTCCGGGCAGAAGGTGCGCAGGACGTCCTGGACCTGGGTCAGCAGGCCGGAGTGCAGCTCCTCGCGCTCCTGGGTGATGCCGGGGATGCCGGAGCCGTGCATGAGGGCCCAGAAGGCCGGGTTCTCGCAGTTGAAGGCGATGACCGGGTCCAGGACGGCGTCGAGCAGTTCGGGCAGGGGCTTGTCCAGGTTCTCGGGAAGGAAGGCCTGGCCGTGCATGTCGCGGGCGCGCCGGAGCAGCTCGTCGCCCAGGTGGATGGCGATGGCCTCCTTGTTCGGGAAGAACTGGTAGAGCGTTCCCGGTGAGACCTCCGCCTCGCGGGCGATGGCGTTGGTGCTGGCCGCGGCGTAGCCGGTGCGGCAGAACACGCTGGCGGCGGCATCCAGGAGCTGGGCGATCCGGCGCTCGCCGCGGGCCTGGCGGCGCGGGGCGGCCGCCTTCGTGGCGGTCTTCTTCGCGGTCTTCCCGGCCGTCTTCCCGGCTGTCTTCTTGGCGGCCTTTGGGGCCTTCGCGGCGTTTTCGGCCTGGGGCCTCTCGGGCATGTCCCGTCCCTTGCTTCCCGTGGGTGATTGACAAACGCGAGAGATCGCTCGCATTCTTGGGAAACGCGAGCGACTGCTCGTGTTTGCCAGCTTAAGTTGTCTGGCAATCACGGTGAAGGGGACACCGAGTCATGTCCGAAGTCAAAAAACCGCCGTCGTCAGGGGAGAGCGGACGGTGGACCCGGTTCGTCACGGCCCGGCCGCGGCTCTCACTGCTGCTCGCCCTCGTGGTCACGGCCCTGGCCGTCCTCGCGGGCGGTGGCGTCGCCGACCGGATGGGCAGCGGCGGCTGGGAGGACCCGGATGCCCGGTCCACCTACGCCGCCAAGGTGCTGGAGCGCGAGTTCCCGGGCTCCCAGCCCAACCTCCTCCTGCTGGTGGACGCCGCCGGGTCGGGGGCGGCCGGGGTGGACGATCCCGCCGTCGCCGCCGAGGCCGAGCGGCTGACCGCGCAACTCGCCTCCGAACAGGGGGTGGCCGGGGTCGGCTCGTACTGGCGCACGCACCTGCCCGCGCTGCGCTCCGAGGACGGCCGGCAGGCCCTGATCGCCGCCCGGGTGCTCGGAGACGAGAAGACCCGCGCCGCCGTGCTGGAGCGGATCGCCCCGCGCTACCGGGGCGGGCACGGGCCGGTGAAGGTCTCCCTCGGGGGGCCGGTCGCCGTCCAGCGCGAGGTGACCACCACCATCCAGGAGGACCTGCTGCGCGCCGAGGTGATCGCCCTGCCGGTGACCCTCGTCCTGCTCGTCATCGTCTTCGGCAGCGCCGTGGCCGCGCTGCTGCCGCTGGGCGTGGGCATCGTCGCCATCCTCGGCACCAATGCCGTGCTGCGCGGCCTCACCGAGTTCACCGACGTCTCCGTCTTCGCCCAGAACCTGACCACCGCGCTCGGCCTCGGACTCGCCATCGACTACGCCCTGTTCATCGTGCGGAGGTTCCGCGAGGAGCTCGCCGCCGGGCGGGATCCGGTGGCGGCCGTGGGGGCCACCTTGCGCACCGCCGGGCGCACGGTGCTGTTCTCGGCGCTGACCGTGGCCGTCTCGCTCTCGGCGATGCTGTTCTTCCCGATGTACTTCCTGCGCTCCTTCGCCTATGCCGGGGTCGCGGTGGTCCTGCTCGCGGCGGCCGCCGCCCTCGTCCTGCTGCCGGCGGCGCTGGTGCTCCTCGGGGAGCGGGTCAACTCCCTCGACCTGCGGCGGCTGTGGCGGCGTAAGCGGCCCGGGGCGGGCACCGGGACGCCGGGCGCGGACGCCGGGGCCGAGAGCGGGCGGGGCTGGGCGCGGACGACCGCGCTGGTGATGCGCCGGGCCCCGGTGTTCGCCATCGCCACCACGGCCGGGCTGCTGCTCCTGGGACTGCCCTTCCTGGGGGTGAAGTTCGGCACCGTGGACGACCGGCAGCTGCCGGAGACGGCCGCCTCCCACCTGGTCCAGCAGCAGATCCGCGACGGCTTCCCGGGCAGCCCCGGCGCCGGGCTGACCGTGCTGACCGAGGGCGCGGCCGGTCCCGCCGACCTCGCCGCCTACCGCGACCGGCTGGCCGCCCTGCCCGGCGTGAGGGTGGACGGGCCGGTGAGCTCCGGGTCCCGGCCGGGATACGCGTACATATCGGTGGTCACGGACGGCGAGCCGGTGGGGCGCCAGGCCCAGGACCTCGTCGGCGAGGTGCGGAAGGTGGACGCCCCGTTCGACACCGCGGTGACCGGACAGGCGGCCGTCCTCGTCGACGCCCAGAAGGCGATAGCGGAGAAACTGCCGGCCGCACTGGCCCTGGTGGTCCTGGCCACGCTCCTGCTGGTCTTCCTGCTCACCGGAAGCGTGCTGATACCCGTCCAGGCGGTCCTGCTCAACGCGCTGAGCCTGACGGCGATGTTCGGGGCGGTGGTGTGGGTCTTCCAGGACGGCCACCTCTCCGGACCGCTTTCCTTCACCTCCACCGGGGACATCGAGACCACCCTGCCCGTGCTGATGTTCTGCATCGCCTTCGGGCTCTCCATGGACTACGGGGTGTTCCTCATATCCCGCATCAAGGAGGAGTACGAGCGGACCGGGGACCACGAGGGGGCGGTGCGCACCGGACTGGTCCGCACGGGCGGGCTGATCACCGCGGCGGCCGTGATCCTGGCGGTGGTGATGGTGGCCATCGGCAGCTCCCGGGTGACCAACACCAAGATGCTGGGGCTCGGGATCGCGCTGGCCGTGCTGATGGACGCGCTGGTCGTACGGAGCCTGCTGGTACCGGCGGTCATGAAGCTGACGGGCAGGGCCACCTGGTGGGCGCCGGGCCCGCTGCGGCGGCTGCACGAGAGGTTCGGGCTGAGCGAGGGGGAGTCCGCGCCGGCGGCGGAGCCGCGGGCGGCAGGGGAGGCGCCGGGGGAGGCCCCGGAGCCGGACCGCGTACCGGCGGGCAGCCGCTAGGGGGTTGGCGGGGCGGGATCAGAGCCGGGCCCCGGCGGCCGCGGCCGGGGCCGCCGGGGCCCGGCCGGGGTCAGTCCTCGCGGCGGCCCCGGTTGCCGGGGCGGCGGGCCACCCAGGTGCGGATCGTGTCGGCGTACCAGTAGGACTTGCCGCCTTCCACGTGGTCGGGAGCGGGGAGAAGCCCGTGCTTGCGGTACGAGCGCACCGTGTCCGGCTGGACCCGGATATGGGCGGCGATCTCCTTGTACGACCACAGCTGTCGGTCGCTCATCCACGACACCTCCTTGTCCACGGGGCGGGGCCGGCCGGGAAGGCCGTCGGGGGAGCCGACGCGTGGACAGTGACGATCACTCGGGTTGTGCCCGGAGAACGGCAGAGGGTGGGGGCGCGGGAGGCCTTGTCGACCGGCTGTGACGAAATACCCGCGTAATGGGGATATGCGTGACACAAGGGCGACGCCTGTGACACATGTGACACAACGGGGAGGAGTGGGAGAGAGGTTCAGCGGTAGAAAGGTTCAGCGGTAGAGGGCGGGGCGCTCCACCAGCTCCACCGGGGTCCGTACGCCGCTGTGCGCGGCGGCGAGCCCCGCAGCGGAGACGGCGGCCGCCGCGTAGCCGTCCCAGGCGTCGGGCCCGGCCACCCGGCCCTGCGCGGCCGCGGCCACCCAGCGCCGCAGCTGGCGGTCGTACGCGTCGGCGAAGCGCACGGTGAAGTCCTGCACGATCTCGCCGGAGCTGCGGCCCGCGGACCGGACGACCATCCCCTGCCCCTCACCGATCTGGGCGCTGCCGGACTCGCCGACCGCCTCGCACCGGACCTCGTAGCCGAAGCCGCAGTTGACGAAGATCTCCACGTCGACGATGGCCCCGCCCGCGGTCTCCAGCAGGACCAGCCGGGGATCACGCAGCCCTTCGGGGGCCGCCGAGCTGGGCGTCGGGGAGAGTACGGACACCGCCGTGATCTCCTGCCCGAGCAGCCAGCGTGCCGCGTCGACCTCGTGCACGACGGAGTCGGTGATCAGCATGTCGCTGGTGAAGAAGGCGGGCGAGGAGGCATTGCGGTGCCGGCAGTGCAGGAACAGCGGCCGGCCGATTCCGCCCGCGTCCAGCAGCTCCTTCAGCCGCTCGTACTCGGCGTCGAACCGTCGCATGAACCCCACCTGCACCAGCCGCCGGCCCAGCCGCCGCTCCGCCTCCATCACCCGCACCGCCCCGGCCGGATCCGGGGTCAGCGGCTTCTCGCACAGCACCGGCAACTCCCGCCCCAGGGCGTGCAGGATCGCCTCCTCGTGCGCGGGCCCGGGGGAGGCGATCAGTACGGCCTGGACTCCGGGAGCCGCTATCGCCGCCGCCGGATCCGTGTGCGCGCTCGCGCCGTCCAGACCCGCCGCGACCGCCTTCACCCGGTCCCCGTCCGGATCGGCCACGGCCACCACCCGGGCCCCGCCCACCGTCCGCCCGATCCGGTGGACATGGTCGGCGCCCATCTTCCCCGTCCCGATGACGGCGATGCCCAGCGTGCTCATGTCGTGTTCCCTCCGGGGAGTCAGCGGGCGCCGCAGGAGCGCAGGTAGGCGCGGGTGCGGCGGGCGATCGGCAGCGGCCGGTCGGGCGGGCACGGGTACATGTCCTGCTCCACGATGGCGAAGAGGTCCACGCCGAGCCGCTGGGCGGCCGCGAGGACGGGCTCCAGCGCGGGCACCCCCGACGGAGGTTCGCACATCACCCCGCGGCCGACGGCCGGCCCGAAGGGCAGCTGCTCCGCGAGGACTTCGGCGAGGATCCGCGGGTCGACCTGCTTGAGGTGGAGGTAGCCGATCCGCTCGGCGAACGTCTCGATGGCCTGGACGCTGTCGCCGCCGCAGTAGGCGTAGTGGCCGGTGTCCAGGCACAGGGAGACCAGGTCCGGATCGGTGGCGTCCAGGAAGCGGGCCACGTTCTCGGGGGTGTCGATGTGCGTGTCGGCGTGCGGGTGGACGACGATCCGCAGCCCGTACCGGTCCCGCACCTCGCGGCCCAGGCGCTCGGTCTGCGTGGTCAGTTCACGCCATTGCGCGGGGGCGAGGGTGCGGTCCTCCAGCACCTTGCCGGTCTTGTCGTCGCGCCAGAAGGACGGGATGACGACGAGGTGGCCCGCGCCCATGGCCTGGGTGAGCGCCGCGATCCGCGACACGTGCTCCCAGGTCTGCGCCCAGACGGCGGGCCCGTGATGGAGTCCGGTGAAGACGGTGCCCGCGCTGACGCGCAGGCCCCGTTCGGCGGTCTCCTCCGCGAGGCGGGCGGGGTCGGTGGGGAGGTAGCCGTACGGGCCGAGCTCGATCCACTCGTACCCGGAGTCGGCGACCTCGTCGAGGAACCGCTCCCACGGGGTCTGGAGCGGATCGTCGGGGAACCAGACACCCCAGGAGTCCGGAGCCGAACCGATGCGGATACGGGTCAACGCGGGTGGGGAGGACGTCATGACGGCCACCTTAGGGTGCGAGACGAGTGGGAGGACTGCCTGTGACGACCGCGGACGATGTCGCGTTCGACGTGATCACCATGGGGCGGATCGGGGTGGATCTCTACCCGCTGACAACGGGTGTACCGCTGGCGGAAGCGGACACCTTCGGGAAGTTCCTGGGCGGCTCGCCCACCAATGTCGCCGTCGCGGCGGCCAGGCTGGGCCGCCGGGTGGCGGTGATCACCCGGACCGGAGCGGACCCGTTCGGCGCCTATCTACGGGCTGAGCTGCGGGGATTCGGGGTGGACGACCGGTGGGCGGGGGAGGTGGCGGGGTATCCGACCCCGCTGACGTTCTGCGAGATCTTCCCGCCGGACGATTTCCCGCTGTACTTCTACCGGCTGCCGAAGGCCCCCGATCTGGAGATCGAGCCGGAGGAGCTGGACCTGGCGGCGGTACGGGCCGCGCGGGTGTTCTGGATGACGGGGACGGGCCTGAGCGCACAGCCGAGCCGGTCCGCGACCCTCGCCGCGCTGGAGGCCCGCTCGAAGTCCGGGATCACGGTCTTCGACCTCGACTGGAGGCCGATGCTGTGGGAGGGGGAGCCGGGCGAGCCGGACGAGGCGTACGCACAGGCGCTGGGTCTCGCCACGGTGGCGGTCGGCAACGTGCAGGAGTGCGCGATCGCGACCGGCGAGTCCGAACCGCGGGCCGCGGCGCGGGCGCTGCTGGCGGCCGGCGTGGAGCTGGCGGTGGTGAAGCGGGGGCCCGAAGGGGTACTGGCGATGCGGCGGGACGGAACGGTGGTGGAGGCCGCGGCCGTCCCGGTGGACGTGGTGAACGGGCTGGGGGCCGGGGACGCGTTCGGGGGCGCCCTGTGCCATGGGCTGCTGGCGGGATGGGACCTGGAGCGGGTGCTGCGCTTCGCCAACGCGGCGGGGGCGATCGTGGCTTCGAGGCTGGCGTGCTCGGCGGCGATGCCGTACGCCAAGGAGGTGGAGGAGGTGTTGGAGCCGTGACGGTGACCGGGTCGCACGAGATGGAGTTCGCGGCGCTGCGGGTGCTGGAGCTTGCGCCGGGGGAGACGTACCCGCACGAGTGCGGGGACCGGGAGTGGATCGTTCTCCCGCTGGCCGGGGCGTGCGTGGTCCGCTGCGCCGAGCCGGTTCCCCGCCCCCAAGCGCCGACGGGGCCGGAGGTGTTCGAACTGCGGGGGCGCGAGAGCGTGTTCAGCGGGGTGAGCGACTTCGCGTACCTGCCCCGGGACGGGCGGGCCGTGATCGGGTCCGCCGCCGGAGGGCGGTTCGCGCTCGTCGGGGCGCGGTGTGAACGGATCCTGCCCGCCCGTTACGGGCCCGGCCGGGGCGTCCCCGTGGAGATCCGCGGCGCCGGCCACTGCACGCGCCAGGTCAACAACTTCGCCGCCGCCGGCGTCTTCGACTGCGACCGCCTCATCGCCGTCGAGGTGCTCACCCCCGGCGGGAACTGGTCCTCGTACCCGCCCCACAAGCACGACGAGTTCCACCCCGGCCACGAGTCCCGCCTCGAAGAGGTCTACTACTTCGAGATCGCCCCGCACACCGTCCGAGGCGGCGGCGACACCCCCGGCCTCGGCTACCAGCGTGTCACCCCGTCCCCCGCCGGGAAGACCGACATCCTCACCGAGGTGAGGACCGGGGACGCGGTGCTCATCCCGGACGGCTGGCACGGGCCGTCCATCGCCGCCCCCGGGCACGACATGTACTACCTCAACGTCATGGCCGGGCCCCCGGGCCAGCCCCGTGAATGGCTGATCCGGGACCACCCCGATCACGCCTGGGTCCGGGACACCTGGTCGAGCCAGGACGCCGACCCCCGGCTGCCCTTCTACCGCGCGGAGGACGAGACCCCATGAGGCTCACCGTGGCCCAGGCCCTCGTACGGTTCCTGGCCGCCCAGTACACCGAGCGCGACGGGCGCAGGCAGCGGCTGATCGCCGCCACCTGGGGGATCTTCGGGCATGGGAACGTGGCCGGAATCGGGCAGGCCCTCCTGGAGAGCGGGCCGGGCGGGAGGCCGGGCGGGACGCCGGGCGCAATGCCGTTCCTCCAGGGGCGCAACGAGCAGGCCATGGTGCACGCCGCCGTCGGGTACGCCCGCCAGTGCGGGCGGCTCTCGGCCCACGCCGTCACCACCTCGATCGGGCCCGGCGCCACCAACCTCGTCACCGGGGCCGCCCTCGCCACCATCAACCGGATTCCCGTACTCCTCCTGCCCGGCGACACCTTCGCCACCCGGCCCGCCGATCCCGTCCTCCAGCAGCTGGAGGTGCCCTACGCGGGCGACGTCTCCGTCAACGACACGCTCCGGCCCGTCTCCCGCCACTTCGACCGGATCACCCGGCCCGAGGCCCTGATCCCGGCCGCCCTCCAGGCGGTGCGGGTCCTCACCGACCCCGTGCAGACCGGCGCGGTGACCCTGGCGCTGCCCCAGGACGTGCAGGCCGAGGCGTACGAGTGGCCGCCCGAGTTCTTCGCCGAGCGCGTGTGGGCCGTACGCCGGCCCCGGCCCGACCGGGACGAGCTCTCGCGGGCCGCCGAAGCCGTACGGGGCTCCGCGCGCCCGCTGATCGTCGCCGGCGGCGGGATCCGGCACAGCGCGGCCCAGGCCGCGCTGGCGGAGTTCGCCGAGGCGACCGGGATCCCGGTCGCCTGCACGCAGGCGGGCAAGGGGGCGCTCCCGTACGACCACCCCGCCGATGTCGGCGGTATCGGGCACACCGGCACGGCCACCGCCGACGGGCTGGCCCGCGGCGCCGACCTGGTCCTCGCCGCCGGGACCCGGCTGACGGACTTCACCACCGCCTCGGGGACCCTGTTCCAGAACCCCGCCGTCCGCTTCCTCGGGCTCAACCTCGACCCGTACGACGCCCACAAACTCGCCGGTCAGCCGGTGGTGTGCGATGCGCGAGCGGGCCTGGAAGAACTCCGGGCCGCGGTTTCCGGGTACCGCGTGGACCCCGGGTACGAGACGGCGTACAAAGAAAAGAAACGCGACTGGGAGAGGCTGGTCGACCGGGCCTACACCGCCCCCGACGAGGACGCCGCCCCGACGCAGGCACAGGTGCTCGGGCTGCTCGACGCGGTCGTCGGCGCCGAGGACATCCTGATCAACGCCGCCGGCTCCCTCCCTGGGGACCTGCACAAGCTGTGGCGGGCCCGCTCGGCCGACCAGTACCACGTGGAGTACGGGTACTCCTGCATGGGCTACGAGATCCCGGCCGCGATCGGGGTCGCGCTCGCCGCCCCCGGGCGCCCGGTGTGGGCGCTGGTCGGCGACGGGACGTACCTGATGAATCCGACCGAGCTGGTCACGGCCGTACAGGAGGGCGTCCCGATCAAGGTGGTGATCCTCGACAACCACGGCTACGCCTCCATCGGCGGCCTCTCCGGGGCCGTGGGCGCGGAGGGCTTCGGGACCGCGTACCGCTTCCGGGCGGACGACGGTTCGTACACCGGCGCGCCGCTGCCGCTGGACCTCGCGGCCAACGCGGCCTCCCTCGGGATGGCGGTGATCCGCACCCGCACCATCGGTGACCTGCGGAAAGCCCTCGCAGAGGCGCGTGCGGCGGACCGTCCCACATGTGTCTACGCACAGACCCGAACACCCGACACTGTGTCGGGCCCGCCCCCGGCACAGGCGTGGTGGGATGTTCCTGTGGCCGAGACCGCGACACGCAAGTCCGCGACCGCGGCCCGCGAGGAGTACGACCGGCAAGCCGCGCAGCGACGTCGCCATCTGTGAAGGAGCAAGGCAATGAAGACCGTCAACCACTGGATCGGTGGCAAGACCGTCGAGGGCGCGTCGGGCAACTACGGCCCGGTCACCGACCCGGCGACCGGCGAGGTCACCACGCAGGTCGCGCTCGCGTCCGCCGACGAGGTCGACGCGGCCGTACGGGTCGCCCAGGAGGCCTACCAGAGCTGGGGCCGGTCCTCGCTGGCCGCCCGCACCAAGGTGCTCTTCGCCTACCGCGCCCTGCTGGACGCCAACCGCGACGCCATCGCCGAGCTGATCACCGCCGAGCACGGCAAGGTCCACTCGGACGCGCTGGGCGAGGTGGCGCGCGGCCTGGAGATCGTCGAGCTGGCCTGCGGGATCACCACGCAGCTCAAGGGCGAGCTGTCGACCTCCGTCTCGAACCGGGTGGACGTGGCCTCCATCCGCCAGCCGCTGGGCGTGGTCGCGGGCATCACCCCGTTCAACTTCCCGGCCATGGTGCCGATGTGGATGTTCCCGCTGGCCGTGGCCTGCGGAAACACCTTCATCCTCAAGCCGAGCGAGAAGGACCCGTCGGCCGCCAACAAGCTGGCCGAGCTGGCCTCCGAGGCCGGTCTGCCGGCCGGTGTGCTCAACGTCGTCCACGGTGACAAGGCCGCCGTCGACGCGCTGCTCGCCCACCCGGGCATCGCGGCCGTCTCCTTCGTCGGCTCGACGCCCATCGCCCGCCACATCCACACCACGGCTTCGGCGAACGGCAAGCGGGTCCAGGCGCTGGGCGGCGCCAAGAACCACATGCTGGTGCTGCCGGACGCCGACCTGGACGCGGCCGCCGACGCGGCGGTCTCGGCCGCGTACGGCTCGGCCGGCGAGCGCTGCATGGCGATCTCGGCGGTCGTGGCCGTCGGATCGATCGGCGACGAGCTGGTGGAGAAGATCCGCGAGCGCGCCGAGAAGATCAAGATCGGCCCCGGCAACGACCCGGCCTCCGAGATGGGCCCGCTGATCACGGCCGCCCACCGCGACAAGGTCGCCTCGTACGTGAAGGGCGCGGCCGACCAGGGCGCGGACGTGGTCCTGGACGGTACGGGTTACACGGTCGGCGGGTTCGAGAACGGCCACTGGATCGGCCTGTCGCTGCTGGACAACGTCAAGACCGACTCCGACGCGTACCGCGACGAGATCTTCGGGCCGGTGCTGTGCGTGCTGCGCGCCGAGACCTACGAGGAGGGCGTGGCGCTCATCAACGCCTCGCCGTTCGGCAACGGCACCGCGATCTTCACCCGGGACGGTGGCGCGGCCCGCCGCTTCCAGCTGGAGATCGAGGCCGGCATGGTCGGCGTCAACGTGCCGATCCCGGTGCCGGTGGGTTACCACTCCTTCGGAGGCTGGAAGGACTCGCTCTTCGGCGACCACCACATCTACGGGAACGACGGCATCCACTTCTACACCCGCGGCAAGGTCGTCACGACCCGCTGGCCGGACCCGTCCGAGGCCCCGGTGGGCGTGGACCTGGGCTTCCCCCGCAACCACTGACCGCGTAGGACCGCAGGACCGCAGGACCGCAGACCGGCTCGCCCCCCGCACCCCTCACGCGGGGGGCGAGCTCCGTTCTTGCCCGTCAATGCGTCGCGGCCAAGTCCGGTGCGGGTTCGGCCTGCTCCACGGGGGACCGGCGCCGGCGGCGCAGGACCAGGAAGGTGAGGGCGGCGCCCGCCAGCACCAGCAGCGCGCCGAGGGCGGGCCACGGCACGGCGATGAACTCCGCCTCGGATGCCGAGGTGAGGTCCGGATAGGCCGTCGCCCCGGCCGAGATCCGTACGGTCACCCAGTCCGACTGCGGTGCGTCGGGCCAGGGTTCGGTCAGCTCGATCCGCTGGCCGGGCAGCAGCACCAGCTTCAGCTCGCGGGCCGGCCGGTCCAGCACCGTACGGCCGAACAGCCCCTCGGCGGACACCGCCACATTGGGCTCGACGACCACGTTGCCCCGGTTGACCAGCGTGTACGCGACCGTGGCGCGGGCGTTCTTGACCCACGGCAGCAGTGGCGCGGACCGGCTGACCTTCACGTCCTCCACGCTCAGTCCCGGTGTCACCGGCCCCGGCACCCGGAAGTACAGCCGCGAGCCGACCTGCCGCTTCACCCCGACCTGGACCTTGCCCTCCTGCCGGATGCCCTCCACGGCGGTGTTGAGGGCGACGATCCCGCCGACGTGGTCGCCGGGCGTCGCGTCCTGCGGGACCTTCACCGTGAACGGGATGTCCTTGCGGCCCTTGGGCGGGACGGTCACCGTGGTCGCCGCCTCGGGCGCCAGCGCTGTCCACGCGCCCACGTCCCTGGGCTTCTGATCCACCGGCAGGAGCGCGAAGGCGCCGCCGGCCGGGGTGTTCACGGCGTCGGTGGCGAAGATCTGGAAGGTCAGCTCCCGGTCGGAGGCGTTCAGGACGGTCACGCTGTCGCTGACCGTGGTCCCGGCGGCGCCCTGGTGGAAGAAGTACGCGCGGTCGGTCATCGCGGCGCCGGCCGGGGGCGTCGGGAACACCCCCCAGGTGCCGTTGTCCGCGGCCGTCGCCGTCGTGGCCGGCGGCAGGAGCAGGCCCGCGACCAGCAGCAACAGGGTGAGGAGCAAGCCGTGCGGAGCGATGCGGGGGCGGGGGCGCATGGGCGGTTCTCCAGTCGGCGCGGGGAGGCGGGGGCGGGGGCGGGAAGGCGAAGGGGTGGTGGGGGGGCGGGGGGCCGCCCCCCCCCCCGGGGGGGGGTGCCCGGGGGGGGGGGGGGGGGGGGGGTGTGGGGGCGCAGGTGGGTGTGGGCGCACAAGAAACCCGGGGGCTGGGTTAAACCCCCGCCCCCCCCCCCCCACACCCCA